>NZ_DATLPB010000073.1:0-51262 GCF_035535915.1 Acidocella sp.
TATGTCTTCACCGAGCTGCCGCAGGGGCTCGTCGCAAGACCTGTCGACGGCTTTGATCCGCTCGACGTGCACCTTTTCATCCGGCGTGACGAGTCCAGGCCGTTGATTCTCGATTTTGCCGACTTGGCAACCGAGCAAGCGGCCCGGCTCGCGGCAGATGAAAACGGGAACAAAGTCAGCCGCGATTAGCGGCGCTTATCGTCGTCTCAAACGAAACGAATTGGCCGAGCCGGCTCCCATTGAGGAAAAAGGCGCATCTGCAATCTTTTCCCAGGGAACGACATGAAATCCTTCCTATGTGGGCTGACTGCCCTCGTACTCGGCACTCTTCTCGCCGCTGGCGCCGCCCAAGCTCAGGGCACGTCCAGCCTGACCATGAGCCAGATCGACCAGCTCCGTCAGGATGCGGCGCAAGGAACGGTCGGTTATCTCGGTCACCGCAAAGCCTTTGCTGACTTCATCAACGAACTTCATCAGCCCTTCGATGCGCGATCCGCCAAGATCGACGCCGATGGCGTTCCAGGGCTTTGGGTGTTCGCGAATCCAAGCGGGACAAGAAGCACGAATGTCATCCTCTACATCCACGGGGGTGGCTTCTACAGCGGGTCGAGTTGTACCCACCGCGTCCTCGGCGCAACGCTGGCCAAAGATAGCGGTGCCGACGTCTTCCTCATCGACTACCGGCCGATGCCGGAGGCCACATATCCCGCCCAAATCGATGATGCGCTTGCGGCCTATCGTTGGCTCCTGAGCCAAGGTTACGCTGCAGATCACATCGCTGTTGCTGGCGAATCCGTCGGCGGCAATCTGGTCCTGGAGCTCGCATTGCATCTACGCGAGCAGCATCAGCCCCTCCCATCATCATTGGTCGCCATGAGCCCGATCACCGATCTGACCGCATCGGGGCGATCAATGGTGACGAATGCGCACAGCGATCCACTGCTCACGCGCACTGGCCTGCTGGCGGTAAGCCACACCTATATGCCCGGAGGCAATCTCCGGAATCCGGACGCTTCACCGGCGTTCGCAAATCTCCACGGTCTTCCGCCGCTGATGCTGCAAGTCGCAGCAGGTGAAATCCTCCTCGACGATTCCGTGAACTTGGCACGCAAAGCGGCCGCAGCCGGCGTCGCGACCAAACTCGAAATCTGGCCCGGTATGACGCATCAATGGCAACTCTACCCGGAAGTGCTGCCTCAGGCCGCCGCAGCCCTGCAGCACGACGCCAGCTTCATCCGCGCCCATTTCGGCGGCCAGGCGGAGGACGAGCCGTGACAGCGCGTAGGGCCGACCTCTCCCCAAGACCAGATCAAGCGACGCATGCTACGTCAGTAAAACACGGCTACGCGTTCGGGTTTCTCGCTTCTCTCATTTGGGGCTGGTTCCTTGTGGCTTCGCGCTATGGCGTCGGGGAGGGCCTGACGGCGGCCGACATCGCTTTCCTGCGGTACGCAACGGCCGGATTGATCGTGCTGCCATGGCTGCTACGCAATACACCGCACCGGCTGGCTGGTGTCGGCTGGGTGAAGGCCGGTTGCATGGCCTTGTTCGCGGGACCCCCGTTCATTTTGCTGAGCGCGAGCGGCTATCTGTTCGCGCCGCTCGCCCATGCCGCGGTCGTGCAGCTCGGCGCACTGACGCTCTTCAATGTCTTGCTGGCGTCAATTGTGCTGAGGGAGCATCCGAGTGCGCCCCGGCTTTTCGGCTTGACCCTGGTCGTCGTGGGGCTAATCGTGGCGGCCGGGCCGGCGCTTTGGACCGGCAGCTCCCATGCTTGGATCGGCGACCTTCTATTCGGCTCGGCCGGGCTGTCCTGGGCAATTTTCACGGTCCTGCAACGCCAATGGGGCGTCCCCGCCTTCGCGGCGACCGCATCACTGTCGCTTGTTTCGGCGCTCATCTACGCTCCTGCCTACCTGCTGCTAACGCATGGCCGCATCTGGCACCTCCCATGGACGGTGCTTGCCGAGCAGGCGTTGGCCCAAGGGGTCTTTTCAGGCGTTATCGCCATTTATGCCTTCTCGCGTGCCGTTGCGGCGATCGGAGCAAGCCGCTCAGCGCTCTTTCCGGCAACCTCCCCCGGCGTGGCGATCCTATTGGGCATTCCGGTGACCGGAGAGATCCCCTCCTGCATGCAGGTCGCCGGTCTCCTGGTCCTGTCAGCAGGGCTCCTGATTCCCCTGGTTCTCGATGCACGCAAACGACATCTGATGTGCGGACGACCTGAAAGGTGATGAAACCCTACTTATTTTGTAGAGTGTCTAGGCAGTGCCTAGGCAAAACGGAGTGTTTTTCGAGTTAACCCCTTGAAAAGACTTAGTTTTGTACCCGTCCGTGGCAATATTTGAACTTCTTGCCCGAGCCGCAGGGGCACGGGGCGTTGCGCGGGGTCGCGGCCCACGTCTCGGGGCGCGCCGGGTCTACCTGGGCCGCCTGCAGATGCTGGTCGGACGCGGCCGCCCGCACCACCGGCTCGGCCAGCGCCAGCCCGCCCACCATGCCGCCCGGCGGGCTGTGGTTCTCCACCACCGGCTCCGGCGCCGGCGGCGGGGGCGGCGCCTCGCCGACCACCACATGCGCCAGCACATGCGTCACCCGCTGGCGCAGCTCGTCCAGCAGCCCGTTGAACAAGGCAAAGGCCTCGCGCTTGTACTCGTTCAGCGGGTCGCGCTGCCCGTAAGAGCGTAGGCCGATGCCCTGGCGGAGATAATCCAGCGCCAGCAGGTGCTCCTTCCAGACATGGTCCAGCGTCTGCAGCAGCACCGATTTCTCGATATAATTGTTGAGCTCCGGCCCGAATTGCGCCGCCTTGGCAGCAGACGCCGCCTCGGCCGCCGCGACGATCCGCTCGCGGATGCCGGTCTCGTCGATCCCTTCTTCCGCCGCCCAGTCGGCGATCGGCAGCTCCAGCCCCAGCAGGCGCTTGATATCCTCGGCCAGCTCCGCACTCTGCCACTGCTCGGCGAACGCCTTCTCGGGGATGCGCATCGCCACCGAGGTGGCGATCATGTCCTCGCGCATCTCCGCCACCACGCTGGAGACCGTGTCCGCGGCCATGAACTCGCGGCGCTGGGCATACACTTCCTTGCGCTGGTCGTTCATCACGTCGTCGTATTTCAACACGTTCTTGCGCATGTCGAAATTGCGCGTCTCGACCTTCTTCTGCGCCTTTTCCAGCGCCTTATTGATCCAGGGATGGACGATCGCCTCGCCCTCCTGAAGCCCTAAGCGCTGCAGCATGCCGCCCATCCGGCCGGAGCCGAAAATGCGCATCAAATCGTCTTCCAGCGACAGGAAGAAGCGCGACGCGCCCGGGTCGCCCTGGCGGCCGGAACGGCCGCGCAGCTGGTTGTCGATGCGCCGGCTCTCATGCCGCTCAGTGCCGATCACGAACAGCCCGCCCGCCGCCTTCACGGCGTCGTGGTTGGCGTCGATCTCGGCACGGATGCGTTCCGGATCGGCCTCCGGCTCCAGTTGCACCCGCATCTCGTAATTGCCGCCGAGCTTAATGTCGGTGCCACGGCCCGCCATGTTGGTGGCGATGGTGATCGCCCCCGGCGCGCCGGCCTGCGCGACGATTTTCGCCTCCTGCTCGTGGAAGCGCGCGTTCAGCACGCTGTGCTTGATTTTCTTCTTGTTCAGCAGCGCGGAGATGATCTCGCTCTTTTCGATGCTGGTGGTGCCCACCAGCACCGGCTGGCCGCGCTCCCGGCATTCCTCGATCAGCTTCGCCACCGCCTCGTATTTTTCCGCCGCGGTGCGGTAGACCTCATCGTCCTGGTCGGCGCGCGCCACCGGCACGTTGGTGGGAATGTCCACCACTTCGAGCTTGTAGATCTGCTCGAACTCGTCGGCCTCGGTCATCGCCGTGCCGGTCATGCCGGCGAGCTTGGGGAACAGGCGGAAATAATTCTGGAAGGTGATCGAGGCGAGCGTCTGGTTCTCGCGTTCCACCGTCACCTGCTCCTTGGCCTCCAGCGCCTGGTGCAGGCCGTCCGAATAGCGGCGGCCCTCCATCATGCGCCCGGTGAACTCGTCGATGATCACCACTTTGCCGTCGCGCACGATGTAATCGACGTCGCGCGTGTACAGCACCCGCGCCCGCAGGCTCTGCTGCACATGGTGCACCAGCGAGATGTTGAAAATATCGTACAGATTGCCTTCGGTGAGCAGCCCGGCCTCGCGCAGCATCTGCTCCACCGTCTCGGAGCCGAGATCGGTCAGGATCGCGGTGCGCGCCTTCTCGTCCTTGTCATAGAACTGGTTCGCCCCATCCTCGGCCCGGCCCCGCGCCACCAAGGCGGCCACCACGGAATCGACCTTGACATAAAGGTCGGTCGGCTCGTCGGACGGGCCGGAAATGATCAGCGGCGTGCGCGCCTCGTCGATCAGGATGCTGTCCACCTCGTCGACGATGGCGAAATTGAACGGCCGCTGGACCATGTCCTCCAGCCGGTATTTCATATTGTCGCGCAGATAGTCGAAGCCGAATTCGTTGTTCGTGCCGTAGGTGATGTCCGCCGCATAGGCGGCGCGGCGCTGCGGGTCATCCAACCCATGCACGATGATCCCGGTCGTCAGGCCGAGGAAGCCGTACAGCCGGCTCATCCACTCCGCGTCGCGCCTTGCCAGGTAGTCGTTCACCGTCACCACATGCACGCCCTTGCCCGTGAGCGCGTTGAGGTACACCGCCAGGGTCGCCACCAGGGTCTTGCCCTCGCCGGTCTTCATTTCCGCGATCCGGCCGGAATGCAGCACCATGCCGCCGATCATCTGCACGTCGAAATGGCGCATCCCCAGCGCCCGCTTGGCCGCCTCGCGCACCGTGGCGAAGGCTTCCTCGAGCAGATCGTCGAGCGTCTCACCTTCCTCCAGGCGGGCCTTGAATTTCGCGGTCTGGCCGCGTAGGGCCTCGTCGTCCAGCGCCGCCAATTCCGGCTCCCAGGCGGCAATCGCATTGACCTTGCGCCGAAAAGCTTTCAGGGCGCGGTCGTTACTGGTACCAAAAACGGCTCGGGCGAGGCTTGCGAACATTCTCTCTTCCTGGTGCAGCGGGCGGATACCGCGTACCTTACTATAAGTCGTCGTCTCCGGCTCACATAAGCGCCGCCCCCCGGGTGGTCAAACCCTTGCCCCGGTTCGACAGTTAGCTCATAGGATCGAAAAAACACAGGAAGGGTTCCCCCTCTATGCGTCGTACCACGCTTTCCGCTCTCGCCCTCGCCGCCGGCCTCATGGCCCCGGCGGCTTTTGCCGATGCCCCCGCCGCCGCTCCCGCCTCGACCGACCCGGTGGTGGCCACCGTCAACGGCATGCAAATCCATCTCAGCGACATCCAGAAAGCCGCGCAGGACGCGCCGCAGCAGCTGCAGCAGCTGCCGCCGAACCAGCTCTTCCCCCTGCTGCTCAACCAGGAGATCGACCGCGCCGCGCTGCTGGTGGCCGCGCACCAGGAAGACCTGGAAAAGCAACCGACCGTCGCCGCCGCCATGGCGCATGCCGCCAATGTCAGCCTGGAAAACGCCTATGTGCAGCAACATGTCACCAGCGCCGTGACCGACGCCGCCGTGCAGGCCGAATACAACAAAAATTATGCCGGCAAGCCGGGCCCTGAAGAGGTGGATGCCCGCCATATTCTGGTGAAGACCAAGGCCGAAGCCGAGGCGATCATCAACCAGCTCAACCATGGCGCCAATTTCGCCACCCTGGCGACCAAGGACAGCATCGATCCGGGCGCCAAGAATGGCGGCGAGCTCGGCTGGTTCACCAAGGACCAGATGGTTCCGGCTTTCGCCAATGCCGCCTTCGCACTGCAGCCCGGCCAGTACACCAAGACCCCCGTGCAATCGCAGTTCGGCTGGCATGTGATCCTGCTCGAAGGCCGCCGCGCCTCACCGGCCCCGACTCTCGCGGATGTGCAGGACCAGATCCGTCAGAACCTCGCCGACAACGCCATTCAGGCGACCCTGGCCGCGGCCCGTGCCAAAGTGAAAATCACCATCAACAACACGGCCGGTACGCCAAGCACGCCGGCCGCTCCGGCTAGCAATTAATGTCGAAGATACCCGTCTCTCCGCTGGCGCTGCCGCTCCCCGAACTTCTCCCGGTCGCCGGGGTGCGCCTTGCCACGGCTGAGGCGGGTATCCGCTATAAGGGCCGAACGGACGTGCTGCTGGCGGAATTCGCCGAAGGCACGACCGTCGCCGGCGTGTTTACGAAGAATCTCTGCCCCGGCGCACCTGTCACCTGGTGCCGTGAAGCCCTGCAGGGCGGCGGCGCCCGGGGCCTCGTCGTCAACGCCGGCAACGCCAATGTCTTCAACGGTCTGGCAGGCGTCCGCGCGGTGGAGGCCACGGCCCATGCCGCTGCTGCCACGCTCAAGACCACGCCCGGACAGATTTTCCTCTCCTCCACCGGCGTGATCGGCGAGCCCCTGCCGGCGCAGAAAATCGTCGCCGTGATGGACGAGCTGCACACCAAGCTCGCCGCGGACCGCCTCGCCGAGGCGGCGCGCGCGATCATGACCACCGACACCTTCCCCAAGGCCGCCACCCGTGTGGCGCGCCTGGGCGGCGTGGACGTGCGGATCACCGGCATCGCCAAGGGCAGCGGCATGATCGCACCGGACATGGCGACCATGCTGGCCTTCATTTTCACCGACGCCGCCATTCCAGCCGCCGCCTTGCAGGCGATGCTGAGCAAGGGCGTCGAGACCAGCTTCAACTGCATCACCATCGATTCCGACACCTCGACCTCGGACACGGTGCTTCTGTTCGCCACCGGCCAGGCCGGCAACGCCCCCACCGACGATCCCGGCCATCTCGCCGATTTCCGCCGCGCCTTGAACGAGGTGCTGCATGATCTGGCGATGATGGTGGTGCGCGACGGCGAAGGCGCGCAGAAATTCGTACAGATCACCGTCGAGGGCGCGGTCTCCCACGCCTCCGCGCGGCGCATCGCCATGGCCATCGCCAACTCCCCGCTGGTGAAAACCGCCATCGCCGGCGAGGATGCGAACTGGGGCCGCATCGTCATGGCCGTCGGCAAGGCCGGCGAGCCGGCGGACCGCGACAAGCTCGGCGTCGCCGTGGGCGGCACCTGGATGGCGCAGAATGGCGGCATCGTGCCCGGCTATGACGAAACCCCGGTGGTCGCACATATGAAGGGGCGGGAAATCGACATTCAGGTCGATATCGGCCTTGGCCACGGCCACGCCACGGTTTGGACCTGCGACCTCACGCATGGCTATATCGACATCAACGGGTCGTATCGTAGTTAAGCAAGCAGCCGCTTTTTGAAAAAAGCGGCGCAAAAACTTTTGTTATGCTGGGCCGGAGGCGTTGAACCGGCACGGGCCCAGTTTACAAAAAGTTTTTTGCTTCTTTTTTTCAAAAAAGAAGCGCTTCCTTTCTTAATCTCCGATCACACTCTTCAAATCTGCCGTGATTCCCTTGAAATCCGGGTTTGTGCCCTCCAGCCCGGCGATCAGGAATTGCGGCTTGCCCTGCGCGTCGAACACATACACCGCCGAGGAATGCGTCACCGCGTAGGTCGGCGTTTTCACCACCGAGAACTCTGCGCGGTAGCGCCTGGCCACGGCGTCGAGCTGGTCCTTCGTGCCGCGCAGCCCGATAATGTTCGGCCCGAACAGCGCGGCATAGTGGCTGAGCACCGAGGGCGTGTCGCGGTCGGGGTCGACGGTGACGAACAGCATCTGGAACTTTCCGCCCTCGGCGCCGAGGCGCTGCATGATCCGCGTAAAATTATACAGCGTCGCCGGGCACACATCCGGGCAATTCGTATAGCCGAAATAAAGTAGCGTTACCTTGCCCCGAAAATCCGCACCCGAGACCAGCCGGCCGGTCTGAACATCGGTCATCGACAATGCCAAGGGCGGCAGCATGCCGGCGATGTTCACATCCTGCACCGATGACAGGCGATGGTGACACGCCGTTAAAGCCAGGCAGGAGAGCAGAAACGCGCGCCGCAGCATGGTGCTTTTGTGCATCACCTGGCCTTGCCTGACAACGTGGTTACGCGGCCAGAACCAGCGCCGCCTCGGCCACCGCGTCCTTCAGCGCGCCCTCCCGGAACGGCGAGATCAGCCCGGCCTCCGCCACCAGCGTCTGGAACGGCGCCGCCCCGCCGCGCCCGCACAGCGCGACGTAATCCCGCAGCGCCTGCGTATAGTCGTGGCGCGACTTCACCCAGAACTGCAGCGCGCAACATTCGGCCAGCGTGTAATCGATATAATAGAACGGCATGCCGTAAATATGCAGTTGCGCCTGCCAGCGCGCGCCGCCGCCAAAATAGGCGATGTCGCCATAGTCCCGCCACGGCAGATAGATCGCTTCCAGGCGCTTCCACATCGCATGGCGTTCGGCCGGGCTCGCCTGCGGGTTGGCATAGATCTCGTGCTGGAAATGATCGACGCACACGCCGTAAGGCAGAAACGCGAGAGACTGGATCAGATGCATGCGCCGGTAACGTTCCGCCGCCGCCTCGCCCACCATCAACCCGATCTGCGGATAAGCAAGATGCTCGAGGCTCATCGAATGGATCTCGCAGGACTCGAAGGTCGGCCAGAGATAGTCGAAGCCGGCCAGGTTCCGGCTCTGGTACGCCTGGAACGCGTGGCCCATCTCATGGGTGAACACGTCGATATCGTGGTGCGTGCCATTGAAATTCGCGAAAATGAACGGCAGCCCCACGGTTGGGAACGAGGTGCAGAACCCGCCCGGCGCCTTGGCCGGCCGGTTGTCGAGATCGAGGAACCCGTTCTCGTTCATCATGCGATAAAATTCGGCGAGGCGCGCATCCATGGCGTCGAACATCTTTTGCGCGCTGGCGCGCATGAACGCCTCATCGCCCGCCGGTTCGACATTGCCTTTCGCGTCCGTCAGCGGCTCATCCCAGGCGTAGAGCCGGTCCCACCCGTGCTCCTGCCGCCGCGCCTCGAGAATTTTGCCCACCAGCGGCACCACGTGAGCGACGATTTCGGCGCGGTAGCGCGCCACGTCGGCCGCATCGTAATCCACCCGGCGCATCCGCCGGTAGCCGAGCTCGGTATAGGTCTCAAAGCCCAGCTTGCGCGCCATGCCGTGCCGCAATGTCACCAGATGATCATAAATCTCGTCGAAGGCGGTGGCGTTGGTCGCGAAAAATTCGGAACGCGCGGCCTCGGCGCGGTGGCGCACAGCGCGGTCCAGGCTTTGCAGGAAGGGCGCCAGGCCGGAGAGATTCACCGTCTGGCCCTCGATCTCGATCCGCGCCGAAGCCATCAGCGCGGTGTAGCGCGAATCAAGCTTCGCCTCGGCCTGCAGATCCTCCTCGATTTCCGGCGCGAAAGTGGTGATGTCGGTCTCCCACAGAAGCAGCGCGTGCGCGCCGGTAATGGCCGCCACCGCGGCGCGGTCAGGATGGGCGAGCAGGCGCCGCTTCAGCGCCACTTCATGATGCGTCGCGGTCGGCGCCAGTTCGTCGCGATATTCCTTCGCCGCCTTGGCCGCCTCGTCCGCCGTGTCCTGCTCGAAACGCAGATGGGTGAGCGCGCTCCAGCTTTCCACCTCGCGGCGCAAACGCTCCCAGGCGGCGATGACGCCGGCAAGATCGCCGGCATCGAGCAGCCGGTTGATGGCGGCATAGGCGCAGGCCAGGCTGTCCTTGCTGGGCGTTTCGGCTGTGATCTCGACAAACATCATGTCGGCTGTCCCCCCGCATTCGGCAACAAAACAAGAAAGAGGCCGCTTTTTTGTAAAAAAGCGGCGCAAAAAACTTCTGTTATGCTGGGCCGGTGGCGGTAAAACCAGCACGGGCCCAAAGTAAACAAAGTTTTTTTGCTACTTTTTGTTCACAAAAAGTAGTCCTTCCTACTCGGACACATCATCCGCCTCCAGCCCGAGCAGGCCGCTCGCCGTATCGGCCTCGACCATTTCCACCGTGCGCAGCACCCGCCCCATTGCCCGCGTGCGCACCCGCGCCTTCTCGATATTGCTCGACATCGCCGAGGCGTTGGCCGCGAGCTTGGCAAGCACATCGTCCATTTTCGTCATCTCCATGCGCGTCGCCCCCAGGAGCTTGCCGATCTCGCCGGCCCGCTTCTCGAGGTCGAGCGTGACATGGCCGAGATGAATGGTCTGCAGCAGCGCCGGCAACAAAGTCGGCCCGAGAATGATCACGCGCTCCCGCGCCCTGATGTCGTCGATCAGGTTCGGGATGCGCGCCACTTCGGCAAACAACCCGTCCGAGGGCAGGTACATCACGCCGAACTCCACCGTTTCCGGCGGGCAGATATATTTCTCGGCGATCTTCTTCGCCTCGAGCCGGATGCGCACAGCGATGCCGTCCCGCGCGGCGCGTTCGGCGTCGAGGTCGGCGGTCTCGGCCGCCAGCAACAGCCGGTCATAATCCTCGGTCGGGAATTTCGCGTCCACCGGCAGCCAGAGCAGCTGGCGCGAGGGCATGCGGATGGCGAAATCCACCCGCTCGCGCGCCCCGTCGCGCAGCGCGAAATTGCGCTCGAAGGCGCCGGGCGGCAGCACCTGCTCCAGCATCGCGCCGAGCTGCGCCTCGCCCCAGCCGCCGCGCGTCTTCACGTTGGAGAAAATCCGCTTGAGGTCGCCGATCTGCGCCGCGGCAGACTGCACTTCGCCCATGGCCTGCTGCACCTGCGCGAACTGCTCCAGCACGCGGGCGAAACTGGCGGTCATTTGCTGCTCGACCGCCTCGTGCAACTTCTCGTTCACCGAGGTCTGGATCGCGCCGAGCCGGGTCTCCAGCAGCCCCAGCGTCTTTTGTGCATCCTCGGCGGCCTGGCGGCGCAGCGCGTCCACCGTGCTCGCCACGCTCTGCGTCGCCGCACTCATCTGCGCGAAGGCGGCGGTCAGCGCCTCGGTCGTCCCCGCCTGGATCGCAGAGGTGAGCCGCCCCTCGGCCGCGGCCAGCGCGGCACGAATCCCATCGGCCTCAATCCGCGCCCCGTCCTGCAGTTTTTCCAGCATTTGCTGCAGTCTCAGCGGCGCCGCCTGCGTCGCCCGCCAGGCCAGCAGACTGGCCACCAGGGCGCCGAGCGCCAATAAGCCAACAACCAAAAGTAGAAAATCACCTTGCATGACGGGAGTTTAAAGCATGGTCGACCAAGATCAATCAGGTGCCGTGCTGGTTTCACCGCCACCGGCCCAGCATAAACAAAAGTTTTTGCGGCGCTTTTTTCAAAAAGCGCCAACTTTCTTTGTCAGCCCTGCTATCATCGGCGCAACAAACGGAGACCCAAATGCCCTCCAACAGCGCCGTTACGGTGATTGCCGTTCTCTTCCTCCTCGTCGGAACCGCCATCGCCTATTTCCTCGACCAGCCTTTCTTCGGCGGCGTCGTCATCGCCATCGGGGTGATTCTCGCCTTGACTCTGCGCACCGCCGCGGAATGGGAACGCGCCGTGGTGTTGCGCCTCGGCCGCTTTGCCGGCGTGCGCGGCCCGGGCCTGTATTTCCTTATTCCGGCGTTCGAGACCGTCTATACAGTGGTCGATACGCGCCGGCAGAGCACACGCATCTCCGCCGAGGACACGCTGACCTCCGATGCGGTTTCGGTCACGATCGATTCAATCCTGTTCTGGCGTGTCTCCGACGTGAAGCGCGCCGCGACCGAGCTGGCCGATTACCGGAGCATGGTTGCGCAGATCGCCCAGACCTCATTGCGCGAAGTGATCAGCGCCACCACGCTGAACGACATCCTCGCCAACCGCGAAGCAATGGATGAGAAGCTGAAATTCTACATCCTGAAAAAGACCGAAGGCTGGGGCATCGGCGACATCACGGTGGAAATCCGCGACGTGAAAATCCCCCGCGAGCTGAACGACGCGATGAGCCGCAATGCCCAGGCGGAAAAGGAAAAGCAGGCCCGCGTCACCCTGGCCAGCGCGGAAGTTGCGATCGCGCAGCAAATCGCCGACGCCTCGCATATCTACGCCAACAATCCGGTGGCGCTGCAAATCCGGCAAATGGGCCTGATCTACGATATGAACAAGGATCGCGGCGTCACCATCCTGGTGCCGACCGGCATGGCCAACGCGCTCGGCGCCGGCATCGCCCTCAACGTCAACAACCCGGACTTTCCGCCCCCCACACCACCGGTCTCGCCGTTTATCCCGCCGTCAGGGTCTGTTCCTCAGGCGTAAGGAGAAGAAAGAAAGGAGCCGCTTTTTGAAAAAAGCGGCTCCAAAAACTTTTGTTTGCGCTGGGCCTGAGGTGCTGAAACCGCATGGGCCCAAAGTAAGCACTCACTGTGTTTCGGTGTGACAATCGGTGCCGCTCTGATCGGTGCAGGTGACGGTCGAGCCCGGCGGCACCACCACCGTCGTGTGCTGCGGCGGCGAGCCGCCTCCCAGCACGATGCAGCCGCTCAACGCACAAAGGGCCGCAAAACAAAACAATACCCGCATGTTCATCTCCTCCTCTGCTCAAGAGGTAAGGAGAACGACGCCGGAAACGAACTCATTTTGCGGAAGATTCATGTCCGCGTAAGCCGTTACGCGATCAGGAGAAGGCGTAAGCGTCCGTGCGCCACCCGCCTGTCTCGGTGGAGTGATGCAGCCGCGTCGCGGCAAACGCCATGCCCGCGCCGCCCAGGGCGACATAGAGCGGCAGCAGATGTTCCTCGGTCGGATGCTCTTCGAGGGCATAGGGCGCAAGCCGCCGGTAGGCCATCAGCGCCTTGAGGTCCAGCGCCACGATCTTCTCATCCATCCAGGCCGCAAAAGCCGCGCTTGCGGCGATGTCCACCGGTTCCTGCTCCTGCCCATGCAGGCGAAACCGCCGCGTGTCATGAACGAAACTGCCGGAACCGACGATCAGCACGCCCTCGTCACGCAGCTCGGACAAAGCGGCGCCGAGCGCCAGGTGGTGCCGGGGCCCGCGATGCGGTTGCAAGGATAATTGCAGCACCGGGATATTGGCCTCCGGGAAGGCCAGCAGCAACGGCAGCCAGACCCCCTGGTCCAGCCCCCGCCCGCGGTCGATGCCGCAGGAAAAGCCTGCTTGCGCCAAATGGTCGGACAATTTGGCCGCCAGCTCCGCCGCGCCGGGCGCATTGTAATGCAGGCCATAAAGCGCCGCCGGGAAACCGCTGGCGTCGGGCTCGACCTGATTGTCGGGCGGGGCGCACAACATCGGCAGATCCGTTTCCCAATGCGCGGAAACCATCAGCACCGCACGCGGGCGCGGAAAGAACGCACCGAGCGATTCCAGGAAATAGCGCGCGGGACCTTCCTGCAAAGCCGCCATCGGTGAACCATGGCTGATATAGACGGTGGGCAGCACCGCCCGATTGTGGCCTGCGGGCACCGGATGCGCAAGCATCTTCCGAAATCAATCATGCCTGGGAAAAGGAAGACTGCTTTTTGTGAATAAAAAAGTAGCAAAAAAACTTTATGACTCTGGGCCATGGGCGTCGTCCCTGACAAAGCCCATGGCCCAGCATAACAAAAATTTTTGCGCCGCTTTTTTTAAAAAGCGGCTGCTTCCTTTTAATCGCCGCGCTGCGCCAGGCGGAACGGATCCGCCGGATAGGTCCCGAGAAGCTTGATTTCAGTGGAAAAAAATTCCAGTTCCTCCAGCGCCAGCCGCAACTTCCGCTCTTCTGGATGCCCTTCAACTTCAGCTAGAAATTGTGTCGCGGTGAAGGTGCCGTTGACCATATAGCTTTCCAGCTTGGTCATGTTCACGCCATTGGTCGCGAACCCGCCCAATGCCTTGTACAAGGCCGCCGGCACGTTGCGGACACGGAAAAGAAACGTCGTCATCAGATGCGGCGTGCCCGGCGCCGGCACCACCGGGTTCTTCGCCATCACATAAAAGCGCGTGGTGTTATGCGCTTCGTCCTCGACGTTGCGGCGCAGAATCTGCAGCCCGTGCAGTTCCGCCGCCAGCGACGAAGCCACCGCCGCGTCGCCGATATCGTTCAATTTCGCGACGATCTCGGCCGAACCCGCGGTGTCGTATTCCACCACGGGCGTCGCCCCCAGCTCGCGGAGCAGGTTGCGCACCTGGCCCAGCGCCACAGGGTGCGAATGAATGCGCTTGATGGTGGCGAGACTCGCCCCCGGCGGCGCCAGCAGGCAATGCTCCACGCGCAAAAACTTCTCGGCGATGATCGAGAGGCCGCTTTTGGGCAGCAAGGCATGCATGTCCGGCACGCGCCCGGCCAAGGAATTCTCCGGCGGCAGCATGGCGAGCGCCGCGCGCCCCTCATGCACCGCGGCAATCGCCGCCTCGAAACTCTCGCAGGGCAGCGTGGTCATGGTGGGAAACGCCTTGCGGCAGGCGAGATCTGAATAGGCGCCGGGCTGGCCCTGAAAGGCGATGCTGGTCATACTCTTGCTTCCAAAATTTTCTGGGCCTGGGCAAGGTCTTCCGGCGTATCCACCCCGAATGGCGCCACCGAAACGCGCGCCGCGCCGATGCGCATGCCCGCCTCGAGCGCCCGCAACTGCTCGAGTTTCTCCCGCTGTTCCAGCGCTGAAGGCGGCAAGGACACGAACCGCGCCAGCGCCGCGCGGCGATAGGCGTAGATGCCGATATGGTGCCAGAGCGGCCCCTCGCCGGAGGGCACGGGGCTGCGCGAAAAATACAGTGCCGGCGCCACCTCCCGGCCCTCGGCGAAAGCGCACACGCATTTCACCACAGACGGCGCCGCCGCCTCCGCCGGGCTGGTGATCGGCGCCACCAGGGTCGCGATGTCACACTGCGGATCCGCCAAAGGCTGCAGCACGGCGCGCAGATAGGCCGGATCGATGCTCGGCAGGTCGCCTTGCAGGTTGATCACGATGTCAAACCGCGCCGCCGGGTCCAAAACTTGCAACGCGGCGCAGATCCGGTCGGAGCCGGAGGGCAGAGCCGGGTCGGTCATCACCGCCTCGCCGCCCGCCGCCCGCACCGCCTCGGCGATTTCCGGCTCGCCGCAGGCCACCGCCACCGGCCCCAGCCCCGCCTCGCGGGCCCGCTGCAGCACGTGCGCAATCATCGGTTTTCCGGCAATATCGGCCAGCACCTTGTTCGGCAAACGAGTCGAACCCAGGCGGGCGGGGATCAGAATAATCGGCGTCACTTAATGTCCCAATTCGCGGCTGCTTGTCGCCCCTGCCTAATTCGCGATAGGATTCAGCGCAAATCCATAAATAAAACCGGGGGAAAAAACGGATGAGCGGAAAAGGTCGGGATCGTCTGCTCGGCAACAAGATCGCCGCGGCATTGCTCACCGCGGGGCTGGTCTTCTGGGGGGCAAACCGCATCGCCAGCGTCCTGGTTCCGGAAGAGGCGCCCAAGACCCCTGCGATCAAGCTCGCCGGCCTGCCGGCGCTCGGCGTTTCCACCCCGCAAGCCACGCCGGCCACGGCGCCCCCGTCAGGTCCCGCGTCCGTGCTTCCGCTGCTGGGCCATGCCGATGTGGCGAAAGGCCAGGCCTTCGTCCAGGAGCAATGCGCGGCCTGCCATACCCTGAACAATGGCGGCGCCAACGGCGTGGGCCCGAACCTTTATGGCGTGCTCGGCGGCCCGATGTTCGCCAAGGCCGGGTTCTCTTTCTCCAGCGCGGCCAAGGCCAAAGCCAAGGGCGACTGGGACTATGCGAAAATGAATGACTGGCTGACGGACCCGGCCGCTTATGTCCCCGGCACGGCGATGCCTTATGCCGGGATCAAGAACACCGAGACCCGCGCCGATGTGATCGCCTATCTGCGCACGCTGGCCGCGACGCCGCTGCCCTTGCCAAGTGCGGCGCAAGTGCAGGCCGCCAGTGCCACCGCGCCCGCGCCGGCCGCAGGCGGCGCCCCGCCCTCCGGCATCGCCCCGTTCTTTGCCCATGTCGATCTCGCCAAGGGCCAGGCGCTGGTGCAGGAGCAATGCTCCGCCTGCCACAGCCTCAACCAAGGCGGGGCCACGATTGTCGGCCCCAATCTGTATGGCATCGTCGGCGCCAAGATGTTCGCCCATCCCGGCTTCAACTATTCCGCCGCCGTCAAAGCCAAGGAAGGCGGCACCTGGACCGCGCAGGAGATGAGCGACTGGCTGAAGAACCCGATGGGCTTTGCACCCGGCACCATGATGGCCTATCCGGGCATCAAGAACGACCAGACGAGGGCCGATGTGATCGCTTACCTGAACAAGAACTCCGCCTCCCCGATCAAACTCCCCAGCCCATGAGCGGCGCCTGGCTTGAGGGAGTCGCCGCCGCCCTGGATGAAGCCGGCGCGGTGATCCGCCCCTATTTCCGCGCCGGCGTGGCCACCGAGCAGAAATCCGACGAGAGCCCGGTCACCATCGCCGACCGCCTGGCCGAGGAAACACTGCGCAAAATCCTCGCCGCGCGCTTCCCCGATGACGGCATCCTCGGCGAGGAACTACCGCCGCACAACGAAGGCGCGCGCCGCGTCTGGGTGATCGACCCGATCGACGGCACCCGCGCCTTCATCACCGGCCGGCCGAGTTTTTGCACCCTGGTCGGGCTGCTCGAAGACGGCGTGCCGGTATTCGGCGCCATCGACCAGCCGGTGACCGGCGAACGCTGGCTCGGCAGCAGCTTCATCTCCCGCTTCACCGGCCCGTTCGGCGGCAAAATGGGCACGCGCGCCATCACTGATATCGGGCAGGCGGAACTTTCCTCCACCTCGCCGGAAATGTTCGGCCCCCATCTGCCGCGCATCGACCGGCTGAAATCCCTGTGCCGGCGCATCTACTGGGGCGGCGACGCCTATGGCTACGGGCTGCTGGCGCTGGGGCAGATCGACATTGTCGTCGAATGCAATCTCAAACCCTGGGACTGGGCCGCCATCGCCCCGGTGGTCGAAGCTGCCGGCGGCGTGATCACCGACTGGTCCGGCGCCAAGCTCCGCCTGGGCTGCGACGGCTCGGTGCTGGCGGCCGCCACGCCGGCGTTGCACACGGCCGCGCTCGCGGCGCTAAGTTAAAAGAAAGCAGGCGCTTTTTGAAAAAAGCGCCGCAAAAACTTTTACGATGCTGGGCCAGGGGCGTTGTCGCCGACGAAGCCCATGGCCCAGCATAACAAAGTTTTTTTGCTTCTTTTTGTTCACAAAAAGAAGCGCTTACTTCCCTACTTTCTTCCTTTGCCTTCAACGAGGATCGCATGTCCGACATCAATGCTGCTGAAGAAACCCGCCCTTTCGGGACCGAAGTTGGCCGCCTGCTCGATCTGGTGGTGCATTCGCTTTATTCCGACCGCGAGATTTTTCTCCGTGAGCTGGTCGCGAACGCCGCTGACGCCACCGACAAGCGCCGCTTCCTGGCTTTGTCCGACGAAGCGCCCGCGCTTCCCGAGAACCCGTCGGTGCGCATCGCCGCGGACAAGCAGGCCCACACCATCACCATTACTGATCACGGCATCGGCATGGGCAAAGAGGAGCTGGCGGAGAATCTCGGCACCATCGCCCGCTCCGGCACCTCCGCCTTCACCGCCAGCCTCGCCGCGCAAAAGCCCGAGGACCGGCCGAGCCTGATCGGCCAGTTCGGCGTCGGGTTCTACTCCGCCTTCATGGTCGCCGATAAGGTCGAGGTGATCTCCCGCAAGGCCGGCGGCGCCGAGGCCTGGGAATGGGTTTCCGAAGGGCGCGGCCTCTACACGCTCAAGCCCGCCGCCCGCGAGGAGGCCGGCACCACCATCATCCTCCACATGAAGCCGGATGCCGACGAGTTCCTTGAGCCGCTACGGCTGAAGACCATCATCCGCAAATGGGCGGACCATGTGGCCCTGCCCATCGAGCTGGAGGAAGACGGCAAATTCTCCGCCGTCACCGAAGGCACCGCCCTCTGGCGCCGGGCGAAAGCGGACATTTCCGAACAGGATTATGCGAGTTTCTACCGCCATCTCGGCCATAGTTTCGACGCCCCGTGGGCGACGATCCATTGGCGCGCCGAGGGCACGCTGGAATTCTCCGCGCTGCTGTTCATCCCCTCCTCCAAGCCGTTCATGCCGGTCGAGGAGCAGCACGACTCCAAGGTGCGGCTGCATGTGAAGCGCATGTTCATCACCGAAGGCGCCAAATTGCTGCCCTCCTGGCTCTCCTTCGTGGTCGGCGTGGTGGATACCGAGGATTTGCCGCTCAACGTCTCGCGCGAGATCCTGCAAAGCACCCCGGTGCTGGAGCGCATCCGCAAGGCGCTGGTCAACCGCGTGCTCTCCGAACTGAAAGCCAAGGCCAAGGATGCCGAGGATTTCAAGACGTTCCTCGTCAATTTCGGCAACGTGCTGAAAGAGGGCCTGTATGAGGATACCGGCCACGCCGAGGAGATCGCCGGGCTGCTGCGCTTTGTCTCGACCAAGGAGGAGTCGACGACGCTCGATGAGTATATCGCCCGCCTGCCTGAAGGCCAGAACGAGATTTACTACCTCGCCGGCGACGATGCGGCAGCGCTGAAGGCCTCGCCGCAGCTCGAGGGCTTCGCCGAGAAGGGCTACGAGGTGCTGCTGCTCTCCGACCCGATCGACGCCTTCTGGCCGACCCGCACCGAAAGCTATAAGGATAAAAAATTCAAGAGCGTGTCACAATCGGGCGCGCTGTTCGCCCCGGCGGAAGCTTCCGAGGCGCTCGGCGCGATCTGCAAGGCGCTGCAAACGGCCCTGGGCGACAAGGTTTCCGAGGTCACAATCTCCACCCGCCTGAAAGACAGCCCGGCGATGCTGGTCGCCAACGATTTGGGGCCGGACCTGGCGATGCAGCGCCTGCTGCGCCGCGCCGGCCGCCCCGCCTTCGGCCTGCCGCCGAAACTGGAAATCAACCCCGAGCATAAGCTCATCCTGGCCCTGGCCGGACGCGAAACGCTGACCGAGGAAGCGGCGTTGCTGTTCGACCTGGCGAAATTGCAGGAGGGCGACCTGCCGGAAAACCCGGCCGCCTTCGTGCGGCAGATCGCGGCCCAGCTCGCCAAGGCCGGCGGCTGAACGGAAAAGGCGGCCGGAAGCCCGGCCGCCTTCCAAAACGCCCTTTATCCTGGCGCCGACGGCTTTAATGATGGGTCGTCGCGGCCCCTGTCAGCGCGCCCGCACCGGCGCCGATCAGCGCGCCCGTGCCGGCCCCAAGGCCGGTTGCCCCGCCAATGATCGCGCCGCCGCCGGCGCCGATCGCGCCCCCCGTCAAAGCCCGGCTCCCGGCCGTATTGCCGCATCCGGCCAACGTCGTGAGCGACGCCGCCAGCACCACCCAAATGCTCAGCCTACGCAACATGACGATTCACCCCTATTGGTTCTCGACATTATACACTGATGTTTCGTTGGCACGCCGACAATTCAACCTGATCACCCGACAAAAGCAGCCGCGATGACGATTCGTTAACCCTGTGCCCACCCCCTCTCCTCCCCGCCCAACGGCGTCCTAAGCGGGACGCAGGCCTCATCTGCAGCCTGCGCCGGGCTTGCTCCTTGCCCCTGCTTGGCTGTAAGCCCTGGCATCGGCGGCGCAGGCCGTGTTCCGTCATTATTCCCGACGGGATACGGCACAACGGAAAGGTTTTTGATGTTTTCCAAGCTTCTCGGGCTGATGTCGGCCGACATGGCGATCGATCTCGGTACAGCCAACACCCTCGTCTATGTCAAAGGCCGCGGCATCGTCCTGGCGGAGCCCTCCGTGGTCGCAATCGCCGACGCCAAGGGCCGCAAGCAGGTGCTGGCCGTGGGCGACGAAGCCAAGCAGATGCTGGGCCGCACGCCGGGCAACATTTCCGCCATCCGCCCCTTACGCGACGGCGTGATCGCCGATTTCGAGGTCGCGGAGGAAATGATCAAGCATTTCATCCGCAAGGTGCATAACCGCCGCGGCTATGCCTCGCCGCTGATCATTATTTGCGTGCCCTCCGGCTCCACCGCCGTCGAGCGCCGCGCCATCCAGGAATCCGCCGAATCCGCCGGCGCCCGCAAAGTGCTGCTGATCGAGGAGCCGATGGCTGCGGCCATCGGCGCCAACCTGCCGGTCACCGAACCGTCCGGCTCCATGGTCGTCGATATCGGCGGCGGCACCACCGAAGTGGCGGTGATCTCGCTCGGCGGCATCGTCTATTCCCGTTCGGTCCGCGTCGGCGGGGACAAGATGGACGACGCGATCATTTCCTACATTCGCCGCACCTTCAACCTGCTGATCGGCGAGAGCTCGGCCGAGCGCATCAAGATGGATATCGGCGCCGCCTGGATGGACCGTGCCGAGGAAGGCCCGTCGCGTTTTGTGAAGGGCCGTGACCTGATCAACGGCGTGCCGCGCGAGGTCACGGTGTCGCAGCGCCAGATCGCCGACAGCCTGGCCGAGCCGGTGGGACAGATCGTCGAGACCGTGAAGGTGGCGCTGGAAAACTGTCCGCCGGAACTGGCCGCCGACATCGTCGATAAGGGCATCATGCTCACCGGCGGCGGGGCCCTGCTGCACCGGCTGGATGAAGTGCTGCGCGTCTCCACCGGCTTACCGGTGATGGTGGCCGAGAACCCGCTGCAATGCGTCGCCCTGGGAACGGGCCGCGCGCTTGAGGAATTGAAGCGCCTGCGCAGCGTGCTTTCGTCAATGTATTGAAAAGTAAGCGCTACTTTTTGTGAACAAAAAGTAGCAAAAAAACTTTGTTTACTTTGGGCCCGTGCGGTTTCAACGCCACGGGCCCAGTTTCAAAAAAGTTTTTGCGGCGCTTTTTTCAAAAAGCGCCTGCTTCCTTCCTTACTTATGCCCGGCGATCGCGTGCGGCACGTAGGCCGCTTCCAGGAAGGCCATCTCTTCTGCCGTCAGGTTCAGCTGCAGCGCAGCCGCCGCGTCGGTGAGATGGGCCGGCTTGGAGGCGCCGATGATCGGCGAGGTGATGCCCGGCTTCTGGGCGACCCAGGCCAACGCCACCTGCGCCCGCGGCACCCCGCGCGCCTTCGCCAGTTCGGCCACCCGCTCCACCACCTTACGGTCGGCATCGCCGGTCCCGGCATACAACGTCTTGCCGAACTCGTCGGTCTCGGTCCGCGCGGTGCTCTCGTCCCAATCGCGGGTCAGGCGGCCGCGCGCCATCGGGCTCCAGGGGATCACCGCCACGCCCATATCCCGGCAGAGCGGGATCATCTCGTGCTCTTCCTCGCGATAGAGCAGGTTGACGTAGTTCTGCATCGAGACGAACTCGGTCCAGCCATTCATGCGGGCGATGTAATTGGCCTTGGCGAACTGCCATGCATACATCGACGAGGCGCCGATATACCGGGCCTTGCCGGCCTTCACCACGTCATGCAGCGCTTCCATCGTCTCTTCGATCGGGGTTTCGTAGTCCCAGCGATGGATTTGATACAGGTCGACATAGTCGGTGCCGAGGCGGCGCAGGCTGTGGTCGATTTCCGTGAAAATCGCCCGGCGCGACAGGCCGGCGCCATTCGGGCCGGGACGCATGCGGTTGAACACCTTGGTCGCGATCACGACCTCGTCGCGGGTCGAAAAATCCTTCAGGGCGCGGCCCACGATCTCTTCTGAGGTGCCGTCAGAATAGACATTCGCCGTGTCAAAGAAATTGATGCCGAGTTCGAGCGCCTGGCGGATCAGCGGCCGCGAGGCCTCTTCCGGCATGGTCCAGCTATGACCGCCGCGGTCCGGTGTGCCGTAGGTCATGCAGCCGAGCGTAATGCGCGATACCTGCAGGCCGGTGCGGCCGAGTCTTACATATTCCATGAAACCGTCTCCTTGATGACTCGAAAAAAAATAGGGCCGAGGCGGAGAAAGCCAAGGCGTCCGTAGAGCGACCGCGATACTAACGGCCAATCAAAGCAAGGGAAGCGGCCGCTTTTTGGAAAAAGCGGCGCAAAAACTTTTGTTTATGCTGGGCCATGGGCGTTGTCGCTGACACAGCCCATGGCCCAGCATAACAAAGTTTTTTTGCTACTTTTTGTTCACAAAAAGTAGCGCTTTCTTCCTCTCCCTTAAGGCACCGCCAGCGGGTGCGCGGCGGCGTAGCTCAACTGCTCCGGCGTCATCTCGAACCCGATCAGCACCTGCACGTCCTGGCTGGCGTCCACATTGCCCAGCTCCACCTTTATCGGCTTGCTGGTCGCCGCCGTGGTGGTGGCGTTGCCGTTAAACTGCAGCGCGATCGTGTAGTCCTGTTTCTGAATGATCTGGTTGCCGCGGCTCAATGCCACGAAATAAGGCAGATGCAACGTGTCGCCCTGGTTTGCCGGGCCGTTGCTGGCGACGAAACCGGCGCGGAAGGTCACGCGCAGCGTATGGTCCTCGTGCGCGGTGGCGCAGGCGCCGGCAACGCCGGTGATCTGCGCCGTGGTGATCTGCGCCGCCACATCCGTGCGCCCGGGCAGGAATTCCGTCATGATGCCGGCCTGCTGCAGAACCGCTACCTGCGGGCAGAACATCGGCGGCGGCGGGTCATCGGCGCAAGAGGCCAGGCCAGCCAGGAGGAACGGAGCGCAGCAAGCGGGAATCAGGCGTTTCATGCCGGCTCCCTTGCCAGAATTTTCCAGCGCGGTCATCTACCCGCATGGCAGTTTATACTGAAGTCACGGACGAAGCCCTCGCGGCGTTTCTGGCCGGCTATGCGATCGGCGAGATGGTCGCGTTCCGCGGCATTGCCGAAGGCGTGGAGAACAGCAATTACGCGCTGAAAACCACGCAGGGCGATTTTATCCTCACCTTGTACGAAAAGCGGGTGAACACCGCCGATCTGCCCTGGTTTCTCGGTTTGATGGAGCATCTGGCGGCGCGCGGCCTCTCCTGCCCGCTGCCGGTGCGCGCCAGGGATGGGCAGAACCTCAACCCGCTCTCGGGCCGCGTCGCTGCGATCACCACCTTCCTGCCCGGCGTCTGGCCGCGCCGCGTGACGGTCGACCATTGCGAACCGTTGGGCGCGGCCCTGGCGCAGTTGCACCTAGCCGGCCAGGATTTCGCGCCGCGGCGGGCCAACGCGCTCGGGCCCGATGCGTGGGCGCCGCTCCTGGATAAATCCCTCGCCCATGCCGACGATGTACAGGCCGGCCTCAGCGCCGAATTGCAGGAAAACCTCGCGCGCATCACCGCCGCCTGGCCGCGCGACCTGCCGGTGGGGCACATCCATGCCGACCTATTCCCGGACAATGTGTTTTTCCTCAACGGCAAAATCTCCGGGCTGATCGATTTTTATTTTGCCGCCACCGACATTTACGCCTACGACATCGCCATCTGCCTGAACGCCTGGTGCTTCGAGCGGGATTTCAGCTTCAATGTCACCAAGTCCCGCGCCTTGCTGCGCGGCTATCTCGCGCACCGGCCGCTGAGCGGCGCCGAGCGCGCGGCGCTGCCGGTGCTGGCCCAGGGCGCTGCCATGCGCTTCCTGCTCACGCGGCTCTATGACTGGCTGCACACGCCGGCGGGCGCGCTGGTCACCCCGAAAGACCCGATGGACTATTACCGCCGCCTGCGCTTCCACAACACCGCCCTGGATGCCTCATCCTATGGACTCTGAAACCGCCGACAACATCGTCGAAATCTGGACCGACGGCGGCTGCCGGCCCAATCCCGGCCCCGGCGGCTGGGCGGCGATTTTGAAATTCCGCGGCACCATGAAGGAGCTCTCCGGCGCCGAGGCGGAGACCACCAACAACCGCATGGAGCTGACCGCGGCCGCCGAGGCGCTCACGGCGCTCACGCGCCCCTGCACCATCATCCTGCACACCGACAGCGAATATCTGCGCAACGGCATCACCCGCTGGCATACCGGCTGGGTGCGCAAGAACTGGCGCAACGCCGCCGGCGACCCGGTAAAAAACATGGATCTGTGGAAACGCATCCTGGACGCCGCCGCCGCGCACAAAATCGACTGGCGCTGGGTGCGGGGCCATTCGGGCAACGCCATGAACGAACGGGCCGATGAGCTGGCGACGCAGGCGCGGGAAGAACTGCTCATGTCCATCAAACCATAAAGCTTCCCCCGTGACGGGCAGGCCGGAACACGGCAAATTATGGTTTGACCTGGTTTTCTCAAAGCAATGACGGCTTCTGGTGAAACGAGTCTAAGAACGCGAGATAGGAGAAAGCCCATGGATCTCGTCACCTTTCGAACGTCGCTTACGCGTGCCGAGCCACCTCCAAGCCTCAACCTCGCCCTCCGCGCCCTTTGGTTTGACGCTAAGGGGGATTGGGAGGCCGCGCATGCCGCCGCGCAGGCCGATGAAGGGGGCGCCGGGGACTGGGTACATGCTTACCTTCATCGCAAGGAAGGTGACGCGAGCAACGCCGCCTACTGGTATCGTCGGGCTCGGAAGCCATTCTTCAGCGCTTCCGTCGACGCGGAATGGCAAGAAATCGCAGTAGCGCTTTTGGCAGAGTGCAGATAACCACCCAAGCCGCCCTGGATGTCCAGGTTTAGCTGAGCTGGAGCGGCACCTGGAAGGGGCGTCCTCTCCATGATACCGCAGCTGAGCTGGGTTCCATGGAGGAGTTGAGATGCGTTTAACGAAAATGGGTTGCTCAGCGGTGCTGGCATTGATGGTTGCGCTGCTGGGCACCACAGGTGTCCAGGCCGTGAGCGTGCCCACAACGCAAGCGGCCGTGCCCGCATGGCAGGCCTATTTCAAAGCGAATTCTCTTGGTTTTCCTCAGATCTTTCGTACACACCACCCAGGACCGGGCTGGATACTGGCCCGTAAGTCGCAACTGCACCTAACGCCAACTCAAGTCACGGCAGAGCAAAAACTCGCCGCAGGGATGGTCGCGGCGGCCCAAGCCAGCGTCACCCGACTGCAGGCTGCCTATGCCAAATATCATGCTGATGCCGCGATGGCGTCTCCCGTTCAAGAGACGATTATTGCCGATGTCGAGGCTGTTGGGCGGGCGGAGACACGTGCCGGTCTGGCGATGGTTCCCTACCATCTCAGGGCGTACGCGCTGCTGACGCCGGAGCAAAAGGCGACCTTTGCAGAGCTGTTGGCATCACCAGCACCCCCGTGAGCTGGATTGGAAATGGGGCGGGAAGATGGCGCAAGCTAACATGCCCCTGGGCATTGGTTGGCTGAGCGCCAGGTATGTTGCACCGCCGCAAACGATAAGATACCGTTCATTCATTCGCTCTGGACCCGGTGTAAATCCGGGTGGCTCTTCCGGCCGCTGATCCGCCGGACAACGCATATGACACGAATATTACGCATCGCTGAAGCCGATGCCGAGCTCGTGCGCTTACTGCGGATACCCATTATGAACCCACAATCCCTATCTCGCTACCGCTCCGAGTGGTTCACCAGCTTCGGCGACCTTAGACGCGAGGTCCTCGCCGGGATGGTTGGCACCTTTGCCCTCATCCCGGAGGTCATCGCCTTTTCCTTCGTGGCAGGCGTCGATCCGGAGGTCGGCCTCTTCTCATCCTTCGTCATCGGCATCGTCATCTCCTTCACAGGTGGCCGTCCCGCTATGATTTCCGGCGCTGCGGGCTCCGTCGCGCTTGTTGCCGCTGCACTCGTCCGGGCGCATGGCCTGGACTACCTGCTCGCCGCCACCCTCCTGGCCGGTGGTTTCCAGATCGTATTCGGCCTCCTGAGGCTCGACGTGCTGATGCGGTTCGTCTCCCGCTCGGTCCGGACGGGCTTCGTCAATGCCCTGGCCATCCTCATTTTCTCAGCCCAGGTGCCGCAGATGCTCGGGGTGACCTGGCACACCTACGCGATGATCACGGTGGGTCTCGTCATAATTTATCTCTTGCCCCGCCTGACCACTGCAGTTCCCTCTCCACTCATCTGCATCATCATCCTCACCGGCATCAGCTTTCTCGTGCCAATGCCCCTGCATACAGTGGCTGACCTTGGAAAGCTTCCGTCGTCGCTGCCCAGCCTAGTCCTGCCGCATGTGCCCCTGAATTGGACGACGCTACGCATCGTTGCCCCTTATGCCCTGGCAATGGCGGTCGTGGGCCTGCTGGAATCCATGATGACGGCAACTGTGGTGGATGACCTCACCGACACGACGAGCTCGAAGGCGCGGGAATGCACGGGTCTTGGTTTCGCCAACGTCGCCGCAGGGCTGTTCGGCGGTATCGCTGGCTGCGGGATGATCGGCCAGACCGTCGGCAATGTCCGGTACGGCGGCCGCGGCAGGCTGTCGACGCTGGTTGCCGGGCTGTTCCTGCTCATACTCATGGTGCTGCTCCGGCCCTGGGTGGCCCGCGTTCCGGTCGCCGCGCTCGTGGCGATCATGATCATGGTCTCGATCAGCACCTTCTCGTGGACCTCGTTGCGTGACCTTACCCGCCACCCCAAGGTTTCCAGCCTTGTGATGCTGGCGACCGTTGTGGTCACGGTGGCGACCAGCGATCTCGCGGCCGGTGTCATGGTCGGAGTGCTTCTGAGTGGCGTCTTCTTCGCCTTCAAGGTCACGCGCTTGATGACGGTGACGAGCACCTACAATGAGATTGCCGACACGCGGACTTATACCGTGAGTGGCCAGGTGTTTTTTGCGAGCGCCGACATGTTCGCTGAAAGCTTCGATCTTCGCGACACCGCGGCCAATGTGCTCATCGACCTCCATGACGCCCATATCTGGGATGTGACCTCAGTCGCCGCCCTGGAAAGTGTGGTTACTAAGATACGCCGCCACGGGACACGCGTTGAGCTGATTGGGCTGAACCAAGCGAGCGCGACGCTCGTTGACCAGCATGGCCCTCTGATTCAGGCGGATACCTGAAGACCTCACAGAGCTCGATGAACGTCGGCTCCCGGGGTCTGCTTATCCGGGCAGCCGCGTCCGACGAGACGGTATGGTACAAAATTCTTGAATTTTGTGAATTTTCTAGGCCACGGAAGGATTGCCCGAGGTCTGAGTACTATAGTTTACAACCCTTGAATTGCGCACTATAGTTATCATATGGTCGAGCTGATCAAGAGTAGCACATTTGATGCCTGGTTTTCTCGACTCAAAGACCGGCGTGCCGTCGCCAAGATAGCGGCACGGATTGACCGCCTGGCTACGGGCAATCCGGGTGACGTGAAACCAATCGGCAACGGCCTATCCGAAATACGGATCGACTACGGGCCGGGGTACAGGGTTTATTACATGCAGCGCGGACAGATCGTAATCGTTCTGCTTTGCGGCGGCGACAAATCCACCCAAGCCCGCGACATCGAGCAAGCCAAAGGTTTGGCCGAACTTTGGAAGGATTGAGATATGAACAACGAAACTTTCAGCCACTACGATTCTGCCGACTATCTCAAAACCGAGGAAGATATTGCCGCCTATCTTGAGGCCGCCGCAGAAGAGGGGGACGATCCGGCTTTCCTGGCGCGGGCGCTTGGCGTTGTAGCCCGTGCGCGCAACATGAGCCAACTCGCGCGAGACGTTGGAATGAGCCGCGAAGGGTTAAATAAGGCCCTGTCCGGCGATGGCAACCCAACCCTCGCAACCGTGATGAAGGTTGCCAAGGCTCTTGGCTTGCGCGTTGGGTTTCGCCCTGCCGCATAGTCGTCACGTGGCATGCGGCGGCAGAGAGATCCCACGAATGGGTACCCTCTAACGCCGTACACACGGCCACTCCGGCGGAAGTACGCCAGACAGTGCGACAGAACTTCTATCGCTCCCGGCGCCACCCGGCGAGGACCATGGTGAGGCTTACCTTCGTTCGGCAATCGCCTCGGCGAGGCGCGTGAACACGGGGATCGCCGCATCCAGTTCTGCAATCGAGACCGCTTCCCCCGGCGCATGGGCGACGCTCATATCGCCCGGCCCCATCACCACGCAGGGGGCCAAAGCCTGTAAGACGGAAGCGTCCGTGCCGAAGGGAACGGTGCCGGGACGTTTGCCGGTGATGTCCGTGCATAGGCGCACCAAGGGGTGATCTGCTGGTAGTTCCGGCGGCGAGCCCTCGCGCGTCTCGCTCACCGCAACGCCCGCGCGCTTCGCCGCGCCATACACCGCATCGAGCACGGGGGCCGGATCGATTTTCGCCGAATAGCGAAATTTCAGGCGCGCGGTCGCCTGCGGGACGGTGACATTGATGGCCGCGCCATGGTTGTCGAGCACTAGGTTAAGATCGCTGAACACCGGATCGTAATCCTGGTCCTGCAGAGCCGGGACCGTACGCAACCGGTCGAAGAGGGCTTGCATCTCCGTCAGGAACGGAAGCAGTGCCCAGTTGGCATTTCTGCCAAGCCCGGTCGCGCTATGCGCCTGCACGCCGGTCGCGACGCAGGTAAACAGGATGTGGCTGCGATGGCCGCGCACCGGAATCATGTTCGTCGGCTCGACGACCAGGATCATCGCGGGTTTCGCGGCCCGCGCCAACGCGGAGCGCTGCACCAGTTCACGCGCGCCCGCCTTGGTGGTTTCCTCGTCGGTCGTGATGAACAGGCTGACCGGCACGTCGAGCGGCAGCGCCCGGGCCGCCATAATGGCCGCGGCAACCGGCCCCTTCATATCCGTGGCACCTAGCCCGTGCAGCATCCCGGCATCGCTCCGGCCAGACCATGGATCCTCCTGCCAGCCGGTATCCGGGACGGTATCCATATGGCCGGAGAAGGCGATCCCCCCGGGGCCGCCGCGATGCGCCACCAGCGCGCGCTTGGCGGTGCCGTCCGCATCCGCATAATCCAGCGTTTCCACTTCGAAATCACCGAGTTCGACGCTGATGCGCTCCGCGATCGGAAGATTCGAGACGAAACTGCGACTGTCGATCGAAATGAGATCGCGGGTCAGCGTGGTAAGCGCGGCGACGCGGTCAGTCATGGCAGCAAGCATATGCAATTTCCCTTACGCGAGCGCTGCCGCAACCCATTGCGCCCAAGCGAGCGTGGCTTTGTCTGATCCCGCCCGGCCCACGATCTGAATTCCCAACGGTAGGCCGCTTGGACCCGTTCCCGCTGGCACCGTCACGCAAGGCACATGCAAGCTGGTCCAGATATAGTTGAATGAATGTTCGCCGGTCGAGGCCAAGCCTGCCGGCGCTTCGCCTGGCGCCGACGGGGTGATGAGGAAATCGAGCCCCTCCATCCCGGCCGGAAACGCGGCTTGGGCCGCGGCGAAAACCTCGTAGGCACGGGCGACTTCGCCGGGCGTTTTCGCGAGCCCGCTTTCCATATTCTGCAACAGCCCGGCGCTGAGGCCGGACCGGGCATGAGCGCGCTCCCAGCCCAGGGCATGCGCACTTTCCCGGTGCATCACGATCCTATGCGCAGCCTGCAGTTCATCGCTCGGCGCCGATAACATATGGTCGCTCAAGACCGCCCCGCTCCGCCCAAGAAGCGTGGCGACATGCTCGAGCAGTGATTGGGTCTCCGGCGCCGCGAGGTCCCAGCTCGGCGAGCGGCAAATCCCGACCCTCGGCAGGCGCGACGGTCTTTCGTTCGGGTCGCCAAGATCGATGCCGGCAACAGCGCCCACGAAAAGCGCGCAATCGGCCACGCTGCGTGACATCACACCGATCGTATCCAACGTTTCGGACATCACCCGCATGCCGCCGCGATGGATGAGGTTATAGCTGGGCTTGTATCCGACCACGCCGCAATACGCGGCAGGACGGATGATGCTGCCGCCGGTCTGCGTTGCAAAAGCGAGGGGAAAGAAGAAATCCGCAACCCCCGCGGCCGAACCGCTGGACGAACCGCCGGGCGTATGCGCGACATTATGAGGGTTCGTCGTCGCGCCCGGCTTGCGCGTGGCAAATTCCGTGGTGACGGTTTTGCCGATGATAACCGCGCCGGCCGCACGGGCGCCGGCAACGCAGGCCGAGTCCGCGCGCGGCTGCCAACCTTGCCAGATCTGCGAGCCGTATTCCGTCGGCATATCGGCGGTGTCCAGCACGTCTTTGACCCCGACCGGCAGGCCCCGTAGCGCGCCCGGCCGGGCAGCGGCGGCCGCCTGCATCGCTTGCGCGGCATCATACCAGGCAAAGGCGCGCACCGTGCCCTCCCGCGCCGCAATTCGCGCGGCACAAGCTTCCATCAGCGCTTGGGGATGAAGCCGCTCTTCGCGGATGGCGCGCGCCGCGTCACTGGCGGTTAGGCGGGACGGATCCTGCATGGTTCGTTTCTCCTCGAGACAATATGTTAGCGTCAGCCTTTCAGCCGAGCGGTGGCCGGCGGCCAAGCCACGGGGTCGCCTGCTCATAGGCATGACCCGCCTGTAAAACGGTGGCCTCATCGAAATTGCGCCCTGCGAGCTGCAGGGATAACGGGAGGCCGTTCTGCGAAAAGCCGCAGGGCTGACAAAGTGCCGGATGACCCGTCACATTGAACACCGCCGTGATAGGCTGCTGGTTGCGCCGCCAGGGACCGGTCTCCATTTCGTCCATGCGCGGCGCGGCGCCCGGTATCGTCGCGGTCAGCAGCAGATCGTGTTTTTCAAACACGGCGTCCACCGCTTCCGTGAGTCTGCGGCGCAGGCGCTGCGCCTGCACATATTGGGTGGAGGACACGAACGCCCCCATCATCAACCGCTCGCGCGTCACGCGCGCATAAAGCTCCGGTCGCTCACGCAGATCCTTCTGGTGGATCGCAAAGCTCTCGCCATGAGAGATTGCGCGCGTGCAGGCATTGAACAGTGAGATCGGCGGCAGAGCGACCTCCTCGACGACTGCCCCAAGCCGTTCGAAAACGCGTGCGGCCTCGTCCAAAGCCGCGCTTTGCACGGCATCAACGCCGGCATCGGCGTTGAACGCTTTGGCATAGCCGATCCTGAGCCCATGCACACCGTTTTTCAGCGTCGCGGAATAATCGGGCACCGGCTGGTCCGCCGCGCCGGGATCCCGCGGATCGTGCCCCGCGAGTGCCTGCATCACAAGCGCGCAATCTTGCACCGTCGCGGCAAGCGGACCGCAATGATCGAGGCTGAAGCTGAGCGGTACGACGCCCCGCCGGCTCACCCGCCCATAGGTTGGTTTCAGCCCGGCAACGCCGCAATAGGCTGCGGGCAGCCGAATGGAACCGGACGTATCTGTCCCAAGCGCCATTGGGACAATTCCTGCGGCGACAGCCGCACCGGAGCCTGAGCTGGAACCACCCGGAAAATGATCGAGATTCCAGGGATTGAGCGCCGGCGGCCATTCCGTGTCCCAGGCTGGGCCGCCGGTCGCGAATTCATGAGTGGCGAGTTTGCCGATGAGAATCATGCCGGCGGCTTCAAGCCGCGCGGTGGTCTCCGCATCCTCACCTGCCACGTTGTTCCGCAGCAGGCGGGAATGAGCTGTCGTCGGCAAACCTGCCACGTCGTAGATATCCTTCAGCGCATAGGGGATGCCGTGTAATGGCCCCCGCTTACGCCCGGCGGCGATCTCCGCCTCCGCGCGTCTTGCCGCCTCCCGAGCACGATCCCCCGCCAGTGTGATGAAGGCGGAAAGCGTCGGTTGCAACGCTTCGGCCCGCGCGATAGCCGCCTCGGTCAGGATCACCGGAGAGGTTGCGCCCGCCGCGATGGCCGCGCTGGCTTCGGCAAGTGTGGGCAGACGGGCGGGCAGCGTGCTCATCGCGCGACCAAAGGCAGAAGCTGCAGCGTACAGGCCGGTTCCACCGCATAGGCAAAGGGCTCGTCCAAACACGCCATGAGCGCCTGGAAGTCCCGGTACGCCGCCAGCATCACGTCATACCGCTCAGCTTGCACCGTGATCCCGGCGCGGCGAAGGGCGGAGCGGAAATCCTCCTCGTCCCCTTCGCTCATGCCCGCCTCATGGACGGCCGACGGTTGTGCCAATCGCTTGCCTGCTCGAGCGCATGCGCGATTTGAAATAGCGTCGCCTCGTCAAATGGCTTTGCCGCGAGTTGCACGCTGACCGGCAGGCCGCCCGTGCCAAATCCCGCACGCATGGATATGGCAGGGTAGCCGCTGACATTGAACGGCAAGGTAAAACCCTCGGTTTCGAGCCCGGACCATTTTGGCGCCGCGTCGATCCGCGCCGCCTCTCCGGGCTGACAGGCGCAGAGCAGGATATCTATCTCCTCCATCGCGGCCTTCATCTCGGCTGCGAGTTCCCGACGGCGGCGTTGCGCCTGCACGTAATCGGCCCCGCCGATCAGACCGCCGAGCGCCAGCCGATCCCGCAGAAGCGCGCCATATTGCCCCGGTACGGTCAGCATCCAACGCTGATGGATCGCGAACGCCTCGGCGGACATGATCACGTAGCCGCACGCGTTGTAATCGGCGAGCGGAGACAACGTGACATCTCTGATGGTTGCACCAAGGCCCTGAAGAAGACCGAGCGTCTCCTCGATTCCCCTCGTCGTGGCATCGCTCACCGCCACGTCACGCTCGTGGAAATGGCGTACCACACCAACGCGCAGCCCTTGCGCGCCGGCGCCGAGCTTAGCGGAAAAATCGGGCACCTTGCGGTTGGCGCTCGCCGGATCGGCCTGATCGTATCCGGCCATGGCCTGGAGCAGCAGCGCGCAATCCTCGACCGTCCAGGCCAGCGGGCCCGCATGATCGAGCGTGTGGGCAAGCGGCAGGATTCCGCCGCGGCTGCATAGTCCATAAGTGGGTTTGATACCGACCACCCCGCAAAGCCCCGCCGGGTTGCGGATGGAGCCCGCCGTGTCCGTGCCTGTCCCGCCCAGGATCATGCCAGCCGCAAGCGCGGCGCCTGTGCCGCTGGATGATCCGCCCGTAAAATGGTCTGTGTTCCACGGGTTTCGCGCGGGCGGCCACGGCAAGTCGAAGGATGGACCACCCCAGGCAAATTCGTGGGTCGCAAGCTTGCCGAGCATGACCGTGCCGGCCTCGGCCAATTTGCGCACGGTCGTCGCATCCTGTGTCGGCACGTTGTCGGCGAGCAATCGCGAATGTGCGGTGGTACGGATGCCGGCCGTGTTGTAAATATCCTTATGCGCGATCGGAATGCCATCGAGCTTCCCGCGGCGTGCCCCGCTCATCATCCGCTGTTCGGCGGCTTTGGCGTCCGCAAGCGCGCGCTCCTCGGTGCGCAACAGGAAGGCGTTGATCGCGCCATCGCACGCCTCGATACGGGCAAGGCAGGCTTTCGTCAGCTCGACAGGTGAAAGGGCGCGTGTCTCGAACTGCCGCGCCGCCTCGGCAATGGTCGGAATCATGGCAACACCTCGAAAGTGAGCGCAGGTTCCGCGGCTCTTTCCCGCTCGCCGCGGTTCCGAAGGAGCATCGCCGCCAGACGCGGATAGACGCGGTGCATTTCCTTGATCGTTTCAGGCGCCGGATTGAGCCCCGCATGACGCAGCAACGCCGCAAAATCCGCCTCGGATATCGCTTCCATGAAAATTCCCCTCAGTATGTCGCAAAGATACGCCGGATCTCAGCCGGGTCACTGGTCACCGTGAGCGCCAGCGCGAGCAAGAGACGCGCCTTTTGCGGGTTGAGGTTGTCAGCAATCAGAAAACCGTTCTTCGTTGCCCTCGTGCCCGCGAAGGTACGTCCGGAACCCGCGCGGGTGGACTGCACCACAATCACGCCCTTTGCCACAGCGTCGCGAAGGACAGCCTCATCCGCGACGCCCGGAAAGCCTGGCGCGAAGCCCGCCGAGACGATTCCCCGGGCCCCGGCATCGACGAAGGCGCGCACCGCCGCGCCGTCGCTACCGGTATAGGCATAAGCGATGTCCACGCGCGGCAGCGCATCGAGAAACCGCACATCGAATTCAGTGTCCGGCGCGGTTTTGCGAACCGGCCGGCGATAGAACGTCACCGCATCGCCGTCCGCATGGCCGAGCGCGCCGAAATCCGGAGAACGGAATGTCTGCAGGCGGAATGTCGAGGTTTTCGTGACCTCCCGCGCCGCATGGATCTCGTCGTTCAGCACGGCAAGCACACCGAGCCCGCGCGCCGCGGGCGAGGCCGCGACGCGCACCGCGTTCAAGAGGTTCATGTTGGCATCCGTCGAAAGTGCGCTCGCCGGACGCTGTGCCCCCACCAACACGACCGGCAACGGGATTTTCAGCGTCAGGCTGAGAAACCACGCCGTCTCCTCGAGCGAGGCCGTACCATGACCAATGACGATGCCCGCAAGGTCAGGCTCTTCGGTCGCCAGCCGCTCGCACAGCCAGACCAGCTCCTTCCAATCGGGAAAGAAAATGTGATGGCTCGGCACGTTGCGAAACGGTACGGGACGTACATCGGCGACGAGGGCGAGCTCCGGGACGCGCGCCGCCAGCATGTCCGCATGAAGCACCGTCTCATTCGCGCCGTAATCAAGGATGTCGAGCGGGCCGGTGCCGATGGACGCAATGGTGCCACCCGTACCAATGAAGGCTACCTTTGGCTTGGATGTCATGCGTCATAAACTCCTTCTTCGTGCGGGAGTTCCGCACGTGCTTCCGCCCTGATGCAACGGGCCATATGATGTTCATCCCGCCGCCAAATGCCGGGCACGGCCTCAACGCAAGCGTCAACCGCCAAATGGCAACGCGGCGCGAAGCTGCAGCCCGGCGGCAGCGCGCGCAAATCGGGGGGCGCGCCGGCGATCGCGGCGATCGGTTCGCCCGCCGGCACGCTATCCACGTCCGAGGCGAGTAAGCCCCTCGTGTACGGATGCAGCGGATTCCCCAGAACTTCGGCAACCGGACCTTCCTCCACGATACGGCCGGCATACATCACGGCAATCCGATCGGCGATTTGCGCCGCCACGCCGAGGTCATGAGTCACAAAAATGATGGCCATGCCGAACTCGTCGCGAAGCCTGCGCAGCAGCAGAAGCACCTGGATCTGCACCGTCGCGTCAAGCGCCGTGGTCGGCTCGTCCGCGAGCAGCAATCTGGGCCCGCAAGAGAGGGCCAGTGCGATCATCGCACGCTGGCGCAGCCCGCCCGAAAGTTCGTGCGGGTAGGCATCGAGCCTGCGCTTCGCGGACGGCACGCCCACGAGTTCGAGCAGCTCCAGCGCGCGCGCCCGCGCCGCTTGCGCCGTTCCTCCCTTATGCCGGCGCACCGTCTCCGCAATTTGCGCGCCCACCGTATAGACCGGATCCAGAGCCGTCATCGGCTCTTGAAACACCATGGAGACGACACCGCCCCGCAGGTTGCGCAGCGCGCGCGGCGTGAGCGAGAGGACATTTTGGCCATCGATCTCGATCTTGCCCGTGAGTTTCGTCCGGCGTTCGGGCAACAGGCGCATCAGCGCGCGCAGCGTCACGCTCTTGCCGCTGCCGGATTCACCGATGATGCAAAGGATCTCGCTTTGCGCGAGGGAAAGGCTCACACCATTCACCGCGCGCACCGGGGGGCCGCCAGCCGTGAACTGCACCGTGAGGTCTTCAAGCCGTGCGATGGGATCCGCGTTAGGCGGGCTCTTCGGCCCAGTCATGTCAATGTTTCCCATGACAAGCCCGTGCCTGCCAGGCTGTGCCCGGATTCCGGATCATGGATAAAGCACGCAGCCTCGTGGCGCAGGCCCTCGTCCGGCGGTCTGGTGACAAGCATCGGCATTTTGGCGGTGCACACGGCCTCGGCAAAACGGCAGCGCGGCGCGAACCGGCAACCCGGCGGCAGATCGACCGGGTTCGGGGGCTCGCCTGTCACCGGCAGGCTCTCGATCCGCCGCGCCGGATCCATCGACGGCCGTGAGGCCAAAAGCGCGCGCGTATAGGGATGAAGCGGTGCGGCAAACAGGGCTGAAGCGGGCCCCACCTCCACCACCTGACCAAGATACATCACCAGCACGCGATGGCTGATATAGCGCACGACGCTCAGATCGTGGCTGATGAAAAGAAAGGCCAGTCCCAGCTCGGCGCGGAGCCGCACCAGCAGATTGAGCACTTGTGCCTGCACGGATTTGTCGAGGGCGGACACTGCCTCGTCCAGGATCACCATGCGGGGGCCGATCGCGAGGGCACGGGCGATGTTCACGCGCTGCTTCTGGCCGCCTGACAGTTCGTGCGGAAAGCGTCCCCCGACCAGATCCGGATCGAGATTGACTTGCCGCAGGGCCTCGCGCGCAACCGTCAGCGCTTCGCGCCGCCCCTTGCCCTGCATGCGGGGACCGAAGGCGATGCTGTCCTGTACCGGCAGGCGCGGGTTGAGCGAGGCGCTGCTATCCTGGAACACCATCTGCATCTGGCGCCGAAGAGAGGCGACGCCGATGCCTTGCGCGCCATTCACCGCCTCGCCATCGAACGTAAAATCTCCTTCGTCACAGGGCATGAGATGCATGAGCAAACGCGCGAGCGTGGATTTTCCGCAACCGGATTCGCCCACGATCCCGAGCGTTTCCCCCTTCGCGATGCTGAAGGAGACACCGTCCACCGCATGCACGCGCGCGCCAAGCTTGCCGCTGCCGCGCAAAAGGAAATGCTTCTTCAGATCTCGGACCAATAGCAACGGCAGCAGCGGGCCTTCGAAATCCGAAGGGGGTTGCGCGAGGATTGAGCTCATCGGCGGACATCCATCGCCTCGCCAAGCCCATTGCTGAGCAGGCTGAACGAAACGGAGGTGATGAAGATCGCAGCACCTGGAAGGGCACAAACCCAGGGCACCACGTAAATCGACTGCACTAGCGTGCTGAGCATCAAGCCCCAATCAGGGGTCGGTGGCTGAACGCTGAGGCCGAGAAAGGAGAGGCCCGCGGATAGCAGCATGCTGACGCTCACGAGGCTCGAAGCATAGACCAGAATGGGGCCTAGCACGTTGCCGATGACATGGTAGCGGATGATGGCCCAGCCGCCCGCCCCCGTGGCCCGCGCGGCCTCTATGAAATCGAGCCGCCGAACTTGTGCCGTGGCGGTTTCCGCCACACGGCACATTGGCGGGATGAAGACGAGCGTCAGCGCCACCATGCCGTCAATTAACCCGCCGCCCATCGCCCCCGCGATCGCGACCGCGAGCAGCACGGACGGGAAAGCATAGAACACGTCCATCACCCGCATGACGATCCCGTTCGCGATCTTGCCGTAAAACCCGGCAACAATGCCAAGGCCGCCGCCAATAATGGTCGCACCGACCACCGGCGCCACGCCCATCGCGAGGGAAACCCGCGCCCCGTAAATGAGACGGCTCAGCATATCGCGACCAAGCTCATCGGTGCCAAGGAGATGCCCGTCATAGCCAAACGGCTTGAGACGCAGGATGATGCCGCCCTGGTTCGGATCGAATGGCGCGACCCAAGGTGCCAGGACCGCGGCGAGGACGATGCACAAAAGCAGGAAGGCTCCCAGCAAGGCACCGGGATGTTTGCAGAACTTCCGCCACACGCCTAGCCAGTAGCCATGGCTGGCGGGCATTCCGGCCGGAATTGAAATAACCTCAACCACGGCGAAGGCGCGGATCGACGCGGACCTGAAGCAGATCGGCGATAAGGTTGGTGACCACGAAAATCATCGAAAGCACCAGAACGATTCCCTGCAGCAAGGGAACATCCCGGTTCTGAATCGCGTACCCGAGCAGATATCCGGTACCCGGCCAACTGAACACGGTTTCCACCAGGATCGAGCCCCCCATCAGGTAGCCGAACTGCAGCGCGACCACCGCGATCACTTGCGGCAGCGCGTTACGAAGCACGTGGCGGGTGATTGCCTCCTCGTCCAACCCCTTTGCGCGCAACGTCAGCACGAAGTCTTGCGAAAGCACGTCGAGCACCGCAGCCCGTGTGCTGCGCGCAATAATCCCGGTTGGGATCAGCGCCAGGCTGATCGCCGGCAAAATCATGAAGCGCAGGTCGGACCAATTGAACATGCCGATCGAACCGGGCGCGATCGGGGCCATGCCCGTTGCCGGCAGCAGCGGCCATTGCACGGCGAAGACGATCACCAGCACCACCCCGACCCAGTAATTCGGCAGGCTGATGCCGAACATGGCCAATCCGGACACGATCCGATCAAGCATGCGGCCCGGATAGCGGGCGGCCGCGACCCCCATCGCATAACCGATGATGAGCGCGGCCGGCATGGCAAGCGCGACAAGCCGCAACGTGTTCACGAGCGCCTCGCCGACCTCCAGAGAAACCGGACGATTGGTCGCGATCGAAATCCCGAGATTGCCATGCAGCACGCGACCGAGCCAGATCAGATACTGTATTGCGAGCGGCTTATCGAAGCCGTAAGCGTGTTTGATGACGGCGATCGTGGCGGCCGTTGCGTCGGAGGGAACCACGGTCTCCAGAGGATCGCCCGGCGCAATATAGACCAAAGCAAAGCAGACGACGCTAACGCCAACGGCAATCGGAAAAGCCAGCGCCAAGCGCCTGAAAATTCCAAGCATAACCGATTACGGGCTGATCGTCACAGATGTGATGTCTTGAAACCAACTCTGCGCCTGCACAAACCCATGGACGTTCGGCGACAATGCACGGGGGTTCACGTCATAGGCCACAAAAATCTGCATGGCCTGGACGTTCATCAACTCATTGAGTTTGGCCAGGAGCGCCGTGCGTTTCTGCGCGTCGAATTCGCCATAGATCTGGGTTATCAACGCGTCGGCATCCTTGTTCGAATAGTGGCCCCAATTGCTGCCATGCGGCGCCCATTGAGATGTGGAGACAAGGCGGATTAACGCATCAAACGGATCCTGACTCTGGTGGCTGATATTGATCGCGCTCAAGTTGGGATATTTGTCCACACCGTTGCGCCCCACGGCGAGCAACTGATTCCAATCCATGGTGTCGAGCTTCACATTGAAGCCGACGGCATCGAGCTGCTCTTTCACGAGTTCATTCATGGAGAGAGATTGCATCTGCCCCGAGCCGGAACTGGAGATGCCAAAGACCACATTGCAAGGATAGCATCCCGCCTGCTTCAGCAATGCCGTCGCCTTGGCCGGGTCGAATTTATATTCGACAGGGTGCCCGTAATACGGCGTGCTCGGAGGGACGGTCGAATAGCCTTCGATCATCATACCGTCCAGCAGGGCCTTCATGTCAGCGCGATTGATGGCATAGTTCGCGGCTTGTCGCACACGGATATCCGTGAACGGGCTCTTCACGAAGTTGAGCTGGTAATCCCAGTTATGGGGATAGGTATTGGTGATGATCTGCATGCCGGCAGCCTTGAGGCGCCTTGCGGAATCCGGATCCGGCGCTTCGATCCAGTTCACCTGGCCGCTCAGGAGCGCGGCGGTGCGGGTCGCGGGGTCTGGCATCGGGAACAGCTCGACCTTATCCTGCTTGGGAATGCGGGCCTTGTTCCAATAATTCTTGTTCGGAACGAGATCCATTTCCTGATGCGGAATTTCTCTCGAGAAAAGGTAGGGTCCTGTGCCCGACGGATGATTTGCAAAATCTTGCCAGTTATAATTCAGGGCCTTTGCACGGCAGGGGCTGACGAGCAGAATGTAGCTGATTTCGTACGGGAACAGGGAATCGACGCGCTTCGTCGTAATCGCCACCGTGTGATCGTCGATCGCCTCCGACGAAGCATAATTCGTGAGATAGGACGATGCTTGCGCGGCCTCCGCCGCATAATATTGCGCTGATTTTGGGTCGGTTAGATGCGCCAGATTCCACACCACATCACTGGCGACGAACGGGCACCCGTCATCCCACTTGACCCCCTGACGGAGATTAAAGATCCAGCGTTTGTTGTCGTTGGGATCGACATGCCAGGATGTTGCAAGGCCAGGAACAAGGACAGAGGGCTTGGTCGCGCTCGAAAGATCCCATTCGACAAGCGAGTCGTAGAGATTGTAACCTACGAAACGGTATCCCTCAAAACCCTGGTCGGGATTACCCGTGGTGATCGGCAGGTCAGAAGCGGTCATGCCGATTTTCAGCACGCCTTGGGCATGGGCAACTGAGACATCGGCCGCAGACACCGCCACCGATAACAGCAAGAGCGTACGCAGCCAGCGATGGTTAGACGAGAAGGAGTCGGATTTCATAGATCTGCCGCCTTTTCTTCGTATCAAACATTATCCAGAAAACATTGCGTCAAACGGACGGCTCGTTGCCTGTATTTCTAACATCCTTGGTGCGGCCGGTACCTCGCACGGGTGCCTCCCGCAGGAGCAAAATGACTTGCGAGCTCGAATGCCAAAGCGTGCTCATCGGCGTCCATTTTGCGAGGACTCTTCAAGTTCGGTTTGACCTTCATCGTTACGGGTGCCGAGAGATCGCGAAGCTTTATCAGTCCCTAACCTGACATCGTCCAGCACGAGCGCAAGATACGCGTGAATAAAAAATTGCCTTTCAGAGCTATGTTTGGCGTTAGTTTTATCGGATCAGACAAAAATTGATCTTTTTTTGATGATAATTTGTCATTTCATCTCACGCTATCCCATCGGAATACGCTTGACGCCCGTTTTTTCAGCGATATCTATCTCACTGCCACGCGTATACCGAATCGAAAGCCGTGGTCGCCTTTGACGTCTGCCACCCCCCAGGAAGGAGAGCTTTGCATTTTTTCAGTCTTAATGGCGTCTTACGACGGCGCACGCCGATGTGCCTCACTTGTTCAAACATTGGCGCGCGGAAGCGGAATTGCCGGTGACCGTGGATGCCGTCCACAAAATGCTCGCCGCGCAAAAGGCACCGATCCGCTATTGCTGCCGGCCTTCCTGAGCGATGCGCAAGAGGCCGGCTGGCAATTGATTTCGGACTGCCTAGGATATCACCATCGTCAAGACATTGGGGGTAACGTTGAGCGCTTCCACCATCAATATCGGGCTCGTTCTTTTTCCCGGACTCACGCAATTGGACCTAACGGGACCGGCCGAAGTTTTTGCCCGGATTCCAGGGGCCAATCTCCAGCTTTTGTGGAAGACATTGGAACCGGTGACATCCGATAGAGGGTTATCGATCCTGCCCACGACAGAATTCAGCGCGTGCCCGACACTCGATGTCATCTGCGTTCCTGGTGGTCCTGGGCAAATTGAACTTATGACGGATGATGAGACACTGGACTTCCTCCGTCGGATCGCGCCGACCTGCCGGTTCGTCACTTCGGTCTGTACCGGCTCGTTGGTATTGGCTGCAGCGGGGCTTCTGTCGGGATACCGCGCAACCTGCCATTGGTCCTCCATCGATCAATTGAGTTTACTCGGGGCGATACCTGTTAACGATCGGGTTGTGCGTGACCGCAACCGGCTAACGGGTGCGGGCGTAACCTCGGGCATTGATTTTGCCCTGGCGGTGGCTGCCGAGCTTGCCGGCCCTGAAACGGCTCAAGAGATCCAGCTTCAGCTTGAATATGATCCGCAGCCTCCGTTTCATGCCGGGTCGCCGCGCACAGCCCCTCACGCGATCCTTGAACAGGTGAGCACCAAGATCGCGCCGTTTATCGCATCCCGGCGCGCTGTTACCGAACAGGTCGCCCAGCGCCTGGCCCCCTCTCACCCGACTGAAGTTCGATAAGCGGAAGGAACGGACGACGATCTGCAAATTCGCCCCTCAAGACACGGGGCGGCTGCCTACCTCTCCTGTTTGGGGCTCCAACACCTACGCCATGATTTCCACGAACGGCGTATGATCGATCAGCGCGTTGGCGATCTTCCGCGCCGCATTCGCGAGCGCGTCTTGGTCGACCGCGGCAGCAACGCTCAGGCGCACAGCGTGATCGGCATTCTCTCGCCCGACCGCGAAGGCATCAGAGGGCAGGACAAGGATGCCGTTGCCGCGGCTCCATCGGGTAAATTCGTCCTTTGTCCATGGTTCGGGCAGTTCGAGCCACGCGTGCGGGGCATACGGCGCCGTATGGATCTTTTGGCGGCCCAAGATTTGCCCGAGGATCGCATTGCGCTGCGCGAGTTCAGCGCGGTTCTCGTGAAGGATCCGCCCCGCCGTGCCGTTGCAGATCATCTTGGTTGCGACATCTGCCGGCAGCGACGATGCCATCCAGCTCGTGCCGTGCAGTGCCGCAGCGATCTTGCCGGTCATTGAAGCCGGCACGTCGAGATAGCCGATGCGGAGTCCCGGGCCTAAGGTTTTCGATAGGCCGGTCAATCGGATCACGCGCTCCGGCGCCAGGCTCACCAGCGGCGGAAGCTTGGTATCGATGAGACCCCTGTAAACATCGTCTTCGATGATAGAGACATTGTGGCGGCGTGCAATTTCCACAATTGCGTGGCGGCGCTCCTCAGGCAGCGTTGCAGTGGTCGGGTTCTGCAGATTGGGTACGCATACCAGCGCCTTGATCCGCTGCGCCGTACACGCTGCTTCAAAAGAGTCCGGAAGCAACCCATGCTCGTCAATGTCGATCGGCGCCAGGCGCAGTCCGAGCAGGGGGGTCGCCGCCTTGAAGCTCGTATAGGTCAGCCGTTCGGTGGCAACAGCATCACCGTGATCGCATAACGCGAGCAGGGCGCAAAACAGGGCATGCTGAGCCCCGTTGCAAATGAACACCCGGTCGGGTTCCGGCGCGCTACCGGACGTGATGCCGAACCATGCGGCGCCTGCCTCGCGGTGACGCAGGTGGCCGCCGCCATAGACGTAGTCGAGGGACGCGCCAAACTCTTCGTCCTGCGCGCAATCGCTCATTGCGCATCGTAGTGCCGCGGCCCACGTCGCCAGCGGCGCCCGGTGGCCGCGCAGATCGACCGGCCGGCCCTCATCCGAGGCCCCTTCGCGCAGCCCACCAGGCTTGTTCGACGTCGCCACGCCGATATCGGCGCGCACATGCGTCCCGCGGCGGGTGCCCGCATCGATCAGGTTCTGCTGGATCACCTCGCGAAAAGCGCGGGAGACCGTACTGACCGTGATGCCGAGTTTTGCGGCCAGCTCACGATGCCCCGGAAGCCGGTCGCCAGGCTGTAGCGTGCCGTTATGGATGTCAGCGACCATCGCATTGGCGATGCGCTCGTATATCGGACCAGTCGCCCCCTCCAGGTTCGGTTCCCAAGTCACCGTGTCATCCTCATTTTCTCGTCGCCGTGCGCCAACTGTACCGTACCGTCACGGATTCGTGTTCACAAGATACAATGAACCATTACAATAGGGATCACGCTGAGGGCGGACGATCGATTGATCGCCTGGCTTGCCCTGGGGATCGCGGCGATCGTTGGAAACGGCGGACGCATTTTTTCGAGTCATTCAAATAATTTCGTCTTGCCTGTTACAATGTATGCGTACATAATTCATTGCGTCTTTGCTTTGTACCGAATTTTACAAAATTTCTGACACTTTTGTCAGTACAATATGTTGGGGGGCAGATCATGCAGGCTGATGTCGACACGGCCGTCCGAAAGCGGTCAACCGGTGGCCATTATTCTCCGAGCATCCGAGCCGGCGACTTTGTCTTCGTCGCCGGGCAGACCCCACGTGATGCTGAGCGCCGGGTTGTCGGCGCAACGATCGAGGAGCAGACCGCGGCGACCATCGAAAATCTCAGGGTGGTGCTGGAGGAGGCCGGGGCGACGCTCTCCCAAGTGGTCAAAGCGACGGTCCATTTGGCCAATCTGAGCGATGCGCCGCGGTTTGACGCCACTTATGCCGGATATTTCCCTGATAATCCGCCCGTCAGAACGACCGTGGGGAGTGTGCTGAACGGTGTGCTGGTCGAAATCGACGTCATCGCCTTCGTCGGTACCGCAACATCACGGACCGAGCGGGAGGCATGATGCCGGCATCCGACCGCGTGCCCACAGGCGGACTCGAAGCCTCGGTGCCGCGTGATACACCGACCCCGGCCTTCCTGGTCATAGAGGAAGTTGTTCGCCGCAACCTTGCGGCGGCGATTGCGGCGAGTGGGTCCGCGGCGCGGTTTCTGCCGCATTTGAAAACCCACCGGGCGCCCTGGCTCACGGAATGGCTGGTCGCCGAAGGTGTGACAGGCTGCAAGGTCGCCACGCCTGCGGAAGCTGAGCTTGCGCTCGCCGCCGGGATGCGGATGGTCCTGTGGGCCTATCCGACCGTCAACCCCGCCAATATAGCGCGCTTCATCGCCGATGCACGTCGATATCCTGGTGCCCGGCTTGTGGGACTCGTTGATTCCGCGGCGGGCGTAGAAGCTTGGGCGGCGGCATTGCAGCACGACCGACCGGTGAATCTGGCTTTTCGTGTCGATCTCGATCCCGGCATGGGGCGAACGGGCGTGCCGATCGGAAGCATGGCCCTGGATCTCGCTCGTCGCCTGCATCACGAAGGTTGTTTCGCTGGCTGGCACGTCTACGACGGCAACGTCAAGGACCTCGATCGTAACGTCCGGCAACGGCAGGTCGACGTTCTTGTCGAGGCCATCAACGTTTTGCGGCGCCAGCTGAAAGCCGAAGGAATCCCCTCCGACGTTGTCGCGGGTACCAGCTACACGTTTGAGTTCTGGTCCGAGGACGCAGCGGCCTATGTTTCGTCGGGCAGTTGGACCTATTCCAGCGATCAGCACGATCGAGAGCTCCGCTCCGCCGGCTGGGCGCCAAGCGCGTTCGTCCTCGCGACGGTGGTTTCCACCAGGAATGGCACGGCGACCCTTGATGCCGGGGCCAAGGCCATCGCGCCCGACAAGCCAGTTGCCGAGCGATTTCGTTGGGATGGCAGGATCCTCCTGATGAATGAGGAACATACCGTCGTCGAATCCCGGACGCTTGCCGTGGGAGACCGGGTGCTCCTGATGCCCCGGCATGCTTGCACGACGGCCTACCTCTATGACGAGGCGCTGGTTTTGACGGTTGACGGCAAGTGGGAGCGCCGTTCCCAACTTGCCAGCAGAAGATAACGTCCGACGGCGCAACCTGCGTCCGAAACGGCAAGCAACGAGGAGTGGAAAAATACGAATGAATGACGGTACGACCTCTCTTGTTATAGAGCAAATCGAAGATGTTATCGGACGAAATGTTGGCCGGGATATCGGCCGCATGGTGGCCTTTGCCAGAGGCGGCGTCGAGCGCGCCGCACGGTCGATAACCGGCGCGTCCAAACCGCATGTCGGCATCGTCACGGGATTCTTTATTCGCCACGCTGAACCGCCCTCTCCGGAAACCGATGGCCTTGGGGGCGCTGCACATTTAGCAGCTGGACTATTGAATGCTGGTATTCCGACAACCCTGATTTCGGATGCGCCCTGTGCTAAAGCGGTCTGGGCAATGAGTACCGCGGTACCTGGTGCGGTTGAGCTGGAGATCGTGTCCACGACGAGAGATGCCGTATATCAGCTGCGAAATAGGCTCTCTCAGGCGGCGCGGCCAATGACTCATCTCATTGCCATTGAACGTGTGGCACCGGGCGTCGATGGTAAGCCCCATAGAGAGCACGGATGGGACATGACGGCCGAAACCGCCCCCCTTGATCTGCTCTTTGACGACGAAGGGTGGACCTCTCCGTGGACGACCATCGGGATCGGCGATGGAGGTAACGAAATCGGCATGGGCGGGTTGCCGCCAGAGATCGTCGCCAACGATATTCCGAATGGAGGATTGATCGCGGCGAAAACGCGCACCGATCACCTCATCGTCGCAGGCGTTTCGAACTGGGGTGCCTATGGATTGCTGGCCGCAATGGCTGCGCTTTGCCCGAAACGTGCCACTGATCTGCTTCAGTATTTCACGCCAGAGATGGATCGCCAGTTTCTTGAAGCTGCCGTTCTGATTGGGCAGGCAGTGGACGACAGCCGGCCTGATCGCCCTGGCAAGCCTCAGCTCAGCGTGGACCGCCTGTCGGTCGAACAGCATGCAGAGGTGATCAGTGCATTGAGGTCAATCGTGGTCAAATAACTTCTCTTTTCAAATAAATCTGCCATTTTCTAAAACCTTCGCTAACCTTCGCTAATTCCAAAGCCTTCTATCCAGCACACGGCACACGCCACAAAAAATTTAAAAAAATGATTTTCTCAATCCTAACCTTTGATTCTATAGGAGAGACGTGTGAACGTGATCGATGTACATGGAGATAATAATACTCCAGAAGTAAGACATACTGAGCAATCGACGATGGCTAAGGTCATGCGTCGGATCATTCCCTTTTTGATTCTCTGCTACTTTGTTTCGTATCTAGACCGCATCAATGTCGGCATGGCGGCGATCGCGATGAACAAGAGCATAGGTCTTTCGCCTATCGCTTACGGAGCGGGCGCCAGCATCTACTTTCTCGGTTACTTCCTGTTCGAGGTTCCGAGCAATCTGATGATGCAAAAGCTTGGTGCGCGCGTGTGGATCGCGCGTATCATGATAAGCTGGGGTTTGGTTTCAGGCGCCACGGCGTTCGTCATTGGCCCGCACTCGTTTCTGGTCGTGCGGTTTCTTCTTGGCGCCGCCGAAGCCGGATTTTTCCCCGGCTTGGTTCTGTATCTGTCCTGGTGGTTTCCGGCCGCCTATCGCGCGCGCATCACCGGCATGTTCATGGCGGCGATGCCGATCGCGGGGATCATTGGCACGCCATTGTCCGGTTTGCTCCTCGGTCTCAATGGTGGCCTCGGGCTGCAGGGCTGGCAATGGCTGTTCATCATCGAGGCGGCCCCGGCCGTCATGCTCGGTTTCGTCGTGCTCCGCTATCTAACAGATCGCCCCAAAGATGCGGCATGGCTGCCTCCCCCGGAGCGGGAGTGGCTTGGCGCCCGGATGGAAGACGAGCGGCGCGCTGGGGAGAAAAAAGACTTCCTTTCGATCGGGCGGGCCTTCGCCAAACCACAAATATGGGCGCTCAGCGCTATTTGCTTTGGCGCCAATATCGCCAATTATGGCCTGACCCTGTGGCTACCGCAGATCGTCAAAGCGTTCGGTGTCAGCAATCTGGAAACCGGGTTCATTGCGGCGATTCCGTCTATCTTCGCATCTGCCAGTATGATTCTTTGGACCCGAAGTGCCGACCGAACCGGCAAACGAGTCGGCCACATTGTGGTCGCGGCTTTTTGTGCCGCCGCCGGCCTAGCGGTCTGCGTCGTTCTACACAATCCGGTCGTGACGATGGCGGCGCTGTGTTTCGCGAGCGTTGGCATCTACGCGCTGATCGCAACCTTCTGGGGCTGGGCGCCGACCCTGCTGGCCGGCCCCGGGGCGGCGCCCGGGCTGGCGATCATCAACTCGGTCGGGGCGTTGAGTGGCTATGTCGGCCCGCTTATCGTCGGCTGGATCAAACAGTCGACGGGTGATTTCAGCCTCGGGCTGCTGGCATTGGCCATGGGGCCGTTATTGTCAGCCTGTGTGGCCTCGGCGGTCTTCCGAACCGCAGAGGGGAGCAAACGCTTGGTCTTCGGAAAAAACGATGCGATTTGATCTCCCCCGCTGCTAATGGCATGCCCGGCAGCCAAGAAAGAAGCCGCTTTTTGAAAAAAGCGGCGCAAAAACTTTTGTTTACGCTGGGCCATGGGCGTTGGCCCTGACACAGCCTCAGGCCCAGCATAACAAAGTTTTTTTGCTACTTTTTGTTCACAAAAAGTAGCGCTTCCTTCCCTTAGCCTTTGCGCAACAAACCGCGTAGCGCCTCCACCGTGGTCACCGGCAAAGCGCACACGCCGCCCTGGCAGACATAAGCCGCCGCCCGGTCCGTGGCTTTTTCTGCCGCCGGATGGAAGGGCGGCAGCGCGCCGCCGGCGGCTTGCAGCACCACCATTGCCGGGTCGGGCGCGGCGAGCGCGGCCTGGGCCAGAGCTTTGTCGCCGCCGGTCACCACCACGCAGACAGCGTTTTCCAGCATGTCCGCCGCCGCGAGCAGCACCGGCGAGGCCCCCAGCATGGCCGTCCGGCCGCCGAACGCGGCCAGCAGCGCTTCCGCCCTGGCGCGGTAGGAAGCATCGCCGGTGAGGTGGTACAGGCGCGCATAATTCTCCGCCATCAGCCCGATGCCGGACGGGGTCGGGCCATCCGTGACATGCCGCGCCTTTGGGCCCGGAACATCCGCCGCATCGTCCGCCACCATGAAGAACGCGCCCGCGCCATCAGCAAAATGCGCCTCGGCGGCGTGCAGGATGTGCAGCGCCTGCCGCAGGCAGGACTCGTCGCCGCTCTGCTCATAAAGCGCCAGCCCGGCGCGGATCATCGAAGCCTGGTCGTCCAGCAGCCCCGCCGCGGAGATTTTCCCGGCGCGGTAGGCATGGGCGATGCGGCCATCCGCCTGGCCCAGCCGGTCGCGTAGAAAATCAAAATTTTGCGCCGCCAATTCGAGCCAGGCGGGCTCCTCGAACACCGCAGCGGCCCGCGCCAGAGCGGCGATGGTCAGGGCGTTCCAGTCGGCGAGAATTTTATCGTCGCGCGCCGGCCGGATGCGCGTGCTGCGCCGCTGCAAAAGCCTGTGCCGCGCCGCCGCCAGCCGTGCCTCGGTGGCGGGATCGGAAAAGGGGGTCTTGCGCTCCAGAATGATGCGCTCTTCCCAATTGCCATGCGCCGGGAGGTCGTAATGGCGGCCAAAGAACGCCGTTTCCTCCAGCCCGAGAATGCCGGCGATTTCGCCGGCTTCCCAGACATAGAACTTGCCCTCCACGCCCTCGCTGTCGGCATCCTCCGAGGCGGCGAAGGCGCCTTCCTCGCGCATGTCGCGCTCAAGCCAGCCCACCATCTCCCGCGCCCGCGCGGCGTAAAGCGGGTTTTTGGTCCTTGCATAGACCAGGGCCAGCAAATCGAGGATCAACGCATTGTCGTAGAGCATCTTCTCGAAATGCGGGATCAGCCAGTTCTCATCGGTCGCGTAACGCGCATAGCCGCCGCCGAGATGGTCATGAATGCCGCCCTGGCTCATCGCGGTCAGCAGCAGATCCACCGCGTCGGCCGCCTTGGCGTCACCGGTGCGGAACGCCTCCTGCCACAGGAAGCGGAAAATCGGCGCGTTGGGGAATTTCGGCGCGCCGTTCAGCCCGCCGCGCGTCCAGTCCACGCCATGCAGCAGCCGCCCGCGAACCTCGTCCAGCACCTGCGGCCCCGGCGCGTCGCCCGGCCGGGCCGCCGCGCTGGCGGCCAGCGCCCGGGTCATCTCCACCACCGTCTCGTCGATCCGCGCCCGGTCGATCTCCCACGCCTTGGCCAGCGCCTGCAGTACCTGCGTGAAGCTCGGCCGGCCGAAACGGGGCACGGGCGGAAAATAGGTGCCGCCCCAGAACGGCGCGCCGTCCGGGGTCAAAAACATCGTGAGCGGCCAGCCGCCCTGCTCGCCCATCGCATGCAGCGCCGTCATGTAGATCTGGTCGATGTCCGGCCGCTCCTCGCGGTCGACCTTAATGCTCACGTAATGCGCGTTCATCAGCGCAGCGACTTGGCCGTCCTCGAAGCTCTCATGCGCCATCACATGGCACCAATGGCAGGCGGCATAGCCGATGGAGAGCAGAATCGGCACGTTGCGCGCCTTCGCCTCGGCCAGGGCCTCAGGCCCCCAGACCTGCCAATGCACCGGGTTGTCCTTGTGCTGCAGCAAATACGGCGAGGACGCCTCGCTCAACATGTTCGGCATCTCTGGCTTCCCGCTGATGATGATCGACCTTAGATAAGACCGAGTTCTGGGAGTAACAGCTTTGGGCGAAAGACGACAGACGGACCCGGCGCCGTATTTTTCCACCCACATCTTCATGTGCTGCAACCGCCGCCCGGAAGGGCATGAGCGCGGCTGCTGCGCCTCCAAAGGGTCGGAAAAAATCCGCGACTATATGAAAGCGCGGGTGAAGGAGCTTGGCATTAAAAACGTGCGCGTGAACCAGGCCGGCTGCCTGGACCGCTGCGAACTGGGCCCCTGCGCCGTGTTCTACCCCGAAGGCGTGTGGTACCGGCTGGATTCCTTCGCCGCCGTGGACGAGGTGCTGGAAAAACATCTGAAGGAAGGCGGGCGCGTGGCGGAGCTGATGCTGCCGTAAGGCAAGGAAGCGCTTCTTTTTTGAAAAAAAGAAGCAAAAAACTTTTATTATTCCGGGCCATGGGCGTTGTCGCCGACACAGCCCACGACCCAGCGTCAATAAAAGTTTTTTGCGCCGCTTTTTTCAAAAAAGCGGCCCCTTTCTTCCCTTGGCGGCACGCTGCGCTAAACTGCCGCCCATGCAATATAAATTCTCCCAGGTCGATGTGTTCACCGCGGTCCCGTACAAGGGCAATCCGCTTGCCGTAGTGCATGGCGCGGATGCGCTGAGCGACGCGCAGATGGCGGCGTTCGCGAACTGGACCAATCTCAGCGAAACCGCGTTTCTGCTCCAGCCGACCGATGGCAAGGCCGACTATCGGGTGCGGATTTTTACGCCCACCGACGAGCTGCCCTTCGCCGGGCACCCGACGCTCGGCGCCTGCCATGCCTGGCTCGCCGCCGGCGGCCGGCCGAAAGGCGCGGAGATCGTGCAGCAATGCGAAATCGGGCTGATCCGCGTCCGCCGTAAAGAGGGCCGCCTGGCGTTCGCCGCGCCGCCGGCCACGCTGGTTGAGGTCGACGCGGCGACCCTTGCACGGGTCGCCGCCAGCCTGCGCGTCGACCCGGCCGCCATTCTCGTCGCCCAGCACGTGTCCCAAAAACCCGCCTGGATCGCCGCTCTGTTCGCGAGCCGCGAGGAAGTTTTGGCGCTCCAGCCCGATTTTGCCGCCATGGGCGAGATGAAAATCGGCGCGGTGGGGCCGGCCCAGGGTGAAACCGATTTCGAGGTGCGCGGCTTCGTGCCCGGCCTCGGCGAAGACCCGGTGACCGGCAGCCTGAATGCCGGCTTGGCGCGGTGGCTGATCGGCACCGGCCGCGCCCCGGCGCGCTACACCGCCGCCCAAGGCACGGCCCTGGGCCGGGCCGGACGCATCTATCTCGAACAGGAGGGCGCCGATATCTGGGTGGGCGGGGATTGCGTGACCTGCATCACCGGCGACGTGGTGATGTGACGCCGGATCTTTTCCCGGAACAATTCGAGGGCCTGACCTGCCTGCCCGGCCTCGCCGCCGGCACCGCCGGGCAATTATGGGAAGCCGTGCAGACCATCGCCGCCGCTGCGCCATTCCGGCAGATGGTGACGCCCTGGGGCAAGAAGATGTCCGTCGGCATGACCAATTGCGGCGCCGCCGGCTGGGTCACCGACCTCAGCGGCTACCGCTACACCGAAACCGACCCGGAAACCGGCCAGCCCTGGCCGCCCATGCCAAAAATCTTCCTGGACCTCGCCCAAAACGCGGCCGCGCGCGGCGGCTTCACAAACTTCACGCCCGATGCCTGCCTGATCAACCGCTACGCCCCCGGCGCGCGGATGAGCTTGCACCAGGACCGCAACGAACGCGATTTCACCGCCCCCATCGTTTCCGTCTCGCTCGGCCTGCCCGCCATGTTTCTATGGGGCGGCCCCGCCCGCACCGACAAAACCAACCGCATCCTGTTAGAAAACGGCGACGTGCTGGTCTGGGGTGGCTCGGCCCGGCTGTATTTTCACGGAATTGCGCCGCTGAAGGAAGGGGAGCATCCGCTAACAGGACGCGCGCGGATCAATTTGACGTTTCGGAGGGCGATGTAGGCTAGGCAAGGCAAGGGGCTCCGCCCCTTGACCCCGCAGGGGCCGGAAGGCCCCTGACCCCATAATTTGAGAGGGGAGTTAGCTCGGAGCCGAAAAACCGAA
>NZ_DATLPB010000074.1:0-38976 GCF_035535915.1 Acidocella sp.
AGGTCGAAAGACAGACGCGGGAAAATGCCGCGCGCGAGTTCGATGGCCGCGACCGCCTGCGCCGCCGAATGCGCCCGGCCGAGAAACGCCAGCGCCGCCGGGTCGAAACTCTGCACGCCGATGGACACGCGGTTGACCCCCGCCGCCCGGTAGCCGGCAAAACGCCCGGCCTCGATGCTGGTGGGGTTCGCCTCCAACGTGATCTCGATGTTCTCATCCGGCGCGAAAAACCCCGTCGCATCGCTGATCAAGGCGGCGACATTCTCCGGGTCGAGCAGGCTCGGCGTGCCGCCGCCGAAAAAGATCGAGGTCAGGCGCCTTGGCCCGATCCGCGCCGCCTCATAAGCCAGCTCGCGGCGCAGGGCGGCGACCATGTGCCCTTGCGGAATTTGCTCCCGTACATGCGAGTTGAAATCACAATAGGGGCATTTGGCGAGGCAGAACGGCCAATGAATATAAAGGGCCAGGGGGTCCATCGCCCCGCTCTTAGAGCAATCGGCGACGCCTAGAAAGGAAGCAGGCGCTTTTTGAAAAAAGCGCCGCAAAAACTTTTATTTATGCCGGGCCTGAGGCTATGTCAGCGACAACGCCCATGGCCCAGCATAACAAAGTTTTTTTGCTTCTTTTTGTTCACAAAAAGAAGCGCTTTCCTTTACTTGTCTTTCCCTTCTCCTTTTTGCCACTTCGTCTGCCAGGGCTTATCCCAGCGTCATGAACGCCATCATTGTCGAGCATCTCGTCAAACGCTACGCGCATACATTGGCGGTGGACGATATTTCCTTCACGTTGCCGCAAGGCGGCATTCTCGGCCTGCTTGGCGGCAACGGGGCGGGCAAGACCACGACCATTTCCATGCTGCTCGGCCTGCTGGTGCCGACCGCCGGCAGCATCACGGTGCTCGGCCACGACATGGCGCGCGACCGTTTCGCCGCCCTGGAGCGGATGAATTTCTCCTCGCCTTATATCGCCTTGCCGGGGCGGCTGACGGTGGCGGAAAATCTGCGGGTCTATGGGCATTTATACAATGTGCCGAAGCTGGAGGCGCGCATCGGCGCGCTCGCGGAGCAGTTCAATCTCGGCCAATTCCTGCACCGCCCCGCCGGCCAGCTATCGTCAGGGCAGAAGACCCGCGTGGCGCTGGCCAAGGCGCTCATCAACAAGCCTGCGCTTCTGCTCCTCGACGAGCCGACCGCGAGCCTCGACCCCGACACCGGCGATTATGTGCGCACCGTGCTGGAAGATTACCGGCGCGAAGCGAACGCGGCGATTCTCCTCGCCTCGCACAACATGGCCGAGGTCGAGCGGCTATGCGACACGGTGCTGATGATGAAGGCCGGGAAAATCGTCGATCGCGGCCCGCCGGAGGAGCTGATCGCCCGCTATGGGCGGGCGGATCTCGAACAGGTGTTTCTCGACATCGCGCGCAACCCGGAGATCGCGGCATGAAAGCCTCGCTGCGCCGTATCTGGGGCATGATCTACCGGCATGTGGCGATTTATCGCGGCTCCTGGCCGCGCACGGTGGAGATCGCTTATTGGCCGACGCTGAACATGCTGATCTGGGGCTTTACCGCCAGCTATTTCATGCATGTCCAGCCCGGCGCCGGGGCGGTGGCGGGGGCGCTGCTCGCCGGCGTGCTGCTGTGGGAGATCACGCTGCGCGGCCAGCTCGGGGTGACCTTCACCTTTCTGGAGGAGATCTGGTCGCGCAATCTCGGGCATATTTTCGTCAGCCCTCTGCGCCCGGGGGAAATGGTGGCCTCGCTGCTGGCGGTGTCCTTGATCCGGACATTGATCGGCCTGTTTCCTGCCACAATCATCGCCTACCTGCTATATCATTATAATATTCTGCTGTTAGGGCCTGTCTTATTTCTGTTTTTTGTCAATTTGATGTTCATGGGCTGGTGGATCGCGTTGGCCATCGTCGCGCTGCTGTTCCGCTATGGAGCGGGCGCCGAGGCCTTGGCCTGGACCATCGCCTTCGGCATCACGCCGCTGGCCTGCGTGTTCTATCCGGTCACGGCCCTGCCGGTCTGGCTGCAGCCGGTGGCGCTGGCTCTGCCGTCGGCGCATATTTTCGCCGGCATGCGGTCGGCCTTGTTCCAACACGCCACGGACTGGCCGGATCTGACCGTGGCGATCGCGCTCAACATTGTGTGGATGCTCGCGGCGATCGCGGTGTTCGGCGGGGAATTCCGCCGCGCCCGCATCCGCGGCGCCCTCATATCCATTGGGGAGTAAGTCTTTGCTGCATCGCTTCTGGTTGATCCGTCACGCCCGGGTCCACGCCGATTCCCTCACGCGCCTGTACGGGACCGACGACGTACCGGTCTGCGATACGACCATGGCGGCGGATGCCCCTGCCTATGCGGCGCTGGCCACCCGCCTGCCCCGCCCGGCGCGGCTGGTCTGCACCCCACTGATGCGCACGCAGGCGACCGCTGCGGCTTTGGTCCGCGCCGGCTATCCGGCGCAGACGCCGCTGCTCGACGCCGCCTTCGTGGAACAGAATTTCGGCGCGCTGCAAGGCACGCCGATCGCGCATTTCGACACGCGCCCGGCCGGCGGTCGGCACCCGTTCTGGCCGATCCATGCCACCGAGACGCCGCCCGGCGGCGAGTGTTTCGACGACATGATCCAGCGCGTGGGCGCGGGGCTAGAGGGGCTGCTGGCCAGCGCCGAGGGGCGTGATACGATCATCGTGAGCCATGGCGGGGCGATCCGCGCCGCCATCGCCCATGCGCTCGGCCTCTCCGCGCACCAGGCCTTATGCCTGTCGGTCGAAAACATTTCCCTCACCCGGCTTGAGCACCACAAGAACGGTTGGCGGGTGATTTCCGTGAATGAACATTTCGCCGCGCCGGCTTGCGTCGCGAACGACGCGCCCGCAAATTCCGGGGCGCACAACAATGTGAAGCAACTGCAAGGAGCCTCGCCATGAACCGCCTGCTGCTGGCCGCCACCGCGGCCGCAACCCTGGCCACCCCGCTCGCGGCCTATGCCGACCCGCCGCAGCATCTGGTGGACAGCGCGACGCTCTCCGTCGAAAGCATGATGGACAGCAGCGAAGGCCATGAAGCGGCACAATTTCTGCGCCACGCCAAGGCGGTGGTGGTGTGCCCGAATATTTTCCGCGCCGGCTTCATGTTCGGCGGTGAAGGCGGCGGTTGCGTGATGGTGGCGCGCGGCATCAATGGCGGCTGGTCCGACCCGGCCTTCTACACCATGGGCAGCGGCAGCTTCGGGCTGCAAATCGGCATCCAGAGCGCGCAAGTGATGATGATGGTGATGACCGAGGGCGGGCTGAACGCGCTGCTGAACAGCCAGTTCAAGATCGGCGCCGATGCCGGGCTCACCGTGGCGACGCTGGGGGCCGGCGTCAACGGCGCGATGTCCACCGCGCTCGATGCCGACATTGTCAGCTTCTCGAAGAGCGAGGGGCTGTATGGCGGCATCTCGCTCTCCGGCGCGATTCTCTCCGACGATGCCGGTACCGACCAGCATTATTACGGCGCGCCGCTCGATGCGCGGCAGATCGTCGTCAACATGCAGGGCGCCAATCCCGGTGCCAACCCGTTGCGCGAGATGCTGACCCGTTACGGCGGCGGCTGAGTTTTTTCGAGCTCCCCTCTTTCCACGGCGCCGGCTTCCGGCGCCGTTTTTTTTGCGATTCTGTTTTTTTCGATTATGTTCAATCCATATATTGAATATTCTATGCATGCATATTAAACTGATCTCATAAGTAACTATATGCCGTCAAAATGTAACAAAATGTTGCACAATCGATGCTGGCATTTCCCAAAATGTCATTTGCGTTATTGATGAATTGATCAATCCCATCGATGCCGCGCGCGCCGTTCCCGGCCGTGAGTTGATGTCAGTTTGATTGCAAAACCCCCGGACGCGTGCGCAGTTTGCCCGCCAGGTCACTTCACACGACCTGATCATCCACGAGGGTAAAAATGTCCCAATTTTCCAGACGCAAGATTTTGGCGGCCGGCGCCGCGGGCGGCGCGCTGACCGCGACGGCGGCGGCGCATGCGGCCGGCGTGTTCGGCAATCCCGACATGCCGCCGCAAGGCCAGATGAATTCCACCCCTGGCGCTTTCGCCGAGCCCGGACCGCAGGACCCGGTAATGGCCTCCCAGGTTGCATCGTTCGGCAATCCCCCGCCCACCGATGTCGGCGGCTTGCCGGCGTTCTGGTCGTCCTTCAACCTCGCGCCGAAGCGCGTGCAGGGCGGCGGTTGGGCACGCCAGGTGAACACCGAAATGTTCCCGATCTCGAAAGATATCGCGGGCGTGAACATGCGCCTCGGCGCCGGCGGCATTCGCGAACTGCACTGGCACCAGCAGGCCGAATGGGCGGTGATGGTCTATGGCAGCTGCCGTGTGACCGCGGTGGACCAGAACGGCCACGCCTTCGTCGATGACGTGAAGGCCGGCGATCTCTGGTACTTCCCCGCCGGCGTGCCGCATTCACTGCAGGGTCTCGGGCCGGATGGCTGCGAATTCGTCATCGCCTTCGACAATGGCGCCTCCTCGGAAAACAATACGCTGCTGGTCTCCGAATGGATCGCGCATACCCCGCCGGAAGTTCTGGCGAAGAATTTCGGCGTGCCGGAATCGGCCTTCGCCAATATTCCGCTGCAACAGCGCTGGATTTTCCAGGGCAAGGTGCCGGGCCCGCTTGCCAATGACGTGAACGAGATCATGCCGGGCGCCGGCCCGGTGCCGAACCCGTTCGTGTTCCGCCTGTCTTCGATGAAGCCGAACAAGCAGACCAAGAGCGGCATGGTGCAGATCCAGGACAGCACCAACTTCAAGGCGGCGACCACCGTCGCGTCAGCTTTGGTGACAGTGAAGCCCGGCGGCATGCGCGAGATGCACTGGCATCCAACCGCCGACGAATGGCAGTACTTCATCAAGGGTACCGGCCGGATGACCTTGTTCAATGTCGGGCCGAAAGCCATCACCGCTGACTTCAATCCTGGCGACGTCGGCTACGTGCCTAAGAATTTCGGCCATTATGTCGAGAATACCGGCACCGATGACCTCGTCTTCATGGAGATCTTCAAGACCAACAAGTATGAGGAAATCTCGCTCACGGACTGGTTGGCACATACGCCGTCGGCGATGGTGCAGCAGACGTTGAACCTCTCGCCCGAAACGATCGCGAAGTTCTCACGTACCGTGCAGGACGTCGTTCCGGCTTAAGAAAGTAGCCGCTTTTTGAAAAAAGCGGCGCAAAAACTTTCATGAATTTGGGCCCGTGACGCTGAAGCGGCGCGGGCCCAAAGTTTAAAGAAGTTTTTTGCTTCTTTTTTTCAAAAAAGAAGCTCTTTTCTTCTTTCTTAGTACGTCACGACCGAGCGGATGCTTTCGCCTTTGCGCATCAGTTCAAATCCTTCGTTGATTTTTTCGAAGGGCATCACATGGGTGATGAGATCGTCGATGTTGATCTTGCCGTCCATGTACCAGTCGACGATTTTCGGCACATCGGTGCGGCCGCGCGCGCCGCCGAAGGCGGTGCCGCGCCAGTTGCGCCCGGTCACGAGCTGGAACGGGCGGGTGGAAATTTCCTGCCCGGCGCCGGCGACGCCGATGATGATCGAGGTGCCCCAGCCGCGATGCGTGCATTCCAGCGCCTGGCGCATGACTTTGACATTGCCGATGCATTCGAAGGAATAATCCGCGCCGCCATCGGTGAGGTTGACGAGATAGGGCACCAGATCCTCGCCGATTTCCGCCGGATTGACGAAATGCGTCATACCGAATTTTTCCGCCATGTCCTTGCGGCCGTTATTCAGGTCCACGCCGATGATCATGTTGGCGCCGGCGATGCGCGCGCCCTGGATCACGTTGAGGCCGATGCCGCCGAGGCCGAACACCACCACATTGTCGCCCGGCTGCACTTTCGCGGTGTTGAACACCGCGCCGATACCGGTGGTGACGCCGCAGCCGATATAGCAGATCTTCTCGAACGGCGCGTCCTCACGCACTTTGGCCAACGCGATCTCGGGCAGCACCGTGAAATTCGCGAAGGTCGAGCAGCCCATATAATGCATCACCGGCGCGCCGTCGCAGGAGAAACGCGAGGTGCCGTCCGGCATGACGCCCTTGCCCTGGGTGGTGCGGATCGCGGTGCAAAGATTGGTCTTGCGCGACAGGCAGGATTTGCAGTTGCGGCATTCCGGCGTGTAGAGCGGGATGACGTGGTCGCCTTTTTTCAGGCTGGTCACGCCCGGCCCGACCTCGACGACGATCCCGGCGCCCTCATGGCCAAGGATCGCCGGAAACAGCCCTTCCGGGTCAGCGCCGGAAAGCGTGTATTCATCCGTATGGCAGATGCCGGCGGCTTTTACTTCCACCATCACCTCGCCCGCCTTCGGCCCCTCGATGTCCACAGTCTCCAGCGACAGGACCTTGCCAGGTGCCCGCGCGACCGCCGCCCGCGTCTTCATGCCTCATATCCTTTGAAAGAACTTGCCGGATAACCTTGTGCGAAGAGCAAGGACGTCAAGTCTGTATGTTCGATTCGGTTCTGCACCTGCTCGGCCACCACCGGTTTGGCGTAATAGGCGACACCCAACCCGGCCTCGCGCAGCATCGCAAGGTCGTTGGCGCCGTCGCCCACCGCCAAGGTCGCGGCGAGTTTCACACTGCGCTTCTCCGCCAGCTCCTTCAGCGTGGCGAGCTTGGCGTCGCGGTCGAGAATCGGCTCAGCCACCTCGCCGATCAGCTGTGAGCCGTTGTCCAACAGCACGTTCGCGCGATGCAGGTCGAAGCCCAGCTCGGCGGCGACCCGGGCGGTAAAGAAGGTGAACCCGCCGGAGACCAGGGCCGTGGTGGCGCCGAACTGCTTCATGGTGGCGATCAGGGTTTTTGCGCCGGGGCAATATTCGATGGCGCTCCAGGTGCGCTCCAGCGCCGTGAGGTCCAGCCCCTTCAGCATCGCCACACGCTCGCGCAGGGCCGTGGCGAAATCGAGCTCGCCGTTCATCGAGCGCCTGGTGATCGCGGCGATCTGGTCTTTGAGCCCGGCATAGGCGGCGAGTTCGTCCAGCGTCTCGGCCTTCACCATGGTGCTGTCCATGTCCGCCACCAGCACCGCCTTGCGGCGGCCGCGGAATTTGGTGACGAACACGTCCACTGCCTGATGGGTCAGAACATGTTTGAGCGCCGCCGGCTCCAAAGGCCGCGCGGTGGTGAATTCCACGGCCTGGCCGGGGCTCAGCCAGTTGAGATGCATGCCGGCGCTGGCATCGCGGGCGCGCTCGGCTTCGGCTTGGGTAAGAGGCCCGGCTTGCCGGTTGGCAACCAGAATGACAATGGAAGACATGGGCGCGACTGGTAGGACAGAGCGGGGGGCAAGGGCAAGCGAACGCCCGGCGTTGATCATTGCCGGGCCGACCGCGAGCGGCAAATCGGCTTTGGCCCTGGCGCTGGCGCAACGGCTGGGCGGCACGGTGATCAATGCCGACGCCATGCAATGCTATGCGGAACTGCGCATCGTCACCGCCCGCCCCTCACCCGCGGACGAAGCGCTCGCGCCGCATCGTCTCTATGGGGTGCGCGCCGCCACGGAGCCGGCCAATGCCGCCTGGTGGCGAGAAGCGGCGCTCAAGGAAATGGAGGCCTGCGCCCTGCCGATTTTGTGCGGCGGCACGGGCATGTATTTTTCCGCGCTGGTGAACGGCATCGCCGCGGTGCCGGAAGTGCCGGAAGCGGCGCGGGCCGAGGCGAGACGTTTACTGGCCGAACAGGGCGCGGAAGCGGTGCATGCCCGGCTCGACGCGGCAACGGCGGCGCGGCTGAAACCGGGCGACAGCCAGCGCGTCGCCCGCGCGTACGAGGTTCTGCTCGGCACCGGGCGCGGCCTGGCGAGCTGGCAGGTGGAGACGACCGAGAAGCTGACCGGCTGGCGGATGCGCATGATCCTGCTGGACCCGCCGCGCGAGGATTTGCGCGCGGCGATCGCGCACAGATTCGCCGCCATGCTGGCGCAAGGGGCGGTCGAGGAGGTGCGCGCACTGCTGGCGCGCAACCTGCCCCCGGACCTGCCGCTGCTGCGCGCGCATGGAGTGCCGGAGCTCGCCGCCTTCCTGCGCGGGGAGATGTCGTGCGAGGATGCCGCCGCGCGCGCGATCCTCGCGACCCACCAGTACACCAAGCGGCAAATGACATGGTTCCGCCACCAGAAACTGGTCGACAGCGCAGCCATGCAAATAATACAATCTAGAATCGAGGGTTTAAAGCAATTTTCGGAAAGAAATATCGCGGAGTTTGATAATTTTATAAACAATGAGAGTTGACCCGCCGGACCAGAGTGGGTAGCAGTGCGGGATCATGGGTTTGAGCATCGCGAGATAGTCATGGACGGCACCACCACCACCACCGAGCTGATGAAGTCAGGCGCGGAGGCCCTGTTGCGGGCCCTCAAGGCGCAGGGCGTCGAGGTTATTTTCGGCTATCCGGGCGGCGCGGTCCTGCCGATCTACGACGCGATTTTCCAGCAGAACGAAATCCGCCACATCCTGGTGCGGCACGAGCAGGCGGCGGTGCATGCCGCCGAGGGCTATGCCCGCTCCACCGGCAAGGTGGGCGTGGTGCTCGTCACCTCCGGCCCAGGCGCGACCAACGCGGTGACCGGGCTGGTGGATGCGCTGATGGACAGCATCCCTCTGGTCTGCCTGACCGGCCAGGTGCCGACGCATCTGATCGGCAACGACGCGTTCCAGGAGGCCGACACCACCGGCATCACGCGCCAGGCAACCAAGCATAATTATCTGGTGAAGCGCTCGGGCGACCTCGCCCGCGTGGTGCATGAGGCATTCCATGTGGCCCGCACCGGCCGCCCCGGCCCGGTGCTGATCGACCTGCCCAAGGACATTCTCATCAACCCGGCGCCATACCAGGAGCCGAATTCTGCCCCGCATCGCAGCTACCGGCCGCGCACCGCGCCGGACCCGCAGCGCATCGCCGAGGCGGTGGCGCTGCTCAAGCGCGCCACCCGGCCGGTGGTGTATTCCGGCGGCGGCGTCATCAATGCCGGCACCGAAGCCTCCGGGCTGCTGCGGGACTTCGTGCAACTCACCGGCTTTCCGATCACCTCCACCCTGATGGGGCTCGGCGCCTATCCGGCCAACGACAAGCAGTTCCTCGGCATGCTGGGCATGCACGGCACTTACGAATCCAACCTCGCGATGCATGATTGCGACATGATGCTGAATATCGGCGCGCGGTTCGATGACCGCGTGACCGGGCGGCTGAACGCGTTCAGCCCCAATTCCAAGAAGATCCACGCCGATATCGACCCGTCCAGCATCAACAAGGCGGTGATGGTGGATGTGCCGATCGTCGGCGACGCGGCGGAAATTCTGCGCGCGCTGATCGCCGCCTGGAAGGCCGACACGCATGCGCAAGACCGCGCCGCGCTGGCGCAATGGTGGGCGCAGATCGAGGGCTGGCGGTCGAAGGACTCGTTGCGCTTCGCGCAGCGCCTGGAAAAAGGCAGCATCATCAAGCCGCAATACGCCATTTCGCAGCTCTATAAGGCGACCCGCGGACGCGAGACCTTTATCAGCACCGAAGTCGGCCAGCATCAGATGTGGGCGGCGCAGCATTTCAAATTCGACCAGCCCAATCACTGGCTCACCTCGGGCGGGCTCGGCACCATGGGCTACGGCCTGCCGGCGGCGATGGGCGTGCAGGTCGCGCACCCCGACGCGCTGGTCATCGACATTGCCGGCGAGGCCAGCATCCTGATGAACATCCAGGAAATGGGCACGCTGGCGCAGTACCGCCTGCCGGTGAAGATTTTCATCCTCAACAACCGCTATATGGGCATGGTGCGCCAGTGGCAGGAATTGCTGCATGGCAGCCGTTATTCCGAAAGCTACTCGGAGGCCCTGCCCGATTTCGTGAAGCTCGCCGAGAGTTTCCACGCCGTCGGCCTACGCGCCGAGACCACCGATGACCTGGACCGGGTGATCGCCGAAATGCTCGCCGTGGACCGGCCGGTGATCGCCGATATCTGCGTCGACGAAAAGGAAAACGTGTTCCCGATGATCCCCTCGGGCGCGCCGCATAACGAGATGCTGCTCGGCCCCGAGCACAGCGCCAACGGCCTGGCCGCCAAGAGCGTCACCGATGAAGGAATGGTGCTGGTCTGATGTCCTCCGATACTTCGATGCGTTCCGCCACCATCTCGGTGCTGGTGGAGAATGAGGCCGGCGTGCTGGCGCGGGTGATCGGGCTGTTCTCCGGCCGCGGCTATAATATCGACAGCCTGACCGTGGCGCCGGTGGAACGCGACCTCAGCAAGAGCCGCATCACGGTCGTGACCACGGGCACGGACATGGTGATCGAGCAGATCAAGGCGCAGTTGTACCGGCTGGTGCCGGTCTACAAAGTGCTGGACCTGACCATGGAAGGCCCGCATCTGGCCCGCGAACTGGCGCTGATCAAGGTGATCGGCGCCGGCGAGGCGCGGCAGGAAGCGCTGCGCCTGGCCGATGCATTCCGCGCCCGGGTGATCGACGCCTCCACGGAAAGCTTCATTTTCGAGCTGACCGGGGCCACCGACAAGCTCGACGCGTTCCTCGAACTGATGCGGCCGCTGGGCCTGGCGGAAGTCTCCCGCACCGGCGTGGCGGCAATCGCACGCGGGACGAAGACGATCGGCTAAAGCGAGGAAGCGCTTCTTTTTGTGAACAAAAAGAAGCAAAAAAACTTTGTTATTCTGGGCCGTGCTGGTTTCGCCGCCGCAGGCCTACCATGCCACCGCTTTGGCCACGATCTCGGGAAACTGGGCGATCACTTTGATATAGGCGATGGCAAAGTCAGGCGCGGTAGCCCGGGCCTGCTCCCAGTCGCGTAATGTTCCCACGGGCACATGAAAGCGTGCCGCAAACTCCGGCTGGGACAGACCCATTTTGGTCCGCGTCTGCCGGATCAGCCGCGCCCGCTGCCCGCGATCCATCGCCGCAGCCGTTACGTCAAAATCCTCAGCGTCTGCCGGATCAGCCGGCAGAACGATACGCTCGCTCTTCGCCATCATTGCTCCTCCTTACGGACATAAAACGCGGCAGGTCTTCACGCCAAACGAAGATGCCCGTGAACAGCTTCTCACCAACCAGCCCGATGACCTTGAACCGTTCCTCTCCATCCCGCTCGCGGATGGACGGCACAATCAGGTGGTTCTCGTCTCTGAAAATCTCGTCGCCGAAGGCCAAGGGCAAACCATGTTTGGCTTGGTTGGCAGCGTCTTTCACGGGATCGAACCGATCGGCCATAAAATATGGTACGGAAATCCCGTACACAATAAAAGCCGCAATTTAAAATTTTAACCCGTGTTGGTTTCACCGCCCCCGGTCCCGTTTCAAAAAAGTTTTTGCGCCGCTTTTTTCAAAAAGCGGCTCCTTTCTTTTAATTCTAATAATCAAAAACATTTCGCAATAACATTGCGCATAACAGCCATCCGACGTGCATTTTCGCATACGCCCCGACGTGACAGGACCGGAAAAAGAGAATAGGCAACGGGGCAGTTTTCGACCCAAACCAAGGACAGCAGCATTATGCGCGTTTATTACGACCGTGACGCCGACGTGAACCTGATCAAGAGCAAGAAGGTCGCCATCGTCGGCTATGGCAGCCAGGGCCATGCCCATGCGCTGAACCTGAAAGATAGCGGCGTGAAAGAGCTGGTCGTGGCACTGCGTCCGGGCTCGGCGGCGATCGCCAAGGCCGAGGGCGCGGGGCTGAAGGTGATGGACCCGGCCGCCGCCGCGAAATGGGCTGATGTGGTGATGGTCCTTACCCCGGATGAAGGCCAGGCCGACCTGTACCGTGAGCATCTGGCTCCCAACCTGCGCCCGGGCGCGGCGCTGGCTTTCGCGCACGGCCTGAACGTGCATTTCAACCTGATCGAGCCGCGCGCCGACATCGACGTGTTCATGGTCGCGCCGAAGGGCCCCGGCCACACCGTGCGCGGTGAGTATCTGAAGGGCGGCGGCGTGCCGAGCCTGGTCGCCGTGGCGCAGGACGCGACCGGCAACGCGCTGGACATCGCCCTCTCCTACGCTTCCGCCAATGGCGGCGGGCGCGCCGGCATCATTGAGACCACCTTCAAGGAAGAGTGCGAGACCGACCTGTTCGGCGAGCAGGCGGTGCTGTGCGGCGGCCTGGTCGAGCTGATCAAGGCCGGCTTCGAGACGCTGGTGGAAGCCGGCTACGCGCCGGAAATGGCCTATTTCGAGTGCCTGCACGAAGTGAAGCTGATCGTCGACCTGATCTATGAAGGCGGCATCGCCAACATGAACTACTCGATCAGCAACACCGCCGAATATGGTGAATACGTGACCGGCCCGCGCGTCGTCACGGCCGAGACCAAGGCGGAGATGAAGAAGGTCCTGGCGGACATTCAGCTCGGCCGCTTCACCCGCGACTGGATGCTGGAAAACAAGGTCCACCAGACCAATTTCAAGGCGATGCGCCGGGCGATGTCGTCGCACCCGATCGAGGAAGTGGGCGCCAAGCTGCGTGGCATGATGCCCTGGATCTCCAAGAACGCGCTGGTCGACAAGTCCAAGAACTAACTCTTGGGAGACTGATTGGTTCATCTGATCAAACTTGCTGTCGGGGTGCGCGATGTTGCGCACCTCGCGGCGCTTCAGGCGGCACGGCGCGAAGCCGATCCGCCGTTGCGCCACCGGACCCGCAACAGCCCGAAACGGGCACAAGAGCTCTGCGCGGGGGGCTCGATCTACTGGGTGATCGGCGGCGTCGTCCTGGCCCGCCAGCGCGTTCTGGATATCATTGAAGACCATTGGGATGACGGCGCACGCTGCGCCGGGCTGGTGCTGGATCCGGCCCTGGTCCGTGTGCAGGCCCGCGCCGTGAAGGCGTTCCAGGGCTGGCGCTATCTCGAACCGGCCGACGCCCCAGCGGACCTTGCCGCCGCCACCGGCACGAGCGGCGCGGAAATCCCCGAGGAGATGCGCCGGGCGCTGGCCGCTCTCGCCTTAATTTAGCCACGAATTTTGACTCACGCCGGGCTCATGCTAGGTGCGCCGGACTTGGATTAGCGATCAGGCGCGGCGCAGCATTCGGCCCGGCGATCTTTAGGAGACGATGCATGGCGGTTCACGCCTTTATTTTTCCGGGACAAGGCAGCCAGGCCGTGGGCATGGGCCGGGATCTGGCCGCAGCCTTCGGCGCGGCGCGCGAAGTGTTCGAGGAAGTCGACGAGGTTCTCAAGCAGAAGCTTTCCAAGCTGATGTTCGAAGGGCCGCTCGAGGAGTTGACCCTCACGGAAAACACGCAGCCGGCACTGATGGCGACCTCGCTGGCCGTGCTGAGGGTCCTTCAGGTGGAAGGCGGCATTGCGCTCAAGGACAAGGCGGCGGTGGTGGCGGGGCATTCGCTCGGCGAATACAGCGCCCTGGCCGCGGCGAATTCCTTCTCCGTGGCCGAGAGCGCGCTGCTGCTCCGCCTGCGCGGCCAGGCCATGCAGCGCGCCGTGCCGCCCGGCCACGGCGCCATGGCCGCCCTGCTCGGCGTGGAACTGGAACAGGCGCGGGACATCTGCGCCGAAGCGGAAATGGGCCCCGACGGCCGCGAGGTCGTCGGCTGCGCCAACGATAATGGCGGCGGCCAGGTGGTGATTTCCGGCCACAAAGGCGCGATCGAGCGGGCGATCGAGATCGCCAAGGCGCAGGGCGTGAAGCGCGCGCTGCTGCTGCCGGTTTCCGCCCCGTTCCACTGCGCGCTGATGGCGCCGGCCGCCGACGCGATGGCGGAAGCCTTCGCCAACACCCCCCCGCGCACGCCGATCGTCCCGCTGATCGCCAATGTCAGCGCCGCCAAGGCGACCGACCCGACCGAGATTCGCGACCTGCTGGTGAACCAGGTCACCGCCACGGTGCGCTGGCGCGAGAGCGTGCAGGCGATCATCGACATGGGCATCACCCGTTTCGTCGAACTCGGCACCGGCAAGGTGCTGGCCGGGCTGGTGCGGCGCATCGCCCCGGAGGCGACCACCCATTCCGCCGGTTCGCCGGCCGACATCGAAGCTTTGCTGAAGGTTCTGTAATGTTTGATCTGACAGGTAAGACGGCGCTGGTGACCGGCGCCTCCGGCGGCATCGGCGCCGGAATCGCCCGCGCTTTGCATGGCCAGGGCGCCATGGTGGCGCTCTCCGGCACGCGGCGCGAGGCACTGGACGCCCTGGCCGCAGAGTTGGGCGACCGCGTGCATGTGCTGCCCGCCGATCTCTCCCAGGCGGAAGCCGCCTCCGAGCTGATCGCCGCGGCCGAGGCGGCGATGGGCAGGATCGACATTCTCGTCAACAATGCCGGACTGACCAAGGATGGCCTGGCCCTGCGCATGAGCGATGCGGACTGGGAGAAGGTGCTCGACGTCGATCTCGCCGCCCCTTTCCGCCTCAGCCGCGCGGCGCTGAAATTCATGCTGCGCCGCCGCGCCGGACGGATCATCAATATCGGCTCCGTGGTCGGCAGCACCGGCAATGGGGGCCAGGCCAATTATGCCGCGGCAAAGGCCGGGCTGATCGGCCTGACCAAGGCGCTGGCGCAGGAAGTGGCCTCGCGCGGCATCACCGTGAACCTGATCGCGCCGGGCTTCATCGCCACGGCGATGACCGAGGTGCTGAGCGATGCGCACAAAAGCGACCTCGCCGCGAAAATTCCGCTCGGCCGACTCGGCACCCCTGCCGACATCGCCGCCGCCGTGGTGTATCTTGCCGCCGAAGAATCCGGCTGGGTCACCGGCGCCACGCTGCACGTGAATGGCGGAATGGCCATGATTTAACGAGTTGGCGCGACGCAATGAACCATGCTAAGCGCCGCCACGTTAAAGATTAACGACACAAGCCGATGGCATGCCTGGCGCGCCACCGGTATTCGCCACACCAGACGCATGAAAGTGAAACTAAATGAGCGAAATCGCCGACAAGGTTAAGAAGATTGTTGTCGAGCATCTCGGCGTCGACGAAGGCAAGGTGACCCCTGAAGCCTCCTTCATCGATGATCTGGGTGCCGACTCCCTCGATACCGTCGAGCTGGTGATGGCGTTCGAAGAAGCCTTCGGCGTGGAAATCCCCGAAGACGCCGCCGAGAAGATCACCACCGTCAAAGACGCGATCGAGTACATCGAGAAGCAGAAAGCCGAGTAATCTTTCGACTTTCTGAAGCCGTCCAAGGAGTTCGCATGCGCCGTGTTGTCGTAACAGGGATGGGAATCGTCAGCCCGCTGGGGGTTGGCGTCGAACATGTCTGGAAGAGGCTGATCAACGGAGAGTCCGGGATCAGCGCCATTGAGTCCTTCGACACCACGGAGCTGACGGCGAAAATTGCCGGCCAGGTGCCCGCGGGTCCCGCCGCCGAGGGCAAGCTCGACCTGTCGGAATGGATTCCGGTCAAGGAAGTCAAAAAGATGGATCGCTTCATCCATCACGGCATCGTCGCGGCGACGCAGGCGATGCAAGACTCCGGCTGGGAACCGAAGACCGAGGAAGAGAAATACGTCTCCGGCGTGATGATCGGCTCGGGCATCGGCGGTCTGCAGACCATCTACGACGCCTCGATCACCGTGCACGAGGGCCGCGCCCGCCGCCTGTCGCCGTTTTTCATCCCCTCGGCCCTGATCAACCTGATCTCCGGCCAGGTCTCCATCAAATACGGGCTGAAAGGCCCCAACCATTCCGCCGTCACCGCCTGCGCCACCGGCGTGCACGCGATCGGTGACGCCGCCCGCCTGATCGCCTTCGGCGATGCCGATGTGATGGTCGCCGGCGGCGCCGAGGCCGCGGTGAATCCGCTCGGCATTGCCGGATTCTGCGCCTCCCGCGCCCTTTCCACCGCCTTCAACGACCGCCCGGCCGAAGCCTCGCGCCCCTGGGACAAGGACCGCGACGGTTTTGTCATGGGCGAAGGTTCGGGCGTTGTGGTGCTGGAAGAATACGAGCACGCCAAGAAGCGCGGCGCGAAAATCTATGCCGAGATCGCCGGCTACGGTATGTCCGGCGACGCGCACCACATCACCGCCCCGGCCGAACACCATGACGGCGCCTTCCGCGCCATGAAGGCGGCCTTCAAGCATAGCGGCCTCAGCCCGGCCGACGTGCAATATGTGAACGCGCACGGCACCTCCACGCCGATGGGCGACGATCTGGAGCTCGAGGCCGTGGAAAACTGGTTCGGCGACTCGGCCAAGGGTCTGGCCATGTCCTCCACCAAATCCGCCACCGGGCATCTGCTCGGCGCGGCTGGGGCGATCGAGACGATCTTCTCGATCCTGGCGATTCGCGACGGCATCGCGCCGCCGACCCTGAACCTGCATGAGCCGAGCCGGGCCAGCGTGATCGACCGCGTGGCGCTGACCGCGCAGGAGCGCAAGATCAACGTCGTCTTGTCCAACAGCTTCGGCTTCGGCGGCACCAATGCCTCGATCCTGTTCAAGAAGGCTGTCTAGGGCCTTCATCATGGACGATGAAGGCTCCAGCCTTAAGTTGGGCCAGCAATTCCAGGCATTCACCTGGACTCCAGCGAGTCCCGCCAAATGCCGTTTACCCTAGCAAGCTTGCGTCGCGGCCGGCTTGTCCTGCTCCTGGCGGTGCTGCTCGTCGTCGCCCGGCTCGGGCGGATGGAAATCGACGAGACCTACAACGCCCCCGGCCCGTTGCCCCAGGCGCAGGATATCGTCATTCCCGAAGGCCCCGCCGCCGACACCGCCTCCGTGCTGCGGCGCGCCGGGGCGATCCGCCACGGCCTGCTCTTCCGCGCCGCCGCCTGGGCCACGCGGCATGACGGGCCGATCCATGCCGGCGAATTCCGCTTCCCCGCCCGCGCCAGCCTGCGCGAAATCCTCGAAATCCTGCGCCACGCGGCCCCGGTGGAACATCAGGTGACCTTCCCCGAGGGGCTGACCGGCGCGCAGCTGGCCGCGATCCTCAATGCCGCCCCGAAGGCGAGCGGCCACGTGGCGCCGCCGCCCGATGGCACGGTGCTGCCGCAAACTTACGATTTTACCTGGGGCACACCCCGCCCGGCGATTCTGCTCCGGGCCGAGGCCGCGATGCGCCAGGCTTTGCAAACCACCTGGGCGGCGCGGGACCCGTCGATCCCCCTCACCTCACCCCAGCAGGCTTTGACCCTGGCCTCGATCGTGCAGCAGGAAACCCCGCTGGCCGCCGAACTGCCGGAAATCGCCGCGGTGTATGAGAACCGTCTGGCCCGGGGAATGCGGCTGCAAGCCGACCCCACGGTGATCTTCGCCGCCACCGCCGGCCGGGTTTCCGGCGGCCAGCCGGTCACCCGCGCCGACCTCGCCAACCCTTCGCCTTATAATACTTATATGTATGCCGGCCTGCCGCCGGGGCCGATTTCCACGCCCGGCATCGCGGCGATCCAGGCGGTGCTGCACCCGGCGCAAAGCCAGGCGCTGTTCTTCGTCGCCACCGGCACCGGCGGACATGTGTTCGCCGATAATTTCCAGGAACAGCAACAGCACATCAAACAATACCGCGCCGCGCTGGCGGCACGAGATTAAGAAAGAGGCCGCTTTTTGAAAAAAGCGGCGCAAAAACTTTTGTTTATGCTGGGTTATGGGCCGTGTCGCTGACAACGCCCATGGCCCAGCATAACAAAGTTTTTTTGCTACTTTTTGTTCACAAAAAGTAGCGCTTACTATCTTTCCTTGCCCAAACAAAAGGAGCGCCCAAAGGGGCGCTCCTGCCAGCTTCGTTGGTTCGCGGCGCCTTAGCGCTTGCGGACGCCGATCGAGGCGAATTTCTTGTTGAACTTGGCGACCTGGCCGCCGGTGTCGACGATGCGCTGCACGCCGGTCCAGGCGGGGTGGGATTTCGGATCGATGTCCAGACGCAGGGTCTCACCTTCCTTGCCCATGCAAGAACGGGTCTTGAACTCCGTACCATCGGTCATGATGATATTGATCTCGTGATAGTCCGGATGGATGTCTGCTTTCACCTTATCTGCTCCAAAAGAAAACGGGCCGCCGATCCGACCGGCAGCCAAAGACAGAGCGAGGCTTTACGCGCGGGCGGCCCCGGATGCAAGGGCGGACTTGGCGAAACTTGCAGCCTGATCCAATGCGGCCCGTGCTTCGGGCAGGAAATGCTGCGCCACGTGCCAGACATGCGGCAGATTGTCCCAGATGGTCAGTTCGACCGGCACCCCCGCCGCCGCCGCGCGGGCGGCGACACGGGTGGAATCGTCCAGCAGGATTTCCGCCCTGCCGACCTGAATGAGCAGCGGCGGCAGACCGGTGAAATCGCCGTAGAGCGGCGAGGCCAGCGGGTTGGTCGGGTCCTGCCCTTGCAGATAAACCGCCGCGGCGTCCTTCACTTTCGGGCCGTAGAGCAGGCTCTCGCGCCTGGCGTTGCGTGTCAGCGAGGCGCCGGTGGCGGCGAGATCGGTCCACGGGCAGAACAAGGCGGCGCAGGCCGGCAACCGCAGATTCCGCGCCTTGCCGGCGAGCAGCACCGCCAAAGCGAGGCCCCCGCCCGCGGAATCGCCGCTGATGGCGACGCGCCCTGGCGCCTGGGTCAGCAGGGCCTGGCAGGCGGCCAGCGCATCCTCCAGCGCCGCGGGAAACGGGTGCTCCGGCGCCAGCCGGTAACGGGGCGCAAAGACACAAAAACCGCGCAGGGCGAAAGCCGCGGTGATGGCGCGGTGCGTGACGGGCGAACAGGAGAAATAACCGCCGCCATGCAGGTAAAGCAGCATGCCTTCATGGCCGGCGCCGGCCCGCACCCATTCCCCCTCCACGCCGCCGAGCGTGCCGGGCGTAAAACTGGCGCCCGCCGGCGGTGGCGGCGGGTTGTTGCCGAGGACCGCGCGCGCCGCCAGCGGAGTCGTGATCCGTGCCAGCTTGCGTTTGACGGTGAAGCGCAGAAGAGGGTTCACCACGTAGGACTGCCAGCTCGGCATCGCGCCCTCCCAAACGACCGCTATGGCTCTTAAGTGGCGTCGCCGGGACCATGGCCAAAGGTCCGGCGCGCTTGCGGGGCATCATTTTCCCGCTAATTTGGGGCCCAGTGCCTAGCCGCCAGCGCGGAGGGAAAAACATGAAATCGACAATGCGAATCGCAGCCGGACTCATCCTGGCCCTGTTGCCCTTTGCCGCCGCCGCCCAGCCGATGACCCTGGAGCTGACCGCAGGCAACATGCTGGCGCAGACGCATTCGCACGCGGTGATCCTGAGCGTAACGGGAACGTTCCGAACGCTTTCCGGCCGGCTGGATTTCGACCCGACGGCGAAAACCTGTCATATCGACGTGACTTTGGTGGTGGAAAGCCTGGAACTGCCCAATGCGCTGATCCGTTCCCAGACCATGTCGAAAGATTTCCTCGACCCGGTTGACTATCCGACGCAGCATTACGTCGGCGACTGCGTGGGCGGCCGGCTGGTCGGCCAGCTCACGATGCGCGGCCAGACGCATCCGTTCGATATGCGGCTCAACTTCATCGCCACCAACGGCCAGCTCGCCGCCATCCATACCGAAGGCGTGCTGAACCGCTATCAATGGGGCCTGAACGGGCTGCAACTGACCGTGGGCAAGATGATCCGGGTGACCAACGACATTTCGCTCAACGGCCAGCCGCCCAGGCCGGCAGGCTAGGCGCCGAGCTTCCCGGTCTCACGGCCGGTCATTTTCTCCCGAAACGGGTCGCCCGTGAGGCAACTCATCGGGGACGGTCGAAACTGAGCGCTTCGACGTCGCGGCGGGGCGGTCCGCCAAACCTGCGCGTATAATCGCGACTGAAATGCGACGGGCTGGCATAGCCGACCTCGAAGGCCGCTGTCTCGGCTGAAACATGATCCGCGATCATCAGGCGCCGTGCCTCCATCAGGCGCAACTGCTTCTGATATTCCAGCGGCGTCATAGACGTTACCGCTTTGAACTTCCGGTGAAACGCCGACGGGCTGAGGCCTGCCACATCCGCCAGACGGCCGAGCCGGAGCGGCGCCGCATAGTTTTCGCGAATCTCCCGGATTGCCGCGGCCAAAGAGCCGGCCTTGCCGATGCCGATCATGCGCGCAAAAGCACCGGCATGCGGGCCGCGCAGCAGAAGATAGCATAACTCCCGCATCAGGCCGGGATACAGGATCGACACGGCATCGGCCTCGTCCAGCGTCTCGATCATGCGCGTGACACAGGACAGCAGCGCCTCGTCGAGATCCATGACGAACGCGCCCAAGGTCGGGGCATCAATGATGTCCGGCGGCGTGCCCAGGGCCTCATGGACCTGGCGCAGGATCGCCAGATCGAGCCCGATGACGACGGAATAATAGGGAGCGCCGTCCGTGCCCTCGACGACCTGGCTCGAGCCGGGCATTTCGACGCCGACCACCATGACCTGGCCCGCGCGATAGTCGAGACGCCGATTGCCGAAAGTGGTCCATTTCGCGCCCTGCACCACGACGCAAAGCGCCGGCTTATGGACGAGACAGGTTGGATGTTTTTCAGTCCGCGCTTCAAGCAGGATCAGGCCATCAGCTTTCGTATAATAAGGGCTCTTCCCCGAAAATCCGGGCAAGATATCCCTTATTTTTCCCTTAAGTCTCTGTAGATCAGACATATTCCGCTCCACACACCGCTCCGCCCGAAAAGTAAGATCGGGCAAGAAAAGAGCAAGTCCGGGCATGGTTTCGAACCGGGGATCGCGCCAGATTTCGCGGCATCCACATGATGGATTTCTCTCAAACGAGGTATGCGATGTCAGATAACACCAAATTCCGGATCGCCCTGATCACCGGCGGCAGCCGTGGAATTGGACGCGATACGGTCCTGCGCCTCGCCAAGCGCGGCGTCCGTTCGATTTTCACCTACCATGCAAATCGCGCCGAGGCCGACAAGGTGAGCGCACTCGCGGCGGAAGCCGGGGCGCCTGCGATCGCCCTCCAGCTCGACACCGGAAAAGCCGCGTCGTTCGACGATTTCATCCTGCGCGTGAGGGCGGCCCTGACCGAAATGGGCGCGGCGCGCTTCGACTATCTCGTCAACAATGCCGGCACATCCTCCGGCGCGAGCTTCACGAACGGCACGGAAGCCGACCTGGACGCGCAGTTCGCCGTCCATTTCAAGGGCGTGTTCCTGCTGTCGCAGAAGCTCCTGCCGCTCATCAACGATGGCGGCCGGATCGTGAACATCTCGTCCGGGCTCGCCCGCTTCGCTTATCCGGGACGCGCCGTCTACGGTCCGATGAAGGCGGCCGTCGAGGCCCTGACCCGCTACATGGCGCTCGAGCTGGGACCACGCAGGATTGCGGTCAATGTCGTGGCGCCGGGGGCGATCGAGACCGACTTCAGCGGCGGCGTCGTGCGCGACAATCCTGAAGTGAACAAAGCGATCGCCGGCTATACCGCGCTTGGCCGCGTCGGTTTGCCCGAGGATGTCGGCCCGGTCATCGCCGGCCTGCTCTCCGACGATTTCGGCTGGATCAACGCCCAACGGATCGAGGTCGCCGGCGGGATTCACATATAAAAAAGCAAAAAGGAAGCAGGCGCTTTTTGAAAAAAGCGCCGCAAAAACTTCTTTTATGCTGGGCTATGGGCGTTGGCGCTGACACAGCCCATGGCCCGGCATAACAAAGTTTTTTTGCTACTTTTTGTTCACAAAAAGTAGCCCTTACTTATCTTTGCTTACCACCGCCCCAGCCCAGCGGCGGCGGCGCGGCGGGCCACATAAAACGTCCAGCCGAACTGCACCAAAAGCGGGACCAGCACGACGAAGATTTTTTCATCCGACTTCACCGCCAGGAAGGCGATGGCATCCGCGCCGCCGAGCAGGGCGAACGCCCAGTGCCAGAGCGCCACGGCCCGCGCATCCATCCCCGCGCGGCGGACCACCTGATATAGATGCCCGTTATGCGCGCGGGCGATGTTTTCGCGCGCCAGGATCCGGCGGATCAGGGTGAAGGTCACGTCGTAGAGCACGCCGGAGAGCAGCAGCGGCACCAGCAGAAAGGAGAGCGGTGCGCCTTCGAACCGCGCCGCGGCAATGCCGAACAACGCCAGCATGAAGCCGCAGAACTGGCTGCCGACATCGCCCATGAAAATCTTGCCGCGGGGAAAATTGAACGGCAGGAACCCGAGCACGCCGCCGGCCAGCAGCAGCCCCGCGGTATAGACGAAGAAGCCGCCATAGAGCCCGGCGATGCCGGCCAGGAACAGGCAGGCGATGACGGTGACGCCGGATGCCAGGCCGTTCAGACCGTCGATGAAGTTCATCGCGTTGGTCACGAACAGCAGGAAGAACATGGTGAGCGGCACGCCGAGCCAGCCGATGTCGATGGTGCCGAAATAAGGCAGCGCCAGCAGGTGCACCCACAACCCCGCGGCGACCGCGGCGGCGGCGGCGATGAGCTGGGTGCCGAGCTTGATGACGTAGGAAAGCTCCAGCAGGTCGTCGATGAGGGAGATCGCCGCCATCAGCACGGCGGCGGCGATCACGCCGATGAAATACCCTTCCGCGAGGCGGGAGACCTGGCCGTAGCGGTAGAGCAACAGCACACCGAGTAGAAAGGCGCAAACAATGCCGACGCCGCCGGATTTCGGCGTGGTGTGGGTATGGGCCTTCCGCGCGTCCGGGCGATCGGGCACGCCGACGGTGATCATGATCCGGACGATGATGCCGGAAAAAATGGCGAGGCCGGCCATGAGGGCAAGGTGGCGCGGCAGGGCCAGCAGGCCGAGGGAGATTACAGGATCCATATGCGCGGGGACCATGGCCGAAACGCAACCGAATTTGAAGATGGCACCGCCGTAATCCTCTGCGCCGATGGCACGGGAGGCAGGGCTTGTCTGCGTTCGGCAGCCACGCCAGAACCGAGACGGACCCAGCGTTTGGAGACGGCACATGAAGATTGCGATCATCGGCGGCGGCTATGTCGGCCTGGTCTCGGCGGCCTGCTTCGCGGAATTTGGTGTGGCGGTATCGGTGGTGGAAGCCGATGAGAACAAGCGCCGCATGCTTCTGACGGGTGGAATTCCGATTTATGAGCCCGGCCTGGACCGTCTGGTGGCGGAAAACATGGCGGCCGGACGACTGACCTTCCCCGCCACGCTGCAAGAGGGAATCGCCGATGCGGAAGCGGTGTTCATCGCCGTCGGCACCCCGACGCGGCGCGGCGACGGCCATGCCGACCTCACTTATGTGTTCGCCGCCGTCGAGCAGGTGGTGAAGAGCCTGGACCATCCCGCGGTGATCGTCACGAAATCCACCGTCCCCGTCGGCACCGGGCGGAAAATCGCCGCCCTGGCGCGGCAATTGCGCCCGGAACTCGACATCGAGGTGGCCGCCAATCCGGAATTTTTGCGCGAAGGCAGCGCCATCGCCGATTTCATGCGGCCGGACCGCGTGGTGGTGGGCGCCGACAGCGACCGCGCCCGCGAGGTGCTGCGCCAGCTCTACCGGCCGCTTTACCTGATCGAGACGCCGATCGTCTTCACCGGGCTGGAGACGGCGGAGCTGATCAAATACGCCGCCAACGGATTTCTGGCGATGAAGATCACCTTCATCAATGAAATGGCGGATCTGTGCGAGCGAGTCGGCGCCGATGTGCATGACGTGGCGCGCGGCATCGGGCTGGACGGCCGCATCGGCCGCAAATTCCTGCATCCGGGGCCGGGCTTCGGCGGCTCGTGCTTCCCCAAGGACACGCTGGCGCTCATGCGCATCGCCGAGGAGGCCGGAGCGCCGAGCCGGCTGATCCAGTCGGTCGTCAGCGTGAACGACCACCGCAAAGGCGGCATGGCCGCGCGCGTGCTGAAAGCCTGCGGCGGCGATGTGAAGGATAAAAACATCGCGGTATTGGGCCTCGCCTTCAAGCCCGAGACCGACGACATGCGCGAGGCGCCCTCCCTGCCGCTGATCGAAGGGCTCGTATCGCGCGGCGCGAAAGTCACCGCCTTCGACCCGGCGGCCATGGAGGGGGCCAGGCCGCTGCTGCCCGCCGGCGTGACCTTCGCCAAGGATGCAAGGCAGGCGGTGTCGGGCGCGGACGCGCTGGTACTGGTCACCGAATGGAACGAATTCCGCGCGCTCTCCCCGGTCGGGCTGAAGCAGCTGATGCGCGGCGACGTGGTCGTGGATTTGCGCAATGTCTACGATCCGAAAGCCATGCGCGACGCCGGATTCGCCTATCAGGGCATCGGCCGGGCCAACGATACGCAAGAGCCGGCGCGGGATTAGGAAGTAAGTGGCCGCTTTTTTGAAAAAAAGCGGCGCAAAAAACTTTTGTTATGCTGGGCCAGGGGCGTTGTCGCCGCCAACGCCCCTGGCCCAGAGTCATAAAGTTTTTTTGCTACTTTTTGTTCACAAAAAGTAGCCTTCCTTTCTTGGAGGCTGCCGGCAGTTGCCGCTTGGCGCTTTTCCCGCCATCAAGAGCCCGCGACGTGAAACCGGATGCGGGGCATGGGACACTTGATGGAAGCGATGCGCGTAAGGCGCGATGTCATGAAGGATGGTCCTTCCTGATCCGCATGACCGCACGGCTGGTCGTCATCCTGGCCTGGACTTTGCTCGCCATGCCGACCCAGGCCCTGATGCTGACCCTGCCGGGCCGCGCGAAAGTGCGGTTCGCGATGATCTATTGGCGCGGCGTGGCTTTTTTGCTGGGGCTGCGGCTCACGGTGACCGGAAGCCTGCCGGCGCAGCGGCCGGTCTTGTTCGTCGCCAATCATTGTTCCTGGCTCGACATCGTGGCGCTCGGCGGCGTGCTGCCGGGCTGCTTCGTGGCGAAGGGCGCGATCGACCGGTGGCCGTTCATCAACTGGCTGGCGCGGCTGGGGCGCACGGTGTTCGTCTCGCGCAACCGCGACACGGTGAGCGCGGAGCAGGCCCAGCTGGAGGTACGGATGGCGGCGGGGGACAACATCATCCTGTTCCCCGAGGGCACGACCTCCGATGGCGTGCGCATCTTGCGCTTCTCCACCTCCTTCCTGGCCCTGGCGGAGACAGAGGCGCAGCCTTATGTGCAGCCGGTGACGATCGTTTACGACACGCTCGACGGGTTTCCGGTGCGCCGCCATGAGCGGCCGGACATTTCCTGGTATGGCGACATGGACCTCGCCTCGCATTACGCGCGCCTCGGCCGGCGGCGCCACCTGCACGCGACGATCATTCTCGATGAGGCGATCGCCCCCGGCACCTACGCCAACCGCAAGGCGCTGACCGCGGCGCTGGAAGAACGGGTGGCGCATAATGCCGCGTCGCTGCGCCAGGGGCGGGACTGGCGGTGAGCCGGGAATTGCCGAACAAGGTTGCGGCCTTCTACCAGTTCGTCCGGCTCGATCACCCCGCCGCCGTGCGCGCGGAATTCCTGAACCTGTGCGGCGCGGACATTCACGGGACGGTGCTGGTGAGCCCGGAAGGGATCAACGGCACGCTGGCCGGACCTGCCGAAGCCATCGATTCGGTCGTCGCGGCCCTGGGGCAGCGGCAAGCGCACCGGCCGGCTTTCGACCGGCTGGAGCTGAAATTCTCCGCTGCCGGCGCCCGACATTTCGACCGGCTGAAAATCCGCCTCAAGCGCGAGATCATCACGTTCGGCCACACGCTGGACGCGGACGCGCCGGTCGGCCAGGCCGTCAACGCGCAGGACTGGAACCGGCTGATCGACGATCCGGACGTGCTGGTGCTGGACACGCGCAACGGATTCGAAGTGGAGATGGGCAGTTTCGCCCGTGCGGTGGACCCGAAACTCACAAGTTTCAGCCGGTTCAAGACCTATGTCGACCGCGAACTGGCCTACGACAAAAGCCGGAAAATCGCCATGTTCTGCACCGGCGGAATCCGCTGCGAGAAAGCCAGCGCCTATATGATCGCGGCCGGATTCCAGCACGTATACCAGTTGCAGGGCGGGATTCTGCGCTATCTGGAAGAGGTGCCGAAAGAAGATAGCCGGTGGCGGGGCGATTGTTTCGTGTTCGACCAGCGCGTGGCGCTCGGCCACGGGCTGGCCATGCGGACACCGAAGCTTCATCCAAATTTTCTTGACACGACGCCGGAAAAAGATGCCGAGTAGGGCCATGCAAGGAGGGTTTTTTCTGCATTGATCGGCTTGCCGCTGCCTTTCAGGATTTCTTCCGGCGCGGGCCGGGCCGGCGCCGGGTGCGGTGTGCAGAAAATATTATGCCTATTTGGGAGATGCTCCCACTTCGCGCTAAAGTTCGCGCCAATGTTTGGTGCAATCTTTAGTGACCGAGTTATAGGCGTATGACCCCCACGGACCGCGAGCCCCGCAAACTGCATGTCGTAACGCATGGCTGCCAGATGAACGTGTATGACAGTGCACGCATGGCGGACCTGCTGGCCCCCCTCGGCTACACCACCGTGGACAAGCCCGAAGGCGCGGACATGGTGATCATGAACACCTGCCATATTCGCGAGCGCGCCGAGGAGAAAGTGTTCTCCGCGCTCGGGCGCCTGCGGGTGATGAAGGAGGAAGGCGGCGGCAAGATGATGATCGCCGTCACCGGCTGCGTCGCCCAAGCCGAAGGCGAACTGCTGCTCCAGCGCGCGCCTTATGTGGACCTGGTGGTGGGGCCGCAAGCCTATCACCGCCTGCCGGAACTGATCGCCCAGGCGCACCGCACCCAAGGCTCGGTGATCGACACGGCGTTTCCGGCCGAGCCGAAATTCGACTTCCTGCCCGAGAACGGGGCGCCGCAGGGCGTGATCGCCAACCTCACCATCCAGGAAGGCTGCGACAAATTCTGCTCCTTCTGCGTCGTGCCCTACACGCGCGGCGCCGAGGCCTCGCGCCCGGCGGCGCAGGTGATCGCCGAAGCGCGGCGCATGGTGGCCCAGGGCACGCGCGAAATCGCGCTGCTCGGGCAGAATGTGAACGCCTATCATGGCGAAGGGCCGGACGGAAAAACCTGGACCCTGGCGCGGCTGCTCGCGGCGCTGGCGGAGATCCCGGACCTCAGGCGGCTGCGCTACACCACGTCGCACCCGAACGACATGAGCGAAGAGCTGATCGAAGCACATCGGGACAATCCGGCGCTGATGCCGTTCCTGCACCTGCCGGTGCAGTCGGGCTCGGACAAGATCCTCGCCGCCATGAACCGCAAGCATAAGGCCGACGCGTTCCGCCGCGTCGTCGCCCGCCTGCGCGAAGTGCGGCCGGACATGGCGTTCACCTCGGATTTCATCGTCGGCCATCCCGGCGAGACCGATGAGGATTTTGCGGCGACCATGGCGCTGGTGCGCGAGACCGGCTTCGCGCTCGCGTACAGTTTCAAATATTCGCCGCGCCCGGGTACGCCGGCGGCGGGGCTGAAACAGCTCGACGAGGCGCTCAAAGATGCGCGCCTGTACGAATTGCAGGCGGAGCTGCGCCGCCAGCAGGATGCGTTCAACGCCGCCACGGTGGGGCTCACCACCCCGGTGCTGTTCACCGGGCTGGGGCGCCATGCCGGGCAGATCGCCGGGCGCTCGCTCTATGCCCAGCCGGTGGTGGTCGAGGCCCCTGCCCCGCTCACCGGCGAGGTGCACATGGTGACCATGACCCACGCCAACCCGAATTCCCTTCTTGGCCGTCTTGAACAGGAGCAAATCGCCGCTTGAGCCAGATCATCGCATCGCCGGCTACCGAACCCGCCCTGCTGCCGCGCTCGCTCACGCTCACCTTCGACAATAACGCATTGCTGCCATTATTGCTCGGAGACCACGACCGGCATCTGACCCGCATCGAGCAACGGCTCGGTGTCCGCCTCGCCTGCCGCGGCAACCGCGTTTCCATCACCGGCCCGGCGCTGCAAGTCAGCGCCGCCGAGGCCACCCTGGGGGCGCTGTACCGACAATTGCAAAAAGGCGAGATGATCGACGGGCCGAAAGTCGATGCCGCGATGCGCCTGACCGAACCGGCCGGCGAGCCGCGTCTGCCGCTCTCCGACCTGCCGGCGATCCGCACCCGCAAGGGCGCCGTGGGGCCGCGCAGCGCCGCGCAGGCCGCTTATATGGAACTGCTGTCGCGCTTCGAGATGGTGTTCTCCTTAGGCCCGGCCGGAACCGGCAAGACCTATCTGGCGGTGGCGCAGGCGGTGGCCATGCTCACCTCAGGCGCGGTGGACCGGATCGTGCTCTCCCGCCCGGCGGTGGAAGCCGGCGAGCGGCTGGGCTTCCTGCCCGGCGACATGAAAGAGAAAGTGGACCCGTATCTGCGCCCGCTTTACGACGCGCTGAACGACATGCTGCCCGGCGACCAGCTGACCAGGCGCATGACCACCGGTGAAATCGAGATTGCCCCGCTCGCCTTCATGCGCGGCCGCACGCTCGCCCATGCCTTCGTGATCCTTGACGAGGCGCAGAACACCACGCCGGTGCAGATGAAAATGTTTTTGACCCGCATGGGCGAAGGCACGCGCATGGTGATCACCGGCGATCTCACGCAGATCGACCTCCCGGCGGGCACGCGCTCCGGCCTGGCCGATGCGCTGGACACGCTGGAGGGCATTTCCGGCATCGCGGTCGCGCGGTTCAGCAATGCCGACGTGGTGCGCCACCCGCTGGTCGGGCGGATCGTCGAGGCCTATGATCAGCGCCACGCCGCCGCACGGGAACATGCGCGCGAGCGCCACGGCTGAAAGAGACAATGGAACCTGGAAGTACGAGCCCCTTCGGGGGCGGATTAGTGGTCATGGAACGTCGCTGGCACGCCTATGTGCGGGATCTCTCCCGCCTGGTGTCGCGCGCCATGCGGGAGGCCGGCTGCGCCGCGGATGTGGTGCTCACCGATGACCGCACCATCAAGCAGCTCAATGCCCGAGACCGCGGCAAGAACAAGCCGACCAATGTGCTGACCTATGAGCATCCGGCCGAGATCCTGCTCGGGCTGGGCGTGGTGCGACGCGAGGCCCAGACGGCGGGCAGATCGGTCGCGGCGCATTTGACCCATCTGCTGATCCATGGCGCGCTGCATCTGCAGGGCCATGACCATGACCATGTCGGCGACGCGCGGCGTATGGAAGCCGAGGAGGCGCGCTTGCTGGCCCGGCTCGGCATCGCCAATCCCTGGAAAAACCGATGAGTTCGACACGATGAGTTCGACCTTGGGACGATTCCTGCACCGCCTGCGCAATCCGGAAGTGTCGGTGCGCGACTCGATTGCCGAGCTGGTGGAGGAAGCCAGCAAGGAAGCCGCGCTCGGGCTCGATCCTCACGAACGCGCGCTGATCGCCAATGTGCTGCATTTGCGCGAAATCTCCGCCAACGATGTGATGGTGCCACGGCCCGACATCGTCGCCATGCGCGCCGACGCCACATTGCCGCAGGCGATGGCGCTGATCCGCGAGGAGGGGCATTCGCGCATGCCGGTGTACCGCGAGCATCTCGATGACGTGGTCGGCATGGTGCATATCAAGGACGTGTTCGCCTTCAACGGCGCGGCGGAGGATTTTGCGCTGGAAAAGATCCTGCGCAAGCCGCTGTTGGTGGCGCCGCAGATCGGCGTGCTCGACCTGCTGATGCAGATGCGCCAGACGCGCACGCATCTGGCCCTGGTGGTCGACGAATATGGCGGCATCGACGGGCTGGTGACCATCGAAGACCTGGTCGAGACCATTGTTGGCGACATTTCCGACGAGCATGACGAGATCGAAGGGCCGATGCTGGTGGAACGCCCGGACGGCGCGCTCGACATCAACGCGCTGCTGCCGGTGGAGGAATTCGAGGCGCGGCTGGGGCCGGTGCTCTCGGAGGACGAGCGCGACGCCGACATCGAAACCGTGGGCGGCCTGGTGTTCAATCTCGCCGGACGGGTGCCGACCAAGGGCGAGATCATTCCCCACCCCTCGGGCATCGAGTTCCTGGTTCTGGAAGCCGATGCGCGGCGCATCCGCCGGTTGCGGGCGCGCCGCACCGCGACCCCGGCCGCCGAAGAGGCTGCGGCGCGCGACGATTTGTAGAAGGAAGGAAGCGCTTCTTTTTTGAAAAAAAGAAGCAAAAAACTTTTTTAAACTCTGGCCCGTGCCGGCGTCACGGCCACCGGCCCAGCATAAACAAAAGTTTTTGCGCCGCTTTTTTCAAAAAGCGGCCACTTTCTTCCCTCTGGTCTAGCTTTTTTCCACCCGCGATTGCATTGCTCGCTCGCGCCACGGCGCGAATCAATTGCAAGCCTCCGGTGGAAGATGTCCGACAAAGCCCCGATCAAACCTTCACTCGAACTCATTCTCGTCTGCACCGCCTTCGCCGCGGGATCCGTGGATCTCATCGCCTTCGCCAAGCTGGGCGGGGTCCTGGTCTCGGCCATGACCGGCAACCTGGCATTCCTCGGTTATTATATCAGCCGCTTTTCCTTCGCCGCAGCGCTCGGCTCAGCGATTGCGCTGATCGGCTACGTGGTGGGCACCGCCGCCGGCGTGCTGATCAGCCGCAACCTCTCCCAGCATCCAGCGCTGCGCCTGTTGCTGACGGTGCAGGCGCTGCTCCTTGCCGCCACGCTGGCGATATGGCCGTCGATCACGCACCACAGAGGCACGCTGGGCCTGGAGGCCACGATCATGCTCGCCTCGATGGCGATGGGCATGCAGAGCATCGTCGGCAAGCGCGTTAATCTTTCAAACATCCCGACGATCGTGTTCACCAGCACGCTGACGAACATCATCATCGGCCTGACTGAAACGCTGGTGAGCGGCAAATTCGCCATGCCCCGGGATACCAAGCGCCAGGTCGCGTCGTTCCTGATGTACTGGGTCGGCGCCACGGTGACCGGCTACGCGGTCTTCTTCGCGCTCCCCTTCTTCATGGCCATTCCTCTGGCGGCGGTGTTGCTCGCTCTGCTCTCGGAATTTCTGTACCGGGGATGATTTTGGGCCGGCGGCGTTGAAATCCGCACGGCCCAGTTTTACAAAGTTTTTTTGCTACTTTTTGTTCACAAAAAGTAGCGCTTTCTTTCCTACTTCAGTCCGGCGCAGAAACGCTGAATGCGGGTGCAGGCTTCGCGCAGGGCCTCGGTCGAGGTGGCGTAGCTGATGCGGAAATAGCCGGGATAGATGAAGGCCGAGCCGTGCACGGCGGCAACGCCTTCCTCATCCAGCAGGGCGATCACGAAATCCTCGTCGGTCTCGATCTTCTTGCCCTTCACCGTGGTCTTGCCGATGCAGCCCTGCATAGAGGGAAACACATAGAACGCGCCTTCAGGCTTGGAGCAGACGAGGCCGGGGGCAGCGTTCAGCATGTCCACCACCAGGTCGCGGCGCTCCTTGTAGACCGCGGCCATTTTCGCGATGTCGTCCTCCGGCCCGTTCAGCGCCGCGACGGCGGCGGCCTGGCTGACCGAGGAGGTGTTGGAGGTGGACTGGCTCTGCAGCTTGTCCATCGCCTTGATAAGGGCGAGCGGCGCGCCGCAATAGCCGATGCGCCAGCCGGTCATGGCATAGGCCTTGGAGCAGCCGTTCATGGTGAGGGTGCGGTCGCGCAAACGCGGTTCAACTTCGACGATGGTGGCCGGCTTGAAGCCGTCATAGACCAGCTTCTCGTAAATATCGTCGGTAAACACCCAGATATTGGGGTGCTTCAGCAGCACGTCGCAGATCGGCCGCAGATCGGCGGCGGAATAGGCCGCACCGGTCGGGTTGCTCGGCGAGTTCAGGAACACCCATTTGGTCTTCGGCGTGATCGCCGCCTCAAGGTCCTCGGCGCGCATCTTGAAACCGTTATTCTGGCTGCACGGCACGAACACCGGCTTGCCTTCGGCCAGGGCGACGATGTCGGGATAGCTGACCCAGCACGGGGTGGGGATGATCACCTCATCGCCCGCCTGCACGGTCGCCAGCATGGCGTTGAAGATCACCTGCTTGCCGCCGGTGGAGACGATGATCTCTTCCGGCTTGTAGTCGATGCCGCTGTCGCGCTTGAACTTCGCCACGATCGCCTGGCGCAGCGCGGCGGTGCCGGCGACGTCGGTATATTTGGTGTCGCCCGCGTTGATCGCCGCGATCGCGGCCTGCTTGATATGGGCGGGCGTGTCGAAGTCCGGCTCACCGGCGGAAAGGCTGATGATGTCCCGGCCCTCGGCCTTCAACGCCCGGGCCTTGGTGGAAATGGCGATGGTCTGGCTGGGGCTGATGCGGTTCAGGCGGTCGGCGATCAAGGGCATGGTGGGTCTCGCACTTTGCGGGGAAAAAACGGCGCGACCCTAGTCCCAGGACGGCGGGGCCGCAACCGCTCCCGGGCCGGCGCCGCCGACGCGGCGGCAAAATTGGCCTTGTATGTGCCCTTCCGGCATCAACGCCCGAATATAACCCAATGGTATCCTTGATACGAATCGTCACACAGGTGAAAAGCGCATGTCGCTTATATCGAAGCCAAAACAAGAGATAGGCGATCGTCTTCATCACGCCGCGCCGAACGGGGTGCGGTATCAAGGAAAGCAAACTATCATGACGTCATTCAAATTCGCGCGCTTTGCCCTGCCGGCCCTCACCGCCGCCATCGTCGGGCTGGGCGCGCAGGCCGCGCTTGCCCAGACCACGACGGCGCCGAGCCAGATGATGCAGGGGAGCATGTCTCAGGGGTCGATGATGGCCGCGCCCGCCGCTCCGGCGACCGCGCCCGCCGCCACCGCCACGACCGCGAAGAAGCACCACCACATGACCGGGCATGCCCTGCCCGCCAGCGAGAAATTCTCCTCCGCCGCCACCGCCCAGGCGCATTGCCCGGGTGACGCGGTGGTTTGGATCAATGTCAGCCACAGCCATGTGTTCCACGCCAGCAGCTCGAAATATTTCGGCAAGACCAAGCATGGCGCCTATGTCTGCGAGAAAACGGCGCTGGCCGCGGGCCTGCACGCGTCCAAGCGTTAAGGCGAACTCTGCGCTGCAAAAGCGCGGTTCGGAGCAAAAAAGAACGGGGGCTCGCGCCCCCGTTTTTCATGAGGCGGGATAAAACCCCGCCGGGCGCCCCCGAAGTTAGTCCGCCTTATGCCGGGCGACGAACCTGGTGAAACGCTCGCCAAGAGCGGTCGCGGTATCCAGATCGCCCTGCACCATCTCGTCGACCGACGCATCCGCCGGAGTCTGCATCATCGCGCCCGAGAAGGCGCCGATATTGTTCAGATCGTTGCGGGTGGCCTTCTTGGTGTTGGCCGGCAGGATGTCGAGCCCCACCCAGGCCATGCCATGCTGCATCGCCAGCGTGATCATGTAGGAAATGGTGAGGAACTTGTCGCCGTTCATCGAGGCCGAGTTGGTGAAACCGGCGGCGAACTTGTCCTTCCAGGCGCGGCCGAACCAGGCTTTCGAACTCGCATCGGCGAATTTTTTGAACTGCCAGGAGACGCTGCCCATATAAGTGGGCGAGCCGAACATGATGCCGTCGGCCTGCTGCAGCAGATCCCAGTCCCCCGCGGCGAGGTCGCCGGTCTCGTTGTCGATGGCGAGCAGATGCACGGTGGCGCCGGCCTTGGCGACGCCGGCGGCGACGGCCTCCGCCTGACGGCGCGTGTGGCCGTAGCCGGAGTGATAGACAATGGCGATGTTGGGCATGGATGGTCCTTCTTTGAATGATACTCTGACGATGCCTACGCGCGCATGTCTTATCCGGAGGCGGGGCCTAGCGAAATACGCCACCGGCTCGGCATGACGGCAGACCAGCCATGCCGCCATTTGCCGGCTGCGCGCGCGATTGCCGGGCGCAGCGGAATTCATTACCTGACTCCCCCAGACAAACGGAGACCATTGCAATGGCGACAGACAACATCACCACCATGCCATCCGGCGTGAAATACGAAGACCATGTGGTCGGCACCGGCGCCACGCCGGCCAAGGGCCAGATGGTCACTGTGCATTACACCGGTTGGCTGGATGAAAACGGCACCAAGGGCAAGAAATTCGACTCCTCGCGCGACCGCGGCCAGCCCTTCACCTTCAAGATCGGCGTGAGCCAAGTGATTTCCGGCTGGGATCTGGGCGTCGCGACCATGCAGGTCGGCGGGCAGCGCACGCTGATCATCCCGGCCGAACACGGCTACGGCCAGCGCGGCGCGGGCAGCGTGATCCCGCCCGGCGCGACGCTGATTTTCGACGTGGAGTTGCTTGAGGTTAAGTAAGGCGACGAAAGCAGCCGCTTTTTGAAAAAAGCGGCGCAAAAACTTCTGTTTACGCTGGGCCTGGGGCGTTGAAACCGCACGGGCCCAGAGTAAACAAAGTTTTTTTGCTTCTTTTTGTTCACAAAAAGAAGCGCTTCCTTTTTTCTCTTTGTCTTTCTACCGCGGCAGGAGAAACACCGTGCCGCGCGGGGCCCGCCGGCCGAAGCGGCGGCGGTTTCGCGCCGCGCGCACCATTTGCGTGAAGCAGGCGCTAAGGGCCGCAGGGTCGCCGGTGCGCCGTTCCAGGAGGCGCAGACAGAAATGCACGCGCGCCATGGTCTGGTAATAGTCGGTGAACGCATAATTCAGCGCGCCGCCGGCCACCGCCCCGGCCAGCGGCACCGCCTGGGCGAGAAATTTCTCCGACACGACCAGGCCGAACCGTCCGGCCGCCGCGCGGATCAGCAGATTGATCGCGAGATGGTTCATGCCGATGCGGGCCGCCCAATAGCCGGTTTCGGCCTCCTCGTCCTCCCGGCCCGGGCCGCCCAGGGTCAGCACTTCCAGGCAGGCCCGCTTGGTGTCCTCGTCGGCCAGGTTTTCGCCGCTGTCGCGCGCCACCTCGGCGATCGAGCGCAAAATCGTCGCGGTCGTGAAGGGAATGTCGAACACCACGCCGGGCAGCCCGACAAAGCCGGAAGCGACGCCGCTGGCCGTCGTCGCCAGCCGGTGCAGGGCGTTATTGCGCGGCTGGCGCGGCCGCAGCATCTGCGGCACCGCGTCGAGGCCGAAGGTGGCCAGCGAATAGCTCCGCCACAACGTGTCTTCCACGGCGTCCTGCGCACCCTGCACGAGATCGGACCAGACCGCGCCGCCGAACCGCTCGCCGGCGTTGAACATGCGATTTTTCAGGGCATCGACCTGCCGGCCGAACGTGGCGGCCAAATGCATCACCATGCCTCGGGAATCCGCCAAGAGGATGGCGGCGTGCCAAAGCTGCGTGCGCTCCTGCAAGGTGAGGAATGCCACGCTCTCGGCCAGGCTGTCAGGCAAAGGGTGATCGAATTTCATGTCCGCTCCCAGAGATGAGGTCGGGCCGGATATGACGCAAGGGGAGAAAGAAAGCCTACTTTTTGTGAACAAAAAGTAGCAAAAAAACTTTATAAACTTTGGGCCCGTGCTGGTTTCACCGGCACGGGCCCAAAGTCACAAAAGTTTTTGCGCCGCTTTTTTCAAAAAGCGGCCACTTCACTTGCCTTAGGCAGCGGCGCTGACAGCCTTCACGGCCTGGACGATTTCCGCGAACGCGGCGGCATCGTCGTAGGCGATGGCGGCAAGCACCTTGCGGTCCAGTTCCAGGCCGGCCTGCTTCAGGCCGAAAATGAACTGGCTGTATGTCAGCCCGTGCTCGCGCACGGCGGCGTTGATGCGCTGGATCCACAGCGAACGGAACTCGCGCTTCTTGACGCGGCGGTCGCGGTAGGCATAGCGCAGCGCTTTTTCCAGCCGCTCCAGCGCAATACGGTAATTGGTCGAAGACCGGCCGAAATAGCCCTTGGAAAGGTCCAGAACCTTCTTATGACGGGCGTGGGTGGTAACACCGCGTTTCACACGTGCCATGTCTGGGTCTCCTTAGTTCAGGCCGTACGGAGCCCACTGCTTGACGGTCAGGCCGTCAGCATGGGTCAGCGGGTGGTTGCCACGATTCTGCCGCTTGGCCTTCTGGCTGCGGGCCATCAGATTGTGCCGCTTCTTGGCGGGGCCGGCCAGCACCTTGCCGGTGGCCGTGATCTTGAACCGCTTTTTGACCGCGGACTTGGTCTTCATCTTCGGCATTTCGGTCTCCTATAACTACACCCCGCCGCGAAGCGGGGGTCCCGGATATCGGGGTGGCGGCCAGGCATGCCTAAAGGCCTGGACACGCGCGCATCACGTTTGACGGTGAAGCGCGCCGTATAAAGGCTGGGGCGGCGCGTGACAAGGGCGTTTCCGGCTTGTCAGCCGGCGGCGGAACGGCGAGATTCGCCGCCATGGCGGAGCCCCCCCCCGATCAAGCCAAATTACTGGAAGCGGCGTTGAACCATCTGGCGCGCTACGCGGCAAGCGAGGCCGGCCTGGCGCGCGTGCTGACCCGCCGGCTCGACCGCTGGGCCCGCGCCAACATGAGCGCGGAGGATGACGGCACGGAGGCCGCCGCCGCGCGCCGTGCCAAGGCCGCCATCCCCGGCGTGATCGCCCGGCTGAAAGAGCTCGGCGCGTTGAATGACGAGGCGTTCGCCGCCGCACGGGCCAAGCGTTTGAGCCGGGCGGGCAAGTCGCGCCGGGCGACCCTGGCGCATCTGGCGGCCAAGGGCGTGCACGCGCCGGACCTCGCGCACGATCCTGAGCGCGAGCTCGCCGCCGCCTGCGCCTATCTGCGCCGCCGCCGCGCCGGCCCGTTCGGCGCCGCTCCGGAACTCAAGATTCTCGCCGCCATGGCGCGCGGCGGCTTTGCGCAGGAGGTCGCCCGGCGCGCGCTGCGTCTCAGCCGCGACGAGGCGGAAGACCTGATCAAGCGGCTTCACGAATAACGGCCGCCGGGCCCTGGCCCGGCACATCGGCGGCGGCGCGAACAAAACCCCGTGATGCGACGTTGAACATCGCCGCAGCCGCGCCGGCGCCGGAAGAGGCCGGCGCGGCGCGGCCATCGCCGCCGTCGGCACGGCCAATAAATATGTCAGGTTGTATAGTCTGTTTCCAGCCAGCGTCGGGCAGGCAATGACATGCCGTTAGATACTTTTGCGGCGCCGCACGCAGCAGCCTTGGCCGCGCCCGGCCGTGCCGCCGCGCACAACGTTGTGATGCGCCCCGCCACACGGCGATGATGCAACGTCTGGTTAACAGAGAACGTAGACCTCACCTGCAAAGATACGACGCCGTACATTTCACCGCCCGGACTCATTTTTATCCTCGGAAACATGCGGCTTTGCCGGCAAGGCCGCTGCGACCGGCCGCGCGATGGCGAGCGGCGCCGCTCCTAACCGCGCGCAACTAAGGAGTTGTCAATCTTAATGACCACCCGACAATTAGTTGATCATTTTTGCGTGACATTCCTCCATGCCGTCCATAAATGTTACTGTATCGAAATATTTTACTTTTCCTTCCGCGTCAACAGCTTTTTGCCCCGCGTCCGCCGCCCGGCCTGAACATCATGGCAGGGATACCAAAAACCGCATTTCCGCATGCCGCAACAACGAATTTTTCAGATTTCCGTCCCGTTAGCACAGGCGAAGCCCCGGCGGCGGCGGGCGCAACAACCCCCACGTGCGAATGCACTGCACAATTTTTCCCGCCGTCCGGCGCCGCCGCGGCGCGGCGGCCCGCGCCCTCTTGCACGAAGGTTTCCTGCGGTATAACGCCTCCTTGCAAATTCGTAACATGTTAGCAATCATAACTGGAAAGGTCAAGAAAATCTAACATGACGTCTTGTACCTTATCGTGTTAGACAGTCGCTATGGCATCAAAAAAACAACTTCCCACCGAAACTGTTGGCGCCCGGATCAGGGCTTTGCGGCTTGCGGCCAATCTCACGCAGGACGAATTCGCGGCCAAGCTGAACGTCTCCCGCTCTGCCATCGCGCAGTGGGAGACCGACCGCGCCGGCCAGGTTCGTGACAACATGGAGCGAATTGCCAAGGTGCTGAACACCTCGCTTGGCTATCTCGTCTCCGGTGAGACCGGCTCACTCATGGGGGATGAGCTCGCGCTGATGCGCCTGTATCGCGCCTGCTCCTCGGAGGATCGGCGCATGCTGCTCCTCACCGCCCGCCGCCTCGCCCGCACCTGACGCCACGCAACGCCGCTTCGGCGCGCGTCACGAGCAATCCGTATGGCGGTGGAACCGGCAGGGGCCACCTGATGAATTGCTCACCCTAGGCCACGACTGCCGACCGGTAACCGTGCCTTTTGCCTACGCGCCTTCCGCCGGCAGGTAGGGTGCGGGCCAACGCCGCACATCGTCCGGGGGCATCACGCGCAGCTCCCGATAGGCGCCGCCCGTGCGGAAAAACGCAGGTTGTAGAACAGACCATCCGCAAGCGGCAGAGCATGGCGCCGGCGCATGACCGTGCTTTCCCGCATGAAGCGGTCGCGCTTAGGCTCGGCGAAATCATGCCCCCGGCTACAGCCTTCGCGATGCTCGGCCACCGCCTCCGCCGCATACAGGGTTTTCCACCCCGCCATGCCGCGTTTCACGCAGAGATCCACTTCCGCGAACGCCTGGCGCCGCACCAGCATGCACGCCGCAGCGACGGCGGACACGCGCCGCGCGACCTGCGCGCGCATCACATACCCCGGCGCGTCACCGCCGATGCCGCGAAACGCGTGATCGGCGACTCCGCCCGCGCCCAGCACCACCCCTGCATGCTGAACCGTCTTATTCAGATACAATAATTTACAGCCGACAGCGCCAACTTTCTCATCCGCCCGACATTCGCCGGCCATGAGCCGCAGCCAGGAAGATTTCCCGACGATCATATCGTTATTCAAAAACAACAAAAATTCCCGGTCAGACAGATTGGCGCCGAGATTGTTGAGCCGTGCATGGTTGAATGTCTCGACGATCCGCAAAACCCTGGTATCCGGGAAATTTTCCTGATTTTCCGTGAACTCTTCGGCGGCTCTGGAAACCGGGCCATTGTCCAGAAGCACGATCTCATACGCCACGCCGCGCGTGTCGCGGCGGACCGCCGCGACTCAGGCTCGGCATGGCCGCCGGTTGGGGCGAGGTTTCGTTTAGCAAGGAAGGCGGCCGCTTTTTGGAAAAAGCGGTGTAAAAACTTTTAGTCCTTCAGGCCGGGAGCGATGAAGCTGGCATGGCACCGGTGCATCAGCAACCGTTTGCGCTCGCCACCCCCGCAT
>NZ_DATLPB010000075.1:0-8768 GCF_035535915.1 Acidocella sp.
AATACCAGACACAGCCCGACAGGCTGAACGCGAGGAGAGCGAGCGCCAGGGGCGCGGTGAAAAGGTTTTTCTTCATCCGGCGGATATGGAAATCCGCCCCGGCGCCTTCAACGTCCACGCGTGAAAGCCGGATGAAACTACCGCAACCCCCAGACGTAAAAGTCTGGATTTTCAAAATTTTTCTTACCATACCGCAGCTTTTCGCAGGCGGCGGTGAGCACGCATCCGCCGGCCGCCTCCACCACCGCCTGCGGCGCCGCCGTATCCCATTCCATGGTGCGGCCCAGGCGCGGATAGAAATCCGCCGCCCCTTCTGCCACGCGCAGAAATTTTAAAGCGGAGCCGATATTCGTCAGCGACGCGATTTTGTAGGTCCCGAGCAGCGCCGCCAAGGCTGGGTCGGCGGCATAATGGCGCGAGGCCATCACCGTGAGCCCCGCGGGCGGCGCGCGGCGCGCGAAAATGCGCACGCTCTCGCCGTTCCGGCGGCGGAAGGCGCCCATTCCCAGCGCGCCGTAATGCACCTCGTGCAAGGCTGGCGAGGCGACGGCCCCGAGCACAGCGACGCCGTCGCGGATCAGCCCGATATTCACCGCGAATTCCTGGCGTCCCGCCGCGAATTCGCGCGTGCCGTCCAGCGGATCCACCAGCCAATATTGCGCGCCCAAAGCGGTGACGCGCCCAGCCGCCACCTCCTCCTCGGCGACCACGGGAATATGCGGCGCAGCGGCGCGCAGCCCCGCGGTGATGATGGCCTCCGCCTGCGTGTCAGCGACGGTGACCGGGGAGTCGTCGGCTTTGGCAGTTACCGAAAAACCCGCCGCGCGCACCTGCATGATGGCGGCGGCGGCCTGTTCAGCCAGGGCGACGGCGAGGTCGAGAAGCGCAGAATCATCCATAAATCATGGTGTAGACGCCCCTCCCGTACTGGCCAAGCCATACCGTAATGTTATGGTCGGAGGCAGTTCCATGACAGGGGTTAGAGATGCTCGAGATCGCGTTTGCCAAAGCTGTGGTGCCGAAATCCGGCGTGGTGGTCGTGCCGGTGGCCGAAGGCGCTCCCCTGTCCGGTCTCGCGGCGGCGCTGGACAAGGCGCTGTCCGGCGCCCTGAAGCGGGCGATCGCCGCTTCCGACTTCACCGGCAAGAAGGACCAGCAAGCCAGAATCCTGGCACCGACCGCCGGGCTGAAGCAGGTGCTGCTCATCGGCACCGGCAGCGCCGAGGCGTTTGCCGCGCGCGGTGCGGAAATGCTCGGCGGCGCCATCGCCGCTGCCCTGTCGAAGGACACCGAAGCGACGGTGCTGGCTGAGACGCTGGACGCGGCTGCCGCGGCGCAGCTGGCCCTGGGCGCGCGGCTGCGCGCCTACCGGTTCGACAAATACCGCACCACGCAGAAGGAAGACGAGACGCCGAAGCTCGCGAAGCTCACGATCATGCCCGCCGACGCGGTGGCGGCGCGCGCCGCCTACGTGCCGGTGGCAGCGGTGGCCGCGGGCGTGGAACTGACCCGCAACCTGGTCACCGAGCCGGCCAATATCCTGTATCCCGAGGAATTCGCCGACCGCGCCGAAGCCCTCAAGAAGCTTGGGGTAAAGGTGGAAGTGTTCGACCAGAAGGATCTGGAAAAGCTCGGTTTCGGCTCGATGCTCTGCGTCTCCCAGGGCAGCGCGCGCGAGCCGCGCATGGTGGTGATGCAGTGGTTCGGCGCCTCCGGCGGCGTCGATGCCGACGGCAAGAAGACCAAGAAGCCGAAGGACCCGGTGGTGTTCGTCGGCAAGGGCGTGACCTTCGACACCGGCGGCATTTCCATCAAGCCCGCCGCCGGGATGGAGGACATGAAATGGGACATGGCCGGCGCCGGCACCGTGGTCGGGCTGATGGCCGCCCTCGCCGGGCGCAAGGCGAAGGTGGACGCGGTCGGCCTGATCGGACTGGTGGAAAACATGCCCTCCGGCACCGCCGTGCGGCCGGGCGATGTGGTGACGAGCTATTCCGGCCAGACCATCGAGGTTCTCAACACCGATGCCGAAGGAAGGCTGGTGCTGGCCGACGTGCTGTATTACGCGCAGGACCGCTTCGCCCCGAAATTCATGGTCGATCTGGCCACGCTCACCGGCGCCATCATCGTCGGGCTCGGCCATGAATATGCCGGCTTGTTCAGCAACGACGACGAGCTGGCGGAACGGCTGTTCGCCGCCGGCAAGGCGACCGGCGACGATGTGTGGCGCATGCCGCTGGCCCCGCTCGGCCAGCGCTACGACAAGAACCTGAAATCCGCGATCGCCGACGTGCAGAATATCGGCGGCGGCCGGGCCGGCGGCTCCATCACCGCCGCGCAGTTCCTGCAGCGTTTCGTCAACGGCAAGCCCTGGGCGCACCTGGACATCGCCGGCATGGCCTGGGCCAGCAAGGAATCGGCCGTGACACCGAAAGGCGCCACCGCCTTCGGCGTGCGGCTGCTCGACCGCCTGGTCGCCGACCATTACGAGGGCTGATGGCGCCGCGCCGCGATAAAGGTCGCGCCTTCGTGTCCCGAGTCGTCTTGGAAGACTCCCCGTTTATGGTGCATGCGAACAGGTGGGAACCATGAACTGGCGGCACTGAATGCGGCACGACGATATCTGGCGCGCGATCGATACCCTGGCGGCGGAGCATGGACTCTCCCCCTCAGGCCTGGCGCGCAAGGCGGGGCTCGACCCGACCAGCTTCAACCTTTCCAAGCGGCGCACGGAGGGCGGCAAATCGCGCTGGCCTTCCACCGAGAGCCTGGCGAAAGTGTTGCAGGCGACGGGCGCCCGGCTCGAGGATTTCACCGCTTTGGTGATGGGCGCGCGGGCGCTGCCGGAGGCGCGGCAGCAGCGCGGCCGCAACAAGATCCCGCTGGTCGGCATGGCCCAGGCCGGCCGCGCCGGGCTGTTCGACGATGGCGGCTATCCCACCGGCGCCGGCTGGGACCAGTTGGAAATCCCCGCCACCAGCGACACCAATGCCTATGCGCTGAGCCTCGAAGGCGATTCGGCGGAGCCGGTTTACCGCGAGGGCGACATCGTTCTGGTATCGCCCGCCGCCCCGGTGCGCGTCGGCGACCGGGTGGTGGCGCGCGCCGCGGCTGGCACGGTGATGGTCAAGCGCCTTGCACAGCGCACCGCCACCCGCATCGAACTGGCAAGCCTGAATCCCGCCCACCCCGAACTGCGCTTCGCGACAGAAGAGATTGTCTGGATGCATCGCATCGTCTGGGTCAGGCAGTAAGGAAAGCGGCCGCTTTTTCGATCAAAAGCAGCACCAAAAACTTTTGCGATGCCGGGTCATGGGCTGTGTCAGCGCCAACGCCCATGGCCCAGCATAACAAAGTTTTTTTGCTACTTTTTGTTCACAAAAAGTAGGCCTTCTGCCTTCCGTCTCCAAGCTTCACGCTCTGGATCCGGAAAGGCGCCGAACCAATTGAAAATTAGGTGGATTTGGTGGGCACAACAGGGATTGAACCTGTGACCCCCACCATGTCAAGGTGATGCTCTACCGCTGAGCTATGTGCCCAAATCCGGTCCGGTCTTTAGCGGCGTTGTCGGCAGGAGGCAAGTGTTGGAAGCGGTGGGAGATAAACTAAAACGGCGATCGCTATGGCTGTCCCGCCGGACCTGGCGGCGACGCCTGGTTTTTTGGGGCGGTGCGTTGCTCGTGGGTATGATCAGCGTGCTGTTCACCAAGGCCGCGAACTGGGCGCAGGCGGTGTTTTCGCACGGCAGCCAGCAATTCTGGGGCCTGCCGCTGCTCCTTACCCCCGCCGGCTTCGTGTTCTGCGCCTGGATGGCGCGGGAATTTTTTCCCGGCTCCCAGGGCAGCGGCATCCCACAGGCCATCGCGGCGCGGCAGTCCGTCTGCCGCGCCGACCGCTACCGGCTGCTTTCGATCAAGATTGCGCTCGGCAAAATCTTCCTCACGGTCGTCGGCCTGCTCTGCGGCGCCTCGGTGGGGCGCGAAGGGCCCACCGTGCAGGTCGGGGCCGCCTTCATGCTGCAAGTGGCGCGGTGGCGCGGGCTGCAACATCAGCGCGGGCTGATCCTCGCTGGGTCCGCAGCCGGCATCGCCGCCGCCTTCAACACGCCACTCGCCGGGATCGTCTTCGCCATCGAGGAGATGAGCCGCTCGTTCGAGGTGCGCACCAACGGCTTGGTGCTTTATGCCGTGATCATCTCCGGCCTGGTCTCGCTGGCGCTGGTCGGCAACTATACCTATTTCGGCACCACCTCGGCGGCGGTCACCACGACATGGGATTGGGTTCTGGTGCTGGCCTGCGGCACCTTGGGCGGCCTCGCCGGCGGCGCTTTCGGCCGCCTGCTGCTGGAAGGCACCCATCGCGCCCAGGCCTGGCTCGCCCGGCAAAGCCAGGGCAGAAAACTGCTGCTGCCCTTGGCCTGCGGCGTGCTGGTGGCGCTGCTCGGCATCGCCACGCACGGTGCCACCTTCGGTACCGGTTACGCGCAGGCGCAAAGCGCCGTGACCGGCCATGCGCTCGCCTGGTATGTCTGGCCGGCCAAATTCATCGCCAATCTGGCGACCGCCCTTTCCGGCCTCCCTGGCGGTATTTTCGCGCCCTCCCTGGCGGTCGGCGCGGGGCTGGGGGACTGGCTGGCAGGATTTGGCGCGAAAGCCGTGAGCCTCGGCGCCGTGCTCGGCATGGCTGGTTATTTCGCCGGCGTGGTGCAGGCGCCAATCACCGCCTTCGTCATTATCCTGGAAATGACCGATAACGACGTCAACGTCATCCCGCTGATGGTGGCCGCCATGCTCGGCTTCAGCGCCTCGAAGCTGGTGATGAAGCAGCCGCTCTATCATGCGTTGGCGAAGGGCTTCATGCCGCCGGAGCCGGAAGCAAAAAAGGAAGTGGCCGCTTTTTGAAAAAAGCGGGACCAAAAACTTTTTTTATGCTGGGCCATGGGCTGTGTCCGCGCCAACGCCCATGGCCCAGAGTAAATAAAGTTTTTTTGCTACTTTTTGTTCACAAAAAGTAGCGCTTCCTTCCTTGCCTTACTTCGGCTGAAATCTCGGATCCCCCGTGCGCCAGAGGATGAACGCGATCAGATCGGCGGTTTCCTGGTCGCGCTGCGCACGGGTTGAGCCGATGCCGTGCCCGGCGTCTGCCTCGACCCGCAACAAAACGGGGTTTTTCGACGCCGTCGCCGCCTGCAGCCGCGCGGTCATTTTCGTCGGCTCCCAGGGGGCGACTCGCGGGTCGTTCAGGCCGGTGGTGAGCAGTACGGACGGATAATCCACGCCGTCATGCACATGCTGATACGCATCCATGGCCAGCAGGCCGCGGAAGCCCGACTCGGTGGTGACGCTGCCGAATTCCGGTATGTTGGGCGGGCCGTTGGGCGAGAACTCGCTGCGCAGCGCGTCCGACACGCCGACCTCGGAGATCACCACCGCCGCCAGGTCCGGCCGCTCGGTGAGCAGCCGCCCGACCGTAATGCCGCCGGCCGAGCCGCCGATGACCGCCAGACGCCGGTGCGAGGTCCAGCCGGAGCGGATCAGACACGCGGCGCAATCGATCGTGTCCTGCCAGGTATGGTATTTTTGCAGCTTTTGGCCGGCGAGATGCCAATCTTCGCCAAGCTCGCCCCCGCCGCGCACATGCGCCACCGCGAACACGCCGCCAAGGTCCAGAAACGGCAGCCAGCGCGCCAGGAACGCCGGGTTCAGGGTGATGCCATAGGCGCCATAGGCTTCCAGCAACAGCGGCGCCTGGCCGTCGCGCTTCACCCCCTGGCGATAGACGATGGATAGCGGGATTTTCGTCCCGTCCCGGGCCGGGACGAAAATTTCTTCCGAGCGATAGGGGGAAAGATCCAGCGGCGGAAGCGGCGCGATGTCGGTCTGCGTGACTGTGCCGTCCGGGGCCACATGGCAGGCGACCGGCGGGCGCACCCAGCCTTCCAACAGAAACCAGACGCCGTCATGCTGCGTGTCGGCGTAAAAGGAATCCTCGTCGACGGAGCCGGCGAAGGGCAGTTGGATTTTCGTGACGGTGCCATCCGGGGCCAGGCGGCGCAGCCCGCCGAGGCCGGCATCGAGGTCGAGGATGTAGAGCGCGTCGCGCGCCGCCTGGATGTCGCGGATCACCGCCGCGCTCTGCGGCACCACCAGTTCGGCTTGCGCCACGTCGGGCGCGGCGGCGCTGGTCTTGAGAATTTTGTAGCGCGACGCATGCTGATGGCTGAGCAGGTAAATGCTCTCGCCGCGCACAGCGAAGCCGGTGACATTATCCGCCGGTGTGCAGATTTTTTGCCAGTCAGGCTTGCCTGAAGCTGCGTCAGCGAGATTGGCGGCGTAGAGCGCCAGTTCGTTCTGCACGCCGGACACCAACGCGCCGACGGCGAGCGATGAGCCCGGCGTGGCGGTGACGCCCGGAAAATCGATGGCCCGCGCCGGCACAGACGGGCTCAGCCCCTTTCCCATCACCTTGATGTCGGCGGCGGGATCGGTACCGAGCTTGTGGAACCAGCACAGGCTGTCTTCCTCGTAATGCACGCTGCTCGGCGGCACATCCTGCAGGCGGTTATAGAACAGGCCGGAGCCGTCCGGCAGCCAGGAAGGGCTGGCATCGGCGGTGCGACTGATGGCTTCCGGCAGCAGCGCACCTGTGGCGGTCACGAGGATATGCAACGTCGATTGCTCGCCGCCGCCCGCGGATATCCCGAACACGACGTGCGCCCCGTCCGGCGCGCAGGCCCACCAATCCAGCTCTTCATGCGCGCCGGGTTTGGCATAATGGTCCGGGTCGAGCAGCAGCCGGTCCTTACCCGCCGAACCCTCCCGCACATAAAGCTTGGAGGTGTTCGCACCGGCCGGCCGCACCTCAGAGAAGATACTGCCCCCGCCGGTCTGGATCGACACCGCCCCGGCGACCACGCCGGTGTCACGGTCGATGGCGGCTGCGATCTTGTCCCGCCCGGGGATTTTCGCCAGCACCGAAGCTGTGTAAGCCCCCTGGGCGCGCACATAGGCCTTCCATTCCGGGCCTTCGCTTTCCATCCAGCGATAACGGTCAGTTATTTTCTGTCCGTAGTAGGTTTCCACCACCGGCCGCACCGGCGCCACCGGAGGGCCCTTGCCGATCACCAGAGGAACCGGCGCCACATAGGCCGGCTGCGCCTTGGCCCGGGCGGCGAACAAAAGACCGATGGCGGTGGTGGCGAGGAAGGCACGTCGGTGCAAGGCGCGCATGAAACCCTCACAAAAAGCAAAAAAGTGGCGCAAAAACTTTTGTTATGCTGGGCCATGGGCATCGTCGATGACAACGCCCATGGCCCAGATTCACAAAGTTTTTTTGCTACTTTTTGTTCACAAAAAGTAGCCTTACCTCCTTGACTTAACTCGCCTTCTACACATCCTCCACCCGTTCCACGCCCGGCACCATCTTCATCGCCTGCGCCAGTTTCACCGACACGTTGAAACCGCCGGGCAACACCATGTCGAGATTTCGCTCCAGCCCGGTCTTCGGCACCAGGGTCACGCGCCCCCTGCCCCGCCCTTCGCGCTCCAGCAGCGCGCGGATATGCGGCAGCGCGTCGGTGCGGTCGAGCCAGACGCGCAGCGAGGACCCGACCTTCGCCGCCGCCTCGTCCAGCAGCACCACGTCGCTGGCGGTGATGCGCAGCGCTTCACCCTCGATCCGCACATCCGCCGTCACCAGCAGCGCCACGCCTTCTTCGAGACTCTCGCGAACACGGTTCAGGACCTCGGAAAACAGCGTCACCTCGTAGCTGCCCTCGACATCGGACAGCGTGATCCAGGCCATGCGGCTGCCGGTGCGGGTGATGCGCTCTTTTTTCGCGCCCATGGTGCCGGCGAGCTTGATGCGCGTGGCCCCGGCCTGGGCGCGGCGTTCGATCTGCGAGGAGGGCACGACCTCCAGCCGCTTCAGCGCCACCGCATACATGTCCAGCGGGTGCGAGCTGATGTGAAAGCCGACCGCTTCGGCCTCGTTGGCGAGCCGGTCCACATCCGGCCAATCCGGCGTGTTGGGCAGCCGCACCGGCTCCGGCGCGCCGCCGCCGAACAGGCCGATCTGCCCGGAGCTGCGCTCCTCTGCCAAGGACTGCGCGAGGCGCATGATCGTCTCCGCCGCCGCGAAAACCTGGGCGCGGTTGGGCACCAATGTATCGAACGCGCCGGCCTTGGCGAGAATTTCGATCTGCGCGCGGGTGAGCGATTTGGCGTCGATGCGCGCGGCGAAATCCGACAAATCCTTGAACGGTCGCGCGCCCCGCGCCTTCACCAGCTCCTGCATCGCGGCAATGCCGACGCGCTTGACCGCCCCCAGCGCATAGCGAATGGCGTAGCTGCCATCCTCCTGCTGTTCCGGCTGGAAGTCCGCCCCGGATTTGTTCACGTCCGGCGGCAGCACCTTGATGCCAAGGCGGATCGCCTCGCCGCGCAGGGTTGCCAGCTTGTCGGTATTAGCAATGGACAGCGACATGCAGGCGGCCAGCAAGGCGACGGGATAATTCGCGCGCAGATAAGCGGTCTGGTACGAGACCAGCGCGTACGCCGCGGCGTGCGATTTGTTGAAGCCATAGTCGGCGAATTTGGCCATCAGGTCGAAAATTTCGTTGGCCTTTTCCTCGGTATGGCCAAGCGTCAGCGCGCCCTCGCAGAAAATCTTGCGCTGCGCGTCCATCTCCGCGCGGATCTTCTTGCCCATGGCGCGGCGCAGCAGGTCGGCGCCGGCGAGCGTGTAGCCCGCCATCACCTGGGCAATCT
>NZ_DATLPB010000076.1:0-9411 GCF_035535915.1 Acidocella sp.
GCGGGCGCGCCGTTCTTCCCGGCTCATCACCAGCCCCTGATGGATCGCGGCCGCGACCTCGTCGGCATCGACCGGGTTGACGATCAGCGCCTCGGTCAGTTCGTCGGCGGCTCCGGCGAAGCGCGACAGCACCAGCACGCCCGGATCTTCCGGGTCCTGGGCGGCGATATATTCCTTCGCCACCAGGTTCATCCCGTCCCGCAACGGCGTCACCAGGCCGATATTGGCGCGGCGATAGAAGCCGGCCAGCGCGTTGCGGTTGACCGGATGCGTCATGTAGCGCAGCGGCACCCAGTCGAAGTCGGAGAACTCGCCGTTGATGTCCCCGACGCGGCGGTCGAGTTCGCGGCGCAGCGACTGGTACGAGCCGACCTCCTGGCGCGAACGCGCGGCGATCTGCAGGAAATTCACCGCGCGGCGGTGTTGCGGGTAGGCATAAAGCAGCCGCCCATACGCGTCGAAACGCTGCGGCAGACCCTTGGAATAATCCAGCCGGTCCACGCCCAGCACCAGCTTGCGGTCGCCGAGGCTTTCATGCAGCCGCGCCGCTTCCGGGGCGAGTTCGGCGCGCTCAGCCAGTTTGGCGAATTTCAGGGCGTCGATGCCGATCGGCGCGGTGATCACCGCAACCTCGCGCCCGCGATACGGGTAACGCCCGTCGCGCTGCGGCTGCACGCCGAGCGATTCGGTGACGTTCTGCAGAAACATCTCGGCATCGGTGCGGGTCTGGAAGCCGACCACGTCGCAGGCCGACAAGGCGGCGACCAGCTCGTCGGCCGGCGGCAGCACCTGCAGGAACGAGGGCGGCACGAACGGCACATGCAGGAAAAAGCCGATGCGGTTTTCCACGCCGAGCGCGCGCAGTTCCGCGCCCAAGGTCATCAGCTGATAATCATGGATCCAGATCAGATCGTCCGGCCGCAACAGCGGCAGCAAAGCCCGGGCGAAGGCCTGATTGACGGTGCGGTAGGCCTGGTAATCCGGCCGGTTGAAGCGCAGCAGGCCGGTGCGGTAATGCAGCAGCGGCCACAGCGCGCCATTGGAGAAGCCGTTATAGAAGCGCTGGTAATCGCGCTCGGCGATATCGATGGTGGCGAAGGTCACGCCGGATTCGGCGAGCACGATGCTGGCCGCCGCCGAGGTCTCCTCGGCACGGTATCCGCTCCAGCCGAACCACATCGACCCCTCGGTCGTGGCGTCGGCGAGTGCCACCGCCAGACCGCCCGCCGTCGCCCCCTGCTCGCTCGGCGAGGGCACGCGGTTGGAGACGATCACCACGCGCGCGGCGTCTGCCTCACCCCGGGATCGGCCCCCGACGACGGGCTGGCGGGCAGGCTCGGGCGGAGCAGCCTCCTTCATCTCCAGCGGACGGGCGTTCACCAGAACCATAGCATGTAACATTGGCTCCCTCCCGACCAGTTCAACTCCGCAGTGTATTCGTTACTGATTTTCAATAAGCCCGGTGAGCGCCTGCCGCCGGATGGAGGCGGCGCACCGTTGCCTGCCCCCCTTCCGGCCACGGAAAGCGATGTTCCGTCCCGCCAATGTCCAAATAATAACTTTGCGCCGTACCCGTGCGGCGCTATTTTCGCGCGGACCAGCATTTGCGGAATGCAGAACCCTGGAAATATCGACCATGACGCCGCGGGCTATTTGGCATGGACATCTCCGTTTGGCACTCGTCTCCTGCCCTGTCGCCCTGTTCAATGCGCGGCATGACCGTGCTGGCGTACGGTTTCACCTGATCAATCCCGAAACGGGCAACCGCGTGAAAATGATCACGCAGGACAGCGTGACAGGAAAGCCCCTCGACCGTTCCGATCTCGTCAAAGGCTACGAGATTTCCAAGGACAAATACGTGGTTCTGACGTCCGCAGACCTCGACAGCGTCAAAGTCGAAAGCTCTTCCGTCCTGAGCATCGATAAATTCGTCGATGCCGGAGACATCGATCCCCTTTACTATGAATCCTGCTATTATCTGGCGCCGGATGGCAAGGCCGGGGAAGATGTTTACGCGGTGTTGCGCGAGGCGATCGTCCGGACCGGAAAAATGGCGCTCTCCCGCGTCGTCATTTCCCAGCGGGAGCGGACGGTCGCATTGCGCCCCGTCTCCGGCGGGCTGATGGCCCACACGCTTTATGAACAGCGCGACATCAACAGCGCGGCGGACCTTTTCGACGATGTCAGCGCGATCAAAATCGATCCGGAGATGGTCGATCTGGCGGCGCAGCTGATCCGCAGGCAATCGCAAAAATACGACCCGGCGGATCTGGAAGACCGCTACGAGAGCAGACTGCGTGAGCTGATTCACGCAAAGGCCGCCGGCGGCCATCTACTCGAGCCCCAGGAAGAGCTGGCGGCCCCGAACAACGTTATCGACCTTGTCGCGGCCCTCAAGAAAAGCCTGGCCGAGTCCGGGGAATCGTCGCCGGCCAAGGGGCGCCGGAAGCCGGGAACCAGACCAGACACGGCACCTCCCGCCCCGAAGCGCGCCCACCGGCGACGGGCATGATCTCGTGCCCCATGCCGCGCCGAACGTAAGCGCAGGCCCGGCCAGCAGCCGAACGCTGAGAAAGGCCGCATTCAAAGCTGTTACATCGCCGCCACAAACCCCCGCAACCGTTGCGATTTCGTTATCCACCCCCAAGATCTCGGCATAAAGCCTCGACGGGAGAAACGGGTGCATGCGCGGCAGATCCTTGCTCTGGCTATTGGTTCCGCTGGTCGGCCTGGTGCTGTTGATCGTTTTCTGGAACTGGGACTGGTTCATCCCGCTCGCCGAGTCCGAGGCGTCCGCCGCGATCGGCCGTCCGGTTAGCGTACAGCATATCGACGTCAAACTTGGCCGTATTGTCATCGTCACCGCGCGCGGCATCATTATTGCCAACCCGAAGGATTTTCCCGCCGCCGCGCCGCCTTTGGCGCGCATCGGCCAGCTGCGCGTCGGCGTCGCGATTCTGGATTATGTCCGCCACCGCACTCTTTCAGTCACAAGCATCACGATCGACCATCCTTCTATCGCGGCGCGGGAACTACCGGACCTGCGCAACAACTACACGCTGCATATCACCTCGCAAAACGCACAAATCCCGCCACCAAAACTCGGCTACCTGACCATCAATGACGGCACCGCCTCCGTCATCGTGCCGGGCCGTGAGGCGCATTTCGACTTCACGGCGCAAACCCTCCTTGCACCGGCGGACAGCAAGCTTTTTACCGGCGACGAGATCGTGGCAAAAGCACACGGTACTTATGCGGACGCGCCGTTCACCGGCCGGGTCATCGGCGGCAGCCTGCGCACGCTGCGCGACGCTTCAGCCCCGTATCCGCTCGATCTCCAGGTGCGGAGCGGCACCATTTTCGCCCATGTGTCGGGCACGGTCGATGATCCCGAACATCTCGCCGGGGCACATCTGAAATTCTCCATCTCCGGCCAGACCATGGCCGATCTCCATGCGCTGACCGGCGCGCCGGTGCCGCCGACACCGCCTTTCAGCCTCACCGGCACCCTCGACCAATCCGGGTCAGCCTGGCACTGCGAAGATTTCCATGGCCATATCGGGTCATCGGACCTGGAGGGCACCATCACGGCGGCGCTGACCGCGCCGCGGCCGCGCGTTACGGGAGATATCAGCTCGCACCGCGTCGATCTCGCCGACTTCATGGGCCTGCTCGGCGGCGTGCCGGGCCGGGTCAGCACACCGGGCCAGACCCCGGCGGCCCGCGCCAAGGTGGAAGAAGCCAATGCCAGCCCCCTGCTTCTGCCCCACGGCAAATTCAACCTGCCCGCGATCAGATCCATGGATATCGATGTGCACTATCGCGGTGAGCGCATCATCCACGGCACCATGCCGCTCGACAATGTTGTCGCCCATCTGGTGATCCAGAATGGCCGGATGACGATCGATCCTCTGAATTTCGCGGTCGGCACCGGGGCCATCGCCGGTACTGTCGTGCTGGACCCGGCGGAGAGCGGCCTGCACACCCAGGCGAAGATCGATTTCCGCCGCGTGCCGCTGTCCCGGCTGATGAAGGGCACGCGTGGCTTTACCGGGAACGGCACGATCGGCGGGTCCGCTGATCTCACCGGCAGCGGCGACTCCGTGGCGCAAATTCTCGGCCATGGCGATGGTCATGCCTCATTTTTCCTGCAAAATGGCGGCACGGTGAGTGCTCTGCTGGTCGATCTCGTCGGGCTGCAGATGGGCGACGCCGCACTCTCCGCGCTCGGGATTCCGGTCAAAACCCGAATCGACTGCCTGGTCGGCGATTTCACGCTGACAGGCGGCGTGCTCGACACCAAAGCCTTTCTGATTGCCACCAAGGCCGCCAACATCCTGGGGTCCGGCACGGTCAACCTTGCCACTGAACGGCTCGCCCTGCAGCTGCGCACCCAGGCAACGCATTTTTCGATCGGCTCTTTATCGACCCCGATCGACATCAGCGGCCCGCTCAAGACCCCGCGCATCATGCCGGCCCCCGGCCCGCTGGCCGCCCGTGCCGGGCCGGCGGTGGCGCTTGGCGCGCTGTTTCCGCCACTGGCCTTGCTCCCGACCATCCGCCTGGGGCTGGGCGACAAGAATGCGTGTATCGACACAATGGCCAGCATTCACCGTGGCGAACCATATCATCACCATTGAGCCGACGCTGCGGGCCGGACACTCCCGAAGGACTCAAACTGTTCGATGCGATTACGGAAACATTAAATTAGCCGGTGCGGTAACTCTCGGCTTTTCGGACAGACCCCCGCATTGTACGTAAGTTATCTGCCTTCGCTGACGCCCCATCGAGCCGCACTGCTCATCATGGCGTCCTGCGTCGAGACAGTTTGCGATCCCCCAATGCTGAGGCACATGGCAGTGAACGGCGAAGTTCAAGGTAAATCGGGACTGATCATCGGTGCGTCGCGCGGGCTGGGGCGCGGCTTGAGCCTGGAATTGCTACAGCGCGGCTGGACGATCACCGCCACCGTGCGCTCTGTACGGGGTGCCGGGTGCGAGGCCTATGAAGCCCATCATGGGCAGCTCACCATGGACACGCTCGACATCAACCTCCCGTCGATGATCGACGCGTTTATGTGCCGGATCGAAGGCAAGCTGTTCGACGTCGTCTTCATCGTCGCGGGTGTCGGCGACCCAGAGGGGAAGACCGTCGAAACCGTGAGCAGCGAAGATGTGGTCCATCTGATCATGACCAATGCCATCTCCCCCATCCGGCTCGCCCACCGGCTTCTGCCCTATATCAGGCCCGAGACCGGCATTCTCGCTTTCATGTCTTCGTTCCTCGGCAGCGTCGAGGCGAATACAACCGGCGTCTCCAGCCTCTACAGTGCCAGCAAGGCGGCGCTCAATTCCCTAACGCGCAGCTTCGTGGCCACCATGCCGCGCCAGGACATCACGGTGCTGAACATCCACCCGGGCTGGGTCCGCACCAGCATCGGCGGCGCCACCGCCGATATCGACGTGGAAACCAGCGTCGCCGGCATCGCCGATATCTTGGAGGCAAAAGCCGGCATGGGCGGTCAACATTTCCTGGATTACAAGGGAAACGCCATTCCCTGGTAAAACGGATTGAATTCGGCGTGTGCCTGTCAGGCCGCGCGTCTCATGCACTGCGCTGAATCACATCCCGCACCAGAGGATAGATCTCCGCCTCCCAGCGCTTTCCTGAAAAGATCCCGTAATGACCGGCATCGGCCTGCACATGACGGCGCTTCAGCGCATCGGGAAGCTTGGCGCATAATTCCAAGGCGGCAGCGGTCTGCCCAACCCCACAGACATCGTCTCGCTCCCCTTCGACGGTCAACAGAAATGTCTCGCTGATCGCCTCCGGCTTGACCAGACGACCATAATATTTCAGCTTTCCCAAAGGCAGGTCGTGGTCCATGAAAATTTTCTTCACGGTCTCAAGATAGAACTCCGCCGGCAGATCCATGACCGCGAGATATTCATCATAGAACGCACGGTGCATGTTCGCCGCAGCCTGATCGTCTTCCATCAGAGAGCGGAACTGACGAAAATGGGCACCAACATGCTTACTGATGTTCATGGCGACAAAAGCCGACAACTGGATGAACCCGGGATAAACGCGCCGTCCGGCACCGGCAAATCGCCACGGGACGACACCAATCATATGCTGATCAAACCATGAAATATCCCGACTCGTCGCCAGCCTATTGACGTCTGTCGGATTATACCGTGTGTCGATTGGTCCGCCCATCAATGTCATGCTGCGCGGCGTGAGGGGATTGCGGTCTTCCGACATGATGGCAACCGCGGCGAGAACGGCCGTCGCAGGCTGACAGACCGCCAGAACATGGCTGCGCTCTCCCAAAAACTCCAGAAACTTCAACACGTGTTCGATGTACTCATCAAATCCAAAGTGGCCATGACGGAGCTGAACATCGCGCGCATTATGCCAATCCGTGATGTATACGTCGTGCTCCTGAAGAAGGGTTTTCGCGGTGTTGCGCAGCAGGGTAGAAAAATGGCCGGACATCGGCGCCACCAGGAGAACCGGCGGCTGAACGCGATCGATATTTTTCTGGAAATGGACCAAGCCGGCAAAGGGCGTTTCGAACACGGTCTCGGCCTCGACATCGACAATTCGGTTCCCCACCATGACGTCCCGGATCGCGTAGTCAGGACGCCGGTGCGTCACACTCAAATGCCCAAATATATCGAGTGACGCTGTCAGATGACGCAAATTCATCCCATATGGATTATCCGGCACGACGCCACGCAGAAACTCACTGCAGAGTCCTGCCATCATACGCATCGGCTCCATAATATCCGCCTGGGACTGGTACATATCGTAAATCATCCAGAAAATGTTGGGTCGATACAGCAACCATTTCAAGCGCCGCTCTCGAAACCGACAAATTCACTGTTCTTCATTTAATATGAAAAACACGTTTTCATCCATGATCTTCTTTCACATATTCTTCGATAATTTGTTGTCATAAAATTTGCCGAAGGGAGACCTGGGGTAACAAGACACGAAATTGCCAAAAAAAACCCCGAGTCAGCGTGGCTCGGGGGCAGGTAGAGGGCTAAATATGGCTCATTTGTCCATTGCCGCCACGATTCATCGCGGCAAATATGTTTTAAAACATCTCGACCTATTCTTGGTAGTTAATAGTTGTTTTGGTTTTTGTAAATTACGCCGAGACGGCAGGGCAATAACGGCGTCATGCGTTTTGAAAGCATCGTCAGATGCTTTCAAAACGCATGAATGGTTTCTACACAAATCTTAACTTGTTAGAATCCTGCGTCGCGCTATGTAGTGACACCAGCAAAGAAGGAGACTTCCGTTGTCCATGCGTCGCAATGATTCGCTGAGCAGTGACAGGCCGGTGGCGGCCGAATCCGAACTTCGCCGCGCCATGATGGCTCGCCTGATTGCCGCGAGCCTCGGCGAAGGCAAGCAGGCTCGGGAGGCAACGCTGGAGCAATGGCGCACCATCGGCGCCCGACGGGCCCAACCAGGCCGCAGCGCACCAAATGCCGATTGAAAATTAGGATGTGACAATCAGGATGCGGCCGCCCTCGGCGGCCGCAGAACACGGCATTGCCGCAGAGCAGCGCGTCGCATCATGTCCTGAGCATGACGTATCTTGAACGTGAACCGGCTAGGCGCGGCACGCGTCTGGCCGGCTGTTTCACGCATTATAAACGCGCCGCTTCGATGATTTCATGCGGCGCCGGGTCCCGCGCTTTCCCACCCCGTCGCGCCAGGGCTTCCACCCGCGCGAGCAGCTCGGCAAAAGCGAACGGCTTGGGCAAATAGTCATCTCCCCCCGCGGCCAATCCGAAAATCCGGTTCGATGTCTCGCCCAAGCCGGACAGGATCAGCACCGGCGTCTGGTTCTGTTGCGCCCGCAAATTTGTCAAAAACTCAATCCCGTCACGCGCATCCGGCAGGATCCGGTCCAGGATAATCACGTCGTAGGCGCCGACATCGACACGATCTTGGCCGGTGCGCACACAGTCGGCGTGGATGACATTGTGTCCGGCCTCACGCAGCCCCTTTCGTACGAAGGCGGCTACATGCTGGTCATCCTCAATCAGCAGAATACGCATAAAATGTCTCTCCTCGTGAACGACAAGAAGCATTACGATTTTTGGCGCCGCGGCCGCTCATCTCACCATCATGCTGCGAGACGAGCCTCAAGGTTTTCGTGATTTTGACACGCCGTCGGTCGTCATTGGCGTTTCATTGCCAACCTGACGTGCCAGAGGGGTTTTTTGAGCCGTCCGGGCCACGCCCTTCATTCACGCGCTGGCGCCTTGGTGGGTCGCCAATCTTGCACATCCGCCAGGGCACTGCAATTTACCAAAGAGTTATCAAATGAAAACCTCGCCGACACCAATAAAAAATGAGCATAAAAACAACGCTCAATATTCATATCTTCAGCAAAAGACCTGATGTTTTTCAATTTGTGACGATGGTTTAACAGCATCGTCCCTTTGCCGATCCGGGCCGAATGGCAATATGGGAGCCAAGACGTGTGAGACCACTCGTTCCGGCACAATACATGGCGCGGATTAGAGACCCGTGCAGCGCCGGACATTGTTAGGAGGACACTGAGATGATGAAGTATCGTTTGACGATCACAACATCTGCGTTTCTGCTGCTGGGTGGCCTGGCTCTGGCGCAGACCACATCGCAAACCACGACGACGACGACCACGGCGCCGATGGCGACGCCAGCACCTGTCCTACCGCCCCCGGCGGGAACGCTGAGCACCACGGAAACCCAGCGCGGCGTGGATAGCAACGGGAACCAGTACAACTCCACCCGCACCACCTATGGCAACATGAACGGCGCCGCCAGCGAAAGCACCACGACGACAACGGTACAGCCGCCGCCGGTCATCACCAAGCGTTCCACGACCACCACCACATCCTATTGAGGCGCAAAGGGGGATCATGATGACCACGCACACAAATATCCGCATGCTGTTCTGCGGCTTGGTTTTGGCGGGTGCCTTCTCTCTTGCCGGGTGCGGTTCGGAGCCAACCGAGACGCATACGACGACGACCACCACCACGGAGCAAGCCAACCCGGCGCCGGCACCGCTTATGGCGCCCGCCCCCCCTGGGACAGTCACCACACAGACGACCCATTCGCAGACGGTTCAATAAAGCGCGGCCACCGCGCACCATAATAGCGGGACTTTCATGATCATGCTTCAGCTCTGGCGAAACCGGACGCTCCGACATTCGCCACCCGCTCTTGATATGTCCGGCGGACTGCATGCCGGCTATCCCCGCCGCACCTCCTGGACCTCCGGCCTGTTCGTGCGGCTGCTGGAGGCCGGCATTCTTCTGGCCGAGGCCGTGATGGTGCTGGCCGGCGGCGCCATCGTCAAAGCCGTGATGGGCGGCGTGGCTTTGCCGAACCCGATGG
>NZ_DATLPB010000077.1:0-11160 GCF_035535915.1 Acidocella sp.
GCGATCGACCGCACGCTGGGATACTCCCAGAGGAAGCAAGTAGGCGCTTTTTGAAAAAAGCGCCGCAAAAACTTTTTTATGCTGGGCCATTGGCGTTGGAACCGGCAACGCCCATGGCCCAGATTCATAAAGTTTTTTTGCTTCTTTTTGTTCACAAAAAGAAGCGCTTATTTCCTTACTTCGCTTTCCTTACTTGTTCGGCTTCACCGGCCCAGTGCCGGCGCCGGACGAAGCGATCACCGCGCCGATTTCTTCCATGTCGTCGCGGGCAAGCGCCAGCGAGGCGGCGGCGAGCCAGCCATCCACCTGCTTCGGACCCCGCGCGCCGACGATGGCGGCGGTCACACCCGGCCAGGCCAGGGTCCACGCCACCGCCACCGAGGCGGTCGAGACGTTGTGGCGCGCCGCCACCTTCGCCATCGAAGCGGCCACGGCCAGGTTCTTGTCGAGATTCTCGGTGAACTCGGCATTGCGCGAGCGCCAGTCGTTTTTCGGAAGTGCTGCGACACGCTCCCGGCTGAAGGCGCCGGTGAGCAGGCCGGCCTGCATCGGGCTGTACACGATCACGCCGGTGTTGTGCTGGTGGCACCAGGCAAGTTCCTTGTCGCCGACCTCGCGCTTGATGGCGGAGAAAGGCGGCTGCAGCGTGTCGACATGGCCGAGCTTCTCGGCGGCCGTGAGCTGCTCGACATTATGGTTGGAAAGCCCGGCGGCGCGGATCTTGCCTTCCTTCTTCAGGTCCAGCAGCACCTGCCAATATTCTTCGACCGGGGTGCCGTCATTGGCAGGCCAGTGCATCTGGTACAGGTCGATCTGCTCGACTTCCAGGCGCTGCAGAGACCCTTCGACTTCCCGGCGGATGCTGGCCGGGGCGCCGACGCGCTTGGGCAGCTCGTTGGGGTTCGCCTTGTCGCCGATCAGGCCGCATTTCGTGAAAATGAACGGGCGCTCGGACTTCGGAATGTCGCGCATCGCGGCCGCCACGACTTCCTCAGAGCGGCCAAGGCCGTAGATCGCCGCCGTATCGATCCAGTTCACGCCACAGGACACGGCATGCTGGATCGCCTGGATGGAATCCTTGTCCTCCTGGTCACCCCAGCCGACCGCCCAATCGCCGCCGCCAATGGCCCAGGAGCCGAAGCCGACCCGTGTGATATTCATCCCGGTCTTGCCAAACGGAACGGTCGGCAGGCTCGTCTTCATGCTCATTTATCTCTCCATGAACTAATGTCCGTCGTATTTAGGCGTAGAGGTGATATTTCCAACCCTCCAAAGCGACAATCGGATGCTTGTGAGCGTCGACGTCTTTAGGGTATGGGATGGCCCATGAAAACGATCATCCCCGCGCTGTTTTTCCTTGCGCCCACTTTGGCTTTTGCCGCAGGCGGTCCGACGGCTCTGGGGCCGAATAACGGCAAGTTCGGCGACTGGACGGCCGCGACTTACGGCACCGGCGCAGACAAAGCCTGCTACGCCTTCACCAACGCCACGCATTCAGATCCGGCGATCGCCAAACGCGGAACGGTCATGCTCACCGTAACCGAGCGCCATGGCGTGCATGATGAGGTCACGCTGACCGCCGGCTACACCTATCCCAAGAATGCCAAGGTGACCGTCAGCGTAAACGGCCACCCGATCGATTTCTATACCCAGGGCGACACCGCCTTCACCGCCAACGGCCATGGCGCGGTTGAAGCCTTCCGTGGCGGCGCGAGCGCGGAAGCCCAGGGCACCACACCGCATGGCCATATGGTGACCGACGATTTCTCCCTGGGCGGCTTTTCTGACGCCTACAACGCCATCAGCGTGGCATGTCCATAACCGAACTCACCGCCACCGAACGCGAGCGGATTCTCGCCAAGGCCGCTTTGTTCGCGCCGCCTGCCAATGTGCTGCCGGACGGACGGCGGGATCTGGTGGGGCTGTCGCGCGAGGAACTCGCGGCGGAAATGGCGGAAGCCGGCGAAAAATCCTTCCGCGCCAAGCAGCTCTGGCACTGGATCTATCACCAGGGCGTGCGCGATTTCGCGGCGATGAGCACCATCGCCAAGCCGCTGCAGGACAAGCTCGCCAAGCGCTTCGTCATCGGACGGCCTGAGGTGGCGGCCGACCAGCTCTCGCAGGATGAGACGCGCAAATTCCTGTTCCGTTTCCGCGATCACGAAGCAGTAGAGACAGTATATATCCCGGACCCGGTGGAGGATCGCGGCGCCGTCTGCATCTCCTCGCAGGTCGGCTGCACCCTCTCCTGCCGGTTCTGCCATACCGGCACGCAGCGCCTGGCGCGCAATTTGTCGGCGGCGGAGATCGTCGGCCAGTTCATGGCCGCGCGCGACGCCTATGGCGAATGGCCGAGCCCGAAAAGCGAGACCCCGCGTCTGCTCTCCACCATCGTGCTGATGGGCATGGGCGAGCCGCTGTACAATTACGAAAACGTGGCGAAAGCCATGAAGATCATCATGGATGGCGAGGGCATCGCCTTGTCGCGGCGGCGCATTACCTTGTCCACTTCCGGCGTGGTGCCGATGATGGACCAGGCCGGTGAGGAGCTGGGCGTGAATCTCGCGGTCTCGCTGCATGCCGTGCGCGACGATCTGCGCGACGAGCTGGTGCCGCTCAACCGCAAATACCCGATTGCCGAGCTCATCGCCGCCTGCCGCCGCTATCCCGCGGCTTCCAATGCGCGGCGCATCACCTTCGAATATGTGATGCTCAAGGACCTGAACGATTCCGAGGCCGATGCGCGGGCGCTGGTGAAACTCATCGCCGGGCTGCCGGCGAAGGTGAACCTGATCCCGTTCAACCCCTGGCCGGGCAGCAAATACGAAACCAGCAGCCCAGCGGCGATCCGCAAATTCGCCGACATCGTGATGAATGCCGGCTATGCCTCGCCGGTGCGCACCCCGCGCGGCCAGGATATTCTGGCGGCATGCGGGCAACTTAAATCCGCAGTGCAATCGGCGGCGTAAGACGAAAGGCAAGGAAGGAAGCGCTTCTTTTTGTGAACAAAAAGAAGCAAAAAAACTTTATTTACTCTGGGCGGAGGGGCTGAAGGTTCCGACGGTGCGTAGCACCGTTGGAATAGCCCCGGAGGGCATGGGCGCTGTCGCCGACACAGTCCATGACCCAGCATAAACAAAAGTTTTTGCGCCGCTTTTTTCAAAAAGCGGCCTCTTTCTTATACGGAGTCCTAAAATGAGCGCATTCCTGGTTACCGGCGGCGCGCGGGGCATCGGTGCCGGCATCGCGGCACGGCTGGTCAAGGATGGCGCGACCGTGATCATCGCCGACAAGGAGCCGACCTCCCTTCCCGGCGCGCGTGGCGTCGTCTGCGACGTCTCCCGCGAAGACGACGTGCAAAGCCTCATTGACGGCATCGTCCGAACGGAAAAACGGCTGGACGGGATTGTCTGCAATGCCGGCTTCATGATCCGCAAGCCGGTTGAAGAATTGAACCTCGCAGAATGGTCCAGCGTGCTCGCCACCAACCTCACGAGCATTTTTCTACTGGTAAAGGCCGGCGCACAAAGGCTGCGCGCAGCCAAGGGATCGGTTGTCACCATCGCCTCCACCCGTGCGCACATGTCCGAGCCGAATACGGAATCATATGCCGCCAGCAAGGGAGGGGTGCTCGCCCTCACCCACGCCTTGGCGGTCAGTCTCGGCCCGGATATCCGCGTGAACTGCATCTCTCCGGGTTGGATCGACACCGGGCATTATCGCATCCGTCCCGAGGATCATGCCCAGCATCCCGCCGGCAGGATTGGCCGGGTGGAAGACGTGGCCAGCCTGGCCGCCTATTTGCTCGGACCGGACTCGGGCTTCATCACCGGCGCGGAATTCGTCGTCGATGGCGGCATGACGCGGAAGATGATCTACGAAGACTGACCGTCGCGCTCTGCCAGGTTCATTGGCAACCAACCTCCCTGGTCTTCGCTTTCCTTCGCGCGAGGCAGATGCTACCGCCCGCCACGTGAAGAAAATTTTGCAATCCGACTGGTTGCGGGAAGTGCTGGGCTGGCTGGCCGCACATTATCTGTTGCTGGTGGCAAAGACCCTGCGCTGGCGTATCGTCGGGGAGGCAGAACTCCAGGAGATGGCCACCGGCGCGCCGATGATCGTCGCCTTCTGGCATGAGACGATTCCCTCCATGCCGGTCTTCTGGCAGCAAGTGAAGCGGCGCGGCGTGGGCCGCCCGGCCGTGGCGCTGGCGAGCCGGCATCGTGACGGGCGGCTGATCGGGCGCGTCATCGAGCATATGGGCATAGGTTTGGTGTCGGGCTCCTCCTCGCGGGGTGGGGCGGCCGGGCTGCGCGGCTTGCTGAACGCGCTGAGCGCCGGCACGCATGTCGGGCTGACGCCGGATGGGCCGCGCGGGCCGCGCCGCGTCTGCGCGCCCGGTGTGGCGCAGTTGGCGGCTTTGAGCGGACGGCCCGTGCTGCCCTGCGCCGCGCTGACCAGCAACGCCAAAACTCTCAATTCCTGGGACAAAATGCGCCTGCCCTTGCCGTTCGGCCGCGGCGTGCTGGTCTGCGGAGAGCCGATCACCGTGCCGCGCGAAGACTGGGAAAACGGCGTCGAAACGGTCACGGCGGCGCTGAACGCCGCCATGGACCGCGCCGCGGGGCTGCTATGATCACCGCCTACCGCGTCGCCGGCCGGATCGCAGCACCTTATCTGCGCCGGCTGCTGCACCGGCGCGCCGCACGGGGCAAAGAGCTTCCGCCCCGTCTCGCCGAACGGTACGGGGTGACGCAAGCACCGCGCCCGGCCGGAAAGCTCATCTGGGTTCATGCCGCCAGCGTGGGGGAAACGATGTCCGTGCTGCCGGTGATCCAGGCCCTGGCCGGCAAGGCGGAAGTGCTGCTGACCACCGGCACCGTCACCTCCGCCAGCCTCGCCGCCGCCCGCCTGCCCGCGTTTGCCCGGCACCAGTTCGTGCCGCTGGACGTGCCGGGCTGGGGCAAGAGATTTTTCGACCATTGGCGGCCGGACGCGGCGGTGTTCGTGGAAAGCGAACTCTGGCCCGGCCTGCTCACCGAATGCGACCGGCGAGGAATTCCGCGCCTGCTGATCAATGCGCGGATGTCCGCGAGATCCGCGCGCAACTGGCAACGCGTGCCGTGGCTCGCGCGCCGCGTGCTGGCGCCATTTCGCCATGTGCATGCGCAGTCAACCGGAGATGCCGAGCATTTTCGCCGCCTCGGGCTGCGCAACGTGCTGGAATGGGGCAATTTGAAATTCTTCACCCCGCCTTTGCCGGTGGACGCTGACAAGCTGGCCGCCTTCCGCGGGCAAATTTCCGCGCCGCTCTGGCTCGCCGCCAGCACCCATCCCGGCGAAGAGGAGATCATCGTTCAGGCGCATCGCGCCTTGCTGGCGGATTTTGCCGACCTGGTCACAATCATCGTGCCGCGTCACCCCGAGCGCGGCGGCGAAATCACCGCGCTCGCCGGCGGTGCGCCGCGGCGTTCCTTAAACGAAGCGCCGCGCGCGGGGCAGGTTTACGTCGCCGACACGTTGGGTGAGCTGGGGCTCTTCTTCCGCGCGACCCCGTTTGCCTTCATCGGCAATTCTCTGGTCGGCTATGGCGGGCATAATCTGATCGAGCCGGCACAGCTTGGCCGCCCGGTCATCACCGGTCCGCATAACGAGAATTTTCTGCAGGCCGAGGCATTGCTGCGCGCCGCCGACGCTCTGGTCGAGGTGCAAGATGGCGTTGCCCTGACCGCGGCAATGCGAAGCTGGCTGCGGCAGCCGGACATGGCGGAAGCCGCCGGTCAGCGGGCCGTTGCCGCCCTGCGCACCGCAGAAGACCTGCCGCTTCGTCTGGCCGGGCTCATCCTCGGGGAAACAGAATGAAAGCGCCGGGCTTCTGGGCGAAACGCGGCTTGCTGGCATATCTGCTCGCGCCGCTCGGCACCATCACCGCCGCCGTTACCGCACGCCGTGTGGCAAAGCCCGGCTTTGTGCCGGGCATCAAAGTCATTTGCGTCGGCAATGCCGGCGTCGGCGGCGCCGGCAAGACGGTGGTGGCGCTGGATCTTCTCGGCCGGCTACGTGGCTCGCGTTTTGCCCTCACCCGCGGCTATCGCGGCCGGCTGGTGGGGCCGCTGCTGGTCAATCCCACGCTGCACACCGCCCGGGATGTCGGTGACGAGGCGCTGCTTCTGGCCGCCGCCGCTCCCACCATCCTGGCCCATGACCGCGCCGCCGGCGCAAGGCTGGCGCTGGCGGAAGGTGCCACCGTCATCGTCATGGATGACGGGCTGCAAAACCCCGCTCTGGCCAAGACATTGTCGCTGCTGGTGATCGATGGCGGCTACGGATTCGGCAATCTTTTGCCCCTCCCCGCCGGGCCGTTGCGCGAGACCCTGGCCGCCGCCGCCGCGCGCGTGCAGGCGGCGGTGCTGATCGGCGAGGATGAGACCGGCGCGCTTGCGCATCTGCCGGCCGCGCTGCCGGTGCTGCGGGCCCGGCAGGTGCCGGAAAGCGTGGTGGATCTGCGAGGGCGCAAAATCGTCGCCTTCGCCGGAATCGGCCGGCCGGCAAAATTTTTCGCCTCGGTGCGGGCTTTGGGGGGAAATCTGGTCGCCACCCATGAATTCCCCGATCATCACGTGTATAGAGCGAGCGACTCGGCGCGGCTTCTCGGCGACGCCTCGGCTCAGGGAGCGCAATTGGTGACGACGGCAAAGGACTATGTGAAACTGCCCGACACGCTGCGGGCGGCCAGCGCGGTGGTCACGGTGCGCCTGCACTGGGACGACGAAGCGGCGCTGGAGCGGCTGCTGGCATGAGCGACCGCGATGTGAAGACCGTGCCATTGGCGCATAAGGCCGAAGCCGCCTTGGTGCGCACGGCCTTGGCGCTGTTCCGCGCGTTGCCACCTGCCACGGCGTCGCGCCTCGGCGGCGGCGTGGCCAGAGCGATCGGCCCGCTGATCCCGGTCTCGAAAGTGGCCGACCGCAACCTGCAAGCGGCGATGCCCGAACTCGACGCCGCCGCACGCAGGCGAATCGTCGCCGAAGTATGGGAAAATCTCGGCAGCACGGTTGCCGAGCTGGCGCAGATCGGCAATCTGCACGAGACGGCATCGGGCCCCGGCTATTACGTCACCGGCTGGGACGAGCATGTCGCCCCGGCGCTGGAGCCCGGCAAGCCAACGATTTTTTTCACCGGCCATATCGGCAATTGGGAGATCATCCCGCCCGCCGCCTATGCGCGCGGCGTGGATATCGGCTTCATGTACCGCGCCGCCAGCAACAGCCTGGTCAACGACATCATCCTGCGCCTGCGCGAAGCGAATTTTCAGCGCAAGGTGACGATGTTCCCGAAAGGCGGCAGCGGCGCCCGCCAGGCCTATGCGCATATGATGCGCGGCCAGAATCTCGGCCTGCTCATGGACCAGAAGCTCGATAACGGCATCGCCGTGCCGTTCTTCGGCCGCCCGGCGATGACCGGCCCGGCGCTGGCAAGCTTCGCCCTCAAATTCAAATGCCCGGTCTTCCCCGTGCGGGCGGTGCGCGAGGGCCCGGCCCGGCTCCACGTGATCTACGACGCGCCGATGACGCTGCCCGATAGCGGCGACAAGGAACGCGACGTGCTCACCATGACCACGGATATGAACGATATCCTCGAGCGCTGGATCCGCGAGACACCCGGCGCCTGGCTCTGGCTGCACCGCCGCTGGCCGAAGACGCCGCGCTAGCAGGAAAGGAAGCGCTACTTTTTGTGAACAAAAAGTAGCAAAAAAACTTTATTTACGCTGGGCGGAGGGGCTGAAGGTTCCGGCGGTGCGTAGCACCGTTGGAATAGCCCCGGAGGGCATGGGCGTTGTCGCCGACACAGCCCATGACCCAGCGTAAACAAAAGTTTTTGCGCCGCTTTTTTCAAAAAGCGGCTTGCTTTCTTCTGGTCTGGCAGTCCGCCGCCCGGCAAGATAAAGTGACGGACGATGGGATTCTGGCACGACAAGACACTGGCGGAGATGAGCAAGGCTGAGTGGGAATCCCTCTGCGATGGCTGCGGCCGCTGTTGCCTGCACAAGCTCCGCGACGAGGATACCGACGAGCTCAGTTTCACCAATGTCGCCTGCGGGCTGCTGGATTTGAAAACCGCGCGCTGCAGCGATTATGCGCGGCGGCGGACCAAAATTCCCGATTGCGTGCAACTGACCCCGAAAAAGTTGAAAACAGTGGACTGGCTGCCACCAAGCTGCGCCTATCGACGGCTGCAGGAGGGCAAGGACCTGCCCTCCTGGCATCCGTTGATCACCGGGCGCGCGGAAAGCGTGATCGAGGCCGGGGCCAGCGCCGCCGGGCGGGCGATCAGCGAGCGCGACGCCGGCCCGCTGGAACATCATCTCGTCGAATGGCCCGGCCAGCTCCCGCGCCGGCCATGAGCGTGCCGCTCGCCACAGAGCTGGTGCCCATCCAAGGTGCGCTGGCCCAGGTGGCGTTCCGCCGCTCCACGCGGGCGCGCAAAATCTCACTCCGCATCGATCCGGCCCTGGGTGGCGTGGTCATCACCTTGCCGCAACGCGCCTCGCGCCGCGCCGGTCTGGCGCTGTTGCAGATGCATGAGGCCTGGGTGGCGGAGCGGCTGGCATCCCTGCCCAACGCCCTGCCCTTTGTGCCCGGCGCACTGGTGCCGGTGCGCGGCGCACCGCATGAAATCTGCCCGGCGCCAAGCGGGCGCGGCGGCGCCTGGATCGAGGATGGGCGCATCCTGGTCACCGGCCAGTCCGAATTTCTCGGCCGCCGTGTGGCCGACTGCCTGAAGCGTCTGGCCCGCCAGGAGCTGACCGCGCAGGCCGCCGCCAAGGCCCGGCTGGCCGGGCTCAACCCCAAATGCGTCCGCATCAAGGACACGCGCACGCGCTGGGGATCCTGCGCGCCGGATGGCACCCTCGCCTTTTGCTGGCGTCTGATCTGCGCGCCGGATTTCGTACAGGATTATGTCGTCGGCCACGAGGTCGCGCATTTGCGGCACATGAATCACGGCAGGCTTTTCTGGGCGCTGACCGACGAACTCACCCCGCACCGGGCCGTCGCCAGCGCCTGGCTCGACCGCCACGGCCCGGCCCTATTGAGGATCGGCTGATTGGTCTTATCTGTCAGCGGTGTGAACCGCCGCGCCGTTCGCCGTTCGCAAAAACAGAAAGAGTCCGTTCATGAAAGTCGTCGCCTTTACCCACTCCAAGCCGGTCACCGATCCCGAAGCGCTGCTTGACCTTGAGGTCGCCGTTCCGGTGCCGCGCCATCACGACCTGCTGGTGGAAGTCAAAGCCGTGTCCGTAAACCCGGTCGACACGAAGCTCCGCCTGGGCGGTGAGCCGCTGGGCGAGCCACGCGTGCTCGGCTTCGACGCCGCCGGCATCGTGCGCGCCATCGGCCCGGAGGCGCAGAATTTCGCGGTCGGTGACGAAGTGTTCTATGCCGGCGTGCCGACCCGGCCCGGCACGAACGCCGAATTCCACCTGGTCGACCATCGCATCGTCGGCCACAAGCCGAAGACGCTGAACTTCGCCGAGGCGGCGGCGCTGCCGCTCACCTCGCTCACCGCCTGGGAGATGCTGTTCGACCGCTTCCGCATCCCGCGCAGCGAGGAAGCGCGCGGCACGCTGCTGATCGTCGGCGGCGCCGGCGGCGTCGGCTCCATGGCCATCCAGCTCGCCGCGAAGCTCACCGGCCTCACCATCGTCGCCACCGCCTCGCGGCCGGAGACCGCGCAATGGTGCCGCGAGCTCGGCGCCCATCATGTGATCAACCACCACGAGGACATGGCGGCGCAGTTCGCGGCGCACGGCCTGGCCGCACCGAACTATATTTTCTGCGTCACGAATCAGCGCACGCATTTCAAAAAGCTGACGGAACTGCTCGCCCCCGAAGGCGCCATCGGTATCATCGAGTCCAACACCGGCACGATCGACATCTCCACGCTGATCCGCAAATGCGGCACGCTGCATACCGAATACATGTTCGCCCGCGGCGTGCTGCACACCCCGACCATGGAGCAGCAGCACCTCATCCTCGAGGCGATCTCACACCTCGTCGATAACGGCACGTTAAAGACGACGATGACCGGGCATTACGGCGCCATCAACGCGGCGAATCTCAAGCGCGCGCATGCGGCCGTCGAGGCCGGCAGCGTTCGCGGCAAAATCGTTCTGGAAGGGTTTTGATAAAAATGCAGATGAAAGAGCTGGGCCGGTCGGGACTGAAGCTTCCCGCCATCATGTTCGGCGGCAATGTGTTCGGATGGACCGCCGACACCGCAGCCTCGTTCCGGCTGCTGGACGCGCTGATGGATGCCGGGCTGAACGCCATCGACACGGCGGACGCCTATTCGCGCTGGGTACCGGGCCATAAAGGCGGCGAGTCCGAGGCGATCATGGGCGTGTGGATGAAAGAACGCCGCAACCGCGACAAGGTGATCGTCGCCACCAAGGTCGGCATGGATCTCGGCGAAGGCAAGAGCGGGCTTTCGGCCAAACGGATCGAATATGCCGTGGAAGCGTCGCTGATCCGGCTGCAAACCGATTATATCGACCTCTACCAGGCGCATAAGGATGACGAGGCGACCCCGCTCGAGGAGACGCTGGAAGCCTTCGGCAAGCTGGTGAAGGCCGGCAAGGTGCGCGTGCTCGGTGCCTCGAACTATACGGCGCCGCGTCTGGCCCAGGCTCTAGCCGTGTCGGAAAAGCTTGGCCTGCCGCGCTACGAATCGCTGCAGCCGCATTACAATCTGGTGGAACGGGCGATTTTCGAGGATGCGCTCGGCCCGCTCTGCCGCGAGAAGCAGGTCGGCGTGATCAGCTATTACAGCCTCGCCTCCGGCTTCCTCTCCGGAAAATATCGCAGCGCCGCCGACGCCCAGAGCAAGGCGCGCAGTGCCGGCGTGCAGAAATACCTCAACGAGAAGGGCTTTGCCCTGCTGAAGGTGCTGGACGCCCAGGCGGCGCGGCTTGGCGCCACCCCGGCGCAGATCGCCCTGGCCTGGCTGATCGCCCGGCCGGAAGTGACCGCGCCGATCGCCAGCGCCACCAGCCTTGAACAATTGCAGGATCTGGAGAAAGCCGCGCGCCTGACCCTGGACGCCGAGGCCATCCAAGCGCTGGACGCCGCCAGCGCCGGTTTCTGAGGGAACTCTGAAGCT
>NZ_DATLPB010000078.1:0-6252 GCF_035535915.1 Acidocella sp.
ACGGCATCCCAAAAGCCAATTTCCACCTCTTCCTCAAGGAATGCGAGTGGAGGTTCAACGACGGCTCTCCCGCCCAGCTCTTGAAGCAGCTCAAGCGCTGGGTCAGAAAGAATTCAACCTAACATCTGGGACAGCCCCAAAGTTTTTGCGCCGCTTTTTTTAAAAAGCGGCTGCTTTCTTCCTTACTCTAAAACAAGATCGCGGAACGCGTGCAGTTCCGGCGCCGACACCCCAACGGCCTGGGTCAGATAGGTTTCGACGCCGCCGAACTCATCGTCGATGGCGGCGAAGGCGGCTTGCAGATAGGCGGGCCGGGCCTCGGCCAGCGGCAGGACCGTGGCGATGTCCAAGGTCTGGCCGAAGGCATGTTCCGCCCAAGCGGCCATTTGCGGCGCTTGTGCCTCGGCGGCGAAGAAGCGCGAGGTCTCGACATAGTCGGCCAGAATATCGTCGCGGGAAATGCCGGCGGCGGCGAGCAGCATGGCGGTGAAGAAGCCGGTGCGGTCCTTGCCGGCATGGCAATGGACCAGCAAGGGCAGGGCGCCGCCCCGCAAAAGGTTCGAGAACAGGCTGCCGAGTTGCGGGGCATAGGCGCGCGGTTTGCGGCGGTACAGCGTGTCCATGGCCAGGCGCGCCCCGCGCGGCGTGGGGTCGCGGAGGATCAGTGCGAAGATCTTGGCCGGGCTGGCATCGGTGCCCTCGAGCCCAGGCAAATCCAGATGGCGGTGTAAACTCTCCCGCGGCCAGCGGGACGCATAGCTTGCCTGCTCCGCTGTGCTGCGCAGGTCGCAGACCAGGCGGATGCCGCACCCCGCGAGGCACGCGACATCCGCCTCACTGAGGCGGGATAGCTCACCGGAACGATAGAGAATGCCGGGTTTCAGCCTGCGCCCATCCGCCGCGGGGAAGGGCGCGACGGCACGGAAATTGGGGGCGCCGCCGAGCAGTGCCGGCGGCACGTCAGGCAGCATTATTGGCTCGCCGCCGCTGTCTTGGTTTGGGTTTTGACCTTGGTCGTGGTCTTGGTGACGCTGTGCTTGACCGCGACATGCCGGTAATGTTCGTGACGCACCACATGCTTGTCATCGGCCGCCACGGTGGCGCTGGCGACCTGCACCGTCGCCGACGCGCCCGGCGCCGTGTCGGTGACGAAGCGGTTCAACTGGTCAGGCGTCTTCAGCGTCGACACGGCCGTGTATTCGGCCTCGCTGTTGAGGCAGAAAACGCGGCCCTGGCCGATGCCGCTGATCGACTGGTTGTTGGCCAGCAGCGTGATGAAATCATCTTCCATCTTCTGCCCACTATAAGGACCGCTCGCCTTGCGGAAATAGGCGTCCATGACATGCTGTTCGGCCAGGATATGCGGCTGGAACGTGGCCATGAAGGCATCGTACTTGGTCTGGTCGGCGCAGGAGAGGGCGGCGACCATCAGCGCGGATTTCAGGCCGATGACGTTGAACGCCTGCTGGGCCCGCTCTTGTTCGGCGGCGGTGAAGTGGATGCGCGACGAGACCGGCGGCGGCAAGGTCACCTGCGTGGCATAGAGATGGCCGACCGGCTGCACGGGAGCGACGGCCTCTACCGGCGGATGCCGGCCGCAACTGGTCAAAGCCAGCATGACGAGGCCCGCTGCCAGGCCTGTCACGACTTTGTTCTGCTCCGCTCGCGTGAAATCCACTGTGAAATGATCCTTCCCTGTCATCGCGCCATTCAATACAGGCAAAGCAGGTGAGAACCAAGCTGGAATCCGTCGAAAGCCGGTTCTCTAACTCATTTAAATTAAACGATTTTTGAGGTCAGCCGCAAAACGTGATCGGGCAGGCGGTAGGCAGCAGGCGACCGCTCCCTGGAAAAATGGCGCGTAAATTTTTGTTCATTTGGGCCCGTGCCGATGTAATCAGCACGGCCCGAATGAGTAAAGGCTTTTTGTGATGTCCTGTTCACAAAAAGGAGCGGTTCCGTTTTTCTAGGCAAAAAAGTTAGAGGGCGATTCAGATTTTAAGTCGAAACCGTGAAATGGTTCGACTTAAAATCATCGCGCTCTAGAAGCGCGTTAAAGTCATCGCGCTCTAGAGGCGCGCCACGCGGAGGGCGTTGGTCGTACCCGGCTGGCCGAACGGCACGCCGGCGACCACGACGATTTCGTCGCCCTTGTTGGCGAAGCCTTCGAGGCGGGCGATCTTCACGGCATTGGCCACCGCGTCGGACATGGAATGCACCTCGCGGGTGACCGCGGCATGCACGCCCCAGACGGCGGCGAGGCGGCGCGCCACGGTCTCGCTGATGGTCAGGCCCAGCACCGGGCAATCCGGCCGCTCGCGCGCCACGCGCAACGCCGTGGAACCGGATTCGGTGAGCGCCACGATGGCCTGCGCGCCGATCGTGCGCGCCACCTGCACGGCGGCGGCGGCGATCGCATCGGCCGAGGAGTGTTCCGGCGCCGGGCGCTTGGCATCGATGGCGCGGCGCCAATCCTCATCGCGCTCCACCCGGGCGACGATGCGGTCCATCATGTTGACCGCCTCGCGCGGATACTGGCCGGCGGCGGATTCCGCGGAGAGCATCACGGCGTCGGCGCCGTCGAACACCGCGGTTGCCACGTCGGAGGCCTCGGCGCGGGTCGGCGCGGGGGCGGTGATCATGCTTTCCAGCATCTGCGTCGCCACCACCACCGGCATGCCGCGCTGCTGCGCGGCGCGGATGATGCGCTTTTGCGCGATCGGCACGTCTTCGGGCGGCAGCTCGACGCCGAGATCGCCGCGCGCCACCATCACCGCATCGGCGGCGTCGAGAATGCCGTCGAGATTTTCCAGCGCCTGCGGCTTCTCCAGCTTGACCATGACCAAGGCACGGCCGGCGGCGATGGCCTTGGCCTGGAGCACGTCTTCAGGGCGCTGCACGAAGGACAGGCCGATATAGTCGATGCCGAGCGGCAGCACGAATTCGAGGTCGGCGAGGTCTTTCTTCGTCAGCGCCGGGATCGGTAACACGACGTCGGGAACGTTAACGCCCTTGCGGTCCGACAGCACGCCGCTGTTGAGGATTTCCGTCATCAGATGATCGTCGCGCTTGCGCACCACGCGCAGGCGCAGCTTGCCGTCATCGAGCAGCAGCGTGGCGCCGATCTCGGCGGCGGAAATGATTTCCGGATGCGGCAGGCAGACGCGGCGGGTGTCGCCGGGGGCCGGGTTCATGTCGAGCACGAAGCTCTGCCCGGCCTGCAGCTGCACGCGGCCGGACTGGAACTGGCCGACGCGCAGTTTGGGGCCCTGCACGTCGGCGAGAATGCCGATCGGCCGGCCGAATTTTTTCTCCACCGCGCGGATCGCCTCGATGCGCGCGGCATGGTCCTCGTGCGAGCCGTGGGAGAAATTCAGGCGGAACACGTCCGCCCCGGCCTGGAACAGCTGGCCCATCATTTCCGGGGTCGAGCTGGCCGGCCCCAAGGTGGCGATGATTTTCGTGCGGCGATGGCGGCGGAGACGTTCGGTCATTTTCGGTACTGAGTCCTCAATTGATCAAGATAGCGCGGATATCGTTTACATTCGTCATGGTGGGACCGGTCATCACGAGATCCCCCAGCGCTTTGAAATAGCTGTAGCTGTCATGGGAATTTAAAAATTGCGTGGCATCCAGGCCCAAGGCCCGGCCGCGCGCGAGCGTGTCCGGCGTGATGATCGCGCCGGCCGCGTCTTCCGTGCCGTCGATGCCGTCCGTATCGCCGGCGAGCGCGGAAATGTTTTTCGCGCCGTTCAGCGCGATCGCGAGGCTCAGTAGGAATTCGGTGTTGCGTCCGCCGCGGCCGGGCTTGCCGCTGCCGATGGTCACCGTGGTCTCGCCGCCGGAGAGCAGCAGCATCGGCCCGGTTTCGCGCAAGGCCAAGGCGGCCATCTCACGGCCGAGTTCGGCGGACTCGCCCTCCAGCGCGTCGCCGAGGATCTTGTAGGGCATGGCAGCCTTTTTGGCGGCGGCCTCGAGCGCCATCATCGGCGTGGCGATCATGCGGTAGTCCGCGCCCTCGTACCAGGTCGGGCCCGAGCCGATGATCGCGGGGGAATCGCCCGGCACGTCGGAGATCGCCAGCGTGACGAGCTTGGCCGGCGCGCAGGCGGCGGCGAGCTTGCCGCCTTTGACCGCGGAAAGCTGCGTGCGGATCCGGTTCATCGTACTGATCGGCGCGCCCGAGGCCAGCAGCGCCTTATTGACGAGCTTCTTGTCCTCAAGCGTGAGGCCGGGCGCCGGCAAGGTGAGCAGTGCCGAGGCGCCGCCGGAAATCAGCGCGATCACCTGGTCTTCGGGCTGCAAATTCTGCACGGCCGCCATGATTCGACGGGCGGCGGACTCGCCGGCTTCGTCGGGCACGGGGTGCGCGGCTTCGAGCACGGTGATTTTTTGCGTCGGAGTCTTGTGACCGTAGCGGGTCACCACCACCCCTTCGAGGGCAACATCCGGCCAGGCGGCTTCCAGCGCCGCGGCCATTGAGGAGGCGGCCTTGCCGGCGCCAATCACGATGTTGCGGCCTTTGCCGGGAGCGGGAAGGTGCGGTTTGAGAGAAAGAGCAGGGTCGGCGGCCGCTATGGCGGCCTGGAATATGGCGCGAAGCATATTAGCGGTATGGTCCTCCACAATAATCCCTCTATGGCAGGAGCCGGAAACATGAGCAAACCTACCTTCGATGCCGCGACCACCGAAAAGCTGGAAGCCGCGGCATTCCGTGCGCTGGTCGCGCATCTGCGCGAGCGCACCGACGTGCAGAATATCGACCTGATGAATCTCGCGGGGTTTTGCCGCAATTGCCTGTCGCGCTGGTATCGCGAGGCGGCGGAGGGCATGGGGCTAACGCTCGCCGATGCCGAGGCGCGCGAGATCGTCTACGGCATGCCCTACAAAGAGTGGCAGGCGAAATACCAGATGCCGGCCAGCGGCGAGGCGGCGCAGACGTTCAAATCGACGCCGGGGCATTGACGCTGAGGGCAAGGCCGCTCTATCCCCGCGCTTCCTCGAGCAACGGAGAGCCCCATGGCGCTTGACGCGACCACCGATGACAAGCCCACGAACATCGCGGGAGAGCGGCTGCGCAGCATCGTCGAGCGCATCGAACGGCTCGAAGAGGAGCGCAAGGCGCTCGCCTCCGATATCAAGGACATCTATTCCGAGGCGAAATCGGCCGGGTTCGATGTGAAAGTCCTGCGCCAGCTGATCCGCATCCGCAAGCAGGAGCCGGCGGAGATCGAGGAGCAGGAGACGCTGCTCGACGTGTATCGCCGCGCGATCGGGATGTAAGTTAGAAAGCAGCCGCTTTTTGAAAAAAGCGGCGCCAAAAACTTTTGTTTATGCTGGGCCATGGGCGGTGTCAGCGACAACGCCCATGGCCCAGAGTCATAAAGTTTTTTTGCAACGTTTTGTTCACAAAAAATAGCGCTTACTTTGATCTTTTCGCTTAAGCCGGCGGCTGATCCAGTTCGGGGTAATGCCGGAAAATGCCCGACTCGTTGAAGGCGACCCGGCGCTCCGATTTCAGATAGGCGGCGATGCGCGGCCGCCGGCGCACCGAATCGTGGAGCTTGGCGAGCGCCGGATACTCGGCCGCATAGCCACGCATGGCGCGGGGAAAGGCGTAGCGCAGCCCTTCGATCAGTTGGAACAGGGACAGGTCCACGTAAGTGAGGGCCGGCCCGAAAACATGTGCCGGCCCGTGCGGGTTCTGCTGCAGCGCCTCTTCGAAATAGCCGAGATATTTGGGCACGCGGTTGGCCAGGAACGCGGCGGCGCGGGCCTTGGCCGGCTCCTTCTGGTCCTCATAATAAAGGTCGCCGGAGATCGGGTGATGCGTGTCATGCACCTCGGCGACGATGTCGGTGATGGTGAGCTGCAGCCCGTGCAGACCATGCCGCCCGGCCTCGTCCGTCGGCGCGAGGCCGAGCCTGGGGCCGACATACATCAGGATGTTGGCGACGTGCGGGATGAGGAGATCGCCAGTTTTCAGGAACGGCGGGGCGAAGGGGGCGGGTGCTGCCGTCGGCCGCTGCATGAGCTTCATCATCGCCGCGGTGCCGTTCGGGTGGCGGGCCATGTCGGCATAGGCGACGCCCGCCTCCTCGAAAGCCAGGCGGACGAATTCACCGCGCCCAGGCAATCCGCTCCAGTAATAGAGTTCGTACTCCATGGTGGCCTCCTGAAGAAAAGGACACTGGGCCAACGGCGCTGAAACCGGCAGTGCCCAAACTAACAAAGTTTTTTTGCTTCTTTTTG
>NZ_DATLPB010000079.1:0-13445 GCF_035535915.1 Acidocella sp.
CCGGGAAATCAGGGGGTGGATCTCCTCCACCCCCCTTCCGCACGCGCCCTCCTACATCAAGGGCATGATCAATCTGCGCGGCAGCGTGCTGGCGATCATCGACCTGGCGGAACGGCTCGGCCTGCCGAGCGTGGCGCCGAATGGCACCTCGGTGGTCGTTGTGATCGAACATGGGGACCGGGTGATCGGCCTGCTGGTCGACGCGGTGTCCGACATCATCACCACCACCGACGAGATGCGCCAGGTGGCACCGGAAACCGGCAGCGCCGCGTCGCGGGAATTCGTCGAAGCGCTGCTGATGCGTGACCAGAAGATTGTCGGCGTGCTGGCGATCGATGCCGTCATGCCGAAGGACACCAGCATCGAAGCCGAACTCGACGCGGCTTAGAAAGAAAGGCTACTTTTTGTGAACAAAAAGTAGCAAAAAAACTTTATTAACTTTGGGCCCGTGCCGGTTTCAACGGCACGGGCCCAGTTTCAAAAAAGTTTTTGCACCGCCTTTTTCAAAAAGCGGCCACTTTCTTTTAAAACACAGACTGCGATCCGCTTTCCGTAAGGCTGGACCTGCCGAGCGTGGCGCCGAACGGTACCTCGCTGGTCGAGGTGATCGAACATCGGCAGCGGGTGGCCGGAACGGCAGCGCCGCGTCGCGTGAATTCGTCGAAGCGTTGCTGATGCATGACCAGAAGATTGTCGGCGTGCTGGCGATCGATGCCGTCATGCCGAAGGACATCAGCATCGAGGCCGAACTCGACGCGGCTTAGAAAGAAAGGCTACTTTTTGTGAACAAAAAGTAGCAAAAAAACTTTGTTAACTCTGGGCCCGTGCGGTTTCACCGCCTCAGGCCCAGCGCAAAACAAAAGTTTTTGCGCCGCTTTTTTCAAAAAGCGGCCACTTTCTTTTAAATAACCGACTGCGATCCGCTCTCCGTGGGGGCGGCGATCTTGCCGCCGAGGTCTTGATATTTTCCAACCAGATTGGAAAGTCGCATGTCAGGGTCAATCAGCCAGACGGCGGCGGCGCCGATCAGCATCAGGACGCACGCCACCAGAAAAGGCAGAGTCCAGCTCCCGGTGATTTGAACGAGAGCCCCGAAGACGATGGGTGATATCACGCCTCCCACATTGGCCCAGGTGTTCATCCACCCCGCCGCGGTCGCGGCATATGTTCCTCCCATATCCATCGCAATCGCCCAAAACACGGAGATCGTCGCATCGAGGAAGAAGAATGAGCAAAAGAACAGCATGATTGTCAGCATCTGCCCATGCGCATAGACCGCCGGCACCAGCAGCAATACCGAGCAAACCATGCCGACCGAGGGAATAACCCGTCGCCACAGCCGCGTGTTGCCGGTGCGGGCGGACAGATAGTCGCAGAGAATGCCGCTGCCCACACTCCCGAAAATGCCGCCGACAAACGGCAGGAACCCGTAAATTCCCACCTTCAACATCGTGAAATGATGGTCTTTGATCAGAAACGTCGGCAACCAGGTGAGGTAAATCGTCAGCGTGTAAAAATAGCAGAAATCGGCAACGCAAAGCGCCCACATGCTGCGGCTGCGTAAGATCGCCAGCCATACGCCCCGCCCTTGTGCGAGCCGGTTGCGCGAGGCGCCGCCGCGCGGCGTACGATAAGCGGCGACCCAGATGAGCCCGATCAGAATCGTTGCGAATCCGAAGATATAAAACGGACCAGGGATGCCGAAGGCGGCAATGGCGGCGACCGAAACCGGTACCGTGAGCGCAGCACCAAGCCGCGTCGTGGCGTGCATCACGCCCTGCGAGACCGTCCGATACCCGGACGGCACCCAGGGCGAGACGCCGCCAGTCGCCGCCGGCATCGAAGCCGCCTCGCCCACGCCGGTCGCGGCGCGCATCCAAGTCAGCGCCGTGAGATTGAAGACGCTGATGCCGCTCAGGACCGTAAACAGCCCGTACCACAGAACCATCAAACCGACGGAGCGACGCGCGCCGTAAACATCGGCGCCCCAGGCCAGCAGCGGCTGCAAAACCGTATAAGTGAGCGCGAACGCGGAGAAGATCCCGCCCATCGCCAGCTTGCTGACATGCATGTCGCTAATCATGTGCGGCGCAACGACCGACATCAACGTCTTGTCGGTATAGTTGCTCATGAAAACCAGCGCGCCCATGGCGACGACGAACCAGCCATACCATGTCGCCCGCCGCGAGGGTGCTAGCGGAGCTCTCTTCACGTCGGGCACTTCATCCATGGCGTTCCTCGCAGAAGCTGCAGCTCCAGCCTGTTAAAGGTTGAGAATTGTCACACGCCCGGCCGCGGGCTCCACGAAAAGCTGATCACCGGTCTCGATCAGGCTCGTCACATCACCCTCGGCGAAGCGGTCAAGCAAAGACAGATCACCGAACGCCGCTCCCTGTGCGACGATCGGATTCACCCGGTTAAACAGCAGCGCCGCGGGGGCGAGGCCCATCGCGACCATCTCCCGCAGCATCCAAGCGGAGGCAACGCCACCCTTCACCTCGCGCAGGACCAGAATCTTTCCGACATAAGATTGGCCATGCAGCTTGTGCGCCGGCCGGGAGAAGATGCCTTTCTCACGGTCAAGGTCGTATCGGGCGCTGAAATTATCGGCGGCGACGAGCGCGGTACCACGCACATCGGGGCCAATGCCACGGTGGCAATTCAGAACAATCGGCATTATACGACCCTCCCCGCCACCGCGCTGTCGACACAGCGTTCCATGCTACCCAACGTTGGCAGATAGCCATAACCGCCAATGATGTTAACCAGTTTGGCGGAGTTGGTCATGAGCCGCTTCCAGCCATTGGCTTCGGCCATCTCCCGCGCATAGCTCTGATAAAAGCAAACACCAGACAGCAAAACGCCCCCGGACTCCTCGATGCGTCGAGTCAGCCCCATACGGTCCGCGGCAAACTTGATCTCGGGCGAAGTTGCGGCGATCAGCGTCGTCGTTGTGGCGACGCGTTTGCCATCAAGTAGGCCCGCCACCTGTTCCAGTTCCAGCAATGACAGTTGCGGCGCTGAAAAGACGACAACATCGAGCTGTTCGCCCAACGCCGCATAGGCGCGGTCAAAAGCGAGGAAAGCATCGTCATCGATCAATTCGGCGTCCGGCACTGCCCGGCCGCCGAATGCCTCAGCCAGCGTTGGAGCTTCCGGGGTAATGCCGGGCATATGGAACATCGCAACCGAGCCGAAACTGGCCAGCGCCGCCCCGAAATGCTTGAGTTGATCTGATCCCGGCTTGACTTCGAGCCCCGAAATCACCGGCACCTCCCAGTAATGTCCGCTCCGCTGCCCGACAATGCCGCCGAGTGCACCCCATTCGCTGAGATCGCGCGGCTGCCGCTTGACCAGGAAATGACGCGTACCCAGCCTGTTCTCCGCCAGATGGTAGCCATAGCGGGGCGTCCGTCCGGTCAACGCTGCGGCGAGCGCCGACGGCCCGCCCTCGAAATTGCTCCGCGCACCGAGCACGGCATTGGAGTAAATGACAACGCCTGTATCACCGAAAGCGAGATGCTCGCCGCGCGAGGGCGGCAGGATCGTTTGATAATTGATGCAGGTATTCGTCATCATCACGCCCAACGCCTCGAAGGCGGCGGTGAGGCGGGCCTCGCGCGTCGCCATGACATCGGTCTGACGCAGACGCTTATAGGCGGCGAAGTCAATGCCGCGCGGATCGGTAATGGTCGGGATACGCACGCGCCGTTGCTCGATCGGCAGCTCGCCCAACGTTTCGAGGAATTCAATACCCGCAATGCCGGTCGCTTCCGGATCACCCATGATATGGGCCTGCCCGACGGGAACCAGATCCACCGCATCGAACATCTCGCCGACAGCCAGCTGGTGCTGTAGGGCCCATTGGCGCGCCCAGCCCTGCTTGCCGGCAAGCATGTCGGACTCTTCGTCGTTCAGCCGCATGCCGTCTTTCCTCCAGTTAATTCGCTGGAAGGATAGACTGAGACCATCGGTACAGAGAAGGGAGCATGCCGGCATAGGCAAAATCTAGTGTCGCATCCTCCGCGACAATCATCCATCCTGTGCGTCGAATACGGCCATCAGCTGTGCAGCGGCCCGCTGCAGGCGGGGCACCTGGTCCTGCGCGTCTGCGAGGGAAAGACGTGCCAGGGGCGCCTGCATGCCGAGGGTCGCGACCAGCCGGTTATCCGCATCGCAGACCGGCACGCCGACGGCGGCGAGATCGGGAAAAAATTCGCCTTCGTTGATTGCGTATCCCTGTGCCGCCACCGTCGCGAGATGCTGTTCGAATATATTCCGCTCGGTGTGGGTACGCGCTGTAAATGGGTTCAGCGGCAGCGCATCGAGCACCGCCTCGCGCTCTGCCCGCGGCAACATGGCCAGGTAGAGCTTGCCTCCCACGGTGCAATGCAACGGAATGGTGCTGCCGACGCGAAACTGTACGGGAAGCGGCCAATTGATTTCGATCCGGTCGAAATACGTGCCCACGCAACGGTCATAGACCACCAGATTACAGGTCGCGCCCACCTCGTCGACGAGCGTGGTGAGCACGGTGTGCCAGAGCGGCCGAATTGAGGAACCACCGAGCAGCCGAAGCGCAATCCCCGCCATTCGCGGGCCAAAGATGACGCTTCCGGAACGCGGATGCCGGCTCAGTACGCCTTCCGCCGTCAAGCTCTTGACGATTCGGTGCGCTTGCGAGCGCGACAGGCCAAGCGCATCACCGATCTGGACGACGGAGGCACCGCGCCGCAGGCTGGACAGATAATCGAGCAGGCACAACAAATTGCCGACCGCCGACTTCCTGGATAGGGGCGTTTCTTCTACCATAGCGCGTGTCATTATAGCTAACACAACTTATTTTTACTATGCCGCAACTGATGATCGTGTTGCGATCATCCGTCAAGTGTGGCCTGGCCTGGCCCGTCCTGGGGGGGGCAAAGGAGCGCTCGTGTGTCGTTTATGTTAATTATGGCTGCCCACCGAATGGCGGGGTCCACTATGCCTCAGCGCTGCGATTCAGGCGCCGCCGGTTCCACTCCTAGCTGTAGAGGTAACGTGAAATGAAATGGTCTGCCGCGCAATATGCCGTGTTTGAGGATGAGCGCACCCGTCCGGTGCGCGACCTGCTCAACGCCGTTCCGGATACGCACGCCCACGCTGTCGTGGATCTGGGCTGCGGTCCGGGTAATTCCACCGAAATCCTGGCCGCGCGTTTTCCCCGCGCCGTGGTGAAGGGCGTGGACAATTCCCCCGACATGATCGCGGCCGCGCGCCGGCGGTTGCCACAGCTCAGCTTCGAAAATGCCGCGATCGAAACATGGGCCGAGCCGGGCCCGTTCGACGCCATTTTGGCGAATGCCGTGCTGCAATGGGTGCCCGACCACATTACGCTCCTGCCGCACCTGATGGAGCGTCTCGCCCCCGGGGGAAGCCTTGCCATCCAGATGCCCGACAATCTGGACGAACCGGCGCATCGGCTGATGCGCAAAGTGGCAACCGAGGGGCCGTGGGCTGGAAGCCTCTCCAGCGCCGCGGCAGCCCGGACAAGCTTGGAAAAAGCGGACTGGTATTACGATCTTCTGAAGCCGCACAGCACCCGCGTGGATGTGTGGCGCACCGTTTATCACCATCCGCTTGCCGGCGGGGTGGATGCGGTGGTGGAGTGGTTTAAAGGCAGCGGCTTAAGACCCTTCCTGGCGGCGCTCGATGCACATGACCAGGCGGCATATCTCCGACGCTATCGGGAAAGTCTCGCGGATGTCTATTCCGCGCACCCCGACGGCACGGTGCTGCTGCCCTTCCCGCGGCTGTTCATCGTTGCGACGCGCTGAAACACGCCCTCAGACGGCCGCCTCAATCTGCAGCGTATCGAGGGTGAAGGAACCGTCCGGCTCAATGCCATAATAGGCCGCCGTCTCGCTGGCGACATTCTGCTGCAGCGACCGGATCGCCACACGATGCGCTTCCGGCGTGCGCATGCGCTCGACCCAGGTCGGATAGTCCATGCGCAGCCGGCGCATCTGCGTGCTCCGCACGCGAAACCCGGCGCCGGCCAACGCGGCCTCCCATTCGGCTGCCCTGTAATCGCGAATATGCGACGGATCACGCAGCAATTCGATCGCCTGCAGATGCGTGTCGAACGCCGCCACGCCCGGGGAAACCACGTCGATGAACATGGCCGTCGAGCCGGGCTTAAGCACCCGCCCCGCCTCCCGCAGCCCCGCCGCGAAATCGCGCCAATGATGGGCGGAGAAGCGGCTGGCCGCGAAATCGAATGACGCGTCGGCAAACGGCAGCCCTTCAACCGGCGCGAGGCATGTCTCGATGTTCGGCAGGCCACGGGCGCGCGCCGTATCGGCCACCGCCGCCAGCATCGCGGCCGACAGGTCAACGGCCGTCACAGCGGCGGCATGACGCGCCAGCCGGTAGGCGACGTGCCCGCCGCCTGATCCGAGGTCGAGCGCCCGCGCCGGAGCCTCGCGGCGGACCACCGCTTCCAGCGCATCGAGGTCCTCGCCGGCGGCGTGCACGGCGCTTTGCACATAGGCCGCAGCGCGCGGCCCGAACTGATCTTGAACAACGGCATCGTGCAAACGGTTCATGAATCACCTCCTCCCGCCAAAAACCACTTTGATTAACCTATTACAATGGATGAGTTTATCCTGTTATAAAAAGACCTATGGACAGCGAGGAACAACGGCGTCTGCTCGGACAATTTGTCCGCGCGCACCGCGAGCGCGTGGTGCCGGACGTACTGACCCGCCGGCGCCGGACGCCCGGATTGCGGCGCGAGGAATTGGCGGCACGTGCCGGCATCGGCGTCACCTGGTGTGCCTGGATCGAACAGGGGCGTGATGTCAGGGCGTCTCCGGAAACACTGGCGAGATTGGCCGTCGCACTCGCACTGACCCCGGCGGAACGCGCCTATTTCTTCGAATTGGCCGGACGCGGCGATCCGGACATACCACAATCGGCCCCGATCGCCGATGCGCCAGACCCGGTGCGGGCGCTGGTTGAGGTCTTGGACCATCCCGCTTATGGGCTCGACAGGTTGTGGAATGCCTGTTGCTGGAACCAGGCCGCGAAACATCTTTTCGATGATTGGCTGGGGCGTGGAGCGCAAAAAAATCTTCTGCGCTATGCGTTCACCGCCCCATCTGCCCGAAGCCTGATTCCCGATTGGGAGGATCGCGTCCGCCGGCTGCTTGCCGAATTTCGGGCCGATTACGGCCGCGCCCTCAACGATAAAGCCATGAGCGAACTGGTCGATCAATTGCACGATGAAAGCGCGCTGTTCGCCCTTGAATGGCGTGTCCAGTCCGTCATGGCGCGCGAGGGCGGCGTGCGGATTTTCCTGCACCCGCAGGACGGGCCGCTCAGTTACGAGCAATATAGTTTCAGCCCGGCCCAACGCCCCGACTATAAGCTCGTGGTACTATTTCCGCGAAACCCGCGTGAGCTTTGACGCACGCCATCCACGGGCTTCGTCGACGTTTTCAAGAATCTCGATCACGAGCGCCCAACTCCCCATAATGCGCGTTTATGGATCGTTCCGCGCTATTTATTCTACTCATGATTGAGAAGTCTCGATCCGGCACGAGAATTTCCGGCGCAGCAAAAATCACAAGCGCCACGCAATGCCACCGTAAAACCCCGCATCTTTTCCAACATTGAACCGCGACGGAGCACCGCGGGAGTTGCCGTGTAACCGATCTATAACATTACGGATGTTGTTATCTATTCTGTCTACATGATAGCCGTAACCGCCATGCAAGATCGCGCCGCCCGGGACCAGGATAAAGGTATAGTTATGAAGTAGGCACTACAACAAATCTGCATGGCATCCCCCATTCCATGCCATCCATCTCAGGCCTCACCCCCTCAAAAACGTTTCAACGCTGATGGCGAATGATCATTTTGCCGTAGCAAACGCTAACAATCCGTCGGAGATTTCATTCGCCATGAGTTACATGTTCGCCGCAGTTTCGGAGAACTCCCGAGACTCCATCAAGGCCGCTCCGGTGAAAGCGTGTGGCCGCAAAAGCAAAATCGCGCATCGACTGTCCGCCAGCATTTTTCCGATGAACGCGGAAACAGAAAACTGCCTGCTGGCGATGGCCGACGAGCGCAGCATGGCGGCCATGATCAAAAACCACCGCAGGATCAAGCAGGGCGCGCTCGCCGTGATCATCGCCATGGCCCTGTTCGAACATGGTCAGGCGCACGCGCAGACGGCCACGACCGTGAGCAGCAACAGCACGACCCCGTTGACGCTCTCATCCGGTGACCAGCTCACCATCGCAACCGGGGTAACGCTGAACGTCAATAACGGCAAGAACACCGTCGCGGTCAGCGGCTCGAACACAATCGTCAACGACGGAACGCTGGAGGAAACAGGCGTCGACGGCAATGCGGGCCGCGCGATCCGCGACAAGACGGATACAGCCCTGAACTTGGTCGTTGAAAATTTCGGCACGATCCTGACAGCGGACGATGACGACATTCAGGCTCAGTTCAGCGACGACAGTGCTGCGATATACAATTACGGCACGATCATTTCCAATAACGCCGAAGAAGGCGGCGCGCAGGCGATCGACCTCAACGCCATCACCACCGGCAGCAACTCTGTCTTCAACGCGAAAGGCGCGTTGCTCGAGGCGTTTGAAGCCGATGCCGTGCGCCCGGGCGTCAATGGCGTGATCGACAATGCCGGCACGATCTTTTCATACAATGCGCCGAACTCCACAGATTCCAGCGACGGCGTCGATGCCCAGACGAACACCGGCGTGCAGATCACCAATGAGCGCACCGGAACCATCGAAGGCGCCCGGCACGGCATCACGGGCGGCAATTCCGATGTCAGCACAGATGGCAGTTTCACGATGAATGTCAGCAATGCCGGAATCATCCAGGGCGATGACGGCTCAGGCATCAATATTGACGGCTTTAACAGCAACGAACTCGTCACCGTCAACAATAGCGGAACGATCATCGGCAACGGCGCGACCCGCGACGGCGATGGTGTTGATGTCGACGGACTCGTCAACCTGACCAACACCGGCACAATCGTGTCCCAGCACGCCGACGACGATACCAGTGAAGGCATTACCGTCGGCGGCGGCACCATCGCCAATTCCGGCACCATCGCCGGTTTCAACACCGCCACCAATGCCGACGGCAGCGCCAATACCGGCCTCGGTCGCGGCATCACACTGGCCGGCCTCGACAAGGATCCGACGACAGGCGCCCCGATCCCGACCGAGGGCATTTTCGCCAACAGCGAAGTCATCAATAGCGGCCTGATCTTTGGCCAGAACGCCGGAGCCATCGCCGTGACGGGGGCGGCGAACGACTTCACCGTCACGATCGTCAACGAGGCGAATGGCACCCTCGAGAGCGGCGGTTCGGAAGCAGTGGTATCCACCGGCGGAAATGATGCGACGATCATCGATTCCGGGACGATCAAAGCCGATGGCACCGGCGATGCGATCAATCTCGGCAGCGGCAACAGCGCGGTCGAAATTCTCGGCGGCAGCGCTTCCGTGATCGGCAATATCGATGGCGGCACGGGAACCAGCACGCTGGCCATCGAGCCGGGCACGGGAAACAGCTTCACCTATGGCGGCGTGCTCTCGAATTTGGCGTCGATGACCATCGGCGCCGGCACCACGGTTTTGAACGGCGATTCTTCCGGCTTCACCGGCGCGACCGATGTTGCCGGCGGCACGCTGGAAGTGGGCGATGCGGCCGATCCCGGCGCCGCCCTGGGCGGCAACGTCATGGTGAACAGCGGCGGCACGCTGCGCGGCCACGGCACCATTGACGGCAACGTGATAAACGCCGGTACGGTCTTCCCCGGCGGGTCGATCGGCACATTGACGATCAACGGCAACTTCACGCAGGAAGCCGGCGGCACCCTGAACATCGAAGTTGGGGCGACCGGCAATGACCAGCTCCACGTCACCGGCACGGCCACGCTCGCCGGCGGCCTCTCAATTCAGCTGGATCCCGGCGCCGTGCTCGGCAGCAAGATCAACTTCCTCTCCGCGGCCGGCGGCGTGAGCGGCAGCTTTTCCTCGTTGTCTTCCAACTCCCCCCTGGTGACGGCGGAACTCCTCGACGACCCGGCCGACCCGGGCAACCTCGTGCTCGAAATCACGGTGCCGACGAACAGCCCAGCCTTCAGTTCAGGCCGGATTTACGCGGCGAGCAGCTTCGTCACCAATCAGGCGCTGTTCGGCGTCATGAACAATATCCTTGGTGGCAATGCGACTTCGGGCTCACCCAAGCAGGGCGCCTGGATGCAGGGCCTGGGCACTTTCGGGTCCGCGAACGGCTTCAACTTCAATGAAGGCGGCTTCATCGCTGGTGCCGGCGCACAGGCCAACACCAACCGGCACGTGACAATCGGTGCCGCGGTCTCCAGCCTCTGGACTGGGACCAATGGCGCCGGCTCAAGCGTGTCAGGCAATTCAGTGGGTTTCTACGGCTATGGCATCTACGCCACCGGCCGCCTCGAGGCGACGGCGCTGGTCGGCGGCGGCCATATCGGCGACAGCATCTCGCGGTTCCTCGCGGGGGTCGGCACCGGCAAGTCCGCCAGCAACGGCTACTTCACCGATGTCGGCACGCGCGTGCAATATCGCTTCGGCGGTCCGCGGGCGTTTGTCACCCCCTATGCCTCGGGTGAATATCTCCATACCAGCCTCGGCCAGGCCGCCGAGACCGGAGCCGGCGCATTCAACCTGACTTTCGGCACCATGGGCACCGATCTCGGCCAGTTCAGTGCGGGCGTGAAGACCGGATTCGTCATAAACACCCGTTTCGGCACGTTGACGCCCTGGATCGCGGCCGGTGGCCTCGGCACGGTCGGCAACACCAGGGCCGGCGCGATCGAGACGGTCGGCCTGCTCACCGCCAGCGAGACCGCCACGGCCGCTCCGCAGGGCGCCGTCACGGCTGGTGCGGGCGTGGATCTGACCGGCCGCGGCCCGTGGCGCCTTTCCGCCCAGTGGGGCGGGCAGTACGGCAGTGCGACCTCGGCGGAGAATTTCGCACTCGAAGGCCGCTACAGCTTCTAAGCCCGCGCGGAAAAGAGGCAGGATGGCCGGCGGCATGGGAGAAAACCCGTGCCGCCGTTTGCCGCGGCGCGGCAACAGGCTGTAGTCAGGCCCGCATGCAAAGCCTCAGCGCCGCCGTTCCAGACGCGTCCGTCCCCGACCCGCATGAGATGCTCCGCAACGTGTTCGGCCTGCGCGGCTTTCGCGGCCAGCAGGAAGAGATCGTCGCGCATGTGATCGCCGGCCAAGACGCGCTGGTGCTGATGCCGACCGGCGGCGGCAAATCGCTCTGCTACCAGTTGCCCGCGCTCTGCCGGCCGGGGGTCGGCCTCGTCGTCTCGCCATTGATCGCGCTGATGCGCAACCAGGTGGCGGCGTTGCGCCAGCTCGGCCTCAATGCCGCGGCGATGAATTCCAGCCTCACCGGGCCGGAACGGGCCGCGGTGCGGGCGGAGCTGCGCGCCGGGCGGCTGGATCTGCTCTATGTCGCGCCCGAACGGCTGATGATGCCGGATTTTCTCGACATGCTGGATGGCGTGCAGATCGCGCTGATCGCCATCGACGAGGCGCATTGTGTCAGCCAATGGGGGCATGATTTCCGGCCGGAATATCTGCAGCTCGCGCAACTGGGAGAACGCTTCCCCGGCGTGCCGCGCATCGCCTTGACGGCCACCGCGGATCTGCAATCGCGCGAAGACATCCGCCACCGCCTCGGACTCGATAACGCCAAAATGTTCCTGGCCAGTTTCGACCGGCCGAACATCCGCTATTCGATCGTGCAGAAGGCCTCGCCGCAGCGGCAATTGCTGGCGTTTCTGGGCGCGCACAAGGGCGAAAGCGGCATCGTTTACTGCCTCAGCCGGGCGACCGTGGAGGAAACCGCCGCGTCCCTCCAGGCGCACGGCGTCAACGCCCTGCCCTATCATGCCCGCCTGGAGCCGGAGGTGCGCTCGCGCAACCAGGATGCGTTCCTTGCCGAAGACGGGCTGGTGCTGGTGGCGACGGTGGCCTTCGGCATGGGCATCGACAAGCCGGATATCCGCTTCGTCGCGCATCTGGACCTGCCCGGCAGCCTGGAAGCCTTCTACCAGGAAACCGGCCGCGCCGGCCGCGACGGCGCCGCGGCAGAAACCTTGCTGCTCTACGGGCTGCAGGATGTGGTGTTGCGCCGGAACATGATTGACCAGGGCAATTCCCCGGACGAGGTGAAATGGATCGAGCGCAACAAGCTCGATTCCCTGCTCGGCGTGTGCGAGACCGCCGGCTGCCGCCGCCAGGCGATCCTCGCGCATTTCGGCGAAGTGATGCACGCGCCCTGCGGCAATTGCGATACCTGCCTGACGCCGGTGGAAACCTGGGATGCGACCACGGCAGCGCGCAAGGCGATTTCCGCCGTGCTGCGGACCGAACAGCGTTTCGGCACCATGCATCTGATCGATCTGCTGCTCGGCGTGGAAAACGAGAAGATCCTGCGCTTCGGCCATGAAAAGCTCCCCACGTTCGGGGTCGGCAAGGAGCTCGACCGCAAGGGCTGGGGCTCGGTGTTCCGGCAATTGATCGTGCGCGGGGTGCTGGCGGTGGACCATGGCTCTTACGGCGCGTTATTCGCCACCGCGCGCGCCAAGCCGATTTTGCGCGGCGAGGAACCGGTGCATCTGCGCCGCGACCAGGCCGGCCGCTCGGCGCTGAACACGATCAAGAAAAAGGAGCGGATTGCCCTCGGCGCCGAGGCGGAGGGTCTGTACGAGGCCTTGCGCGCGGAACGGACGCGGCTGGCCCGCGAACAGAATGTGCCAGCCTATGTGATTTTCCACGACGCGACGCTGGCGGCCATCGCCACGGCGCGGCCGCAAAGCCTCGCCGCTTTGGGCGATATTCCGGGGATGGGTCGGACCAAGATCGAACGGTACGGCGAGGTCGTTCTGCAGGTAATCCAGGCCCAGGGCTGAAAGCCGGCGCGTCGTTTTTTAAGGCCGGTTTCAACAGAACGCATATTGCGCATGGCACCGAAATGTCATTAACTGCCGACAACAAACAATTGTCGCCATAATTTCGCGGCCATTCGCCTCGCGCTTTTACAATTTATCTCCGCATACACGACCACCCGACATGACCCGGCCGGATGGCGAACTGTCGGTTTCCCAACGCGATGTCAGCAGGTTTAGAAGATGAAACTTCTCCTCACGGGCGGCTGCGGCTTTATCGGTTCGGCGGTGGTCAGGCGGGCTGTGGCGTCGGGCCGGCATGAGATCGTCAATCTCGACAAGATGACGTATGCCGCGTCGGAAGACGCGCTGGCGGCGGCGGGGCAGAGCCAGCGCCATGTGCTGCTCAAGGCGGATATTTGCGACGCGGCGGCGATGCGCGCGGCCTTTGCCGCGCACCAGCCGGATGCGGTGA
>NZ_DATLPB010000080.1:0-69017 GCF_035535915.1 Acidocella sp.
CGTCGCACCCGCATGATCGAAACGGTGCTGAATGTCGCGCAATTCATCGGCCTCCTGGCCGGTGATCTGGCGGGTGGAGCGGGCCATCTGTTGTTCGAGATCTCGGATCTGGGCGCGGAGGCGTTCGGCCTCTTGATATGCGGCTAGGCTCATGTGTCTGTTTCCTTAGTTATAGCTGATTTGTACGGTCGGGGAGGTGACGCCAGAGGCGACTGCAACAAGGCCGGCGATAAAGCTCTGATTCGGGCATCCGACGCGGCCGGCGATGCCGCCCGTAAATGTCGCGATCAGTTGGCCAGAAGCTGCGCCGTCAACAACGGTGCCGTCGTAAAGCTGTACGATGCTGGTTGCATCGCCCGCGGTCAGCACGACGGGGCTGCCGTTCAAGCAGCCGCCGCCGGTCTTGATTGCGAATGTGCCCAGCTCGGTGAGCGTGTAAGGCGGGGAGGGGTTTTGCGCCGTTGCGCCGTCGAAGTATTGAGGCATTGGGTTTCTTTCAAAATGGGTTGGTTATGCGAAGCAGACAGAGATTGTCGCGCCGGTCGGAACTGAAAAACACAGGCTGGCGGACTGAAACACCAGCCCGCGCCCGCAGGAATCAGCCCACCGGCAAAAGCGGCTGAACCTGCGCCGCGGCGTGTCGGGTGACGACACTGCCCCGCGATGGGCAATAGCAACGGGGGAAACACAAGGAACAAGGAAGCCCCCGCGCCCGAGACAGATCGACCTAGGGGAAAGGACTAAAGACCCAGGGATCACGCCTCGCCGCGGCGCTCTGGATCGGCAGAGCGGCCCCGCGTTTGGGCAAACTTTGGAAAGTGCGCGCCGCGGGGATACGGAAATAGCTCCCCCGCGCGCTGTCGTCGTTTTTCTATCCGGCACACTGTACGACTTGCGCCGACGCCCCAGAGAAGGGGGCATGGCGGGAGAAACTGCTAACCCGCCGATCTGGTGAATTGGGTGCCCGTCTCTAAAACTAGTCATACAGCGCGGCCCCAAGACTTGAGAAACGTTCCGCCGCCCGCCTCTGCAATTCGCCACGATCTGCAAGCGCGTCCTGCAGGATACGACGCACCACCGCGGATCTTGAGCGGTCGTCAGCAGCGGCGACCGCGTCCAATCGGGAGACCAAATCGTCAGGAAGATGAAGGCAGACAGGCGAGTTCATGTCGTGAATATACACGGATAGGCGTGTATATAACAGGAGAAATAAATTTTGTTGTTTAAAAGTATCCTGTATAATTCAGTATCTATTGAAAACTATACTCGACAATATGGTGTTTGTTTGGCGCTTTCTAGTTCAATCGATTGCGTTTGGTAGCGGTGCATAATTTGATGGAAACAGTCCCGTGTGATCACAAGTTTGTTATTCCGCGCGATCATGCAGCCGACCGATTTCTCTCGTTTCCAAGCGTCATCTCGATTGCCAGCAACACGGCCAATCGGAGCGGATCTCTATCCATCTTCTCGCCTGCTCGGAAGTTCAGCGCGCCACCCAGGGGATGAGTCTTGGCCTTTTCCATTGCCACGTCACATATCTTCACTTGTCCGCTGGCCACGCTTCCAGCCGAGGACAATGCAAGGCCGGGGGTATCGCGCAACAGATGGTCCGGGAAAGCATCAGCCGGCACACCGCCCATGCGCGCCTGATACACAAGTTCCGGAGGAAGAAATATCATGGGGACTGGGAAGTTACATCTGATTTCTCGGCGAAGGGCGTCGAGACGATCGGATACCCCCCTGATGGTCGTGCCCGTAAGAGGGGCGGCATCAAAGTCGAGGATGTTCGTAGGGGGGAGGCCACATGCAAACAGCCATGAAGCGTATGAGAAGTACACAACGGCCGCCATGCCATCGTCCGACACGCATAGCACCGCGCCAACAACTTCTGCCGCCTTGGGGTAGGGAACTGCCTCGCTGCCGTTACGCAAGTCATCCGCACGGATCAGCGACGGGCGACGGTCGCCGAGGATGTTGACCAGAACGCCGCAGACGGCATTCGCCACGTCATCATTGGACCCCGGGGCGTGATCAATACTGTCTCGGCCTCCTCGGGCCACTCGGCGCTCAAGGCCCACAAGCTGACCAGCAAGCCGGGGAATATCAAGCAGGCGCACACGCTTGCCGTTCAAGGCGGGCAGGAACTCGGCGTAGATGGTCGACTTGTTTTTGTCCGATACATCGTAGGTTATGCCGTTCATGGCGAAGCGCTCTCGGGGCCAATGTCCGGCGTAAGCATCTCCGGTGACACGTGAGATGCCGTATGACTTCAAAAGCTCGGAGAACTCAGCCACGGCGGCATCCGGTGAAAATGGCGGCTTCACCTCACGCACCACGTCAAGGACCGCCAGACCGTCGCCCTCGATGTGCCCGATTGCAAGCGTCATCGAGTCAGCACTGCCGCCGCTGGGGTCTACAAAGGCCGCATACGAGATGCCGGAGCTCGACGGCAATTCGCGGATGCCGCGGGCGGTGACATCTTCGACCGCCTCGCGTGTGATGAACGCCACGATATCCGATCTGAATTGGGCGCCAAACTCCGCTGATGCGCGCTCCGGATCTTCCTCGTACATCTCGTCAATCAGCGGGTCGTCGATCAGAGATGAATTCATCTCCCTGGTCGTTCCTTGCCAAACCAGCACGGGCGCGTTGTCCTTGCCGAAATACTTGCTGTAGTTCTGGTACAAAACGCCGCGCTTCGCGTATGGCGATGAGGCAATTAGCAGCAGGGAATAGGGGATCGTACTGAGGCCAGGGCGGATTGCGTTGACCACTTCGATATCGGGATTCGCCCCATCGCCCGTTTGCCAAAACGCCACCTCATCGAGCAAGCAGGCCAGGAACGTGCGACCACGTGGGGCGCCGATGGAGGCGGTGTGAACTTCGATCGTGACGCCATTGGTCAGCCTGACCGATTCCGCCAGTTCGTCCGCGATCATATCGGCGAACAGCGGGATCTCGCGTAGGAAGCCGGCGATGTAGTTGAGGATCACCTTTGCCTGGCGCCGATCGGCCGCGATGACAGCGATAACGGGCGTTTCTCCTGGCACGATGAACGGCCCATGGTCAGGCACACAGGCGAGGTAAGAGGCGATGAGAGCGAGGCAGCGCGACTTACCACCACGGCGACCGACAACCAGCTCAGCATACCGCGCCGGCTTGTCAGGAAGGGCTGTGCGGCCCGTGTGGCGGCATGCCGTCGCTATCTGGTCCTCATCCATGGGGAGAGCGAACAGGGTGCCCAGAAAGGCTCTCCAGGGCTTCCAGGATGGTGCATCGAACATGCCGCCGAAGAGGTTCTGGTCGTCCAGTGCGTCGAGGATATTGGCGGCCATTACTTCGCTGCCTCCTTGGAGTTGAGATATTCTCGCAGGGTCACCTTTTGGGGCACCTCAGCGGGGGCAGGGACGGGCAGGGGGACAGGGGGCGACTTCATGCCCAGGCTTCCCAGCATTCGGGTAAATGCCGTCTGCAGCCCTGCGTGCGTTCTGGCGTCGAGGTCCGTCCATGTGCCGCCGTCGAGCTTCTCCTCAAGCAGCATGATCCGGAGCGAGGTCCTGGCGAGGCGGCTGATCAGCAGTTTCTCGGTTGCGCTCGGTGTCCCGCCGACGTGATCGATCATGTCGCGCTCAAAGGCGCGCAAGTATCGGCCCTCCGTGCTGCGACCGTCGATTGATCGGGCGATGGCGCCGCGTCGGAGTACACGTGAGTACGGACCGAGTTTCGGGAGCGTTTTAGGCTTTGATTGCGGACACTGGGCGGACATGGTGTTTGTGTGGCTCCATTAAGTCATTGAAAAAAAGATATAAAAAGCTGATACGGAGGGTGATTACTAATCAGGAGGTCTAGTTTGCGGAGGGAAAATCCGGGTAGACGCTGGCCGGATTGAGGGGCTGGCGCGGCATGCCGCTTCACCGTCAGCAAACGTCTGAGGGATCTGATGGGACTTCCGGTTAACACCGTCACGCGCGTGTTAGCTCTATAACGGGTGATAATAGGCGAATGCTTCGGAACCTTCAGATACATCATTCAGAGATCCGAGTTTGCATGCGGCGGAGGCTGGACAACGGCCTTGATTCCATCGAATGCTGCCTTCCCATCGTTCGCGCGTGTTGGTTCCAAACCACGGGTTATGAGCTTCTGGGAGAAGCTCTTTTGCGAGCCGATCGTTTCGCCAGCCTTGGCCGCCCATTCACTCCACGATCTGAACAAGTCAGAGCTGAGCGACTTACCGACGTTTGGCCCTCTGACGCATCGCTCTGCCATCCACTGCCCCACGGCATCTTCAGCGTCGAAATATTCATTCGTGGCTGCCGTGACGCACTTGGGCGGATTGAGACCGTTCTCCTGCCAATCGAGGCACCCCGCGATGGCCCATTTCAGAATCCCCGGCCATTCTTCCTTGAGTTTTTCCGGCAGTTCGGGGTCACGCTCGGCCGGTGCGATCTTGGCAGCGAAGGGAATGAGATTGAACCGCCTGCGGATGGCGTCATCAACATTGCGGAGGCCGGGCTTGTGGTTACCGGCGATAAAGAGCTTGAACGCGGGCTGGAACGTGAAGAAGTCCTGGCGCATGAAGCGGGCTGTGATCGGGTCGCCGCCGGTCATCGCCTTGATCCGTGACTCTGCCCATTTGCGGCCTTCCTCGGTCTCCTGTGCCGTCACCAGCCGCGCGCCGCGGAGCATGGCGAGATCGGTAGGATGCCTATCCGTATTGCTGGCCGTGAAGGTATCTATCGAGGCGACAGTGGCGTAGCCGGCCATGATGCCGGTTATGGTGTTGAGATAGACACCCTTGCCATTGCCCCCAGTGCCATAGCCGAAGAAGAGCGCGTGTTCCCGCGTGCTTCCGGTCAGGCTGTAGCCTGCCACCCGCTGCAGGAACCTCTGGAGCTCATGGTCATCGTTGGTGATCTTTTTGAGGAATGCTTCCCACAAGGGGCACACGCCGCCAGGCGTAACGGCTGTGATCTTCGTCATATGATCGTCGGGCCGGTGTGCCCGCATCTTTCCGACATGAAGGTCCACCACGCCGCCCGGTGTGTTCAGAAGCCAAGGGTCTGCATCCCATTGTTCGACTGTGGCGGCGTGCCGGCGGTCGGCGCGCGCCAGGCGCTCGACAGCTGCCACCGTTTGGGCTTTGGCGATGCCGATCGCAACGTTGGTGTCGTTGCATATCGCGCTGGCCTCGCGGCAGATAGCGCGCGCCCGGTCATACGTCTGGATTGTCTGGTCTGCTTCCCAAACCTTGCCAGTCCACTGATACCATTTACCCCATGCCGCCACATAGCGGAGCGTGTGCGCATACTGTTCGGAAAACTGCAGCGCCAACGCTTCGTCGGTGAATGCGGGCGGTTGGTGATCCTCGGGGTTGGTGAGTACCGCCGTGGCTTTCTTCACTTCTGCATCGAGGGTTGAGACGCGGATACCCAAACGAGCGGCGGTTGCATCCCGCACGCGGTCATATTCAATCTTGGATAAGCCCGCGAGCTCAGCGATTGCCAAAGCATCGGGCACACTACTTTCACCCGGCATAATCGATCCATCCATCAACGCACGCCCTCCGGCAGTGGGGAGGTTGACGGATGAGACAAGGCATACACGGCGATTGCCTCGCCTTCCTCCCTGGTTTTACCAGCCGCAAAAATTGCGTCGCTCATTGCGTCTTTCATGTCTTTTTCGGAAAGCAATCCAGCGTTTACGAACCGCGCCAGGTTCCTGGACTGCGTCAAGCATTCGGGGTGACGGGAATTGATTGGGGCGTTCCGTACTTTCACCACAGCATTGCGTAAGGCAGCCCATGCGTATGCGGACGCCCTCGGGCTGTCGGGAGCTGGCAGGGGCTTAGGATCTTGCCGTGGCGGGGGTGCTAAGGCCGCAGCAGATGGAACCATGACGCTCTCTGAGCCGGCGAGGCGCACGATCCGAACCGGTAGGTGATCCTCGCATCCTTCGAAGACAGGCGCGGCCGTGTAGATGATCTGCGCCGGGCGGAAGATCGAGGCATCTGCAGGCGCGCCACGTAACCAGCGGTTCAGTTCGGCGCCAGTGGTAAGGCGGGACAACCAGAACCACACCCTAAGCCGCAGGTCCGGTTTGATACCATGCCCGGCCGTTGCCTGGACCAAGCAAGCTGCGTCGCGGAAGGCCACAGGAAGGCGTTGTAAGGCGTGGCGGGCGCAAGCAATTAGGTCGGTGGCGTCGATGCCTTCAGGGCGGCTGATCCCCTCGATATCCAGCGCTACCCACCGATGCGGCACCTGTCGCAAGGTAGCAGCATCGCCGGTTTTAGGGTCGGCATGAACCAGACGGCGGATCTTTGTCGCCTTCGGGCCGTTGATCAGCGCACCGCGGACGATGCAGAATCTTGGCCGATCTATGAGCCTCGAGATGATCCCGCACAGATCGTCGAACGTGGCGACTTTGACTTCCCAGGCATCGAACGTCCGGGTGCTGTCGTAATCAACCATGCCGGTTGAACGAATCATTTTAGCTAGGCGCAAGCCCCGGGCGCAGCGGAGGACCGTTATACTGTCTCCATGCATCAGTTCATCTCCGACGCGGCCAGGCGCTTCGGATGCGGCAAACCTTCACGGGATAAGATCCCGAGCACCGGCATGTGCGGGCTCAGGAGCTGAGACCATGCGGATTCGTGGGCAGTGTTGGTCGCAATCATCAGGAACCGTTGCGTGAGCAAGGCGCCTCTGACTGCTTCACTGTAGTGCTGTTCCTCGCCAGCAGCCGCGTGGACAATCGCACCGCGAGCCCAGTAGCGAAGACGGCGAGCACAGGCCCAACCATCCGGGCCGGTCGATTTGTAGTCGTCGTCACCGATCTGAACGACAATCGGCCTGTGCGTGTTTTCCAGGTAGCGCTTAGGAATTATCCCGTCGCGCTCCGGTACTATCAGGCCGATCACTCCGTCCCGCGCCGCGCGATATAACGGGAGTTGGTAAGGCACGTGGGCCGCGATTACGTTGGTGATGTTTTCCAGCTGTGCGCGCTGGCCGATAGCTTCGGTCATTGAAATTTCCATCCAATGCCGCCGAAGATCTTGCAGTCCGCCGAGCCGCGCGCTAAATCAGTTTTGCCCAACTTGATTTACACGCCTCTCGAACCGCTGCCTGATCGCTTGGGCGGCGGTTTCCTTTAGGCGGCTTGCGACGTAGCTTTTTTCGGTCGGCCCCGCGTGCGTGGTGCGGTGCTTGTGGCGGAACGCTCCAGAGCGGCGCGGAAATCTTCCGGCCGGATATGCATCACGCGATCGATCACCACAAACGGAACGGCGTGATTCAGGATGAAACTACGGATGGGGCGCGGGTCCGCATAGCCTAGGACCTGGGCGAACTCAGGAAGGGGAAGCCGGCCGCCTAGCAACTCGCTTCGGCTAATTGTCTCAGACATCGTTAGGTCTCCGTTCAATTCGGTACGGAGCTTTTAACAGGCGGCTTTTTTAGTCTGTGGGGTGCAAAAACGCCCTTTTCATACCCCCTTCCGGTACTTGAAGGAATTTTCTAGGTGCGCGCCAATCGCTTCATGAATGGTTTCTCTCTTGGGCGCTTTCTGGTCGGGCGAAATGAGGCGTAGGCATATTGCGACAAATTTAACGACGGGGCCGTTCGGGTTGCCGATGCCTGCCCGGGGGTCGCCACAATCACGTAAGGTTCGAATCAATTCGTCGGCAATCGCTGCAGCAGTAAGTCGCCAAGGCGCGGGGGGCTTACCCTTTGGGCCGGTGCTCAAATGGATCGCGAGTCCTGGGTGATCTAAATCCCCTCGGGGTTCTTCGAGCAATGCAATCGCGTTTTTTATGTCTATCGCACGTCGTTCGAGGTAGTCCGTTGTTATTGATCTAAGCTCGTATTGCTGAGCTTCCACTGTCAGAGCCTCAAGATCGCGACGCAAAAGGGTTGCGGCCGCGCGCAGCATCTCTCCCTCCATTCGAGCGACTTTAGCTTGTGCGTGGAGCTTAGCGACTGCCTCAACAGACCAGGGCGTCTGGATGTAGCGGTTGATAGTCTGTGTTAGATGATTGACCCGCCCCTCGTCGGGGGAAATGTAGTTTGGTCGGCCGGCCAGGCAACTCGCAAGCATGTCGGCCACATGTTCGTTGGTAATGCGAGGCCGTGTCTTTGCCTTAGCAGGGGGAGGGGGCGCGTTTTCGACGTTCACGCTCTCCGCCCCTTCATGTCCACAACTTCAGCAGTGGGCTTAGCGCCGATAATCGCTCCGGCGGTCTCGGTTGCCTTGCGCAGCGGGTCGTCGAGCAGGTGTGCGTAGCGCTGTGTGGTGGCGGCCTGCGTATGCCCCAATAAGGCGCCAATAATTGGGAGACTTAGACCGCTTGAGGCCAGCACCGAGGCAAATGTGTGTCGAAGATCATGGATGCGAACCCCCTTCAAGTCGGCCTTGCGACAGAGGGTAGCCCACGAGTTCTTAATATCCTTGAGCGAGGTGATATTTCCAGCAGCGTCCTGGCTAGGGAACACGAAATCGATTGGGGGCAGCTTCTCCCGCTTCCGGCGGTCGTTGTCCTGGTCGGCGGCTTGCTTCATCTCACCGAGCAGGGCGAGGGCAGGGGCGCTCAGTGGAATATGGTGATCTGTGGCGGTTTTGGTGGTTGCGCCTGGCTTCGTCCACGTCCCGGCTTCAAGGTCAAAATCAGACCACTTGGCGGCCAGGGTTTCCCCTTTGCGGGCGCCGGTCAGGAGCAGCAGTCGCACGACATTAGCACTCATGCGTTCGTCGGCCTGATTGAGAGCCTCCGACAGCCTGGCGATTTCTGCGGGCGTCAAATAGCGTTTCCGTTTGTGCTCTGGCGCTTTCTCGATGCCGATCGCGGGGTTATTTTCACGCATCTCCCACTTAATAGAGAGGGAGAACATCTTGCTCACCACGGCAACCGCCCGGTTTGCGGAATAAGGGGCGTCTTTGCGGATGCGGCGGTGCATGTCCTCGACATCTGCATGTCGGATGTCGGCGACTTTTTTGCTGCCCATTGCCGGGAGGATGTAGGCTTTCAGGAGGCGGCTGTATTCGTCTTGGGTCCCCGGCCGCTTTTTGGGTAAGTGCTCAGCGGTGAACCGCTTGGCGAGGTCATTTACCGTAGGGGCGCTCCGTTCGGCGTGCAGATCGGCCATAGGGTCCCCGCCGGCATCCACCGCGCGCTTAAGCTCTTCGGCTCTTTTGCGAGCGTCGCGGGCCTTCCAATTTTCTAGACTGCCGATGGTCATCCGGCGCTCAATTCCGCGGGACCTATAATTAAGAACCCATGAGCGCGCGCCTGCGCTGGTTACCCGGCATCCGAACCCAGGAAGGTCTGGGTCGTAGTAGACCCTATTGCCTTTGCTAGGCGCCGCGAGTTCTTTTGCAATCGCGTCAGTCAACCGTTCCAGCATAGCACTAAACCTCGTGTCCGTACTGTGTCCGCAAATAGAATGCAGCAATACGCGTCGAAATGCAACAAATATTCTTTGGGGCGCTTCTGTATGTGGCGAATTTCCTTGGTTTTTCTGGCGTCGCTCATCGGACACGCTGTTTTGTGTCCGCGCCAGATCAAACTTCTAATCTTGAGGCCGATGGTTCGACTCCATCAGGGCGCGCCAATGAAATCAATGGGTTCCGGGTGCGTTAAGGTCTAAACCGGACCTAGTTTTACACTCACGAGTTTTTCGGTTTTACACTCGTCTTCTTCTTGTTGTGTTCCGCCAGCTTTGTAATCGCGGCGCGGGCCAGGATCTCTTGGGCGGCCTGGGCCGTATAAAGAGAGACCATCGCGAGCGTTTTATGGCCGAGAATCGCCGCACTCTCCTGGGGCGTGCATCCCGCTTCGGCCAGGCGCTTGCCGGCGCTGTGGCGCAGCCCATGAAAGTGCAGATCGCCGGGCAGGCCGAGTTCATCCCGAACCTTAGCAAAGGCGTGCTTGAAGTGATCATCCTTCCAGGCATGGCCATCCTCGCGCATGCAGATCACTGTCGCGTGGCGCTCTCGGCCCATTCGCTGGGCCGCTATCGCAATCCTGGGGGAGCAGCTCGTTCGGTAGAGTCAATGCTTCGGGAGGGGCAGGAGGAGGGATCGCACGCCCGACGTCGCCGCCATATGGATTGGGAGGTCTTAGCGAGGGCTCGCTTCGGCTTCTTCGGGCGTCTGTACCGCTCTCTTTTCTTGGTCTTGAGCTTTCCTCTTTCGCAACAGAAAGCGCCTCGCCGGGCGCTCAACTCCCACATGAAGCGCAGTGGCGATAGACAAACTAATGCCCCAAAAGCACAGATAGCCAACGGATGAATGAACAATGGCTGGATGCTTCGTCAGCCACAGCAATACCGTGGCATGTACCAGGTAGAAGGCGAAGCTCACTTCTCCGAGAAAGACCAAGGCACGGCACGCTAAAAATCGTGATATAAAACCGGCGCCGACACCGCACGCAACGATGAGTGCCGCAAAAACCGGTGCTGATCCGCTATTGTCCAAATAATATTGAATCACCGGGGCCGCGTGAGAAGGAAAAATGATCCGCAGAGGAAGCCTTGGGATCCAGTGCATCGAAGCCACCGATGCCAACACAAGGACCGCTTCGGCAACGGTCCAGAATATGCGGTTTGTGGGGAGGCCGGGGCGGATATAGAAATACGCACGACAAGCCGCCATGCCGAGAACAAACTCGAACAGCCGCGCAAGCGGATTCACGTAAAGTGTGCCCATAGCGCTGAAAGGGAGCGAGGAGTCAATTGGGATTTTCCAATAGATTGTCGCGCAGATAAAGAAGGCAGTCAGAGCTGCTGAGATGGCCATGGGCAGCCCGATATTACGTTTCATTAAAACGGTGGCGATTGGGAAAAAAAGATAGAATGCCGCCTCAGTCGAGATGCTCCACGCGACCCCATTAAAAGTTAGATAGGAATCCCGGAGTGGCACCCAGGACTGGATGAGAAGTAAGTTGCCGATGCCGACGTAGATTTTGCCCATCGGACTGAGGCCGCCTGGGTTCCAGGTCCGTACAAGCAGCGGCAATAGAAGAATGGCGACCACGTGGAGTGGCCAGATGCGCGCGAAACGGGCCTTGTAAAATGAGGCTACGTCTCGCTCTACATCGGGATAATTGTAGGCGAGAATGAAGCCGGACAGGACGAAAAAGAACGAGACGCCTTGGTCTAGAGAGAGGGCATAAGCTAAGCCGAGAGACCCAAATAGCGGGTGTGCGTGCCCGATGCCAATCATCGCCGCGGCAAAAAAGCGCAGCGAAGTGAGCGCATCCAGGCGCGGGCGCCTGAACTGAATGGCCGCTGCATCGGTTGGTTTCATAATTTCCTCGTATCTCCAGACACAACCTGCTGACGCCCTGCGCCGGTCAAGCCGGCTCTGCCTGGTCACGGAATAGCCTGACGCCTCCTCAGCCGAAACCCCTACGTGCCAACCTCCGCGCGACCAGCTTCTGGTTCGTTGGGCATCGCGCGCCTGGGCTGATCTTACACCGCGCCGCGGTTCCGGTGGCGGCCGGCCCGCTGGCCAACGCAGTCGCGTTGGTCCGCAAGCTCGCGCCAGCGGCTGGGGTGGCTCTCGGCGTCACGCCGGCCGGCGTCGTGGCCATGCTGCTGGCGCGCATCGGCGTGCCGGCGCAGCGTCGCCTTTTGTCGCGATCACGCCGTGATGAAGCTGAGCTCATCGCCCGGCTGGCCAGCCGGGCGATGAGCTCTTTCAAGAATGGCAGTTGGCAAACCTTCAGATAGGTTTTGCCTGGATGGCAAGGCCGCCGTGGTGATCGCGCGGCGCTCAGCCGCCGGTGGAGGCGGCGGTGGTGTTGCCGCTATAGATGGTCATCGGGTTATCGATGGTGGCGGAACTCGCGGTCACCGGGTCCTGGCGCGACGCGGCCAGTTCGATCTGTGCCCGGTTGGGCTGATGGTTGCTGCGCGCCTGAGCGGCCAGCGGGGTGAGGGCGATGGCCAGGGCGAGGGCCGGCAGGATTTTCGAGGAAATCGACATTTGGGGAACCTTTCTGAATTGTGGCCGCACGCGGGCCGGAGAGTGTGGGGGGTAATGTTTAGAAATGGGCCTTGGGTTAACCGCCGGTGGAGGCGGGATAGGCGGGGGTGACGCTGCCGCTCTGGACGATGACCTGGCCGTTGAACTGGGTCTGCTGCGGCGCGGCCTGAGCGGCCAGCGGGGAGAGGGCGATGGCCAGGGCGAGGGCGGGGAGAATTTTCAGGGAGATGGTCATTTTAGCTTGTCCTTTCGGGTGGTGATTATCAGTGCGCATTACATCGCACACGAATTAATTGTGCGCGATACACACGAGCGCATGGCTGTCCTGCAATTGCATCGCAAGCGATCTAATCGAGCGCGATTTTAACCTGGCGTCCATTAATCGGCGCCGTAGATCCACCAGGGGACGGTGCGGCCGAGGTGATCGAGAAATTCCAAGCCAGGCTTTTCCCGCTTCGAAAGAAGACGTTCACCAGATTGGGGACGCGTTCTGCGAGACCGAGGCGTGCATGTGGTCCGCCGAGGCGGTGCGGACAGAACCTGGGGCCATCAGGACCATCGGGCGCGATGATCCGGCATGGCGGGCGCGCATGAACATGTTCAGGGCCGCCTTTGCCGTGATAGGATTTTTCTTGCTTGGTGTCGTTGTTGCTGACGCCGCGCCGCCCGGACTCAGATCCGGCCCAATCGGTCTGCTGACGATCGGGGGAGCGGATGTTCGGGGCGGGCTGCAAAGCGTCTCTTTTCAGAGCGAGGAGCGAGGATACGGCCACATGAAACAGATTGTCCTCATCACCGGCGGCACGGCCGGTATTGGCCTGGGCCTGGCCGAAGCCTTCCTAAGTCAGGGCGCGGCCGTCGCGGTTTGCGGTCGATCCACGGCCGCTCTGGAGCGCTTCTCCCGCGCGCACCCGGATGCCTTGGCCATCCAGGCCGACGTGACCAAAAGCGAGGCGCGGGCCGCCATGCTGGACGCAGTTGCCGAGCGGTTCGGCCGGCTTGACGTTCTGGTCAACAATGCCGGCACCTTCGTCGAACGAGATTTCGCAAGCGGCGCCGATGCCACGCAAGACCTCGAACAGGAAGTTGCTCTTAATCTGACAGCTCCCATCCAGCTGACCGGCGAGGCGCTGCGCCGCTGGCCTGCCATGGCCGCGATTGTGTTTGTCACATCAGGCTACGCCCTGGTGTCTCCCACGCGCGCGCCGACCTACGGCGCCGTGAAGGCGGGGCTGCACGGGTTCGCCGAAGGGCTGCGCCGGCAGCTTGCTCCCCAGGGAACGCATGTTCTCGAGCTGCTGCCGCCCCTCGTCGATACGCCCATGACAGCGAACACCGCGGGAAAAAAACTGTCGCCCGCCGAGGTGGCGGTGGCCACGCTCAGGGCATTGGCGCTGCGCCGGCCCATGGCGCTGCCAGGCAAGACCAGGCTGCTCCCGATGATGCTGCGGATCGCGCCGGACACCATCAAGCGCATGGTCGCCGGGACCTGACGAGTGCCGCCTCGGAGCGGGCGGAGGATTCGTGTGATAGACCGCCAGTCCGCGAGGGTCTCGCCGCCTGTCGTCGCCAGAGCATCCACAGCAACAGGGCAAGGCCGGGCGCGCCCGGAGACACGGAAAACACCGAAACGAACAAATACAGGCCCGAGAAAATCCAGAACCAAGCAAGTGCCGCACCGCCCTCTGCCGCCAGGGCTAGGGCAAGAGCCGACAGGTCGTAGAGACAGGCAAAGGGTGTGGCGAGCGCCGCCAGACACAAAGTCATCGACAGCCGCGACGGGACGGGCGGCCCGCGCCATAGTTTCCACACCGCCACGGCTGCGAGCAGGGTAACCATAAGCTGCGCAGCATTCGCCAAGCCGAATCCGGCGCCCAGGGAGTGCACAAAGATGTAAGGCGTGACCATGATATGCTGGTCCCGCTGCGGCCAGGGTGCGGCCAGCGTCGCGTGCGTTGCAGCGATGCCCTCGTGCAAGTAATGCACCCAGGCGCCCTGGCCGAACATAATCTCCGCCAGCACGCATAAAGATCCGGCAGTAACCGCCGCCGCCAAAAACGCACGCCCGTTGCGTGAAGCCACATAGCAAACCGGCAGCAATAGTCCGAGCTGCGGCTTCACGATCATCGCTCCTGCCGCGATCCCGGCCATCACCGGTGCCGTCTCAGCGCAGCCCAGCGCCACGAGCAACAAACCGGAGACGATCATCCCACTCTCCCCGATGCTCAGGCACAGCAGGGTGGGTGGCGCTAGACTCCCCAATAACACGGCCCGCCGTGGCATCCCCAGCGCCCGTGCCGCCAAAATGAGAACCGTGACGGAGACTGCACTCCACACGATAAAATCCTGCTCAGGGGTAAGCCATGACAACGGCGTGGCCAGAAACAGGAATGGGGGAGGATATTTGTATGTGCAGGCTTGCGCCGCACTTTGCGCTGCCGCCTCCAAATGCCGACCGAGCCAGGCGCCATTGTCGCGGAAACAGGCCAAATCCGACGCCAGCCGGAAGCCGGAGGCTGGGAAATAACCACGAATGAGCGGCGCGTCGATCCCCAGCGCCGCCAGCCAGGACACACCACACGCAAACCATGCCAGCGCTTGTCCCCCGTGATCCCACCGGGACATCCCAACTCCGCTCATCCCGAATGACTCTTTAATGAATCACGTTATCTCGTCAGCCTAACAATGCGAATCGGGTGCGTAAACCTCACCCATTCGATAAATCGAGCCACGCCGCGATTGCGTACACCCCACCCGGCTTCCGACAGTCCGGCGGGTTAGCCTGGTTCGCGGGTCCGGGCCGGAACCCGCTTCTCCGTGCTCTCTCGTAGCCGTTTCTCCACGAGCGTGAGCCTGTGCCGCAGATCCACAAGCTCTTCCAGGGGCATGCCGAGGGCATCAGCGACGCAGAAGGGGATGCATTCCGCGCGCGCCTCCAATTCCCGTCCCTTCTGGGTCAGGCGCACGCGCACCTGGCGTTCGTCCTGAGCATCGCGCGCACGTGAGACGAGGTCCAAGGCTTCCAGGCGCTTCACGAGGGGCGTCAGCGTGTTCGATTCGAGCGACAGCGCCTCACCGATCTCCTTGATGGTCCGATCGTCGCGTGACCAGAGGCTCACCATGGCCAAATATTGGGGATAGGTCAGGCCGATCTCATCCAAGAGGGGCCGGTAGAATTGGGTGAAGGCGTGTTCGGTCGAATAGACGGTGAAGCAGAGAAAATGGTCGAGTTGCAGGGGGCCCGGCATGGCGCAAGCCTTTCGTGACGAAGTTTGATGCCCGCCCAATTTAAATCGTACGCGTGCTAATCGCAAGCGCTTGACACCGGGCGAACGCTCTGGCAGTTAGATCGTGTGCGCTGTAATCGTGCACGATTGAAAGGAGCCGATCGTGAGTCCTCCGAGCCTTGACCTCAGCCGCCGCGACGCACTCGCCTTTGGCGTCGGCGCCGCAACGTTCTTTCTCACCATGTCGCCGCTCAGCGCGGCAACCCAAACCCTCCACGCGAAAAGAGACCTGATCATGAGCACCATCACCACCAAAGACGGCACCCATCTCTTCTACAAGGACTGGGGGCCGCGTAACGGCCAGCCGATCGTCTTCTCCCATGGCTGGCCGTTGGCCTCGGATGCCTGGGACGCACAGATGCTGTTTTTCGGCATGCAGGGCTACCGCGTCATTGCCGCTGACCGGCGCAGCCATGGCCGTTCCGACCAGACCTGGGACGGCAACAATATGGACCAGTATGCCGATGATTTGGCCGAACTCATCGAGACACTGAACCTGAAGAACGTTGTTCTGGTCGGCCATTCGACCGGCGGTGGCGAAGTCGTCCATTATATCGGCCGGCATGGTTCGCACCGCGTGGCCAAGACCGTTCTCGTCGGTGCGGTGCCGCCGCTGATGCTGAAGACCCCCACCAACCCCGAGGGCACGCCGATCGAAATCTTCGACGGCATCCGCGCCGGCGTGGCGACGAACCGCTCGCAGTTCTATTACGACCTGTCGATGCCTTTCTACGGCTTCAACCGGCCGGGGGCGCAGGTGAATGACGGCTTCCGCGAGAGCTTCCGCCTGATGGGGCTCGCCGGCGGCATCAAGGGCCAATATGATTGCGTCCACGAGTTCTCGGAAGTCGATTTCACCCCTGATCTCAAGAAGATCGACAAGCCGCTGCTGATCATCCAGGGCGATGACGACCAGATCGTGCCGCTCAAGGATTCCGGCGAGAAGACGGTGAAGATCGTCAAGGGCGCGATCCTTAAAATCTACCCGGGCGCGCCGCACGGCCTCGCCCAGACCGAGCCTGAGCGCTTCAACGCGGACGTGCTCAGCTTCATCAAGGCGTGACCCTGGCCGGCGCGTCCCGGCAGGAGCCGCGCGCCGCCCCTCCCAAATTCCGTTTGTTCCAAACCGTCCGTTGTGGATGGTCCTCACCTGAAGAAAGGAAGTTCTTATGTCTGTAAATGTTCTCTATCGCACCTCGGCCCGTGCCACCGGCGGCCGCGACGGCCATTCGGCGACGCTTGACGGCGCCCTCGATGTGAAACTCTCGACGCCGAAGGAACTTGGCGGCGCCGGCGGTACCGGCGTTAATCCCGAGCAGCTCTTCGCGACCGGCTATGCCGCCTGCTTCCTCGGCGCCATGAAATTCGTGGCCTCCCAGGGCGGCCCGAAGGTTCCGGCCGATGCGACCGTGACCTCGACGGTCGGCATCGGTCCGCGCGCGGCGGGCGGCTTCGGGCTCGAGATCGGCCTGGAGATTTCGCTTCCGGGGGTCGCGCGCGCCGATGCCGAAGCGCTTGTCGCCAAAGCGCACCAGGTGTGCCCGTACTCCAACGCCACCCGCAACAACATCGACGTCAAGCTCAGCATCGTCTGATCCCGCACCTCCCCCGGAGAGAGCCTCCGGGGGAGGCGCCATCGCCGCTCACGTCCCGGCACAATAACTGGCCAAAAGTTAGCGTCATTCGCCTCGGAAAGCAGGTGTTATGGTCATCGTATAACCAACAACAGAGCGATAATTCAGCGCTCAAATCCGCAACCGCGCATCATGCCGATAAAATAATCGGCAAATCATTTGGCACGGACATTGCTGCTTTGCCCTCGGTGACACTGTCTCGCCGAAACTGAAGAGGTGCCGATGTCCATATATGCGCTGAACAAGCTACCCGCGCCGATCGACGCCAGCGCGCTCGATCTGCTCCGCAAGGCGGAGCCCGCCACCATCGGCCATTTCCGCCATGTCGGCTTCATGGATCCCGGCATCCGTGCGTGGTTCCCGGATATCCGCATCGCCGGCACCGCAATTACCGTGCAGGCGCCCGGACCGGACGCCACGATCATTCATTATGCGATCGGCCAGGCCCGCCCGGGCGATATCCTGGTTATCGACCGCTGCGGCGACATGAAGCATGCGAGCCTGGGTGGCGCCGTCGCCTATGCCGCCCGCAGCGCCGGTGTCGCCGGCATCGTCGTCGACGGCATGGTCACCGATATCGGCGAGTTGCGCCAATATGGCGTGCCTGTGTGGGCGCGCGGACTCTCGCCGGTCACGGTGAAGCTCCTCGGCTTCGGCGGCGGCTTCTGCGTGCCGGTTTCCTGCGGCGGTGTCGCCGTCTCCCCGGGCGATGCGGTGTTCGCCGACGAAAACGGCATTCTCGTCCTGCCGCCCGCCGAGATCGAAGCCGCGGCGACGCGCGCCATCGGCATGCAGACCGCCGAGAAACAGACGCTCGCCCGCATCGATGCCGGCGAGAAATATCCCGACATCATCGGCTCCACCGCCATCATCGAAAAACTCATGGCCGCGCCATGACGAGCATTCCCCTGTCCGTCACTGCAGACGCCGTCTATCCGAAGATCGCGCGCCGCATCGTGCCGTTGCTCACGCTGCTTTTCGTCACCGCGTGGCTCGACCGCGTGAATATCGGCTTCGCGAAACTGCAAATGCAGCATGATTTGGCGCTGAGCAACGCCGCCTTCGGCTTTGGCGCCGGCATCTTCTTCGTCGGCTATCTTATCTTCGAGGTGCCGAGCAATCTTTTCCTGGAGCGGATCGGCGCGCGCAAAACGATGGCCCGCATCGCCATCCTCTGGGGCATCACCACGATCGCGACGATGTTCGTGAAATCGCCGCTCTCTTTCTACATCCTGCGCTTCCTGCTCGGCGCGTTCGAGGCCGGTCTCTATCCCGGCGTTATCCTCTTTCTCACCTACTGGTTCCCGCCGCGCCGGCGCGCCCAGATGGTCGGTTTCTTCATGACCTCCGTGCCGATCGCGGGCATTCTCGGCGGTCCGGTCGGCGGCTGGATCATGGGGCGCATGGGCGGCGTGGCCGGCTATGCCAACTGGCAATGGCTGTTCATTCTCGAAGGCCTGCCCGCGATCTTTCTCGGCATCTTCACGCTGTTCTACCTCGACGATAAGCCCGAACAGGCAAGCTGGCTGACGGCGGAGGAAAAGCGCGTGGTCATCGCCGACCTGCAAAAAGACATCCACCCGGCCACCGAGCGCAAGCACGATTTCCGCGACGCGGTGAAAATGCCGCAGGTCTGGCTTCTGGCGTTGATCTATTTCTGCCTGGTCAGCGCGAACCCGACGCTCGGCTTCTGGTCGCCGACCATCATCAAGGGCATGGGCGTGCGCAGCGACGTCACCATCGGTCTGCTCGCGGCGCTGCCCTACATCGTCGGCGTCGCCGTCACGATCCTGGTGGGGCGCCACTCAGACCGCCACCTCGAACGCCGCTATCATTGCGGCCTTGCCACGCTCGCCGCTGCCGCCGGCCTGGTGCTGATCGGCGTTCTGGCGGCCTATCCGGTGCTCTCGTTCCTGGCGCTGATCCTCGCGGTCTCGGGCGTGCTCAGCGCCTTCGCGCCATTCTGGCAGATGCCGACCGCGATGCTCGCGGGCAGCGCCGCCGCCGGCGGCATCGCGCTGATTAACTCTTTCGGCAATCTCTCCGGTTTCGTCGGCCCCTATCTGGTCGGCTGGTTGAAGGACGTCACCGGCACCACGGCGACGGGGCTTTACGCCGTGGCCGGTTTCGAGATCTTCTGCACAATGCTGATCCTGCTCTTCATCCCCCGCGCGCGGCCACGCCAGGCGCCACAGGCGGGCGCTGAAAAGATCGTTTCCTGATCACAGATCGAGGACGATGTCGCCCCGGGGCTGGCCGCAACAGATCAGTGTGTTTCCTGAGGCCGGCGGGTCGAGCGGTTCCGGCCGGTAGCCGACGGCGCCGGAGATGAGCCCGGTCTCGCAACTATGGCAGACGCCGGTCCGGCATGACCACCGCACCGGCACGTCGCACGCCTCGGCAAGTTCGAGGAGGTTCTGGAACGAAGGCGCCCAGCGGATCGTGAGGCCGCTCCGCGCGAAGGACACCAGGGGGCCGTCGCCGGCCGGCCCGGCGGGGGCGTGCGGCGGCCGGCACGCTGCCATGGCGATGCCCGGCGTTTTCGACGGGCTCGAACCGAAACGCTCGGTGTGGATGCGGTTGGCGACGACCCCCCACGCTTCCAGCCCGCCGGCAAGCCCGTCCATGAAGGCGGCCGGCCCGCAGAGATAAAAATCCCCTTCGCGCGGCACGCCGAGTGCCGCGATCGCCCGCATGTCGACATGCCCGGGCGCGTCGAACTCGACGCCTGGCCGGTCCTCCGGGGCAGGGGCGCTGTAGCGAATATGGCTATGGCTGCGTTGCAGGGCCTTGAGGAGGGTGCGCGTCTCGGCCGCGAACGGATGCTCGTCGCCGTTGCGTGCGCCGTAGAGCCACCAGACCTCCCTTGGTGAGTTCCCGGCGGCCAGGGCATGAAGCATGGCCAGCACCGGGGTCAGGCCGATGCCGGCGCTCAGCAGGATGACGGGCCCGCTGCCTGGCCGCAATGTGAAGCCGCCGCGCGGCGCGCTCACGTCGAGCACATCGCCGACCCGGACCTGGGCATCGATATAGGTCCCGGCCGCTCCATGAAGCTCCCGCTTGATGCCGAGACGATAACGATCGTCGCGCAGCGTGCCGGAGAGCGAATAGCTGCGGAACAGAGCGGGCGCATCCTGCGTCGGCCTCAGCCGCAATACGACGAACTGTCCGGGCAGGGCGGTCGCCAGAGCGTGCCCATCGGTCGGCTCGAGGGTCAGCGAAATCACGCTGGCGCTCTCGCGGTCCTTGCGCGACACCGCCAAGGGGCGGAACCCGGCCCATGCGGGAGGCGGGCCTGCCGCCGCCGTGAGCCCGGGGTTGCCCGCTACCGCGCCTTCGCTCTGCGCCTGGTCCAGCAGCGCTTGAAAGGAGGTGCGCCAGCCCGCGCTGAGCGCCTTGATGCGCAATGCCCGCTCGATCTCGCTTATCGGGTGACCGGGCTTGTACAACAGCGCATTGACCTCGGAGACGGTCATACGCTCCGGCCCCGCCGCGATCCGCTCGATGTCGTCGCCGGCGCCGATGTCTCCCTCCTGCAGAACACGGAAATAAAAGCCGGGCCTATTGTGCGCGACGAGCAGGGCGGCCATTTGCGGCTCGTTCATGCGGATGCCGACCCGGTAGCAGGTGACGCGCGGCTGCGTCACCTCGAGCATCGCATCCCCGATCCGGTACCGGTCGCCGATGCACACCTCGTCGTCGGGCAGCCCGTCGACGGTAAAATTCTCGCCGAACTGCCCGTAGACGAAGTCGCTGCGGCCGAGGAAATGTTGCCAATAGCGATAGGCGTCGATCTGATACACGAAGACGGCCCGGTGCTCGCCGCCATGGCCCGCCAGATCCCCTTGGCCATCACCATCGATATTGAGCCGCCGCACCATGCGCCTTCCTTGCACTTGCGTCTTCCATACTGCGGTGTGGACAATCTTGCCCTGCCACGCGATGTCTTGCGGCAGGCCTACATTTACCGAAAGCAGGCGGGGCATCGTTTCCTCCTCCGATGCTGGCGATAAGGCCACGTCGTCGCCTTCTCTTCACGTTGACAAATGAGGGCTCCGACGATGGTTCGACGAGGTCATGAGGGCCGAATCCTAGGCGTCAAATGTGGCGATGACGAGTCTATTTGTCGTGCCGGCCGCCGAGCCGCAGGGCAACGACGCATGACGCTCCCTGCCCAAGGTTCACGGCACTATCGGAGCATTTTTCCGAAGATCATCGTTTTGAACGTGATGAGAGGTGCGTCGCTTTTTTCCGCGCGCATGCGCAGGAGCGCCCCCTCCCAGCTGTTGAGGATGAAGTCGGCCAACGACGTTGCGGAAATTTCACGGCCGATCGCTCCCTGATCGCGCGCTTCCAAAAGGCAATTCTCGATGATGCGGCTCCAGGCTTTGAAATGCCCGGCAAGAGAGTCGCGTATCATCGTGCTGTGGTCAGCGGCATCCGCGCTGAAATTGCCGAGGAGACACCCCCGGACATAGTTGGAGCTTCTGAATGCCGCGATCCGGTCATCGAAATACGCCTCCAGCCGGGCGAGCGGCGCGATCGCGCGATCGCAAAGGAAATCCCGCAGCTTGATCTGGCCCCGCTCGGAATAGAGATCGATCACCTCAGCCCCGAACGCCTCCTTGCTGGCGAAGTAGGTGTAGAATGACCCCTTGGGAACGTCCGCCCGGTCGACAATGCCCTGGATTCCGCTGGCAGAATAACCCTCCGCATGAATCATCTGCAGGCCCGCCTGGAGCAGATTGTCGCGGGTGTCCGGCTTCGGCTTTGGGCCTCTTCGGGTCGCTGGGCGCGGTTCCATGGAAAATCCTCTTGACTAATTACAGACGACCGGTCATACGTTATTTTAACCGGTGAACGCCGTTTGTCAAGCCATCGCGGCGATGGCCAGGATTTCCACGGGGGCGGTGCCCGCGACGACAGCGTTCCTTTTGCCAGGAGATCGAGCATGGCTGAGAAAATCGATGTCACGGTGCCCGCGGAGGGCGGCGTTGAACTTGGGGCATGGTTATTCCTGCCCGAAGCGCCGGGGAGCCATCCCGCGATCACCATGGCGCACGGGTTTGCGGGGACCAAAGAACACGGCATCGAGCGTTTCGCACGAGGCTTTGCCGCAGCGGGTTTTGTCGTTCTCGTTCACGACCATCGTAATTTCGGGACAAGCGGTGGCGAATTGCGCGGGGACATCGATCCGTGGCGGCAGGTCGCCGACTGGCGTCGTGTGATCTCCTGGCTTGAGGCGCGACCCGAGGTCGATGCTGCGCGCATTGGCCTGTGGGGCACGAGCTATGCGGGTGGACATGCGCTCGTGCTCGGCGCGACCGATCGGCGCCTGCGTTGCGTCGTTGCCCAGGTGCCGACGATCAGCGGCTATGAGCAAGGATTGCGGCGGGTGTCGCCGGACGCCTTGCCGGCGCTGGAGAGTGCTTTTGCCGAGGATGAGCGCGGTCAGTTACGTGGCGACCCGCCGCGCCGCCAGGCCGTTGTCAGCAATGATCCTGGCACCCTTGCCGCCTATCGCTCGCAGGACGCCATCGTCTTCTACCTTCAGCCGGTTCCTGCTGGTCTTTGGGACAATGAGATTACTCTGCGCTCGACACGTGCCGCGCGCATGTACGAGCCCGGCGCCTGGGTCTCGCGTGTCTCTCCCACGCCGTTGCTGATGGTTGTCGCACGCGACGACCGGACGACCGTCACGGATCTGGCGCTTGCCGCCTACGAGCGCGCGCTAGAGCCTAAGCGGCTCGCTTTGATCCCGGGTGGTCATTTCGATCCCTATCTCGATCAATTCCCACTGGCTGAAGCGGCCGCCACCGCCTGGTTTCAAGAGCATCTGAACAATCCCGCGCGCAACATGCTGACGCGTGCCGAAGCCGCCCCCGCAACCGAGTGCCCATAATCGAGGAGATGATGATGACCGCGACAACATCGGCCGGCAAAACCCTTAAGTGGGATATTCTGACCATCAAGCGCCCCGGCCTCAGCCGGGATCTGCCACCGGGCAACGAAAAGCTGATGTGGGTCGCGAATTCGGCGACCCTCATCTCCGGTGAGCGCGACGCCGTTCTCGTGGATACGTTCCTGACGTCCGCACAATCGCAAACCCTGGTGGAGTGGGTGGTTGCCAGCGGCAAAAATCTCACGGCGATCTACGTTACCCACGGGCACGGCGACCATTTCTTCGGCCTCGCATCGCTACTGGAACGTTTTCCGTACGCCAAGGCCGTCGCGACCGCCGATGTCGTCGAGGCCATGCGCCATCAGCTATCGCCGGCGTGGATGGACAATTTCTGGCTCCGGCTATTCCCCGGGGAGATTCCTGACCGGCTGTCCGTTGCCGAAGCGCTCGAAAACAACGAATTGGAGTTGGAGGGGCATAAACTGGTCGTGGTCAACACCGGGCGGACCGATACGGCCCACTCGACGTGTCTGCATGTCCCATCGATCGGGCTGATTGTCGGCGGGGACGCCGTGTATAACGGCATCCACCCTTATCTCGGCGAGACCGATACCCAGAGCCGGCTGGAGTGGATTTCGGCGCTCGATACGCTGGAGGCCTTACGCCCGCGAGCCGTGATCGCCGGGCACAAAGTACCGGAAAACGCTGACGATCCCCGCATCATTGCCGAGACGCGGCAATATCTTCGCGACTTCAATCGTTTGAACACGGAGACGACGACCGCACGCGAACTCTATGACGCAATGCTCGCGCTCTATCCGGACCGCATCAATCCCGGCTCGCTTTGGGGTTCTGCAAACACCGCGAAGAAGAAGAGCTAGCCTCTAATCAGTAAAATATCAACACAATACCTAAGGGTTTCAGAACATGCGTAAGCCTCTGATTGCCGCTGTCCTCGCCTTGTCCTGCGTTTCTGCCGGATCTGCCGCGGCGGCTCCGGCCGACCACCGTGACCCGCTCGACGCCGAAACCTTGACAACCATCAGATCGGAGTTTGGGAAGCTCATGGTGTTGGCAAATCGACACGATCTCGAAGCGATCCATCAGATGTTCTGGCAATCGCCGTCTGCCCTGCTGGTGGCGAAAAGCGCGATCCCTGCCAACGGCAATTGGGCCGGCTTCTGGGGTAACGCAGCCATTGACCGGAAGCTGCACGATATCGCGGCCTCCGGGCCGGTCGTACTCCAGCCGGATTTTTCAAAGCTCAAAGTGGTCGGCCTGACACGCGACGTCGCGGAATCCTACGCGCCGATGACGATTACGGTATCCTATGCGGGTCAGGACGGAACACCCAAGCCGTTCCTGATGATTATCGACTGGATCAGGACCGGCAAGGACTGGAAGGTCGCCTCTGAAATCATCCTGCCGGTTCCGCCGCCGCCTGCCGCCAAGGGGTGATCTCCTTGAGGTCAACCAGGCCATGTCCAGCCCGTTGGCGTGCGGGGTAAAGCGGCAACGATCGTTTAAAGCAGATTGGCATCCATCGTATTTACTCGGACCCGATGCGCGTACCTTTCTCCGCGACGGAGCGCTTCATCAGCAGCACGACGAACACAAGCGCGACGGTAACGACGGCCAGAACCCAGAACACGTCGAGATAGGCGAAGGAAGCGGCCTGTTGCTGGCGCAGATTGGCGAGCGCCTGCAAGGCCAATTGCCGCGCCGCGACCGGATCGCCGGTTTGCTGCAGGAACCGCCCGGCAGCCTGATGAAGGAAGGAGCCGGTCGCCGCGTTGAAGGGATCGAGCCATTCATCCAGACGCAGGCTATGGAACTGGTCGCGGCGCTCTTGCACCGTCTGCGCCAGTGAGGTCCCGACGCTGCCGCCTTCGTTGCGCAGGAGACTCAGCAGGCCGACCGCCGCGCCGCGCAGCGCGACGGGCGTATAGAGGTACGCCGCCACGTTGGCCGGGGCGAAGCACATCGCCAGCCCGATGATCAGCACCACCCGCGGCCACACGACCTGCTCCGGGCTGATATCCAGGGTCATCTGCGACATCCAGTAATTCCCCGCGGCCATGGTCAATAGGCCCGCGGCAATCAACCAGCGCGCATCGATGCCGCGACCGAGCGCGCGTCCCACGAACGGCATGGCGACGACGGCAAAGAAGCCGGCCGGCGACATGACCAGCCCGGCGCTCAGCGCATCATAGCCGAACAGCGACTGGAGCAGGGCCGGGAGCGAGGTGCTGGCGGCATACAGCACCGCATAGGCGCAAAAAATGATGATGCAGCAGGCGGCGAAATTCCGCTCGCGCAGTGGCCGGAAATTGACCACCGGGCTCGGATGGCGCATCTCCCAGAAGATCAGCGCAACGAGGCCCACGGCGAACAGAATTGCCAGCGTCTGCACCCGCCAGAACGGGTCGCCCAGCCAGTCCCATTCCTGGCCCTTGCTCAACATCACCTCCCAGCAGACCATGACGATGACCAGCAGCGACAGGCCAACGCCGTCAAAGCTGAACGGCTGTTTTCGCAACGCCAGGCGTTCGGCCGTGAGATAAGCGGGGTCGCGGAGGGTGAGGGCGCACGCAACCAGGGCCAGGAGGCCGATGGGGACGTTGATCCAGAACACCCATCGCCAGGAATAGCTGTCGGTGATCCAACCGCCGAGCGTCGGGCCCACGACAGGCGCGATCAGCGCGGCCAGGCCGAACAAAGTCATGGCCATGCCCTGCCGTTCGACCGGAAAGGCGTCCAGCAACACGCCCTGGCTCGAGGGTTGCAGGCCGCCCCCGGCAAGGCCCTGGATCACGCGGAACAGGATCAACTGCCCGAGCCCCGTGGCCATGCCGCACAACCCCGAGCCGAGGGTGAACACGGCGATGGAAAACAGGAAATAATTGCGGTGCCCGAAATGCGCGATCAGCCAGCCGGTGATGGGCAGGATGATCGCGTTGGCGGCCAAATAGCTGGTGATGACCCATTCGCCGTCATCGACCGTGGCCGACAGCCCGCCCGCGATATAGCGCAGCGCCACGACCGCGATCGTGGTGTCGAGCACCTCCATGAAGGTCGGCACCACGACGACAGCGGCGACGACCCAGGGGTTGATCGCCGCATGGGACCGGGCCTCCGGAGGCGTTGACGACAGCGCCGCGCCGGTCATGGCCCGCGCCCCGGGGATTGCGGCGTGGAGGCCTGGAGAAACTTCCCGGCATCGGGGCCGGTCGGCGGCTTATGGATATACACATAGGGAACGACCGAGGTGCCGACGAACAGAGGCGTTTGATCGGCGTTGTAGCCGATCAGATCGATCCGGACCGGCAAGCGCTGAACCACCTTGACGAAATTGCCCGTGGCGTTCTCGGGCGGCAGCAATGCCAGGGTCGACCCGGTGCCCATGGTGAAGCCGGCGATGCGGCCCTTGAAGACATGCGTGCCGCCATACATGTCGACATACAGATCGACCTTCTGTCCGATGCGCAGGTTGCGCAGCTGGGTTTCCTTGAAGTTGGCGTCGACCCAGATTTCGTCGAGCGAGCGGATTGCCATCAGGTTCTGGCCGACCTGGACATAGTCGCCCGGATTGATGTTGCGCCGCGTGACGACGCCATCGATCTTTGCCCTGATGTCGCAGTACCGAAGATTCAGCTCGGCCTGCGCGAGATCGCGCTTGGCGGCCTCAAGCCTGGCTTCAGCCTGCTTGACGGCGGGGGCCCGGGCCGTGATCTCGGCGAATGTGGCATTGATGTCGCCCAGTTTTTCGAACTGCTCGAGCATCGCCTTCGGGCTCTGGTTGAACGAGTGCACCACGCCGAGCTGTGCGGCGCTTTGAATGAGTTCCGCCTGCGCCTCGAGGACGGAGGAAAATGTCTCATCGAGATCGGGCGGCACTTCGCCAAGACTGCGGCCCCCCTCAGGTTGGGCCGGCAACCCCAGCGAGACGCGGATCTGGTAGACTTCGGCCAAAGCCTGGGTGAGTGCCGCGGCAGCCGTCGTCAGCTCCGCTTGCCGCTCGTCATATTCCTCGCGCGACACTGCGGCCGTGCTGACAAGCTGCCGCGCGCGGTCGAATTCAACCTGCGCCAGCGCCAAGGCGGCCTTGCTCTTGTCGACAGCGGCAACCCGCGCATGCAGGAGCGCAACCTGGCTGTCCACGCTTTGCACGGCGCGTTGCAGGTCCCAGCGCCTGGCCCTGGCCTGCGCTTCGGTCGCGTGCACCGAAGCCGCGGCGGCCTGCAGGTCTGCCGTCGCGATATCGACCGCAGCCTGTTGTTCGGAGACCGCAACCCGGTACGGTTCCTTGTCCAATGCGGCAAGGAGATCTCCCTTGCGCACGCGGTTATTGTCATCCACCAGAACGCGGGAAATCTGTCCCGCCACGCGGGGTGCGACAAACGTGACGTGCCCATTGACGTAGGCATCGTCTGTGGAGATTGTGCTGAGCAGCTCCTCGACCCACGGGACGCCGAACATAAGCAGAGCCGCCAGGACGGCGACAGCGAGCACGCCGATCAGCAGCTTTTGCTTGGCCGCCGCCTTGCGCGCCACTTGCGGCGCGGGGGCGGTCTTCGGCAGCGTCTGCGTGGATGCCGCGCCGGGAGCGACCGAAGCATCTCCCTTCGCAATCGGTTGCGCGTCGGGTGGACCTGGCTTGTTGCTTTGCTCGGTCATGTCGGACCCATGTTTCATGGGGACGAAACGGATGGCGTCCGGATGCTATCACGGCCCGCTCATGGGAGACAGCCTGGATCAGTCGACAGGCGGCGTGTCCAGGGGGCGCGCGCGCGCGGGAACGCCGATCGGGCATTCCAGGGCCGGGCGGTTCCAGGCTCCGGTATCGGCCGCCGCTTCATAAGTGGTTGAGAGGAAGTCGAGCAGCAAGGCCTCGGGATCTGGCGCCGTGCGCACCGCATCGTAGGGCAGGATGAACTCCCCGAGCGACGCGTCGAAATAAGCCCCCGGCGTCACGGTGCGCGCGCGGTAGCCCGGCGGTTCCGGATAGGCGTAAGAATAAAAGGCAGAATGAGGGAAAGTCTCGTTGCCGGGCCAGAACCCGGCGCTGCTCTCCTCGTGCGTGTAAGTTTCGCGGACCACCGCATCGGGCAGGCCCGGCACGCCGCCCGGATGCATCGGGGCCGGCCGCCCGGAAAACCGCGTGGTGGCCAGATCAAAGCTGCCCCAGAAGAAATGGATGGGACTGGCCTTGCCCACGAAGCCGCTGCGGAAAAGCATTGAAAATGCGGTCGATCTGGATGAGGGCCCGCCAGAAGCGATGGGCGGCGGCCGCATCATAGGCCGCATGGGTCCGGTCTTGCGAGAACCGGATGGGGTTGGCGACCTCGTTCGGCATGTCATTGATTTCGATGTTCACCCCCATGCTTTTCAAAAGATCCATGGCCGCGCGATAGAAGTCGGCGACGCTCCGGGGCGCGAGCGGGAGGACGCCTTCATTGCCGTCACTCATGCGGGCGACGAGGCGGTGGCTTATGAAGTCGAACTCAACCTCCAGGATTTCGTAGCCGACGGGAATCGGCGATGTGCCGAGCCCGCGCGCGGTGACGTAAAACGGCACCTGCCAGCTATGGTTGACCCACGGGGTCAGGGTCAATCGCACCTTACCGATGATTTGCGACCAAAGCTGCAAGGTGGCGGCGGTGTCGCTCCAGGTGGGGTACGCAAGTTCCGGCCAAATACCTGTGCCCATGACATATTCCTTTCGAGATTCGATTGGAAAGTCCTGCGTCTTGCGAGATTAGGCTCTGCCTGTCGATATTGATTTTTCCTGCGAAATTTTTAATTTTCGTAAGAAACGTCTGGAGATCGGCATTTTTTCGATCATTGCATTTTCGGCGTATTTTCTCTGTTCCGTCAAGGGGTTTACCCGGCTTCGCCGGCGCTTCGCGCCCTTGACGGAACAGAGAAAATACGCGGACGCTCGGGATCGGAATAATGACTGCGTGGATGCCAGTCGCACTGGGACTCTTTGTGCGAATGAACCAGCCATTATGACAGCGTTCCGTCCGGGCCGGGCAGTGCATGGCAAGAACATTTTGACATTGCGTTCCGTGCATGAGATGGTCAGGCCCCACCGATTTCCCGGAGACTGCCGTGATCATATTGGCACCTCTTATCGGCGCAGAAGCATGACCCGGAAGTTTGACGCGATCATTGTCGGCGCCGGCCAGGCCGGCCCGTCGCTGACCGGGAGATTGACGGCAGCCGGCATGGTGGTCGCGCTGATCGAACGAAAATTCGTCGGTGGCACCTGCGTCAATACCGGTTGCATGCCGACCAAAGCGCTCGTCGCCAGCGCCTATGCCGCGCATCTGGCGCGCCGCGCGGCGGATTTCGGCGTCAGGGCAGGGGATATTGCCATCGACATGAAAATGGTCGCCGCCCGGGCGCACAAGGTCACGCTCGACGCGCGCACCAATAATGAACGCTGGCTGGAAGGCATGGAGCGGTTGACCTTCATACGCGGCCATGCGCGCTTCGTCGGCCCGGACTCTCTCTCGGTGAATGGCGAGACGCTGACGGCACCGCGCATTTTCCTGAATGTCGGCTGTCGCGCGACGGTGCCGGACATGCCCGGCCTCAAAGACGTGCCCTATCTCGACAATACCGACATGGTCGTCCTCGACACCATGCCGGAGCATCTCGTCATCATCGGCGGAAGTTATATCGGGCTTGAGTTCGCCCAAATGTATCGCCGCTTCGGCGCGACGGTGACGGTCATTGAACGCGACGAACGCTTGATCGCGCGCGAGGATCCGGATGTAACCAGCGCCGTGCAGAAGATTCTTGAAGACGAGGGAATCACGGTGCGGACGGGCGTCAATTGCGTCGGCTTCGCCCGGCATGATCGCGGGGTGTCGGTCGCGGTCGATTGCCGTGCCGGCGACCCGGAAATTATCGGCAGCCATGTGCTGCTGGCGGTCGGCCGCCGCCCCAACACGGACGATCTGGGGCTGCACGAAGCCGGCGTCGCCACAAATGCACGAGGCTATATCGAGGTCGATGATGTCCTGCAGACCAGCGTGCCCGGCATCTGGGCGCTCGGCGACTGCAACGGCCGCGGCGCGTTCACCCACACCGCGTATAATGATTTCGAGATCGTCGCCGCCAACCTGCTCGACGGCGAAGCGCGCAAGCTCAGCGAACGCATCCTGGGCTACGCGCTCTATATCGATCCGCCGCTCGGCCGTGTCGGGATGACTGAGACCCAGGCCGCCGCCACCGGCCGCCCCATCCTGGTGTCGACCCGGCCGATGACCCGCGTTGGGCGGGCCGTGGAAAAAAGCGAGACCAAGGGTTTCATGAAAATCATCGCCGACGCGCAGACCCACCGCATCTTGGGCGCCGCCATCCTCGGCACCGGGGGCGACGAGGCGATCCATGGCATTCTCGACATGATGAATGCGGACCAGCCGACGAACCGGCTGCGCTGGGCCGTGCCGATCCATCCGACCGTCTCGGAGTTGATCCCCACATTGTTGGGCGGCCTGGCACCGCCGCGAGAGGCCTGAGCTCCGGCCTAGGTCCAGGCCAGGCCATCCTTGGCTCGCGTCATCGCGACATAAACCGCCATCCAGGCCCGGCCCCCCCGTCCGCCAAATTCTTATGGGGGATGCCAAGCCGCTCGTTTCCACCTATGTAAATGCCTTCGCGTCGTTTTGGGAGCAAAGAATGCCGGATCGTGACGTCAGCCCCGCCACGCGCCGGCAGCGCAACCGGGCGGTCGCGCTCCTGGTCATCGCCGGCTGTGTGAATTACCTCGATCGCTCAGCGCTCGCGGTTGGCACACCGGAAATCCGTGCGGATCTGCATCTCTCTTTCGAGCAGATGGGCCTGCTACTTTCCGCATTCGCCTGGGCTTACGGGCTGGCACAAATCCCGGCGGGTGCTGCGATCGACCGTTACGGGCCACGCCGCGCGCTTGGGGTCGGGCTGGTGCTGTGGTCCGCGGCACAGATCTCCGCAGGCTTCGTCGGCTCGCTCACACAGTTCATGACTGCGCGCGTTGCGCTGGGGCTCGGCGAATCGCCGATGTATCTCGGCGGTACGCGCGTCTGCGCCGACTGGTTCGCGTTGAGAGCCCGTGCGCTGCCGATCGCGATTTTCAATTCCTCCTCCGCGCTCGCCCCGGCTCTTGCTCCGCCCGTGCTCACCGTGCTGATGCTCGCCTTCGGCTGGCGCGCGATGTTCGTGCTCGCCGGATTGGCGGGGCTCGGCGTTGCCCTCGCCTGGGTCAGGCTGTACCGCCCGCCGCATGAAGCCGGTATCCCGAGACAAGACATCGAGACAATCCACAGCGAGGACACGCTGCATGTCGTGCATCTGGGTCTCGCCCAGGTAGCGTGGCTGCTGCAATTCCGCACCGCCTGGGGCATGTTTTTCGGCTTTTTCGGCGTCGTCTATTTGTCCTGGATGTATGCGACCTGGCTGCCGGGCTATCTTGAGACGCAGCTCCATCTCTCGGTCGCCAGCACGGGGTTCTGGTCCGCCGTGCCGCTGGCGGCGGGCTTTGTGGGGGCCATGGCTGGGGGCTTTATCACCGATTTTCTTGGCCGAAGCGGCATGGAGGCCGTGCTCGCCTGCCGCCTTCCGGTCATTCTCGGCTTGCTGGTGGCGGCAGGCTGCACCGCAGCGGGCGCGCTTGCCGGGAGCGCCGGTGCCGCCATTGCCTGGCTGGCGGTGGGGCTGTTCGCGGCGAACGCGGCATCGAGCTGTGGCTGGGCGTTGGCGGCTGTGGTGGCGCCCAGCAACGCGGTCGCCAGCCTGGAGGCCGTGCAGAATATCGGCGGCTCGCTCGGCGGCACGCTGGCGCCGTTTCTCACCGGCGTGGTGGTGCGGCTCACCGGCTCGTTTACGCCTGCTTTCCTGCTGGCCGGCGCCATCGCGCTCACCTGCGCCGCGGTCTACGCGCTGATGGCGCGCCGCCGGATCATCGCGCCGGCCTGAACTGGCGGCGCGGCGCGGTCGGTCGGGCACGGATGACACGGCCGCGCGAGCATCTTCACCGTCACGGTCGTCGTGACCTACACAAAATCGAGGAAAATAAAATGGCCCAGCAAATTGGCGTGATGCTGGAAATCTCATTTAACGGAGACAGATTGCTCGACGAAGAATGTTGAGAACAAATACGAAATGTCTCCGACAGGCAGAGAACGCAGATAAAATCTTCCGGGATGAAGAGCACGGTCCACCGCATGCCCGTCTCAAACTCGGATTGTATGTGTCGTCCATAAGGTCTAATGCATGAACGCTCGGTTTTTATGATGGGTGCGTAAGGGTGAGTCTACGACCGTAATCCGTCGGACGTGTCGACCTAGGTGGGCAATCAAACGTTTCTATTTTCGATCGTCTTGACGATCTCTGGAGGAAAGACGTTCGTAAAGCCGCGTCGGCCTCCGATTTTCCGCAGGTCATGCGGGCAAGTTTCGATGCTTGTGCCGGCGGGCATGGGTCGCCACTGACGCCGCCGCCTTGTTCGGCGCCGCGCCTCGCACCCCATGGCCAGAGACGTCGCCGAGCTCCGGGGCGTTCTCATAAGCGTCAGATCCCAGCAGGAGGATCAGCATGAATCGATCACTTAAGACCCATCAGCCCGGCGACCAATCAGGCGCACACCAGCCGGACCAGGACCGATTCCACGCCATCCTGTCGGAGGACGTGCGATGGGCGCCATTCCCCGCCTTTCCGCCGGAAGCGCGGCTCGCGGTGCTTGTGGGGGACCCGACAAAGCCCGGCCCCTATGTCACAAGGGTCAAGCTGCCGCGCGGCACTAAAATGATGCCGCACAAACATCCCGAGGATCGTATCTACACCGTGCTCTCGGGTATCTTCTATATCGGGCTTGGCGAGCAGTTCGACGAGGCCAAGCTGATGCCTTTTGCGCCGGGCAGCGTCATCGTGTTGCCCGGAGGGCAGGCGCATTTCCATTGGGCCAAGTCTGGCGAATATATCACGCAAATCACCGCCATCGGCCCGCTGGGACTCGACTACGCTGATCCTGCGGACGATCCGCGCCACTAGGCCGCCTGCGAAAGCTTTCGGAATCCAGGGCATTGTTTCCGCCGGCGCGCGAAACGTCACAACGATAAGCAAGGAGACCGCACATGAAACTATTGATGGTGCTGACATCCCATGATCAATTGGGCAGCACGGGCCGCAAAACCGGTTTCTGGCTGGAGGAATTCGCCGCCCCTTATTTTGTGTTCAGAGACGCCGGTGTGGATCTGACACTTGCCTCTCCGAAAGGCGGCCAACCGCCGGTCGATCCCAAGAGCGACATGCCGGAAAATCAAACCGACTCGATGGCGCGGTTCAAACAGGACGCGGTGGCGCAAAAGGCTCAGGCCCACACCGCCAAGCTGGCCGATATGAAGGCGGCGGATTTCGACACGGTGTTCTATGTCGGCGGACACGGCCCGATGTGGGATCTCGCCGAGAATGCCAATTCCATCGCTTTGATCGAGTCTTTCTACAATTCCGGAAAACCGGTGGCCCTGGTCTGCCACTCGCCTGGCGTACTCCGTCACGTCACTCATCATGGCGCGCCGCTCGTGAAAGGCAAACGGGTTACCGGATTTACCAATGGCGAAGAGGAAGACGTGCATCTTACGAAAGTTGTGCCCTTCCTCGTCGAGGATGAGTTGCTGCGGCTGGGTGCCATTTTTGAGAAAGTAGCGAATTGGCACCCATTTTCCGTTGTGGATGGCCGCCTCGTCACCGGGCAAAATCCGGCATCTTCGACCTCTGCCGCGTATGCGCTGCTCAGCGTCCTCGCGCAGAGAGTGGATTGACAATCACAAAGGAGGTACTGGCCAATGCAGAGCAGAATGATCCCGGCGATGGCGGCCATGATCGGCGTGTTCGCCATCGCAGGGGCCTGGGCCGTGTCCACGCAGGACAGATACAGTTTGAAAGTGCCGAATGGGCTCGCATTCTCGGAGTTCAGAGGATACGAGACCTGGCAGGTTGTTTCCATCAGTCAGGATGGAAACCTCATGTCTGTGATCCTCGCCAACCCTGTGATGATTAACGCTTATCTGGCGGGCATTCCCGCGAACGGCAAGCCTGTCCCCGACGGCGCCAAGTTGGCGAAGATTCATTGGAACCCGCAAAAGATGACGAGTTTCCCGGCGGCGACGGTGCCGGGCACCGAGCATGACGTCGACTTCATGGTCAAGGACAGCAAGAGATTCACGGACAGCGGCGGATGGGGCTGGGCCGTGTTCGAATATAACGCGGGATCCGATACGTTCAGGCCCGGCACCTTGGCCGACATGCCGCCGCAGGGGAACGACGCCAAATGCGGGTTCGCCTGCCACACGATCGTGAAGACCAGAGATTACGTTTTCACCGATTACGCGCACAAGTGAAGGCGGTGGTGGTATCGGCCCAGGTGTCGCCTAGAGACCACCACCAACATGCCGCCGGCCGCCCGCTGATCAGGCGCCCGGCGGAGCTGATTTAGGTCGGTCTTGGCTCCGCGGGCCACCTCTCGGAACATCTTTGTCGGTCGATACCCTGGCATAGCCGTAATCATGCCATGATGACGCACCGGACTTCTGCACCAAAAACCCCTGCTTTTCTCCTAGGGTCAGGATTGGTGCAAAATTCTTAAGTTTCGGAACATCCGCCAAATGGTGGCTTATGGAACGTATTTCCCGCCATTCAAGATCGGAAGATTTAGTCGTTTGAGGGGCACCCAGCGACCAGGAAACGGTCTGTCTAGCCCTTCTGACCGTAGCTGCGGCCCCACTTGCGGCGACGGACGCCGACGCCGTTGGCACTGACAGACATGCGGCTCGCCACCGCTTCATCGGTAAGGCCCAGTTTGAGCAACGCCAACATCACGCGCTCGCCCTGGTCGGACAGCGGCCCGTTCGCCACGCGGTGCTGGCGATAAGCCAATTTTTGTGAATTAAAGGAAAATGTTATGTCGCTCCGGAAAATGCTTTTGGTTCAGACGCCAGATCGGGTTAAAGCCAATGTTTTGTCGTATCCAAAAGCTCTACAAGAAAGTCCTGATCTGCAAGAAAGACTCGCATATGCCCGGGCATGGTATGCGGTCCGCGATTCTGATGGGTGGGTTTTTGCCCCGTCGAAATGGGCAGGCTATTCCAACATGACCGCGGTTGCTTATCTTGGAAACGCACAGGCATCTATGGATGGTCGTAAAACCGAGAAACACCTCAAACAGTGGTTCAACCCGCTGGACGAGCAATCGCCCGAGTATGCCGAATTACACAAAGAACTGGCAGAATTTGCAGCGGAATACGGTAAGCAACCGAGCGCAATGGCGCGCATCTCTGTGATCTCAGACGGTTCTTCATCAGCAAACCAAAGTGACGATCTCGTTGAGCTGATTGTTCGCGTTGTGAAAGGGCTTGAGATTCATCAACAAGCAAAGGTCAGATCGGCTCTCCGTATTTAGGAGGCTTTTCACACTGATAATTGGGTGAATTCCAAATATCTTGACTTATGCATCACGTCATCTGCAACGGGTGGCGAGCAGACCTCCTGCCACCGAGGCTGAAGTGATGGGTCTGCGGCGAGAGCGGTCATGTGCGGAGCTACTGGTCGAAGCTCGGGAATCTATCGGTCTTGATGAAATCCACGAAGGCGCGCAGCGGCGGAGGCATCAGCCGCCGGCTCGGGAAGTAGAGGAATGGTCCCGAGAAGCTCTGCCACCACGGTTCCAACACAGGAACGAGGGCGCCCTCGTCGAACATGGCGCGCAACCCGTCCTCGAAGTAGGCGACGACGCCAAGCCCGGCCACGGCCGAATTGATTAAGAGGTCCACGCTCCCCCCCGGCCGCACGACCAGCGTCCCGGGCGGATCGATGCGGACAACCTCGCCGTCGCGCTCGAACTCCCAGATCGGCATGGCTCCGCCGGCGAACTGCACGCGAAGGCACCGGTGTTGCAGGAGGTCCCGCGGATGCTCCGGCCAGCCGTGCTCGGCCAGATAGCTCGGCGCCGCCGCCGTCGCGTAACGCTGGACCCTCCGGCCGATCGGCACGGCGATCATGTCCTGCTCCAGCCGTTCGTCGTAGCGGATCCCTGCGTCGCAGCCCGCGGCGAGCACGTCCACGAAGCTGTCTTCGGCGACGACCTCCAGGCGTATGTCTGGATAGGCCTTCAGGAAAGGCGTGATGATCGACGGCAGGACGTCCCGGGCGATGTTGGCGGGGACGTTGAGCCTGAGCGTTCCGGCCGGCCGGCCGCGGAAGGCGTTGACGACGTCGAGCGCCGCCTCGACCTCGGCCAGCGCCGGCGTCAGCCGTTCGAGCACGCGGGCGCCGGCTTCCGTCGGCGCGACGCTGCGCGTCGTGCGGTTGAGCAGCCGCACGCCGAGCTTCGCCTCGAGCCGTCGGACAGCCTCGCTCAGGCTCGACGCGGACACGCCGCTCGCGCGAGCGGCGTCGCGGAAGCCCCCCGCGTGGGCCACCGCCAGAAAGGCCGAGAGATCGCTCAGGTTCGCCGCCATTGTTCTTTATTTCGCACAAGCCGTACAGATTGTACCGATTTATCGCGTGCGGCGACAGGTCCATACAGCGAGGGCTTCCAAAGGAGATCCGTCATGACCCACATCGCATCCGCTGGTTCGTTCCGCCTCGGCGACCGCACCGTTCATCGCATTGGCTACGGCGCCATGCAGCTCGCCGGTCCCCACGTCTTCGGCCCGCCCAAGGATCGCGCGGCCTCAATCGCCGTCCTGCGCGAGGCCGTCGAGAGCGGGGTCAACCACATCGATACGAGCGACTTCTACGGCCCCCACGTCACGAACCAGATCATCGCCGAGGCGCTCCGCCCCTATCCGGACGACCTGACGATCGTCACCAAGGTCGGCGCCCGGCGCGGCGACGACGCCTCCTGGATGCCCGCGTTCGCGCCGGCAGACCTGGAGCGCGCGGTCCACGACAATCTCGGGAACCTCGGCGTCGAGGCGCTGGACGTCGTCAACCTGCGCTGGATGGGCGACGTGCACCGGCCGACGGAAGGATCGATCGCGCGCGAGTTCACCGTCCTGGCGAACCTGCAGCGGCAGGGCCTGATCCGCCACCTCGGCCTGAGCAACGTCACCTCGGCCCAGGTGAAGGAGGCGCGCGGCATCGCCGAGGTCGTCTGCGTGCAGAACCACTACAACCTCGTCCACCACGAGGACGACGCCCTGGTCGACGAGCTGGCGGCGGAAGGAATCGCTTACGTGCCCTTCTTCCCGCTGGGCGGCTTCGCACCGCTGCAGTCCTCAGCGCTGTCAGCTGTGGCGGCACAGCTTAACGCCACGCCGATGCAGACGGCCCTGGCTTGGCTGCTGCGCCGTGCGCCGAACATCGTGCTGATCCCGGGCACGTCGTCGGTGGCCCACCTGCGCGAGAACCTCGCCGCCGCGGAGCTGGTGTTGACGGACGAGGCGATCAATCGACTGGACGCTATCGGAAGCGAATGACGCACCTAGAGGTGTAGGTCGCTTTAGCCCCAACGAGACACTCGAGTGATGGTGTCCGGTTGCGTGACGGCCGGCTTTAGGGATGCTTTCCGATCCGACCAAGGTGCGTAAAGGAAAAGCCTTCTGGCAATTTCAGACCATAGCCAAGCATGCGGTCGAAACCTGAATGTGCCAGCCATAGTGCACCGAGCAATACAAAAAGTGGCAGCGGCATCACCAAGCCAATTGCGAGCGCAACGGCACCAAAAGCATAGACATGGACCATGTTATAGAAAGACGCTCCCGTTCTTTGACCTAGGAGATAACCAAATAAGCTGAGATCTGGCGCAAAAAAAACCAGAAGTGCGCCCCACCACGACATAGTGTTATTCCAGTGCCAGAAAAGTAAGAGGCCGACCGCAAAGATAATTAACCCCTCAACGCGCTGCCACAGGACTGCTCGGACCATAGTTCGCTCCCGATTGGATGTGCTTGCTATACTGGAAGGCGTTGGATTGTATAATTCCTGAATTTGGCACAAACGCGAGCGCACTCGCTTCTGTTGCCGGCCGGACCGCCAATACGACACCGCTTGGGATCGCGTCCGCGAGTTCGAGACCACCGCGATCATCGCCGGGGAAAACCGGGCGGCCATCGTCCTGCGCATCCGTGCCGGAGACGCTGAGGTCACGGGGGTCGACGACATGATCGTCGGCGCGGACGGCCGCATCATCAGCATGACGGTGCAGTGGCGTCCGCTCGCCGGCATTGTCGCGATCCAGCAAAAGCTGGCGCCGCTGGTCGGCGTGCCCGCGCTGGAACTGGTCGAGAAGGGAAGCGCCTGATATGATCGTTGCCCGCAGCATTCGTGAGGAAATTTCCTTGCCGCCTTCATCGCGCACGTCTTCCGCGTCCGGCTCGCGTCGAACGCCGGGCTCAAAGGCACATCTCGTGATGCCGCCCGCCGAGAGTGCCGTTGTGGACTGGTTTGTCGATGCCGATTTGGTCGACGCCTATGCCGTCACGCTTCCCGATGGGGCTCCCCGCAACATTATCGACCTAGCGCGCGAGGCACTGGAACGCCCGCCGGCCTGGTTTCGGGCGCTACTCCGCTTCCGCGACGCGCTCGTGTCGGTGGCCGGTGTGAAGTCCTCCCGTCGGATACGGAAGGAAGCCGAGTCCGGAGGTGTCGCGACCGTGGCGTTCTTTCCGGTCCTGGCGCGTTCGGAGCGGGAGCTTGTGCTGGGGGAGGACGACCGGCACCTCGACTTCCGGGCCTCCGTCCTGGTACGGGCCGCACCGGACGGGGTACGGCGCGACCTCATCCTGACCACGGCCGTGCGCTGCCACAATATGCCGGGTCGTCTGTACCTCATGACGATCACTCCGTTCCACCGTCTTATCGTTCGCAGCAACCTTGACCGTCTCTTGGCGCGCTGACCCTTCAGGGCCAACTTTCTCGGATTTCATTCCAATAGCCTCAGAAACTGACTCCTCAGAGCAACGAGGCGGCGATGTTGACCGAGAGCGCTAGTATCACGGTGCTGAACAGAAAGCCGATCAGCCCTTGCAGCGTGGCGAGGCGGCGCATCTTTTTTGCGGTGATGTTACAGTCGGAGACCTGGAAGGTCATGCCGAGCACGAACGAGAAATAGATGAAGTCCAGGTAGTCCGGCTTGTCGTCATGCGGAAACTCGATGCCGCGGTCGATCTCCTCGCGGCCAAGATCGAACGAGTAATATTCGTGCGCATAACGATAGGCGAAGGAGACGTGGATGGTCAGCCAGGAGAGCGCAAGCGTAGCGACGACGATGGCGATGTAGAACCCTTCAAGGGGCTTATGGCCGGAATGGTGGGAGAACAAGATGATCGCAGCGAAGCTCATGATCGCGCCGGTCACGGTGAGGGAGAACACCGTCCATTCGCCCTCCTGATTGCGCTTGGCATCGAACGCGATGTCGCGGTGCTTAACGCGGAACATCGAGATGATGGAGAGTAACAGAAAGATTGCGCTGCCGATGTCCCAAGCGAGCACGGCGCGCGTAGCCGTCGAGGACACGGAGACGAGCAGGAAATAGCTGATAAGGCCGAGCGCATAGCCGGTCGAGAAATACGGGCGAGCGAGGAGAATGCGGAGCGGTCGCCATGTCGTCATGGCAAAACATTAGGTGCCCCGGACGCGTCCCTGCAATGGGGTGGCTTAGGGTTTCGTCGAATTTGGCATGGGCGTCCACCCCCTTCAAACGCTCCTGCTGTCCTCCGCCGCGCGCTCAAGCTGACCGTCCGCTCTCGGCCCTCCTACCGGTACAAAATTCTTAAATTTTGCGCCAATCCTGACCCTAAGCGCGCCTGGGCGCGGGGTGAGGATGGGGCAGTGCCGACGCTGACCGCCCATCAAAACCGGGAATTCTACAGCGGCGTTGCACCAGAGCTGACAGGAGGCCTGGATTTTCGGCGATGGTCTCGGTAGGGAGCTTGATAGGTGACGCTTCCTGTCGTCATCGCGATCGTTAGGAGTCGATTGATGAATAATGTGCCCCCCGCGGTGCCGCTGGCAGAACTCCCCCTCCTGATCCTGGCCAGCTACCAGCGGCTGACCGGTCGAGCCCTGCTACCGCAGAGCGTTGCTCAAGAGGAGCGCGTGCGGTGGATGTATGAAGACGCGCCATTTTGCGTCCTCGCTCACAACACGCAAGCCGATCCGCTGTTCATCTACGCAAATCAAGCAGCGCAGCGTTGTTTCGAATATAGCTGGGACGAGTTCCTCCGCGTCCCGTCGCGCCTCTCAGCGGAGACGGCGGACAGGTTTGAACGACAACAGCTACTGGATGCCGTGACCCGTGATGGCTTCGCCGTCGGCTATAGAGGCTTGCGTGTCGCGAAGTCCGGTCGACGCTTCTGGATTGAGGACGGAATTGTATGGCAGCTTCGCGACACGAGCGGCCGGGTGCATGGGCAGGCTGCGACCTTTCCGAGATGGCGCGACGAATAGCTCCTTTAGGGTGCTGGGTTCGCGCGCGGCGGTGCGATTTGCAGATCAAGGTTCCTGGTCCGGGATGCATAACGCCGGGTGAAGGCGCCGGTAGGTTACAATATCGAGACCATGCGTTATCAGCGTTGACAACCTCTGATTGAGTTATATTCTACCTTGAGAAGCAGCGCCAAGGTACTTGTAACGATCTGCGTGTCTGTATGGGCGCAGGCTTCGGTGAGAAAACTACCCAAAGTCCGGAGGCGTTTCTCGAGTCAAGCCTTATGACAACTATACGTTAGCAAAAAAGACATAATCGGAGAGTGTATCGGAGAAGGAGCGGTTCGATGCATGTTGATAGATTGTATCATGCGGATGGTTATCTTCATCTCATAGAGACGTTGCGCAACTGGGAGATTTCTTTGTTCGCCGGCGTGACCGGTGGCGGCATCATCCACTTTACCAAACATCTATCGCCGTACCATGATAATTCGTTCGAAGAAGCCGAACATCTCAATCGGTTTTTCAATGTCGGTGAATATGTCGCCGGCTTCGCGCCGTTAGGCTATTACCTCGCTTCAGGAAAATTTGCGGCTGCCGCCGCCACCACCGGTGCCGCAACAAAGCTACTCGGATGTGGTCTCACAGACGCGAAGCTTCACAATATCCCGGCGGTTTACATTGTCCCGATCTCGGCGAAACCGGCGGTAGGATTTGCGCCGCTTCAAGATAGCTCGATTTTCGGCTTGAATATCCTTCAGCAGTTGGAAGCGGAATGCGCTGAGAGCATTTTCGTCCTCACCGGAGATATGCATGACGCGGAGAAGCTGCAGAAAGCGTATGCAGTGCTCATGCGTCATCAGCCGGTCGTTCTGGTTCTTGATCCTGAAGGTTTAAGCAGAACATTTCATCATAATCCAGTTATGACGGTTCCTCTCGAAGTGCAGCGTATGGAGCCTGTATACAGGCCGTGGCCGCTGCATAAACTGCGAGACAGGAAAGTCGTCATACTCGTTGGCTCTGGCATGCCGGCGACCGTCGAAGGCCGCCGTCTGACGACGGAACTGGCTCAGGCACTTCGGGCACCGGTGTTATACAGCATAAACGGGGCCAATTCGGTAGAGCGAGATAATCCCTTCTTATACGGATATATCGGTTTTGGGGGCAACGACGCGGCGCAATCCGTTTGGAAAAGCATCGATGAGAATACGCTACTGATAGCACTTGGTGCTGATTTCGACGAATATACGACTGGCGTAAAGCCGGTTCTCTGCGACGAGGCATGGATCCTGGGAGACGATTGTTCGCGCTACGGGATGGTCGACGGCTCGTGGCGGCACTGGATCCATGGAACATGTTTGGAAATTTTCGGTCCGCTTGAGTCGTTGGTCGCGAACCTGGTCGATGCCATCAGGTCAGATCCGCCGGCGGTTATATCGATGTTGCCGGCGCCTAACTCTCTCAATGGGCGCCCATTGGCCTCCGCTCGTGCAGGCTTCGTGGATCTCGGACGTTTCTACGACACCATCGACCGCCTTTGGCGAAGCAACAGCATCGGCTTCGATGACGTCTGCATGGCCTATAAGGATCGCCAATATGTCACGCAACGTCCCAACATGCATTGTCCGTTTTTTAGTTTGTATCGAGGGTCCGCCATGGGGAGCGCCCTGGGTCTTGGAATTGGCGCGCGCCTAGGAGCGCCGGAAAAAACGGTTTTTGTCTTTACCGGCGACGGTTGCTTCCGCCTTGTCGCAGGCACACTGGCCGAAGCTCGCTCTCTCGGAATCAATTTATTTGTCTTGAACAATGGCATTTACGGCATCGTCCGTAACGGACTCTCAAAAATACTGCCGAATGAGCCGGTTGAACGGTATCACGACAATCTCGACATGCTCAATTATGCCGCGATAGCCGCCGGTTACGGGTGGGACTATCTAAGCGTTGACGCAGATTTGCGTAACCTTCCGGGCATTATAGAGCGTTGCTACCAAACCGGTAAGCCATCCCTGCTCATTGAACTGAGAGTTGACCCCGAACAGGATCTCGGCCCGAACCCGCGTGTGGAGAATCTGTGATGGCGGTTTTTACGAGCAGGCTTCTGTCAGACTGAGGAATGAGCTTGCCGCACAATGTCGCTTCGTTCGTCAAGAAGGTCGAGGAGCATTTTAATGAACACTCCGGCGGAACCAAGATGATCATAAATTTGACCCATGACGACCGGGCCGAGCAAACTGCTTTATTTGACCAGATGTTTCAATCCCGCGCGGCGGTCTTTTATGAACGCCTCGGTTGGGATGTGACGGTCAAAAACGGCCGCGAGATCGACAGGTACGACGAGGAGGCTGCCCCGCTCTATCTCCTGGCGGTCGATGACGATCAGCGCGTGCTGGGTTCTTTGCGGCTACTCGCAACCACCGGGCCGACAATGCTGCGAAACGAGTTCGCGCATTTTTTTGATGATGCGGTGGATGTGGCGGCGCCGACGATTTGGGAGTGCACACGGTTTTGCGTGCCGCCCGTGTTGGATAGGGGCGTCCAGGATGTGGGAACGATATCTGCTGCGTTGCTGATTGGCACGTGCGAGCTTTGTCTGGCTTCGGGGATCGATTATGTCGTCGGTGTTTATGAGGCACCGATGGCCCGCATCTATGCGCGGATCGGCTGGAGCCCGAAACTTCTGGCGCGGGCGCGCCCGGAGATCGGCAAGATAAACGTGGGAATTTGGGAAGCTTCCCCGGCGGTACTTTCCGTCATGCGCCAGCGCCGATCAGCCCGGATCAATGGGCGGCAAGTCCTGGTGACATAGATGTTCGGCTGACTGGTTATTCTCGCCTCCCTTTGTGGATCATTGGCCGTGCCAACGACGGTGGCGTTTGTCGCGGCCTTGGGGCACATTTCGTACCCTCCGCCGTCCGTCATGTGAAAACGGCACGCGCCAAGTTTATTGCCGCGTAGCGGGCAAGTTTCTGCCTGCTCTATGTGCATATGCGCTAACAAGTTGATTACCGCTATGGCATTTCCGGAACGGCCTGTGCGATTTGGCAAATAGTGGCGTGGGGCATCCTAAGCGCCATGCGCCCCGCGTCGTTAGGATACGGCTTGAACCACGCCCAGCGCGCAGCAGCGGAACATCGACATGACCTTGATCCGAGACGAGTATCTATCAGAGCGGGATAAGTTGCGGCCGGTGCTGCATGAGCTGCCGGCCACGCCGAAGACAATCCATTGGGGCTATTTCGATGCCGCGCTCGCCCCTGCGCTGAAGGTCGCAAGCGGTGACATCATCCGTGCCGAGGCCGTCACCCAGCATGCGGGCGACGCGCCGGAACTCATGATGGACGAAGGGATCACGGCGATCTTCAAGGGCGTGCCGGAAGCCGACCGAAATCCGGGCGTGCACATCATGACCGGGCCGATCTATGTCGAGGGCGCCAAGCCCGGCGACGTGCTTGAGGTGCGCTATCTCGAGATGCGGCCGAGGCTTCATTATGGGTCGAATGTGGCGGCGCATTGGGGGCATCTGTACAAGGAGATGGGTGATAAGGAGCGGGTGACGATCTACCGCATCGATCCGGCATCCGCGACCGCCCATGCCGTGTTCGCCTATGACTTCCCGGGCAAATATCTGGTTCCCGGCCAGATCACCGAGGCGCGGGATTGCTGCCGGCAGCCGGCGCTGCGTGGGATTCGCGTCCCGGTCCGTCCGCATCTGGGCACCGCCGGCGTCGCACCGGACGCCAAGGGCCGCGTCAGCACCGTGCCGCCGGGCAGCCATGGCGGGAACATCGACAATTGGCGCATCGGTGCCGGCGCCACGATGTTTTACCCGGTGCAGGTCGATGGCGCGCTGTTCTCGATCGGCGATCCGCATATATCGCAGGGGGACGGCGAGATCAGCGGCACCGCGATCGAGGCGTCGCTCGACGTCACATTCCAAATCTTCATCCGCCGCGATTTCAGCTTTCCCTCGCCACTGCTGCGCACGCCGGACTCCTTTATCACCCATGGGTTCGACGAGGATCTCGACCAGGCCATGCGCAACGCGAGCCTGGAGATGCTGCGCTTGTTGACGGAGCATCGCGGCCTTTCGCGCGATGATGCCTATTCGCTGATGAGCGTTGCGGCCGATTTCTCGGTCACGCAGGTGGTGGATGGTCGGCAGGGCGTGCATGCGCGAATTTGCCACGCAGTGTTCCCGCCGGAATAAGCGGCTTTTGTTGGCGGCGCCTTCCAGGCACGGCGCTTGCACGGCGCAGCCGTGAGGAGCCTGGCCATGAATGTCGAACGGTTCAGCACTGAACCTTATCCGCTGGACCGGCGCCGTGCCGCCTGGGATGCGGCGCTGCGCCGCGTCGGGCTCGGGGTCGAGCCGGAGGCGGAGCCGCCATCCGGCAGGCTCGTGCGCCGGACCACGCCACACGGCACGGACCTTGTCCTGATCGCAGGTGCGCCGCAGCGCCTCGTGCGAACGTTAGAGCCGGACGCCGACCGCCTCTGGCTTGGCGTCTGCCTCGAAGGCGCGCTCGGGCTTTCGGCCGGCGAGACCGCGCGCGAGCGGGAATTGCTCTACTGGCCCGCCGCCTCCGGCCCGCTCTGCGCGGCGCCCGGTTTGTTCCGGTTGGTGCTCGTCGGCGTCTCGCGGGCGGACACGCGCTGGGCCGGGCTGCCGGATGTGGAAGACGATTCGCGGAGCGTGGTCGTGCGCCCCGGGCCGCAGCCGGTGCTGTCAGGCCTGCTGGCGACGATGGCGGAGGCCATGGAAGCGGCCGATGACAGCGTGCTCAACACGCTTGAAAGTACGCTTGCTGAAATCATGTCGCCTTTGCTGGGGGGCGGCGTGGCGGCAAGGGCGGCGCTGCGCCGGCGCATCCTGCGGGCGGTCGAGCGCCGGCTCGACACCCCGCATCTCAACCTCGCGCGTTTCGCCGCGGCGGAAGGCGTCTCGGCGCGCGCCGTGCAGAAATTGCTGGAGGATGAGGGCCGAACTTTCAGCCAGCATCTGCGCAGCCGCCGCCTGGAGCGGGCGGCTGAGGCGCTGGTGGACCCGGCGCAGGCCGCCCTCGCGGTCGGCGAGGTTGGCTTCCGTTGGGGGTTTCCAGATCCGGCGCATTTCAGCCGTGCCTTTCGCCAGCATTACGGCATGACCCCGAGCACCTACCGGGCGCAGGCCCAAGGGGCGGCTCATGGCGTGCCGCAGGACGGGCGAAACCGCGGCTACGCGCCGCCCCGGCTCGACGGTGAGGCCGTGCCGGCCGCGCCGGCGCCGCGCCCTTCGCCCGCGCGCGCAGCCGGGCCGGTGCATCACCATTTGCGGGCAACGCCGGAGACCGTGCATTGGGGCTATTTCAGCCGCGCGCTGCCGCCGGCGTTGACCGTGCGGTCCGGCGACACCGTGACCGTGGAGACGCTGACACAGCACGCCTCGGATGACCCCGTGCGCATGATCGCGGGCGACCCCGATGCCGAGGCGGTCTTTCGCTGGACCGCGCAGGACAAGGCGATCGACCGGCGCGGCGCGGGTCCCCTGGACGCCACGATCCATGGGCGCGGCGCGGGCGAGGGGTTCGGCGTGCATATTCTGACCGGGCCGATCGCGATCGAGGAGGCAGCACCCGGCGATGTGCTCGAGGTCGAAATTCTCGACATCGCGCCCCGGCCGAGCCAGGGACCGGGCTTTGCCGGGCGCAGTTTCGGCAGCAACGCCGCGACCTGGTGGGGCCGGCACTATCATGACCTGATCACCGGCGTGAAACCGCGCGAGGTGGTGACGATCTACGAGATCTGCACCTGCGGCAACGCGCTGTGCGCGCACGCCGCCTACAGTTTCCGCTGGACGCCGCAGCGCGATCCGTTCGGCGTGCTGCACCCGACGATGGATTACCCGGGGGTGCCCGTCGACCACGCCACGATCGAAAAACAGGACGGCGTGATGCGCGATCTGCACATTCCCGTGCGCCCGCATTTCGGGACCATCGGCGTGGCGTCGGACCATCCGGGGCTGCTCGATTCCGTGCCCCCCTCGGCGTTCGGCGGCAATATCGACAATTGGCGGCTGGCCGCGGGAACAAGGCTTTTCTTGCCGGTCTCCGTCGCCGGCGCGTTGCTGTCGATCGGCGATCCGCATGCGGCGCAGGGCGATGGCGAGGTGAACGGCACGGCGATCGAATGTTCGCTCACCGGCACGTTCAGGCTGCGCGTTCATGCGCGGGAGCACGCGGATGCCCGGCTGCGCGATCTCACCTATCCGTTGATCGAGACGACGGAGAGCTGGATCGTGCAGGGTTTCAGCCAGCCGGATTATTTTGCCGGGATCGGCGGCGGCACCCAAAGCGAGGCCGACCGGCGCGCCTTGCTGGACAATGCGATGGCCGATGCCTTCCACAAGGCGCGCCGCCTGCTGATGACCGCGCACGGGCTGAGCGAGGATGAAGCCATCTCGCTGCTGTCGGTTGCGGTGGATTTCGGCGTCACCCAGGTGGTGGATGGCAACTGGGGGGTCCACGCGATCATTCCGAAATCGATTTTCGCGCGCCCTGAGGGAACCGGCGCGGCGTGACGCCGCGGCTTCAGGCCTTTTCGGGGATGCCGGCGATCAGATCGATTTCGACCAGGGCGCCGACGGCGAGACCCGTCACGCCGACACAGGTGCGGCTCGGTAACGGGCCGTGAAACCAGCTTTCATAGGCGGCGTTGAACGCGGCATAGTCGTCGAACGAGGTGAGGTACACCCGCACCATCAGCGCGTCGTCGAGGGTGAGAGAAAACTGCGCGAGCACGGCCTCGAGGTTGCGTCGCACCTGCTCGGCCTGGGCGACGACACCGCCGGCGACGAGCTTCGCCGTTACCGGATCGGTCGGCATCTGGCCGGTGACGAACAGCAGGTTGCCGAACCGCGTGGCGTGGGAGAACGGGGCCACGTGCGGCGGCACGCCTTGCGCCGGGGTGAAGGAGAAAGATTGCTTGAGGTTTGTCATGCGGGAATTTCCGTTGCGAGTTTCGCGCCCATCACCTTGAGGAAGCGCGCGGTGAGCGGGTGACGCGGGCGGGTGAACATATCCTGGGCGGGGCCTTCCTCGACCACCGCGCCGCCGGCCAGGAACACCACGCGGTCGGCGACATCGCGCGCGAAACGCAACTGATGCGTCGAGATGATCATGGTGAGGCCGTCCTCAAGCGCCAGGCGGCGGATCACGTCGAGCACTTCGCTAACAAGCTCGGGATCCAGCGCCGAGGTCGGCTCGTCGAGCATGAGAACGGTCGGGTTCGGCGCCAGCGCGCGGGCGATGGCGACGCGCTGCTGCTGGCCGCCCGAGAGATGCCTTGGCAGCGCATCCGCACGATGCGAGAGCCCGACGCGCGCGAGCAACTCCAGCGCCCGGCGATCGGCTTCCGGCGCGGCAACGCCATGCACCCAGCGCAGCGGCCCCGCGATATTCTCGCGCGCGGAGAGATGGCTGAACAGGTTGAATTGCTGGAAGACCATGCCGACGCCGACACCCGCCCGCTCTTGGGCGAGCGCGCGGGCGGCCAGCTTCCGGCCGTCCTCGCGATAGCCGATGCGCCGGCCGCCGATGCGGATCTCCCCGCCGTCCCAGTCTTCCAGGTGGTTGATGCAGCGCAGCAGCGTGCTTTTGCCCGAACCGCTGGGGCCGAGCAAAGCGACGACCTCGCCGGCGCGCACCGACAGATCGATGCCGCCGAGCACGGCGTTGGCGCCGTATTGCTTGTGCAGGCCGCGCACCTCGACGGCGACGGGGTTGCCGGCCAGCGCGTGCTCACGGGCGGCGCGTTGCGCGGCGCTGATGCCCAGGTCCGGGGCGCTCTCCTCGGCATCGAGATCCGCTTCAGGAGGCGTGCCGTGGAGCGCGGCGGGCCGGACGGGCGCATCGGGCACAGGGGCACGGCGCCCCGGCAGCAGCCGGCGCAGGCGTTCGCGCGGCGAGGGCCGGTCGAGGTCCAGCATCACCTCGGCGAAAATCTGCAGCGCGGTAACGGCGCCGGTAAGCAACAGATACATCACGCCGGAGGCGAAGAAGATCGAAAAGAAGTCGAAGGTCGCGGAGGCGAGCTGGGTGCTGCGCAGGGTCAGCTCCTGCACGGCGATGACCGAGGCGAGCGATGAATTCTTGAGCGCGGTCACGGCCTCGTTGCCGAGCGCCGGCACCATCATGCGAATTGCCTGCGGCGCGATCACGCGGCACATCAGCACGAACGGCGTCATGCCGAGCGCCTGGCCGGCCGTCACTTGCCCGGCATCCACCCCGCGTACGCCGGCGCGAAGGATTTCGGCGATGAACGGCGCTTCGTTGGCAGCGAGCGCCAGGCCCGCGGCGGCCATCGGGCTCAAACGCAGCCCGATATGGGGCAGCGCGTCATAGGCGAAGACGAGTTGCAGGATCAGCGGCGTGCCGCGGAAAATCACAGTGTATGTGCGGGCCAGGCCGGAGAGCAGGTGAAAACGCGAGAGTTGCATGCTGGCAAGGACGAACCCTGCCAGCAAGCCGCCTGCCAGCCCAAGGCATGTCACTTCGAGGGTGACGGAAATGCCTTGGAGCAGATAAGACAGGCCGAGATAGTGCAGAAACAGCGTCATCAGCCGGTGATGAGCTTCGGCGCGGCGAGCGTGCCGGCATCGAGGGACCATTTCTTGAGCAGGACGCTCTCGACGCCGGCCTTCTGCAGATCGGAAAGCGCGGCCATCACGGCGCCGCGCATCTCCATGTTGCCTTTCGGCACGGCGATGCCGATCGAGTAGGGCAGGGTGACTGCGGTCGCCTTGCTGAGCTGGCTGGGATACGCCTTCACCGCCTGGTCAACCGTGTTGACGTCATTGATGTAGGTGTCCGCGCGGCCCGCCAGGATCGCCTGAATGCAGTCGGCATTGTTGTCGTAGAGCTGCAGCTGTGGCACGGGCTGGCCTTTTGCCTTGCAGGCGCCGGCGAGATTCTGGATGAGCGGCACCTCGACGAAGCCGGTGTTCTCGGCCGCGGTCGTGCCGCAGAGCGAGGTGTTGATGCCGGTGATCTTCTTGGGATTGCCGTTGGCGACCAGCACGCCGTCGAACACCTTGGAATAGGTGATGAAATCGGCGGCCTTGGCGCGCTCGGCGGTCGCGTAGATGTCGGAGATGACGATATCGGCCTGGCCGCTCTGCAACGTGGGCAGCAGCGCCGCGAAGCTGACCGAATTATAGGTCACATTGAAGCCGAGGCAGGCGCCAAGTTCCTTCGCCAGGTCGATGTCGAAGCCGACATATTGGCTCGGGTCGTTCGGGTCGAGCGCCTCGTAACCCGGCGTGTGCGGGTTGATCGCGTCGACCAGCGTCTTGCCCTTGAGGGCGGGATATTTTGCCTGCAGCGCCTGGCAGGAGGCGGGGGCAGCCGGCAGATCGGCGCTCGCGGCCGAGGCCATGGGCGCTGCGGCCGCCATCAGGCAGACGGCGCCAAAAATGGCCAGCAGCCAACGCGAAGGATGCAGCCTTCTTGTCGCGTGCTTCGCCGGATGTTGAAGACGCGCCGCTTCTTGTACCACGCTCATTCGTATCGCTCCTGTTGAACTGTGCGTTCGTCAAGGTAGCGTCTGGCGGGCACCATACTTTAGGACGTGTCGGGAGGACGCTGGCCAAATTGCCGGTAGTGTGCGGGATACGGCGCTCTCGTAATCATTCGGCGAAGCGCGCTGCCCGAAATATGCGCAATAATGGTGCCGCGCTTTCACCCGATGCCGCGCGTAACATTACGGCACAAGATGACACGCAATGATCGCGGTGATGCGGTAAACAGGAGGCCGGCCCTTCGGACAGTCCCCCTGTTCCTCCTCCCTGAAGGGCTGAAAAGGCGTGCCAGTGAGGCGGGCGGTTGTTGGGAACCGCCCGCCTTTGCCTAGGATCTGCATACGCGCAGCCATTGTTCCGATCCCGAGCGTCCGCGTATTTTCCCTGTTCCGTCAAGGGGTTTACCGGCTTCGCCGGCGCTTCGCGCCCTTGACGGAACAGGGAAAAGACGCCGAAAATGCAATGATCGAAAAAATGCCGATCTCTCAAGGCGCGGGCTAAATGGCGACCGCAATCCCGGGATCGTCCCCTATGTTTTTGCAGGTCGCAACCGGCCCTGCCGTCAATCGCCGATCAGAAAATTCCGCGGCGTTGGCGAACGGTCTGCCGGCAGCGCTTCCATACTGGTTTCGTCCTTGAGATCGACGCCGGAGAGCTTGCGCCGGCGCGCCTCGGTCAGCAGATAATGCAGCCGTCCCGCCGCGGCGGCGAAGCTCTGGCCTTCCGGCCGGACATTGGAGATGCAGTTGCGCGCCTCATCGGTCAGGCCGGCGCGCGGGGCGAAGGTGAGATAGAGGCCGAGGCTGTCGGGCGCGCTGAGGCCGGGGCGCTCACCGATCAACACTACGACGATCTCGGCCCCCAAAGCTTCGCCGATTTCGTCACCGATCGCGACGCGGCCTTGTTCCACGAGGGTGACCGGCGCCACGCGCAAAGCGGCCTTGGCCAGCAGCGGGCTCACGGCCTCCAGCATCGGCAGCGCGTGTTCGTTGACAGCCAAAGCGGAGAGGCCGTCGGCGATGACGAAGGCGATGTCAAAGCCGCGCGCGCCCGCCGCCGTGAAGCCGGCGAGCTTATCGCGCGAGGCATCGTCGAGGCGGCGGCCAAGGTCGGGGCGCCGCAGATAGGTCTCGCGGTCGGCGGCGGCGCTGTGCAGCTCGATCACGGGATAACCCGCAGCTTCGAGCCGCGCGAAGAGTCCGGCGCGGTCCATCGGCAGATGCACGGCGTCGCGCGCCCGCGCATGCGCGTACTGGAAGGCGAGCAAAGGCTGGGTCGGGATGCTCACGCCGGCGCGGCCGAGCGCGATGCGCGCCTGGGTAAAGCGGCGCAGACTTTCCCAGGGGTTGGAGACGACGAGTTTGGTCATCCCTGCATCCTCAGCCCATGCGGGCCAAAGCGGGGCCGAAGGCCGCCGGCAGTTGCGCGCGCAGACGGAGCCGGTCGGCGTCTTCGAAAATGCCGGCGCGCACCAGCCAGGCCTCGAACTCGGGCGCCATGCGCAGCCCCAGCACCTCGCGCACATAGAGCGCGTCATGGAAGGAGGTCGTCTGATAATTCAGCATCACATCGTCCGAGCCCGGAATGCCCATGATGAAATTGCAGCCTGCCGCCGGGAGCAGCGTCAGCAGCATGTCCATGTCGTCCTGATCGGCCTCGGCATGGTTGGTGTAGCAGATGTCACAGCCCATCGGCAGGCCGAGCAGCTTGCCGCAGAAATGATCCTCGAGCCCGGCGCGGATGATCTGCTTGCCGTTGAAGAGATATTCCGGCCCGATGAACCCGACCACGGTGTTGACCAGCAGCGGCTTGAATTTGCGCGCCACCGCGTAGGCGCGCGCCTCGCAGGTCTGCTGGTCGACGCCGTGATGCGCGTTGGCGGACAGCGCCGAGCCTTGCCCGGTCTCGAAATACATCACGTTGTCGCCGACCGTGCCGCGCTTGAGCGCAAGCGCCGCCGCGCGCCCTTCGGCGAGAACCGCGAGGTCGATGCCGAAGCTGCGATTGGCCGCCTCCGTGCCGGCGATCGACTGGAACACGAGATCGACCGGCACGCCGCGATTCATCGCCTCGAGCGAGGTGGTGACATGGGTCAGTACGCAGGATTGCGTGGGAATCTCATAAGCGTGGATCACGCCGTCGAGCATCTTGAGCAGTTCGCTCACCGCCGGCACGCTGTCGGTCGCGGGATTGATGCCGATCACCGCGTCGCCGCTGCCATAGAGCAGGCCGTCGAGAATGCTGGCGGCGATGCCGGAGGGATCGTCGGTCGGATGGTTGGGCTGCAGCCGCGTCGACATCCGCCCCGCAAGGCCGATGGTGTTGCGGAAGCGCGTCACCACGCGACATTTGCGGGCGACGAGGATGAGGTCCTGCACGCGCATCAATTTGGAAACCGCGGCGACCATTTCGGGCGTCAGCCCGGGCGCGAGGCGCGTCAACGCCGTTTCATCGGCTTCAGGCCCCAGCAGCCAGTTACGAAAATCGCCGACGGTGAAACTGCTGACCGGCGCAAAGGCGGCGGAATCATGCCCGTCGATGATCAGCCGCGTCACCTCGTCCTGCTCGTAGGGCACCAGGGCTTCGTTGAGGAACGCCTTCAGCGGCGTCTCGGCGAGCGCCATCTGCGCCGCCACGCGTTCCGAGGCGTCTTCGGCAATCAGCCCGGCGAGCGCATCGCCGGAACGCGCGCTGCTCGCCTTGGCGAGCAGCGTCTTCAAATCCGCGAAGCGGTAGGTCCGACCCCCGATGTTGTGCGTATATGCCACGTACTTACCCCATTAAGCGATTTCGGCTTGTTCGGCCTTCAGCGCCCCGGCCGTTTCGATGGCATCGCCATGAGCGGCCGTTGCGCGCCGCTTTTCGGTCAGGAGGAAGTAGACATAACCGATCGCAAGCATCACGGCAAAGATCACGAAGATCAGGAAATTGTAGTAGATCATTGCGATCAGCGCGACCATCGCCGACAACAGCGCAAAGGCCGGGAAGACCGGGTAGAACGGCGCGCGGAACGGCCGGTTCATGTCGGGCTGGGAGCGGCGCAGCTTGAACAGGCTGGCCATGCTGATGATGTACATCAGCAGCGCGCCGAACACCGACATAGTGACGATGTTGGCGGTCAAGGACTGGCCGGCGATCACGATCAGCTGGTCGCTGAAAATGGCGGCGATGCCGAGCACGCCGCCGGCGATGATCGCGATATGCGGCGTCTGGAAGCGGGGATGCACCTTGGCCAGCACGGGCGGCAGATACCCGGCCCGCGCCAGCGCGAAGATCTGGCGGGAGTAGCCGATGATGATGCCGTGGAACGAGGCGATCAGCCCGAACAGGCCGAGAAACACCAGCATGTGCAGCCAGCCGCTGTTCGCGCCGACGATGAATTTCATCGCTTCCGGCAGCGGATCGTTGATGTTCGAAAGCTTCGTCCAGTCGCCCGCAGCACCAGCGAACAACATCACGCCGATGGCCAGGGCGACCAGCGTGAGAATGCCGGCGATATAGGCGATGGGGATCGAGCGCCGCGGCATCTTGGTTTCCTCCGCCGCCATGGCGACGCCCTCGATGGCGAGGAAGAACCAGATGGCGAAGGGGATCGCCGCGAACATGCCGCCGAACGCCGCCAGGGTGAAATGGTCGTGCCCGGCCCAGCCGCCTTTGACGAAATTCGCCATCGAGAAGCCCGGGCTGACGACGCCCATGAAGACCAGCAGTTCGAAAATTGCCAGCACCGTGATGATGAGCTCAAAGGTCGCGGCGATTTCGACGCCGACGATGTTCAACCCCATGAAGATGATGTAGGCGCCCAAGGCGGCGATTTTCGGGTCGAGCGCGGGAAACTGCACATTGAGATAGGCGCCGATGGCCAGTGCGATGGCCGGGGGCGCGAAGACGAATTCGACCAGGGTCGCGACGCCGGCGAAATAGCCGCCTTTCGGCCCGAAGGCCTGGCGGGCATAGGCGAACGGGCCGCCGGCGCGCGGAATGGACGTCGTCAGCTCCGTGAAGCTGAAAATGAAGGTCGTATACATCGCGGCGATGAACAAAGCGGTGACCGTAAAGCCCAGCGTGCCGGCACTGGCCCACCCATAGCTCCACCCGAAATATTCGCCGGAGATGACGAGGCCGACGGCGATCGCCCATAATTGCAGCGTCGTGATGCTCTTCTTCAGCTCGGGGTGGGTACCGGCGCCGACGTGACGCCCGGGTCCCTCTTTGGCGCTGATGTGACCACCTTGCTCCGGCATATTATTTTCCTTCTAAAATAAACGGCGCCGTCCCCAGGGATTCACTTCGCCTCCCGAAGCTTCCGCCGAGCAGAGGTATTGCAGCAAATCCTGTGCCAAGAACCGGCATGACGTAGAGCCGTGTATCGGCATGTATCCGCCATCGAAGGGGGCGTTCGATTGGCGCGCCGCTATTCAGCGTGTGATCGTAATATCATCGATACGTTATTTTTTGGGCAGGTTTCGATTGTCCAGCGGAAAACGCTGAGAAAAATATAAAGACTCCATAAATAACGCATAAAGAACCTATAAAAACGAGGCGTAAGCGGCGGCAGAAAAATGTCTTCTGCGGCGCCGCGGGTCGGATGCGGTATCGAGATGAAACTATGGCGGTATTGCAATATTTTGGCGCGAGTTGAAATTTATGAGGGAGCCGGCGCTGATTCAGCGCCGGCTCTGCCTGTTCAGCTCATCACGCCGATTTGCCAGGGCACGAACTCATAGCGCCCCACGCCGAGCAGCTCGCTCTTTGACTTCTCGCCTGATGCGGTGCGGAGCAGCAGATCGAAAATCAACTGGCCCATCTCGGGCAGGCTCGCGGTGCCATCCAGGATCTCGCCGCAATTGAGGTCCATGTCCTCTTCCAGCCGGCGGAACATTGGCGAATTGGTGGCGAGCTTTACCGAGGGGGTCGGCTTGCAGCCGAACATCGAGCCGCGGCCGGTGGTGAAGGCAATGAGATTCGCCCCGCCAGCCACCTGGCCGGTGGCGGAAACCGGGTCGAAGCCAGGCGTATCCATGAAGACCAACCCCTTCGCCTTCACCTGTTCCGCATATTTGTAAACGTCCATCAGGGGCCCGGTGCCGCCCTTCATCGAGGAGCCGAGCGATTTTTCGAAGATATTGGCCAGCCCGCCCATCTGGTTGCCGGGGCTCACCACGCCGTTGATCTGCGTGTCGCGGCCTTTGTTGTAATCATCCTTCCACCAGCGGATGCGCTCGATCAGTTTCTCGCCGACCTCGCGGCTCACGGCGCGGCGGGTCAGCGTGTGCTCCACGCCATAGATTTCCGGCGTTTCGGAGAGAATGGCCGTGCCGCCATGGCGCACCAGCAGATCCATCGCCGCGCCCAGGGCCGGGTTGGCGGTGATGGAGGAAAACCCGTCCGAGCCGCCGCATTGCAGGCCGACGACCAGATGGCTGGCGGGGACGGTCTGGCGCCGCACCTGGTTCGCCTCCGGCAGCAGCGCCTTCACCGCCTCGATCGCCGCCGCGATGGTTTTGCGGGTGCCGCCGCTCTCCTGCATGGTGAAGGTTTTTAAGTAAGGCCCCACCGCCATGCCCTGCTCGGCCATCAGCCCGGCGATCTGGTGCCGTTCGCAACCGAGCCCGATGATCAAGGCGGCGGCCAGGTTCGGGTGGCGGACATAGCCCGCCGTGGTGCGGCGGAGCAGAGACATCGGCTCGCCGGTCATTTCCATGCCGCAGCCGATGCCGTGGCTGAACGCCACCACGCCATCCACGTTCGGATAATCGGCAAGCCGTTCAGGCGTAAAATAATCGGCGACCGCATGCACCACGGTGGCGGAGCAGTTCACGGTGGACATCACGCCGATATAATTGCGCGTGCCGACCCGCCCGTCCGGCCGCACAATGCCCTGGAAAGTCGCGCGTTCCGCCTCCTTGATCATCTCCACCGGGCGGTAATCGGCGCCGTAGGCATAGTCGCGGTCGAAATCGGAGAACAAAGTGTTGTGGCTGTGCACCAGCGCGCCGGGCGGTATTTCCTCCGCGGCGAAGCCGATCGTCACATTATATTTACGGATCGGCTCGCCCTTGGCGATCGTGCGCGCCGCGATTTTATAGCCGGCCTGCACGCTCTCCCGGCAGGTCACGCCCTCCTCGGGAATTTCCGCGCCCGGCGCCAGGGGAATGCGGGCGACCACCACATTGTCGTCGGGATTCAGCCGGACGACGGCGCCGGTGATGCGTTTGGCGGAGAGATCGATCATGTTCATGGGACGTGTCCTGTTTATGTTTTTGGGACGATGCGGCGAGCGCAAAGGAAGGCTTCTTTTTGTGAACAAAAAGAAGCAAAAAAACTTTGTTATGCTGGGCTCCGGGCAATATCAGCGACAACGCCCATGCCCTCCTGGGCTATTCCAACGGTGCCACGCACCGCCGGAACCTTCAGCCCCTCCGCCCAGCGTAGTTAAAAGTTTTTGCGCCGCATTTTTCAAAAAGCGGCCGCTTTCTAAAGCGCTCACGGAAGGCGGTGTTTCCTGATGTTTGTTTTCGGGGCTGGCCCGCTCTGTAAGCGGTCGCATCGGGGCCGCGTTGCGTCAAGGCGCGCGCTCCACATTGCCCTGTTGTTTCTGCAACCCAGGATTTACGAAACCAAACGCGGAAGATCCGCTTTGCGCCCCTTTTTCATGTTGCAAAGGCGAAGGCGATGCCGTATATGTTGCGACGCAGCATGAGCATGGCTCTGCTGCAGGACGTTTCCTCCCTAAACTTGGCGGTGCTTAGGCACCGCTTTTTTTTTGCCAGGCACCGGCCGGGCGCGGCTAATCGAGCCCGGGTTCCGGAAAAATTTTGCAGTGCCGAACAGTGCGGCGGCAAATTGTTTCAGGGCGGCGTCGCACGCCAAAAACGCCTGAATCCCAATCAAGTAGCGGCACGGGTGCGGCATTTTGCGCGGCTCGCGCGCGGGGCAGGGCGCAAAATTGGACGCGAACCAGGGGTTTACGTGAAAAATTAAACCGCACTATGACACCGCATCGCACTAAGGAGACTGTCTGATCGTGTCGTTGCCCATAAAAAAAACCCTGGACCGGCTGCCCGGCGGAATGATGATTGTGCCGTTGCTCATCGGTTCGGTGATTGTGACGCTCGCGCCCAATACGGGTAAATTCTTCGGCTCGTTTACGGGCGCCTTGTTCACGGGCGCGCTACCGATTCTGGCCGTGTTCTATGTTTGCATGGGGTCGACGATTTCGGTCGGCATGCTGCCGAACGTGGCGCGCAAGGGCGGGGTGCTGCTCGCCACCAAAATTGTGCTCGGTATTGTGGTCGGCATCGTTCTGGGCCATTTCCTCGGCGAGGCGCCGGTCAGCTCGGGCTGGTTTGCCGGCGTCTCCACGCTGGCGATCGTCGCCGCGATCAATGACACCAATGGCGGCCTGTACATGGCGCTGATGGGCCAATACGGCACGTCGGACGAAGCCGCCGCCTATTCGATCATGACGCTGGAATCCGGGCCGTTCCTGACCATGGTCACGCTGGGCGTGGCCGGTCTTTCGGCCTTCCCCTGGCAGACCCTGGTGGGTGCGATCCTGCCGCTGGCCTTCGGCATCCTGATCGGCAATCTTGACCGGCAGATGCGCGACTTCCTGGGCCGCGCAGCGCCGGTGATGATTCCGTTCTTCGCCTTTGCCCTGGGCACCACGCTCAACCTGCATCTGGTCTGGCGCGCCGGCCTGCTGGGCCTCGTGCTCGGTGTGGTGGTCGTGGCCGTTTCCGGCTGCGTCATGGTGATTGCGGATAAGTTCACGGGCGGCAACGGCACGGCGGGCATCGCCGCGGCCACCACGGCCGGTAACGCCGCGGCGGTTCCGGCCCTGGTGGCGAGTGCGAACCATGCTTATGCGGCGGCGGCAGCGCCGGCCACGGTGCTGGTGGCGGCCTGCGTGATCGTTTCCAGCATTGCCGCGCCGATCCTCACGGCCTGGTGGGCAGGGATGGTGAAAAAGCCGAAGACTTCCACGGTGACAGTCTGACGCGATGCCTGCAACGCCTGAAATCCTGATCATCGCCGATGATCTTTCGGGGGCGGCCGATTGCGCGATCGCCTGTTTGGCCGCCGGGATCGATAGTTTCGTCGCACTCGACGGGGACCGCGCGGTCCCGCCGTCGGGGGCGCTGGCGATCGATACCGACAGCCGCCGCTTGCCCGGTGAGGCGGCGGCGGCGACCACCGCGCGCGTGCTGCGCCGCCACGCCGGCCCGCAGACCCGTCTGATCTACAAAAAGATGGATTCGACGGTGCGCGGCAATTTTGCCGCGGAAATCGCCGCCTGTCTGGCGGTGGCGCGGACCGAGCTGTCCGCGCCGGAGGCCGTGGCGATTTTCGCCCCGGCCTATCCGCGCAACGGCCGCACCACCAGAGGCGGGCATCAATATCTGCGCGATGTGCCGTTGGAGGAAACGGAAACCTGGCGGCATGACGGCATTTCCGGCCGCGCCCATTTGCCGGAAATCATGGCGCGGACTGGCCTCAAGGTCGGCCTGGTCGAGCTGGCCGTGCTGCACGGCCCGGATCTCGCCGCGACGCTGCGTGACATGAGCCGCAGCCACGACGTGCTGGTGTTCGACGCCGCCGTGGAGGAGGATCTGCAGGCGATTGCCGAGGCAGGCCAGCAACTCGGGCCGATGACTGTGTGGGCGGGTTCCGCGGGCCTCGCCCGCTATCTGCCGCAGGCGGCGGGCCTGGCGCGCCCGGCGGCGGCGCAAGTTCCCGGAAAGACCCAGGCCGGCCCGGTGATCTGCGCGGTCGGCAGCCTGTCTCAGGTCTCGCGCGGCCAGTTCGAGCGGCTTTGCGCGGCGGATGGCGTCAGCGGCTTCGTCGTGCCGCCGGAGCTGCTGCGCCATGGGCCAGACGCCGAGGATTGGCACCAGCTGAACGCGGCGATTGCCGGCGCCATCGCGGCCGGGCAGGACATTGCCGTGATGATCGGCGATTCCGACCATCTGGACACCAGCGAGGCGCTGAAGCTTGCCGCCGTTCTGGCGGCGCTTCTGCATCCGTATCTGGCGCAGGCGCGGGGGATCATCGCCACCGGCGGCGAAACGGCGCGCGCCTTGCTGCGGACGCTGGAGGTCACGGCGCTGCAACTCGTCACCGAGGTCGAACCCGGTGTGCCGCTATCGGTGGTCGGCACCGGCCCGGCGGCCGGCTTGCGCGTGATCACCAAGGCAGGTGCGTTCGGCACGGCGGAAACGCTGCTGCATTGCCGCAACCATTTGAAATCCTCTCTTACAAGTTGAAGGTGAAGCCATGAGCCTACCCCGTATCGCGATTACCATGGGCGACGCCGCCGGCGTCGGCCCGGAAGTGATCGTCAAGAGCCTCGCCCATGCCGAACTGTACGAGACCTGCCGCCCGCTGGTGATCGGCGACGCCGCGCGCCTGCAAAAGGCCGCGGAGATCGCCGGCGTGAAACTCACGATGAACCCGCTCACGCGCGACAGCATCGGCGCGGCGCGCTACACGCCCGGCATCGTCGATGTCGTCGATCTCAAGCTGATCCCCGCCGATCTGCCGTTCGGCAAGCTCTCCCCCATCGCGGGCGATGCGGCGTTCCAGTACATCAAGGTCGCGACCGAACTCGCGGTGGCCGGGCAGGTGGAAGCCATCTGCACGGCGCCGCTGAACAAGGAAGCGTTGCATGCCGGCGGCCACATCTATCCCGGCCATACGGAAATGCTCGCGGCGCTGACCGGCACCGAGGAAGTCTCGATGATGCTGACCGCGCCGCGCCTGCGCGTGATTCACGTCACCACCCATATCGGCCTGATGGATGCGATCCGCAAAATCGAGCCGGGCCTGGTGGAGCGCACCATCGCCCGCGGCCATGAGGTGCTGGTGAAGGCCGGCCTGCCGCGCCAGAAAATCGGCGTCTGTGCCATCAACCCGCATGCCGGGGAAAACGGCCTGTTCGGCCAGGGCGAGGAAGCGGCGAAAATCACCCCCGCAATCCAGGCCTGCCGCGCCAAGGGCTGGGATGTTGAAGGCCCGCTGCCGGCCGACACGCTGTTCTTCCGCGCCGGCCGTGGCGATTTCGACCTGGTGGTGGCCATGTATCACGATCAGGGCCACGGCCCGGTGAAGGTGCTGGGCATCGAAGCCGGCGTGAACATCACCGTCGGCCTGCCGGTCATCCGCACCTCGGTCGACCACGGCACCGCCTTCGACATCGCCGGCACGGGCAAGGCCGACGAGCGCAGCCTGCTGGAAGCGTTGCGCCAGGGGATCGAACTGGCCCCGCGGCCGAACTAACATAAGAAAGCGGCCGCTTTTTAAAAAAAGCGGCGCAAAAATTTTTATTTATGCTGGGCCTGAGGCTGTGTCGCTGACAACGCCCGCGGCCCAGCATAACAAAGTTTTTTTGCTACTTTTTGTTCACAAAAAGTAGCCTTCCTTTCTTGTCTTTCTGGCTTTTTCGTTACGAAAGAGCGTAGCGCCATGCGCTGACGTGCCGCGGCGTGGCGGTCGCGGCCGTTGCCTGCTCTTCCTCGTGCACGCGCTGTTCGGAGGAAAAAACGCCCGCGCTGCTGCCGTGGGGCGTGGTTGTGACCACACACGCCGGGAAGGTGCGCTGAAAGCGTGGAACAGCCCACAGCACGAAATTATAGGATTTCTGACTCATCATCCTCTTATCCTGCTGTCTTTGAGTTAAATCTCAAGAAAACGTGGGACCCTTCTAGCGCCAAACCAAGCACGCCTCCGTTATGTTCTGATTAAACTGTTTTATTATGCGTTAATGGAACCTGAAGGCTCGTTTTGGGCCGTGCGGGTTTCGCTGCCCCCGGCCCAAAGTCAGAAAAGTTTTTGCGCCGCTTTTTCCAAAAAGCGGCCGCTTGCTGACTTGTTTAACCTTGCGGCGGCTTGCCGGGGATCGCGGAAAACAGCCGCTTCGGCATCAGATTGCCGAACCAGGCGAGGGCGGCGAGCCAAAGCGGGAAGGTGATGCTCCGCTGCCCGCGCGCGATGCCGACGGCGATGATTTTCGCGGCCAGACCGGAATCCATCAGCCCTGGCATGGCGTAGGGGTTTTTGGCCGTGAGCGGCGTGCGGATGAAGCCCGGACGCACGATGGTCAGGGTGACCCCTTCGCGTGCCGCGCGCGGCGCCGTGGCCCGCACCCAGAAATCCAGCGCCGCTTTCGCCGCGGAATAAGCGGGGGAGCTGGGCAGGGCGATCAGCCCGGCGATCGAGCCGACGATCACGATATGCCGGCACCGCCGTGCCAAGGCCGGCAGCACGGTGTTGAACACGCCATCCACATTGGTCCCGAACACCGCCCGGATTTGTTCGCCGCTCTCGAAAGCCCCGTCTCCCGGCCCGGCGGAGATCCCGGCATTGGCGATCGCCAGATCGAGGCCGGGAATGTCGCGCACCCAGGATTCCATGCCCTCCCGATTCGTGACGTCGAGCAGGGTTTCCGTCGCGCTCGCGCCCCGGGCCCGCACCTCCGCCGCCACGGCGCCGAGGCGGGCTTCATCGCGGCCGCAGAGATGCAGAGTCACGCCGGGGGCGGCGAGTTCGAGCGCCAGCGCGCGGCCCAGCCCACTTGAGGCGCCGGTCAAGGCGATGTTCCGGTAAAGCATATGGGCAGCCTAGCAGCCTCCTGCTAAGAGGCCAGCCTATGACCGAGAAAACCATATTGGCGTCCATGACCGGCTTTGCCCGCCGCCAGGGCGAGGTAAGCGCAGTGTCCTGGACCTGGGAATTGCGCAGCGTGAATGGCCGCGGCCTCGACATCAAACTGCGCCTGCCGAGCGGGCTGGATGGGCTGGAGCTGCCGCTCCGCGATCTCGCCGCCAAGCGGCTGAAGCGCGGCAACGTGTCGGGCACGCTCACCCTCAGGCGTGAGGCCGTCGCCGGCGTCACGGCCGATCTCGCCGCGCTCGAGCGGATCAAGGATCTGGCGATCGGGCTTGCCGACAGCATTCCCGGCGCCTTGCCGCCGCGGGCCGAGCTGCTGCTGGCGTTGCCCGGCGTGATGCGCAGCATTTCCGCGCAGGACGATACGGAAGAGATGCAGGCCGCCTTGGCTGAAGACGTGCGCGCCGGTTTTGCCGCGGCGCTCGACGAGCTGGTGGCGGCCCGCGCCGGGGAAGGGGCGCGCCTGGCCGGCATCGCCGCCGTGCTGCTCGCCGAGATCGAGGCGCTGCATGAAGCCGCCACAGCAGAGGCGGCCACCCAGCCGGCCTTGCACAAAGCGCGGCTGCAGGCGCAGCTCGCGGAACTGCTCGGCAGCACGCCCTCCTTGCCGGAGGAAAAAATCGCCCAGGAAATCGCGCTGCTCGCCACCAAGTCGGATGTGCGTGAAGAACTCGACCGGTTGCACGCCCATATCGGGGCGGCCCGCGCGCTGCTGGCCGAAGGTGCGGCCGTTGGCCGCAGGCTCGATTTCCTGATGCAGGAATTCAACCGCGAGGCGAATACCCTGTGCAGCAAATCCGTGTCGCTGCCGCTAACATCCATCGGCCTGTCTTTGAAGGCGACCATCGAACAATTGCGCGAGCAGGTACAGAACATTGAATAGGCGCGGCCTTTGCCTGGTTTTGGCAGCACCTTCCGGTGCCGGCAAAACATCGCTGTCGCACGCCTTGCTGGCGTCGGATCCGTCGCTCCATCTCTCGGTCAGTGTTACCACCAGGGCGCCGCGTGCCGGCGAGGTGGACGGCGAGCATTACCATTTCATCGACCAGCCGGCTTTTGATGCCATGGTCGCGGCGAACGAATTTCTCGAATACGCGCAGGTGTTTGGCCGCTCCTACGGCACGCCGCGCGACGCGGTCGAGGCGGCGCTGGCGGATGGGCAGGACATTTTGTTCGACATCGACTGGCAGGGCTTTCGCCAGTTGCGCGCCACGCTGGGGCGGGATGTCGTTGGCGTGTTCATCAAGCCGCCATCGCTTGGCGCGCTGCGCCAGCGCCTGGTGGCGCGCGGCGACGATGCCGCCCAGGTCGAGCGCCGCATGTCGCACGCCGAGGACGAACTCTCCCATGCCGGCGAGTTCGATTACCTCGTGGAAAATACCGATTTCGAGACGGCGCTGGCGGATTTGCGGGCGATTCTGCGGGCCGGCCGCCTCGCCGCCATCCGGCAAATTCCGGCGCCGTAAGGCGCCGGGGCGCAAGGGCGCGCGGCCCGTCGGGCGATTTGGAAGAACTCGTGATCTATGCTATCGAATTGCATGAACTTAAGGCAAAACTCTTTATGATTTCAGCGTCTTGTTTCGTGCGGGACCACGCCTTCGGCGGCCGCGCCGCAGCTTCCCTGATCTGACATGAACGATCTCACCGATGAGCCCGGCGGCGCCGGTCTGACGCCCCGCGGGTTGGAGCCTGTCTCGATCGAGCAGGAGATGCGGAAATCGTATCTCGATTACGCCATGTCCGTCATCGTCAGCCGTGCGCTGCCCGATGTGCGTGACGGGCTGAAGCCGGTGCACCGGCGCATCCTGTACGCGATGAACGAGGCCGGCAACACGCCGGACAAGCCGTACCGCAAATCCGCGCGCATGACCGGTGACGTGATGGGCGCGTACCATCCGCACGGCGACAGCGCGATTTATCTTGCCGCCGTGCGCATGGCGCAGGATTTCTCGATGCGCCTGCCGCTGATCGACGGCCAGGGCAATTTCGGTTCGATCGACGGCGATATGCCGGCGGCGATGCGTTATACCGAAATGCGCCTCGACCCGGCGGCCATGCTGCTGCTCGCCGACATCGACAAGGACACGGTCGATTTCCAGCCGAACTATGACGAGAGCGAGCAGGAGCCGCAGGTTCTGCCGGCGTCTTTCCCGAATCTCCTGATCAACGGTTCGAACGGCATCGCGGTCGGCATGGCCACCAACATTCCGCCGCACAACCCGGGCGAGATCGTGGATGCGGCGCTGGCGCTGATCGCCGACCCCGACATGTCGCTCGAAGAGCTGATGAAGATCGTGCCCGGTCCGGATTTTCCGACCGCCGGCATCATTCTCGGCCGCTCGGGCATCCGCAATGCGTTCGAGACCGGGCGCGGCTCCATTACCGTGCGTGCGCGCGCGAGCATCGAGCAGATCCGCAAGGACCGTGACGCCATCATCGTCACTGAAATTCCCTATCAGGTGAATAAGAGCACGCTGCTGGAACGCATCGCCGAGCTGGTGCGCGCCAAGGAGATCGAGGGCATCGCCGATCTGCGCGACGAAAGCGACCGCGAGGGGTTGCGCATCGTCGTGGAGTTGCGGCGCGATGCCACGCCGGAAGTGGTGTTGAACAAGCTCTATCGCTTCACCAACCTGCAGACGACGTTCGGCATCAACATGCTGGCGTTGGACAAGGGCCGGCCGCGGCAGATGGGCCTCAAAGAGATGCTGAGCTGCTTCGTGGAGTTCCGCGAAGAGGTCATTCTCCGCCGCGCCCGCTTCGAACTGGCGAAGGCCCGCGACCGCGCGCATCTGCTCATCGGTCTCGCCATCGCGGTGGCGAATATCGACGAGGTGATCCGCATCATCCGCAGCAGCCCGGATTCCAACACCGCCCGCGCGGCGCTGATGGCGCGCGACTGGGCGGCGGAGAATGTCGTGCCGTTGCTCGCGCTGATCGACGATGTCGGCAATACGATTTCCGCCGCGAACACGATCCGCCTTACCGACGCCCAGGCACGCGGCATTCTGGAGTTGCGCCTGGCCCGCCTCACCGGGCTCGAGCGTGACAAAATCCAAGCCGAGCTGACCGAAGTTGCCGTGAAAATCACGGAACTTCTCGACATCATCGGCTCGCGCATCCGCCGCCTGGAAGTCATGCGCGAGGAACTGCTCGCCGCACGCGCCAAGATCGCCTCGCCGCGCCGTTCCACCATCGAGGATCTGGAAACCGACCAGGACGATGAAGCCCTGATCGAGCCCGGCCAGATGGTGGTCACGCTGACCCGTGACGGATTCATCAAGCGTACGGCTTTGGAAACGTTCCGGGCGCAGAACCGTGGCGGCCGCGGCCGCTCCGCCACCTCCACGCGCGGCGATGACGTGGTGACGCGCAGCTTTAACGCGCACACCCACCAGTTCGTGCTGTTCTTCTCGTCCGGCGGCAAGGCGTTCCGCGAGAAAGTGTGGAAATTGCCGGAGGCGACGACCACCGCGAAAGGCCGCGCGCTGATCAACCTGCTGCCGGAACTGGGCACGGACGAAATCACCACCGTGTTGCCGCTGCCGCAGGATGAAAGCCTGTGGGAGAATCTGCATCTGGTCTTCGCCACGGCGAGCGGCGGCGTGCGCCGCAACAAACTGGCGGATTTCCGCAATGTCCGCGCCGCCGGGCTGATCGCGATGAAGCTCGACGAGGGCGACCGGCTGATCGGTGTCGCCACCTGCCGCGAGGGGGACGATGTGTTCCTGGCGACGAAGCGCGGCCGCTGCATCCGCTTTCAGATCACCGACGAGACGCTGCGCGTGTTCTCCGGCCGCGATTCGGCCGGTGTGCGCGGCATCAAGCTCGGCGCGGATGACGAGGTGATGAGTCTTTCGGTGCTGCGGCATGTCGAGGCGACGGCCGAAGAGCGTGCCGCCTACCTCAAATACGCCGCGGCGCAGCGCCGTAATGGCGATGACGAGGCGGTCGAGGCGCCGGAAGCCGGGGAAGAACCGGTCACCGACATCGCGCTGTCCGACGAGCGTGTCGCGCAACTTGCGTCGGCGGAGGAAATCCTCCTCACCGTCACCGATTCCGGCTTCGGCAAGCGCTCCTCGGCCTATGAATATCGCGTCACCAACCGGGGCGGGCAGGGCATCGCCAACATCACCCTGAACGCCCGGCGCAACGGCAACGCCGTTGCCGCCAGCTTCCAGGTGCGCGAGGGCGACGACGTGATGATGGTCACCGATGGCGGCCGCCTGATCCGCGTGCCGGTCGACCAGGTGCGCATCACCGGCCGCGCGGCCATGGGGGTGACCATGTTCCGCCTGGACGATGATGAGCGCGTGACCAGCGTCTTCTCGGTATTGGAGCAGGAAGCCGAAGATGGCTAAGGCCCGCGTTGCCCTGTATCCCGGCACGTTCGACCCGATCACCAACGGCCATCTGGACATTATCGCGCGCGCCGCGAGACTGGCCGACCGGCTGGTGGTGGGCGTGGCGACGAATGCGGGGAAGGGGCCGATCTTCACGCTGGAGGAGCGGACCGAGCTGGTGAAGGCGGAGACCGACATCATCGCCGACCAGATCGGCGCCAAGATCGAGGTGCGGCCGTTCTCGTCGTTGTTGATCGCCTTTGCCCGCGAGGTCGGGGCGGGCATGATCGTGCGCGGCTTACGCGCGGTCTCGGATTTCGACTACGAATTTCAGATGGCGGGGATGAACTACCGGCTTGATCCGGAGATCGAGACGGTGTTCCTGATGGCGAGCGAGCGCCACCAGTTCATCTCGTCGCGCTTTGTGAAAGACATCGCCGCCCTGGGCGGCGACATTTCGTCCTTCGTGCCGAAGCTGACCGGTGCCAGGACGCTCGCCAAATTGAGGAGCTGACATGCTGAAACGCCGCGCTTTTTGTTCAGCCGCCGCCGCAACCCCTTTCGTGACTGGAGTGATGATGACCGAACAAGCTGATGCCGCCCCGACCTCAAACACCGTTCTGATGGAGCTGAAGGACGGCACCGTCACCATCGTGCTGCGCCCTGACCTGGCCCCGCAGGCCGCCGAACGCATCCGCGTCCTCACCGCCCAGGGTTTTTATGACGGCTGCAAGTTTTTCCGCGTCATTCCCGGTTTCGTGGCCCAGACCGGCGACCGCACCAATACCGGCATGCACGGCTCGGATTTGCCGAACCTGCCGGCCGAATTCACCACCGACGCCAGCTTCCTCACCGGCGCGGTCGGCATGGCCCGCACCTCGGACCCGAACTCCGCCAACAGCCAGTTTTTCATCTGCCTGGCCCCCGCCACCTTCCTGGACGGCAATTACACGCTGGTCGGCCAGGTGACCGCGGGCATGGAAGCGGTGGAAAAGATCAAGCCCGGCGCCGGCCAGAGCGGCTCGGTCACCGATCCCGACTCGATCATCAAAATGACCCTCGGGGCATAAAAACCGCTCTCCTCTATTGACGGCGGGTGGCAAAATCTGGTTCACCCGCGGTCACGCAAGGTGCGCCGCACCTTGCTGGCGAGCCTGTAGCTCAGTGGTAGAGCATTCGACTTTTAATCGAACGGCCGTGGGTTCGACCCCCACCGGGCTCACCAATTCGCCAAGAATGTTTTTGTAAGCCTGGGAATGACCCTCGTCGTCATTCACCGGATATTGGCGGGCACCGTTGAGAGTGGGTGCCGATGACGCCGCACTCACAAATAAAATCTTGTTTTGACCCTAAAATAAACGTAACGTTCGCCGCGAGATAGCGTTTAAATATCGCCAACAGTCTTTATAATGAAACGCTCCGGCGCCCTTTGTCGCCTTTCGTAAATCGGGTCGGAGCGAACGATGGTGATTTCCCCAGGGAAGCGGCGCAACAAATGAGTCGTTCTGTGTTTTCCGCCCGTGCGGACTACCTGCTAAGGGTCGATGGCAAGGTCTTCGGCGTGCTCTTCCCGAGCCTTGAAGAGGCCGAGGAAATGGCGCGGACCTTCGTCACGAGGGGGGCCGCCAAAGTGGTTATTGCGCGCCACGGAAGGGGATTGATCGTCAGACGTTTCGGCGCCGCGGCGCATGCCGGTCTGGCGGGCGCAGCCTGTGGCCATGACGGCGTTTGACGCGCCGGCGGACCTCGCGACACTAGGAACAGGCCAGCCGGCAAGCGGCAGGTTCCGCGCCTGGAATTCACCGCAACCCTCAAGGGCTTGGTTGATGTTTTTCAAGCCCAGACCGGCCATTTTTCGGCCATCATGTGAACATAAAATCGCCCTCATCTTTCTTTTGCCTGTTGCGCGGATGCAACTCGAGTCCGTATAAACGCCTTCTTGGAAGGAGGCGCTCATGCCGTCAGATGACACTCTGAACCGCAACACCCGTCCAAACCCCCGCAAGGGGGATCGGGGTCTGCGCCGGTCGGATCGCGACACGGCCGTCTATATTGAAGATGGATGGATTTTTCGGGTGAAACCGGGGGCGCCGATCGAATGTGTGCGCCTGACAGCCCATCCGGACGTGCGATCTTCGGGTGAAGCGCCGCTGGGTCAGGCCGGCGAATAGAATTGCAGATATTGAGGCGGATTCAGAAGATTTCAGATCGTCGCGTGAATCGCCGTGTAAAAAAATAAGCTTGGAGTCGTTGCGATGGGACGCCAGGCAGGGGTTATCGTTGTGAATCGAGAACGGATCGGCTCTGCATCGGATTGTCGGTGCCACATTTTCCACTCGCTCACACGGAATTCGTTATTTCCGCATAAGCGCTCGGCGTTCTAAGGCGGCCCGCCAAAAAGGGCGGTATTTGTGGTGCGCAGGCGATGCGCGAGTTCGCTCATCACATACCAGCAGAAATTTGGCATCTCTTCGATCATGAAACGGAATTTCTTGCGGTCGATCACCGCCAGCTGTGTCGCGCCGTTCGCGCGCGCCGTGACCGTGCGTGGCTGGTCGTCGAGCAGCGACAGAATACCGAGCGCCCTGCCGGCGCCGATCCGTTCCAACGGTTTGCTCCGGGCGGCGAGATCGACCGCGCCGCTCAGCACGACATACATGAAGGCCGGCCGGTCGCCTTCGCGAAACACCAAGTCGCCGTCGTCATAATCCTTGATCGTGCCGACGGCGCCGGCAAATTCCCTGAAATCGATTCCCGGGGTCATGGACATGGGGCTCACCTTGCGGCGAAGGCTGGATGTCACCCTGACGACAGCATGCGCCGCATTCGCAAGTCAATGCATTTCGGGCGGCGTTTGATCCAGTTCCCGGTCGCTCAGCCTGTCGGTTAGAGCCAGCATCAGCCCGAGCACCGCGAAGACGAGCGTCACCACAACCTGCCAGAACAGATCGCGGTTCGCCTCGCTGCCGACCTCCAGGAAACTCCCCAGCAGATGCACCGCGGCGATGACGGTGATCGTCGCGATCAGTCTTAGCTTCAACCCGCTGAAATTGATCCGCGCCAGCCATTCCGGCCGCGAGTCGTTGTCCTTGAAGCTGACGCGACTCACAAAATTCTCATAGCCCGAGAGGGTTACGAGCACGACCAGATTGGCTGTCAGGGACAGGTCGATGAGCGAGACGGTGAGAAGGATGAGATCTTTCTCGCTCATTTCCGGCAGCGTCGGCA
>NZ_DATLPB010000081.1:0-170236 GCF_035535915.1 Acidocella sp.
TTAAGGCACGGGAGAGTAGGTCGCCGCCAGGTCCTCCAACCTATCAAAACAACAAACCACACAACGCGGGGTGGAGCAGCCCGGTAGCTCGTCAGGCTCATAACCTGAAGGCCGCACGTTCAAATCGTGCCCCCGCAACCACTTTTACCGAACTCAAGAACAGATCATGACCGGACACGGCGAACGCTGTGCTTTCCGGCATTGTCAGTTTGAGCATCGCGGCCAAAGCGCCCGTTAAAATGATTTCCGGATGATCGCGATCCGCACCGGGGCCAATGTCGACACGGTCGACCAGGTCGCGCAGGCGCTCCTGTATGCCGGCATTATCAGCCTGTTGACGAGGCGAGGCCGCTCGTTGAAGGAGTTGTTGTGCAATCTTCTTTATTTTCTCTGAGCGGGGCGCCCATGCAAAGAGCACAAGCTTCTCTCAAGCTTCGCTATGCCGATCACTCTACGACTCACGAGTTGCTGGGGAGCGCGGATCACATTCTCGGTGTCGTCGGATATGGCATGGGGCGCCCTGGTGCTTTGCCGCCAACCCACCCTTTTGTGGCCGCACCGCTGCTGCCCGTAAATGGCGGCCCGGCATTTGAAATCTGGACTGCCACATCCCCGACCCGGCCATGTCAGATCGGCCAGATTTTCGGCGCCTGCAGCGGCGAGTTGGTCTTTGGCGGTGTCCAACTGGAGGAGGGGAGGGGCGCCGCGCTGGAAGACGTTGTCGGCAAGGCATATCACGAGATTTTTAATTTTCTTGAAAAAACCGGTTTTAATGAACCAATCCGATTTTGGAATTATTTGACGGCGATCACCGAGGATGAAGAGGGCCTGGAGCGCTACAAACGTTTCAATATCGGCCGCCATGGCGCCTTCCTGGCGCGGCTGCGCCAGCCTATGCCACCGGCCGCCAGTTGCGTCGGGGCACATCACGGCGCTTCGATGATCTATTTTCTGGCGGCGCGCATGCCGACAAGGGCCATTGAAAACCCCCGTCAAGTGAGTGCTTACGCCTATCCACCGGTCTATGGCCCGCAAAGCCCAAGTTTTTCACGCGCAGGATTGCACGTCCAGGATGGTGCCGAGACCCTGTTCATTTCCGGTACAGCGAGCATCGTTGGGCATGAAACACGCCATCATGGAGATCTGGATGGCCAGGTCGCCGAGACGATTGAGAATCTTAGAGTTCTTATAGCCAATTCGGGGCGAAACATCTCGCTGGTCCAGCCGGAGGATTGGGCTTTGAAAGTCTATCTTCGCGATCCGCTGTATCACGAGGCCGTCGAAACGGCGCTCACGGCTGCGTTTGGTGTAGGGAGCCAGCGCCTTTATCTGCACGCAGATATTTGCCGGCCAGATTTGCTCATCGAGATTGAAGCCTTCCAACACGCTGCCACCAGCACTTAGCTGGCCTCAAGCTTCGATTTGACGCGCCATGACAATACCCAGTTGCGGCATTAGCGCTCTCAACAAGGGACCGGTTATCACGGTCGTCACCACCGCCATGATAACGAGCATGGTGAAGATTTTTTGTGGCAGAAATCCCGTTTCCAGACCAATATTGAGGACGATCAGCTCCATCAGCGCCCGTGTATTCATCAGCACACCGAGCAGCAGGGCTGCGGACGTGCTGTAGCCAGCTAGCCGGCTGACAAGCATGACGGGAACGATTTTGCTGGCGACTGATACGGTGACAAAAATCAGCAGCCAGAGCCAGTCTGTGCCGGAGGTCAGGCCCAGAAGATTTGTGTGCAGGCCGGTATAGGTGAAGAAAATCGGCAGGAAGAAGACGACCACGAAGCTGCCCACCTGCCGCCGCCAGGCGGTGGTGAATGCCTTGTCGTGATGCACCAGCAAGCCGCCGACGAAACCGCCAAAAATACTAAAAATGCCAAGCTTAAACGTGCATATGCCAAGCAAAAACACGGCAATGAGGATGATGGCCATCAAGGTCGGCGGCACCTCTCCATGGCTAAGAGGAAATGTTTTCAGCAAGCGCTTGGCGGCGGGGCGCAGTAGGAAGAAGCAAATCAGGGAAAAGCCGGCCACGCCGGCCAGTTGCAGTTCGGTTCGGCCGGGCGTGAATGTCGCCGTGGCGATGGCCGATACTGCCGCCAGCAGCAGCCAGCCGGCAACATCGTTGAGGGCGGCAGCAGAAATGGCGAGCACGCCGAGCTCATGCCGGATCAGGCCATAGTCGGCGAGAATGCGCCCCAATACGGGGACTGCGGTGATCGCCATCGCCACACCGCAGAATAATGCATAGACGGGCACGGCGATTGACCCGGCAAATACCGGTGCCGACAGATGCCCAAGCCAAATGCCAAGCGTCAGGGGCACCAGAACTGAAACGGCAGCAATGGGAGCCAATGCCCGACGTGCGCGGGCCTCGCGCAGCTGACTGAATTCAAAACTCATGCCGATCTGAAACATCAGCAGGATGAGCCCGATTTGCGCCAGGATGACGATGGAAGGCGCTGGTTTTATGCCGAAAATGGCGGTGGAGATTCCAGGACATAAATGCCCGAACAACGAGGGGCCAAGCAGCAGGCCGGCGACGATTTCGCCAATCACCCCTGGCTGGCCGCAGCGCCGGAATAGCAGGTTCATGAGGCGGGCGGCACCGATCATGACGATGAGTTGGATGAGGATAGAGAGCAGAAGCGTCTCGGTCTGCTGCTGCGCCGTCACTGCTATGGTCATTACAGAGGCTTCCGGCCGATATAGTGGTGAAACAGATCGAGATAGCTTTTACAGGTCACACTATCGAAGCCGTTATCTCGCATGACGTGCATGACGACGTCCGGCGGCATGTAGTTCAAGATCGTCTGCCAATGATATTGCATCAGCGTACGGGCGCGGGCATCGCGCGTTATCAGAAGTGAGAGGCCAGGCAGCACAAGGCCGATGAAGAGGGTCGCTAACATCCGTGCAAACTTGTTGCGTGGGGCGCTCATTTCCAGCAGCACGATGGCGCCGCCCGGGCGCAGGATGCGCAGAGCCTCGCCTAACGCCGTGTTAAGGTCGGCCATATGGCGCAAGGCGTAGCCCATTGTCACGAAATCGGCAATGCCGGGGACGAGTGGCAACGCCTCGGCGGTGGCTTGGATGACCGGGATGCCGAGATTGCGTTGCGCGATCGCCAGCATCGCCTCGCTGACATCGGCGCCGATGACGGTAGAGCGGTCGCCGGCGAGGGCGAGCGCCTCGCGTGCCAACAGGCCGGTCCCCGTGGCGACATCGACCACTAACATGCCGGGCCCCACTCCGGCCTGGCGCAGGCAAAAGCGGCGGTACCAGGCGCCAGAGCCGAGCGAGAAGAGCTGGTTGACCAAGTCGTAATGCTGCGCCGAGCGGTTGAACATGTCCCGGACGAAGGAGGGGCGTCGTTCCGGATCGGTATAATACCCGTCCACGAGTGCCTGGGACCGCGCGGCGTCGGGGCTACCTTCAACGTTGGACATGACTGCAGACCTGTGGCTTATTTATAATTTGACCATTCATCGACGGATATGGCATCCGGGTCAATTTATGCCCTGCGGGGTTGCAAGATAAGGGAGTTTCCGCGTGCCAGACATGCAGCAGGCTGGAGCTTCACCGGATTGCGATGTCCTGGTCATTGGCGGTGGCCCGGCCGGATCCAGCGTCGCGGCCCTTCTGGCCGAGCGTGGCCGCCGGGTGGTGCTGATCGAGAAGGACAAGCATCCGCGCTTCCACATCGGCGAATCGCTGCTGCCGCATAACCTGCCGCTGCTCGATAGGCTCGGCGTGCGTGGCCAGATTGAAACGACAGCGCAGCACAAACACGGCATCGAATTCGTCTCGCCCTTTCATGGCAAGAGCGTGCGATACGAATTCGCCAAAGCCTGGGACAATCGCTTCCCCTATGCATTCCAGGTGCGCCGCTCTGTGTTCGACCATATTCTGTTGCGGAATGCGGGTGCTAAGGGCGCTGAAATCATCGAGGAATGCCGTGTCACCGCGGTCGATTTTCCGGAAAACGGGCATCCGCTTGTTAGCGCCCGAGATAAGGACGGGGTGACAAGGCAATGGCGTGCGGCCTTCATCGTCGATGCCTCGGGCCGCGACACGGTGCTGGCCTCGCAAATGGGAGCCAAGGAACGCAATCCGCGCAATGACAGTGCTGCCATTTTCGGCCATTTTTCTGGTGCGCGGCGTTTGGAAGGGCGGGCGGAAGGCAACATCACCATCGTCTGGTTCGAGCATGGCTGGTTCTGGTTCATTCCGCTCGCCGACGGTACCACCAGCATCGGCGCCGTCTGCCCGGCTGCATTCTTCAAGAATCGTGGTACGGACCTGACGAATTTCTTCATGGGGCTGATCGCCTCAAGCCCCGAGATTGCCGACCGGCTGAAGGATGCCACGCTCGTTGGCAATGTGACCGCGACCGGCAATTACGCTTATGCCAGCAAAACCACGAGCGGGCGCAATTTTCTGATGGCCGGCGATGCTTGCGCCTTCATCGACCCCGTGTTCTCGACCGGCGTGTATCTGGCAATGAAGACAGGATTTTGGGCCGCCGATGCGGTGGATGCCTGTCTGAGCAAACCGCATCGCGCGGCCGGCGTGCTGAAGCGCTATGATGTGATGACACGCCAGGCTTTAAACTCCTTCACCTGGTTCATCTATCGCATCCGTGAGCCGGCCATGCGCAACCTGTTCATGTCGCCGCGTAACTGGTTCCGCATGGAGGAGGCGGTCCTATCCCTGCTCGCCGGCGGCATTTTTGATGGCTGGTCGATCCGCCTGCGTTTGTATATGTTCAGGGCAATCTATTACGCCACGAAATTGTCCAACGTGCGGTTCCGTGTGAATGGCGAACCGCGCAGCGCCGGTGTCAGCAAGCCGCGAAAGGCCAGCTCCTAAATCCGTGGCGTCGGCGACCCACCTCGTTCTCATCCCCAGCTACAATACTGGCGTCAGACTGGGCGAAACCGTTGCGGAGGCGCTCCGTTATTGGTCGCCGGTCTGGGTGATCATCGATGGCAGTACCGATGACAGCGCGGCGTCCTTGCCGCATAGTCCCGGGCTGCACATCATCCACCGCGAGCGCAATGGCGGAAAGGGAGCGGCCGTGCTCGACGGCCTGCGCGCAGCCGCCACAGAAGGCTTTACGCATGTCTTGGTGATGGATGCAGATGGCCAGCACCCGGCTGCTGAGATCGCTGACTTCATGGCGATTTCACACGACAACCCGGCGGCGATGATTCTCGGCTTGCCGATATTCGATGCCAGTGCGCCACGCATCCGTGTCGTCGGCCGGCGCATCTCCAACGTCCTTGCTCGGTGGGAGACGGGGCAAAATATCGGCGATGCGCTGTTCGGATTCCGTATCTATCCGCTGGGCAGCCTGCTCGCAGTTATGGCAACCAGCCGGCATATGCGGCGCTATGATTTCGATACCGAGGCGGTTGTGCGGCTCGCTTGGCGCGGCGCGCCGGTCATCAACCGTCCCGTCGCGGTGCGCTATTTTTCGACAGCGGAGGGCGGTGTTTCGCATTTCCGCTATGGCCGCGATAATTTGCGGCTCGCCACCATGCATACGCGGCTGGTCGCGGCAGCCTTGTTTAAGCCATTGCGCCGTTGATGGAGATGAGCTGGCCGGAAATATAGCTGGCACGTTCGGAGGCCAGAAAAGCGACCAGATCGGCAACCTCCTCTGGCTGGCCGGCGCGCTGCATTGGCACCAGTTCCTTGATGACCTCCTTCGGGAAAACCGTTTCGGTGGCCGGTGAGGCGATGATCCCCGGGGCGACGGTGTTCACCGTGATCCCTCGGCTTGCAAGCTCCAGCGCCAGCGAGCGCGCCGCCCCATGCAGCCCGGCTTTCGCCGCCGCATAATTGGCCTGGCCGCGATTGCCCATCACCGCCGCCACCGAGGAGATGTTGATGATCCGCCCCCAGCGCGTGCGGATCATAGGCAGCAGCAGCGGTTGTGTGACGTTGAAAAAACCGTTGAGGGAAACATCGATCACGCTGGTCCATTGTGCTTGGCGCATTCCCGGCATCACAGCATCGTCATGAATGCCGGCGTTATTCACCAGGATCTGGATCGGCCCCATTGCCAACATCTGTGCCAGAGCCTGCTCTGTTTGCGCGGCATTGGTGATGTCGAATCGAACTACCTCGGCGGCGCCGCCCGCGGCGACGATAGCGGCTGTGACCTCCTCGGCCCGGGCGAGCTGGCCATGCGCATGGACGTAGACATGATGCCCCATCGCGGCCAGGGTGCAGGCGATGGCACCGCCGATCGTGCCGCTGCCGCCCGTAACCAGCGCGCGGCTCATGCTGCGGTACCGAATAAAACGGTGGCGCGGCCGCTCAGCATCTCTATCTCCTGATTTGTGACGGAAAAAACATAGGTCGCCCCGCGCGCATCGCCCATTAGCCGTGTGGCGCTGATGGTCAGTGAGCCTGCGGCCTCATCCAGGCGCGATTTGGCCAGGCGCACATCGCGCAGGCTGACCAAATAGCCGGGCACCGGCAGACCTTCGGCTGATGCCATCAGCCGGCCATGCACGGCCATGGCCTGGGCGGCAATCTCGATGCCGCAGGCCGCTCCGAGCGTGCCGTCGGCGCGGCGAAGCGGATTGTCCGAAGCGCGGTAGCGATGGGACAGGCAGCGCACGGAAGCCGCGTCCCACTCCAGCACCTCGTCGAGCAGGCACATGGCGCCGCCATGCGGGATCAGTGCCAAAATCTCGTCGCGGCCGAGGCGTGTCATGCCAGAGGCTCCGGCCAACCCGCCGGCGGGCGCGGGGTGATATTCAGCTTAAGAACCATGTCGGATAGATAATCCAGCGTCACCCCCGTCGCCGTGCCGCCCGCCAGTGCCGTCAGCAGCGGCAGGCTGCGTGCCGCCGGTGTCGTTTGCCGCAACGCCTCCAGCGTGGGGGCTGCCGAAGAGGGCGTGTCCCCGCCCGGCTGTAGCGCCAGCTCAAGCCGCGCGAAGGACGGCGCCGATGGTGCGGGGGAGAGCACCAGCGCCACGCCGAAAACCGCGCCGACCGGCCGTGCCGCGTAAAGCGGGGCGGGATAGGGAACGTCATAGGCGATCAGCGCCACAGCCTGACCCGTTGTGGCCATCTGCGTCACGGCCTCCAGTAATCCGGCAGCAAAACTGTCATCATGGGCGCACAGGCTGGTCGAGGCCGCTCTCGCGCCGGTGGCGATGCTCCAATAACCCGCCGGCGCGTTATGTACCGAATTATGGAACTTGGTTGGCGAGAGCTCACGTTGTGACGAGGCCAGTATGTTCAATATGTCATTGATCGTCTCACCATCGCCACCCGAAGAGGTGAAGATGGCTGGAAGCTCGGCTGGGTCGCGCCCGGCGCCGGCGCAAGCCTCGGTGCTGACGGCAAGGGCGAGTTTTGCGGTTTTTGGCGCCCGGCGGCGTTCATTGGCCGGCAATCGCGCGCATGCGGGCACGTTGGTGGGCTCCGGTGTATAATCTACCTGGCCCGTCAGCACAGGCACGCTTGCCTCCCAGCCATCAAGCCCCGGGCCGCACAGGCCCACACCTTCGATATAGAAGCGGGTCACGATGCCCGTCCCAGCACCAGGCTGCAATTCACACCGCCAAAGCCAAAAGAGTTGCTGATTGCCCGGCTGATGCGCGTTGGTTGGCCATCCAGCATATAATTGCTGCCAAAGCTGGGATCGATTTGTTTCGTATGCGGACTGCCGGGCAAAAACTCATGTTGGATTGCGAGTGCGCAAAGTGCCGCCCCGACAATGCCAGAGGCGCCCAGCGTGTGTCCCGTAAACCCCTTGCTCGAGCTGCATGGCACCGTGTTGCCGAACAGGCGGGAGATGGCTTGGTCTTCCGCGGCATCGCCCGCCAACGTCGCGGTGCCATGCAGGTTGATATAGTCGATATCCGCCGGGGTGAGGTCCGCCGCAGCCAGTGCCTGGGCCATCGCCCGCCGGGCACCAGCGCCGTCAGGGTGCGGCGATGACATATGGTAGGCATCGGAGCTCTCACCGGTGCCAAGCAGCAGCACTGTGCTGGAATCGTGCTGCGCCCCAGGCCGTTCAAGCAGGACAAAGCCTGCTGCCTCGCCGATCGAAATGCCGTTGCGCGCAATATCGAAGGGCCGGCATGGCCCCTCCGCGATGACGCCCAGCGCATGGAAGCCGAATAAAGTGGTGGCGCAGAGCGTGTCGGCGCCCCCGACGATGGCCGCATCGCATAGCCCGGCAGCCATCATTCTTGCCGCACTGGCAAACGCTTTCGAGGTTGCGGCACAGGCCGTGGACACGGCGAAGGCCGGCCCCTTGAGGCCGAGATAGTCGCGCACGAAATGCCCGAGCGCGTAGGTATTGTGGGTGCGCGCATAATCGAAGCTGGGCGGCAGAGGGCCGTCCGCACCGCGGTGACGATAAGCGGCTTCCGTCTGCAATATGCCGGAGGTGCTGGTGCCTACGAAGACGCCGACGCGCGTTGCGCCATAACGCGCCCGCGCCGCTGCCACCGTATCCATGAAACCGTCTTGTGCCAGTGCCAGGGCCGCGAGCCGGTTGTTGCGGCAATCGAATCCGGCCCATTCGCCTTGGAGTGGCAGCGCCTCAAGCCCCTGAATCTCGCCTGTATAGGCATCCAGCGGCAGCGTATCGAAATGGCAGGGGGCAAGGCCGCTGCGCCCCGTGCGCAGCGCTGCGAGGGTTTCGGCGCGGCCGGCGCCCAGGCATGTCACCAAGGCAAAATCGCTGAGCGCCAGTCTGCTCATGGCGTGGCCATGGTGTCGCCTGCACCCTCTAGCATTGCGAGTTGGCGGCCGAGCTTTGCCGCCTCCTGCGCAATATGCTTTTCATAACAATCCTGGAATAGAGCACGCTCGCCGGTCAGCCGCGCCGCGCCGCGCCGTGTTTCCACCATTGCGTAGCGGTCGGCGAAATGGCGCAAATTGGCATGCAGATCGATATAGCGCGGCGTCGTGAAAATCCGCTTGAGACGGTGCCGATACGGTCCCCAGAACGGGTTGTCGTAAAAAATCAGGCGCAGGCGCGCCACATCGTAAATGTCGTTATCCCCAATCGCGGCTCCAACGCTGGCGAGCGCGCCGGGCACCGTGGGCAGCGTGCCCGTTGACAGCAATGCGCGCCTTGCGTGCGCATCCTCGTACAAGGCTTGTGCGTCCTCGATTGGCAAATCACTCGTCCGCAGCACCAAATCAACGAACTCATTTTTTGGCACAGGAAACTTGAAGGCGGCGATGGCAAAGAACTGGCCGGTTGGCCAGGGATCCCACAGCCCTGCCGCTGCCAGCGCGTTATGTGCCACATGCGCGCAGTTGTTGTTGAGGACTCGCCAGCGATAGATGCGCTGCTCGTCCCGGTAGGGCGCGTTGAGGCCGTTGAGGAACTCGACGATGGCGCCCATACGTGCCCGATCAAGCGGTACGCGTGCGCGAAACGTATCGCGACCGAACTGTGCGGCGTAATCAGTCGCCACCGAGATTTCGTACATATAGTCGCGGTCCGTCATGCCGGCCGGCTTGGCACGAAACAGTTCTTCGTGAAATTTGACGCCATCGAGAACGCCCATCGCTTTTGCCTGAGCCTGCGTGCGCTCATAGGCTTCGCGCGTCAGCCGCTCGCCGGATGCCAGAGCCCCGCGCCACAGAAAATCGCGGCCTTCGATAGCGACCCAGTTGGCGTTGCGGTAATGCGAATTCACGCTGATGCCGACGCCGTGATCCTGTGGCGCCTCACCTGGCGCGCAGAGACGGAGCGTTGGGTAACCAGCCGCGCGGTCGAGGCGCACGCCATTGAGATAAAGCAGTGAATGTCCGCCAATGCCGCTGCGCAACGGCACCCCGAAACCGGGCTTCTTGCGCAGCTCGGAAAGCGCGCAGAGTTCAGCATAATAGGGGAAAAAATCTTCATAGGCGGTGCCGCCAAAAGGCTGTGCCGCACCGGCCGTGCTCGTGATGCCAGAGGGGCCAAGCGCGACATGACCGATGCCCGTGGCTCCCATACCCATGCTTTCCACGCTTGTTACCATATTCACACTTCGCCGCAGCGTCGAGCACCATCGGCTCGGGTGGAGAAGGTGGTCCGGCCGAGCAATTCATGCCACAGCGCCGTCCAACTTGGCCAATCATGTTCGCCGGCCGTCACTGCGACTTGCTTTTGCGGCAAACATTCCGCCAGCATTTTATGCGCGGCGGCGAAGCGGTCGTGCTGGCCGTAGCCGAGATAAAGCTCCGGCGTCCGGTCCTGCCGGGTCAGATGCATCTGCAGCCAGGTCAACATACGTTGTTCCGGCATCGTGGCAGCAGAATACGCCGCGGACCAAGCCATCAACCCACCGGCCCGCGCCAGCTCGGCGGTGGTACCTCTGGTGCCCAAAAAGGGAGCGAGAAGGACCACCCCTTCCACCTGAGCGGCATGCGCGCTGGCATAAAGCAGCGCCGCCATGCCGCCGAGCGAGATGCCGAGCAACCATATCCGTGTACATCCCCGTGCCAATGCGGGTTCCACCACGGCGCGCTGCAGCGCCTCGGTCACGCCGTCTTCGAGGTAGAGCATCAAATCCGGATGCGCCACGACAATATCAACCGCCAGCCCGAGCGCATGCACCGCAGCGACCATGCCTTGTTCGGCGAATTCCCCTGCCTTGATCCCCGCCCCCGGCAGCATGATCAGCAGCAAATCCGCCTGCTTAACCGGGGCCTGGTAGTGCAGGCAGTTCATCATGTCCGCGGGCGCACTCATCGTATTTCTTTCACAGCCGGCGTGCTGAGCACAGCGCCGCAGAGCAGGCTGAGAAAGGTGCCGATGGCGACCGTCAGGCCGATATCGTGCAGCACCGGAATGCGCGAGAAAGACAGTAACCCATAAGCCCCCACGGTGCAGAGATTGGCCAGCATGATGGACGCCATGGCACGCGGCCAGCCCGGCGTACCGGGGGCACTCCGCTCGAAAAACAGGCAGTAGTTTGAGCCGATGGCGACGATGAGCAGGAAGCCGGCGACCATGAAGATGGAAAGTTTCGCGCCCCCTAAAGTCAACACGGCAGATGTCATGGTCACGGCAGCGGCCAGAGGTGCCGCGACAGCCAAGACGCGAAAGGGCGCGCGCAACCCGGCTGACAGCACCAGCAAAATAGCCAAGCTTCCGGCAACGGCCAGCACCACGGCTTGGCTCTGGAAATTACGCAGCAGGCGGTCCGATTCCTGGTTGAGATCGACGAAGGCCAAGTCCGGTGGCCCGGCGGCGACGAGCGCGTGCGCCACACCGGATGGATCGATCACATCGCGCAGCGGCGCCATCACCACCCAGTCCGCGCCGTGGCGAACGAGCAGGGAGTCGAATTGCAGCGCCAAAGCCGGGGGGAGATTGGCGGGGATGAGCAAAGGTGCCGCCTTCTGCGCTGCCACATCCGCGAAAAATGATGCAAAAGCCTGCACGTTGAAGGGCAGGCCGGCGGCGGCCTGGACGAAGTTTTCCTGCAGCGTGGTCGCATCGGGTAATGCGACTTGGTGTTGGCGCTGGGTCTTTTCACTGGGCAAGATCGCGCTCGGCAGCGTGAAGCCGCCTAACCGGTGTGCTGCGACGAGCCGATTCAGCGTCGGGGTCAGTGCCTCGCTCTCCTGCAGCGCCTCTTGCGCGTTCGCCGCTTTGAACACGATAAAATAGCGTTCATCGGGCACGCCGAGCGCATGGCGTAGATTTCGGTCGAGCTGTTGCGCTGCGGCCGGGATCGGGCTGAGATCCAGCAGATTGTTGTCCCACATGCCGCCGCGATGCGTGGACAGCGCCAGGAGGGAGGCGAGCAGGGCCGCCACCAAGGCTCCGCGCGCCACGCGCTTGTGGCGGATGAGGCGATGGAGCGGCCAGGCGATGGGCTCGGCGCCACCTGCGAAAAACCCGCTCGGCACGAAATGCGGCAACAAGAAGCGCGTGGTGGCCGCCGCCCCGATCAGCCCGATGATGGAAAACAGCCCCAATTGCGCAAAGCCGGTAAAACTCGAGAACAACATGGCGCTGAACCCGGCGATTGAGGTGAGTGCTCCCAGGCGGAGAGTCGGCCAGATGCGGCGCAGCGTGTCGCTGGCCTGCTCACCACGGCCGGTCTGGGTGAAAAGATAAATGGCGTAATCGAGCGATTCGCCGATCAACGTCACCCCGAAACCGAGCGTGATGCCATGCACGAAGCCAAAAGCCAGCGATACAGCGGCGATGGCGGCCAGCGCCCCGCTGGCAATGGGCAGAAGCCCGAGCAGCACAACGCGTGGTGAGCGATAAGCGAACGCCAGCAACCCTGCTGCTCCCAGCACAGCCAGCAGCGAGAGGCGCGTGACATCCTGCTTGGTGGCGTCGCGGATGTGCGTGGCAAACACGCCCGGTCCGCTCATTTGTAGATAGGCTGATCCGGCCCCCGGGGTGGTAGAGCGGGCCCGCGCGAAGTTGTCGCTGACCGAGGCCAGCGCCTGTTGCTGTGCATCGAGGTCAAAGCCGGGGGCTGCCGTGTGCAGCAGCAATAGGGCGGCCCTGCCATCGGGAGCCGTCCAGACGCCGTCCTGCTTTGCTGGCCCCGTGCCATTGTCGAAGCGGTCAAGCAGCCTCAGCATCTCGCCGGTCGGGTCGTTGGCCAGGCTTTGGCCCATCGCCAAACCAAGCTCCGAGCCGAGCAGCGCCAGATCATTGGTCAGCGCGCCATGCAGCCCGGAAACCGAGAAACTGGCCGGGGCAATATCGGGGCTGAGCAGATAGCGGTTGTGCCAGACGTAGTTCTGTGCGCCGGCAAAAGATTGCTCATCGCCGTTTATCACGTCGAGAAAGACCGGCTCCTGGCGCAATCGCGCGGCGAGGCTTTGGCTCAGCGACGCCAGAACCGGCGTTGGTGCGCCGCTGATGGCGAGTAGCACGATATGCGAGGCCGCCCCGCCATTTACCTGCCCGGCCAGCACTTCCTGCGCCAGGGAGGCCGAATGGGGCAGAAAATCTCCCATATCGGTGCGGTAGCTGGTGCGTCCGGCGATGACGCCGCAGGCGGCGAGGACCAGCAGCCAGAGCCCCAGCGCCAGGATTTTAGGGCGCATCGTTCACGCTGCCGGGTTGGATGCGCATCATGGAATTGCTGCCGTCGCTGCTTTCCGTGTCGATGGTCGCGATGCGGTCCTGGCTGCCGCTGATGGTGATCGAGCGCAGGAAACGCGCCAGGGACGGATCTTTCGGCAGCAGATGCAACTGCCAGCCCGCGGCACTGCCGGTCAGGCTCACCGTGTAAAAACGGTCGAGGGCCGGCAAATCGCCGGCTAGAGTTGCACGGATGCCTTCGACGAGGCCGGCGATGCGCGGGTCCTGGTCCAGGGCAAAGACATGGGTACCCCCGGAAGGGCTGCCGGTAAGGGTGACTTTGCCATGGTCGAGGGTAAATATTTCCGGCACGGGGGTGAGCGTCGTTTTACGCAGATAGTCTGGCGCCGCATAAGTGAGTGTGCCCGTGCTGATGAGCGGGGCGCTGAGGACCGGCGCGGTCTGGCGTTCTGTAAAACGGGCCGAGGCCGTGCGCACCTGCGCAAGGGATTGCATTAACGGCAGCAATCCCCAGACCGGCTGCGACTCGGCCAGAGCGGCGTTGGTGAACAGACAGAGCACGACGATCAGCCGCGCTTTAGGCCCAAAAATCATAGAAATTAAACCAGTTGAACGGCGCGTCGCGGCAAGAATTTTCCAATCGTGCGACATAGCGGGTCATGATGTTATCGAGCCAGGCTGCGGCATCGCATGGCCGCGCCTCGGAAGCTTCGGTCAACAGTTCAAAATGCACCTCATAGCGCCGTCCGCCACGATAAATGCCGGTCATCATCACCACCGGGCGCTGCAACAGCATGGCGACACGGAACGGCCCTTGCGGAAAGGCGGCCTGCGTGCCCAGGAAGGGATAGCGGACTAAGTCTCGGCCATCGACATTGCGGTCCGCCAGCACGCCGATAAAATGCCCGCGCTGCAGCCGCTCGGCCACCGTGATCAGGGAGTCCAGCCGGCCGAGGCCGATCACCTCGGTCGCTAGATTGGGGTTGATCGCCGCCAAGGCGGCGCGGATTTTCTGCGCATTTTCCTCGTACATCAGCAGGCTGATCGGCAAATCGCGCCGCCGGCGGCGGCCGATGGCGCGAGCCACCTCGAAACTGCCGAAATGCGCGCCGAGCAGGATACAACCGCCGCCCTGGCTTTCGATGGCGCGTAGAATCTCCTCGCCATGCACGGTGATTTCGAACGCATCGCTTTGCTCGCCCAGCAGGAACACGCGGTCAAGCAAGCAGCGGGCGAAGGTGAGGAAGTGGACGAAGCGATCGGTCAGGTGCGGGGCGCGGCCGAGCGCCCGGCGCAGATAGGCGCTGGAGGCACGCACCGCCGATGGGGAGGAGGCGAGAAAATACAGGCAGACCGGATAGAGCAGCAACCGCGCCAATGGCCGGCCCAGGCGGCGCGCTGTCCAGACCCCTAGCCGGATGGCCGATTGCGAACCACGCTCGGGGCTGCTGGTCCAGGCCTGGGCACGCGAGGTGCCGGTCATGGTTTTACGCCGGTGGCCAGCATACCCGCGAGAACCACCCCGTCCGGGCCCAGGCATTCGAAGCGGAACAGGGCGCTGCCAGTCTCCTGCCAGCGCAGTTGCAGGGCCGTGCCGTGGCGAAGCGGGCGCAAAAACTTGGCGTTTCGGATCATGATGCCGCCCTGAGCATCGGCGATGGAGGCCACCACGGTATCAAGCAGCAGTGCCCCCGGCACGATTGGCCGGCCCGGAAAATGTCCGGCGGCGGTTGGATGATCGTCGGGGATAAGGATGTTCCGCGTTTGCCACTCGCTCATGGCGCTTGGCCGATGAGCTGCAGCAAGTCAGCACGTGGTAATTTGCCGAGCCCATTGCGCGGCAATTCGTCCACCAGCACCAGCGGGCGGGGGAGAAAGGCGGCGTCGATGCGCTCGCGCAGTGCCGCCATAATGGTTTGAGGCGTCAATCCGGGGGCCACCACCAGGGCCGCCAGCCGCGCCACATTGCCGCCCTGCGCCTCGCCCATCACGAACACGCCATCCTGTACTCCGGCAATATCGAGGAGCTGGTGATTGAGATACGCCAGCGAGCTTCGTTTACCGGCGACATCGATGAGGTCGGCCGTGCGCGCACCAAGCATGAAGCTGGCGGGGCCGGTTAACTCGATCATGTCATTCAGCAAAGTGGGGCCGGGCACGGCAGGGCCGCTGGCCCAGGTGCCGAGCGCATCCTGGTGCAGTTCGACCCCGTCAAGACAATGCCAGTTCGCCTCGCGTGCTGTTCGCCTGGTGGCCAATTGGCCGGCCTCGGTGCAGCCGTAAATCTCGATGAGCGGGGCGCCGAAACATGTCTCGGCTGCGATGGCAAGCTCGACCGGTAGCGGTGCCGTGGCCGAGAGAATGAGATCGGCCTGCGGCATGTCTTCAGGCTCGGCCAGCAATGCGCGCAGATGCACCGGTGTGGTCACCAGCAAGCGCGGCCCGGGGGCTCTGGCCAGGGCGGCACGGATATCGGCGGGGTAAAGCGGCCAGCTGGTATCAATGGCTAAACCATGCAGCAGTCCGAGCAGGATGACAGATTCCAGCCCGTAACTGTGGTGATGCGGCACCGTACCGATGACGGTACCCCCAAGCAGCCCGGCAATGCCCAGCCGCGCCCCGGCCGCGCGCGCGCTCTGCCGCAGCGTGGACCAGGTTTTGAGCGTCGGTTTCGGCCGCCCCGTGGAGCCGGAGGTAAACAATATAACCGCCGGCTGGTCCGCGGCCACTGCGAAGGGATCGGCCGCCGGAAATGCCCCGGCCAGATCATTCGGATAGTCCATGTAGGGCAGAGCAGGCCGTGCACCGTCGGTCAGCGCGTAGCAATCGGGATAATCCTCGGCCAGCGCGCTCAGGGCTGCTGGCACATTGGCGGCTGGCAGCAGGCTGACCTGGCGGCGGCTTAAGGCAGCCGCCAGGCCCGTCATGAAACGATAACGATCCGTGCAGAGATTGACGACATGGCCGTGTGCCGGCAGGCGGCCCGCCAATGCTGCCGCATCGCGCCAGAATTCCGCCTGCGACACGTGCCGCAGGGCCTGCAACGCCGCTGGGCCGTGACCATCCTTCTGCGAGACTGCCGACACCGTCATGCCGTCATGCTTCCGGAACCGGCTTACGGGCCTTGGGGGCAGCTTCGGCGACCATGCTGATGATGGTCGCCAGCGAATGCCGCGGGGGATTGCGCAGGCAGCGCAGCCGGACGGCGTATTCAATGGCGAACATGGCCGCGACCAGCGGGATGTCGAGGATATTGACGAAAAATGACCATATGATGAGCGGTGCGAAACAAAACAAAGCAACCGAGAGAGTGAGCTGGCTTGCGAAGAAGAGCGACCAGGCGATGGTGACCTTACGCGTATAAGCGGCCAGCTCCGCATCGAGGCCGCCGTGTAGCCGGCGCGCCATGCCGGTGATCAGAGGCTCGCGGCCCGGCCGCAGTGTCAGCGCGAAACCGGCCAACAGGCTGGCATAGATGCCCCAATGCGTAAGTGCTGAGACAGTGACGACGCCGAGCTTGAACAGCCCGCCCAGGCTTGGATGAAAGCTCAGGCGTATCGCGCTGGTTGCCGCGATCGTCAGATGCGACAGCACTGGAATGACGGTGATGGCCAGAATCGCCAGAAGGGGTGAGCGGGCGGTGGCGGCCCGCATTTATGGCTCGCGATGCGCCTGGATATATGCATTCAGGCTGCGCAGGGACCTGAAGATTTTGGCATTGTCCTCATCATCGGCACGCAATTTCACGCCGAAGCGTTGCGAGATGACAAGTGAGATTTCCAGCATGTCGATTGAATCGAGCCCGAGCCCCTCGCCGTAGAGCGGCATCTCGGGGTCGATCTCGCCGGCCGTCTGGTCGAGATTAAGCGTCTCGACGATCAACTGCGCAAGCTCAGCTTCGGTGGATGTCGGGACGGCGCTACCAGGCATTATCATACGACCACTTTAATGGGTAACGCCCTCCAGGCCAAGCCAAGCCGCCCCCCTGGACGCAACCGAAATAAAAAGCGGCAAAAGCCCCAGCATTTGAGCGTTTAGCAAATCGTCACCTGGGTTGCTGCCTGTTTTATAGACACTGAGATAAGTATTTTTCTTGGGCCGGAGGTTTATCATGAGGGACAGAAGTTTACCGGAGGCACGCCCGGCTTGTTGATCTGGTCGAAGCCGGTTCACTCCGGGTGACGGTTGCGGCCTCGTTCGCCTTGGCGGACGCAGCAATCGCCCAAGACGCACTGAAGGCAAGGACCTGCGGGCCAGGAAAGATCGTCCTCGTACCCGACGCGCCTAAGTGTGCAGTCCGACGATCTGATGTACGTATCACGTTGCTTCCAGAGCCAGACCACGCCGTAGCGTGGCCCGAAACGCGGCAAGGGTCCGGTAGTCTTCGCGGCGCGGTTGGAATGCCATAGCTGGCGGCGTTGACCGCGCCGTGCCGAAGACAGCGATAACGCTCAGTCGAGAGCTTCCGCCGGGCCGAAGAACTCATAATAGGTTCGGTGACCTGGCAGGCCGAGCGCGGCCAGGCTGCGCTTGATGAATCCCATGAACGGTTTAGGCCCGAGAAAATAGACATCACAATCGAGATTTGCGGGCAACGAGTGTTGCAAATGGCTGAGGGCGGGCCGGCCGAAAGCGTGCGCGTGGCCGCCGTCTGCCGCATCGCCGTACTCGTACACGATAAAGCGGCGGAACTGGGGGTAGCGTGCGGCCCAGCCCGCCAGTGTTTCCCCAAAGGCATGCACCTCGCGATTGCGGGTGTAATGCAAAAAAATCACATCCCGCTTGCTCTCGGCCAAAGCCACTTCCGCCATAGCGAGGGTGGGCGTGATGCCCACACCGCCGCTGATCAGCACCAGGGGGCTTGTGCTGTCGCGCAAAGTGAACTCGCCCGATGGCGGGAACACATCAAGCACACTACCTGCGTCGATGTGGTCATGCAGGAAATTCGACGCGAGCCCGCCCCTTTCACGCTTTACGCTGATCCGGTAGCTGCGCCCGTTGGCGGCAGCTGACAGCGAATAATTGCGCCGCACCTCCTGGCCGCCCACTTCCAGCCGCAGGCCGAGATACTGGCCGGGCACGAAATCAACGACCGGCTGGCCATCCACAGGCTCCAGGTGGAAAGAGGAGATCTCAGCACTCTCTTTTACCTTTTGCGTCAGGCTGAAGGGGCGAACGCCGCGCCAGCCGCCGGGTGCCGCGGCGAGCTTGTCATACACATTCTTCTCCGCGCCGATCAGCACATCCGCGAGTTGCTGATAAGCCGCCGCCCAGGCGTCGATCACCGCATCCGTGGCCGTATCAGGTCCTAGAACCTCACGAATCGCCCGCAGCAGGCAGGCTCCGACGACAGGGTAATGCTCCGGTAACACCTGCAGCGACACATGCTTGTTCACGATTTGCGCCGCCAACGATCCAAGTTTCTGCAACTGGTCGATATTCTTGGCATACATAAGCACACCGTTGGCCAACGCGCGGGGCTGGGTGCCGCTAGCCTGATGCGCCAGATTGAACAGCGGTCGCACCTGCGGATACTCGTCCAGCATGATCTTATAGAAATGCATGGTCAGGGCTTCGCCGTCGGCTTCCAGTATGGGAACCGTGGCCTTGATAATGGCGGTCTCGTCGGCTGTGAGCATGAAATGGTCTCCTGTTCGCTGTGATGAGGGCGCATGTGCGGCCGGTGCCGCCTTTGCAGCTCTGTTTCGGTCATTGAAAATGGAAATAGGCAGGTGCGCGGTGGGTATTGCCCGAATCAGCGGGCGCCGAGCGGACCAGGCGCGCGAGGGGGAACCGACGGCGGAATGAGAGGGAAGAGTCCCATCTGCAAGCTGTCGGCGATGCGGTGAGCTTTGGCGATGACCGCCGCTGCGGCGTCCGGCGGCAAGCACTGCAGCGCGTTGCCTTCCCACAAGGCCAGCCAGCGCGCAAACATTTCTGGAGTGATCTCCGCCTGATGGCGCAGATGAGCGGGCAAGGGCTGGCCTTTGTACCGGCCTGTCGTGAGCATCACCGAGGACCAGAAAGCCGATAGGCGCTCAAGATGGGCGGGCCAATCAACGATCGCCCGGTTGAACAGCGGGCCAAGCAAGGCATCAGCGCGTACCTCGGCATAAAACTGGCTGACAAGATGGCTTAGCAGGGCTTCGTCGAGACCTTCGATCATTTGCATGACATTCGACCAGAAAAGATGTATCCTGGAAGCATTATTAAACCGCGAAGAGAAAACATGCAAGTGGTATGCATATATGGAGTGACCGGTGCGGCTGACGCGATACACTGACTTTGCGATCCGGGTAATGCTGTATCTGGCGGCGCACGAGGATCGGCTTTGCTCGATTGGCGAGATCGCCGGAGCCCATGGCATCTCGCAAAACCACTTGATGAAAGTAGCGAGTGACCTGGCCGGGGCCGGCTATGTACAGAGCCTTCGAGGCCGCGGTGGCGGCCTTCGGCTCGCGCGAGACGCAAGCCAGATCAATATCGGCCACCTGGTTCGCCATACGGAAGGCAAGATTGATCTCGTGGGGTGCGGCGAATGCGCTCTGGCGCCCGCTTGCGGTATGGTGTGTATCTTCAAGGATGCCGTCGAGAGTTTTTTCAAAACCTTGGAGCGGCACAGTCTGTCGGACATCATGAAAAACGGTCGGCCTGACCAATTGCGGCAAATACTGGCCTTAACGGGGCAGTCATCAAGGCAACCCCGGTCGGCCAGAATGGCAGGAACCGCATGAGAGCCGCACGGCACGGCGCTGATCTCCATATCAAGCGGGTTTACGACACCCCCGAGCAAAGCGACGGCGCTCGCGTGCTGGTCGACCGGCTCTGGCCGCGTGGTCTGCGCAAAGAGAAGGCGGAGTTGAGCTTATGGCTCAAGGAAATCGCCCCGAGCGTGGAATTGCGCACCTGGTTCGGGCACGATCCGGCGCGATGGATCGAGTTTGGCCGCAGATATCGCGCCGAACTCGAGCGCAATGGCGCAGCGGTTCTGCGGCTCGTCGACCTGCTGAGGCGCGGGCCGGTAACATTGCTCTACGCCGCTCACGATACTGCTCACAATCACGCCCGCGTATTGGAAGCCTATCTGCGCGATCATCTGGAGAACGGTCATGGCGACCATCCTGCATAGACCCGTTTGCGATCTGCTTGGCTGCACCTATCCTATTGTGCAGGCTGGCATGGGTGGCGTCGCACGCTCGGAACTGGTTGTGGCGGTGACGAAGGCCGGAGGGTTCGGCTTTCTCGGCATGGTGCGCGAGCCAACGGACTTGATCCGCGCAGAAGTGGCAGCGCTGCGGTCGCGTGGGATCGAGCGCTTCGGCGTCAATCTCATTCCAGCGGCGACGGAGCGCGTGCTGCTTGATGCGCAGGTTCTGACGTGCATCGAAGTTGGTGTTCCGGTTGTGAGTCTGTTCTGGGATGTACCGCTTTCTCTGGTTCGCCGGCTGCGTGACGCCGGAATCGTCGTGGCCTGCCAGACGGGCTCACTCGCCGAGGCGCGGGCGATGGAAGACGCCGGCGCACAGATCCTGATTGCCCAGGGCATCGAAGCCGGTGGTCATGTTCGCGGTGATCTCCCGTTGAATGACCTTCTGCCTGGAATAGTCGAGCAGACAGAAGTGCCCGTGTTAGCAGCCGGCGGACTCACGAACGGCGCCGATCTGGCCACGATGTTGTCGCTTGGTGCCCAGGGCGGTGTTTTCGGCACGGCGCTGATTGCTACGCGAGAGGCCTTTGCCCATGACTATCACAAGCAACGCTTGGTCGATGCTGATGGCGAAGATACGATTCTGACCGATGCCTTCCATATCAATTGGCCGCGTGGTGCAAAGGTTCGCGTGCTGGCGAACAGCGTCACGCGCGGCAAGCGGGGAGATCCATTCTCCACCCCCCGCACGATCATCGGCGATGAGGCGGGGCGCCCGATTTATCTGTTCAGCACAGATTCGCCACTGCGGTCGATGACCGGAGATTTTGAAGCGATGGCGCTATATGCCGGCAAAGGCGTCGCGCGGGTGAGCGGCATTGCCAGCGCAACCGAGCGGGTGTGCACGATCGCAGCGGAAGCAATGTCCTTGCTCGATGCCGGTGTGCCCTCGCAAGGTGCGCCCATCGAACTGGCCTCGCCAGCTTGCTGCGCCCATGAAATGGACGATCGCTACATGGGTTTTGCAGGCTGCGATACGCTTCTGCCCGCCTTGAACGAATTACTGGAAGCAGAGCGGGCCGGCGCGCGCGTCATGCTGCGGACGGCGTCGGAAGCACCGGAGGCTTTGAAATCTCTGGTCATGGCGATTCATCGCGACAAGGTACGTTGGTGCGGTGTGCTCACCCGTGCGGTCCATAGGTTGGAAGGTGTGCCGTCGCGGAAGACCGGAGCGTTGCACGAACAGGCAATGACAATCGCAGACATCCCGGAGCGGCTCGCCTTTCTCAATCGCGGCCAGGGCTGGGTGGCGCGCAAGCTCAAGATGCTGCTTCCGACTATCCGCGACGAGACCATCCACGCTGATCTCGCCGTGATGCTCGCGTCGCACGAAAGCGACATCTCCCTTGTCACGGCGGAGCTACCCGTGCGCCCCTACGCGGATATCCAAGATTCAGCGCCCGGTGGATAATTGCTAGAGATTAGCACCGGTTCTAGCCGTTAGAGCACACGCATCCCGGGCGGTTTTTGCGTTTGTGCTTAAGATCAAAATTTCAAGCAAACCACATCATGGCGTGATGCAACGGCAAAATGCTGGCCATCGCTGCGGCGGGCCGGCATGATGGCGCGTATGAGCACCCCCCGAACGCCGTCAGGCCAGCTTACCGATCATGATTACCAGACCCTGGCGGCAATCCGCTATGCGCTGCGGCGCTTTGGTTATTTCAGCGAGGACGCCGCGCGTTCCGCGGGACTCACGCCACAGCAGCACCAGGCTCTGCTGGCCATTCGCGCCGCCGAAAAGTCCGCGCTGTCCGTCGGCGAGCTGGCGGAGTTTCTCATGGTCAAACCGCATAGCGCGAGCGAGCTGGCCGACCGGCTCGCGGCACTGGGCCTGGTGGGGCGCCAACCGGGCATGACGGACCGGCGCGTGATGAAGCTCCAACTTACCCCAGCCGGTGAAGCCGCGCTTTTATCGCTGTCCGTGACCCATCGTGACGAGCTGAGACGACTGCGCCCGCTTTTGAGCGAGCTTCTCGCCAAACTGGACTAACCTGTTGACTATATCGCAATGCGATATATATCCGCCTTGCGTTGAATTTGGCGGTGCAGATGGTGGGTTCTGGTGGCGGTTCCGGGCCGCTGAAAAAGCTCGGAGATTTCACGGCGGAGCCTCGGATACTGGCCATCACGGCGATGGGCATCGTAGCCGGAACTGGCGGCGTCGGCGCCGGCTGGGTGCTTCTGCATCTCATTGCCCTGGTGACGTCTCTCGCTTATCTGGGACATTTCACGATCAACGGGCCCACGACCGCGCACCTGCCGCTATGGACCATTGCGGTTCCGGTGCTTGGCGCTGTGATCATCGGCCTGATGGCCAGATATGGCAGCGAGAAGATCCGGGGCCACGGCATTCCCGAGGCGTTGGAAGCCATCATTCTTGGCGGCTCGCGCATGGGGCTGAAGGTCGCGATTTTGAAGCCGATTTCGTCGGCGATTTCGATCGGCACAGGCGGGCCGTTCGGCGCCGAGGGGCCGATCATCATGACCGGCGGTGCCATTGGCTCGCTGTTCGGGCAGTTGTTCGAGCTGACGGATATGGAGCGCAAGACGATGCTGGTCGCGGGGGCCTGCGCCGGCATGACGGCGGTGTTCGGCACCCCGGTCGCGGCGATGTTGCTCGCCGTCGAATTGCTGCTGTTCGAGCTCAAGCCGCGGAGCTTCCTCCCCGTGGCCGTGGCCTGCGTGACCTCGGCGATCGAACGGCGCTATATCCTCGCGCCCGCGCCCTTGTTCCCCTTCAACGGTGCCGTGATCATCGATCCGTTGCATGGGCTCGGCTGGGTGACGCTGGGGCTGGTTGCCGGCTTCGGGTCGGCATTGCTGACCGTCATGGTCTACGGCGCCGAAGATTGGTTTGCACGTCAGAAGCTGCACTGGATGTGGTGGCCGGCGCTCGGCGGGATTGTCGTCGGTGTCGGCGGGTTGATCGACCCGAGCGCTTTGGGGGTCGGTTATCCAAACATCGCGCACATGCTCGCCGGTGGGTTGGCCGGGGTGGCGGTGCTTCGGCTCCTGGTCGTGAAAGCCGTCATCTGGTCGGTCGCTCTGGGGTCGGGGACCTCTGGCGGCGTCCTCGCCCCGTTGCTGATCATCGGCGGTAGCCTCGGAGCGTTCCTGGCGCCGTGGCTGCCAGCCGCCGCTCCGGGCTTCTGGGCCTTGCTCGGCATGGCCGCGATGATGGGCGGGACCATGCGTGCGCCGCTCACCGCCGCCATTTTCGCGGTCGAACTGACCGGGAACCAGGCGGTCCTGCTGCCGGTCATCTCTGCCTGCATGGCGAGCTATGCTGTGACCGTGCTGGTCATGAAGCGCTCCATTCTAACCGAGAAACTGGCCCGGCGCGGCCATCATGTCACCCGCGAATACAGCATCGATTTGGCATCGCTTGCACGGGTGCAGGAGATTATGGCCAAGCAAGTCGAGACATTGCCCGCTTCGATCACCATTGGCGAGGCGATTGATTTCTTCCTCAACCCGACACATGGGCACCGCGCCTATCCGGTGGTGGACGGGGAAGGACGGCTCGCCGGCTTGATCTCTCGTTCCGACATATTGGGCTGGATCGGCGCGAAAACGCCGCGTACGTGTCCGCTTGCGGATGTTCTGGCAAGCACCACGGTGCCCACGGCCTCGCCTGACGAGACGATTTCGGCGATCGCCGTGCGGATGATGACGCGGCAGGCGCCCCGGTTGCCGGTCGTCGACCCGCACACCGGAAAGCTGATGGGCATCGTTTCCCGGGGCGATTTGATTAAGCTTCGCTGGCGGGAGTTTGAGGCCGAAACGCTCCGAGCAGCGCATTTTTCACGACGCCGTAAGGAGCGCTCCGTCTCGGTGATCGAAGCTGACACCTGAATGGAAACGAAACTGAAGAGCTGGCTGGTGGCTGGAGGCGCTCCCCTCGGCCGCCAACTGAAGAATTGCGACGCATGACCAACCGGCATCCGGACAAAGCTTCATGACGGCAGCCATTATAACGGCTGCAGCGACGGTTTGTGGAATTCTGATTTTCCTTCTTTATGTCTTGATCGTTCACGCGCTGGTCCTGGTGCATGATGACCTGCAAACAATTTAGATGAGGAAAGCGGTCGGTTCATTCCGTATCCCTCATACCCAATATAGTTGCCGTACGATGAAGCGGCATTGCCCTTGTCCGTCCCGCATCGCGAAGAGCTGAGCCGGCTGCGCTCCGTTTACGCGCGCCCCTTATCAGGCCAGATCAGCCATGCTTGACTATATCGTGTTACGATATATATCGCGCCTGGTTTTATATTGTGGGTAAACTAAAGCATGCATAACGAAGTTCTGAATGTCGTTTTTGACTCTTCAAAGTTTTGGCCTGTCGCCATCGGTTTCATCGGCCTTGCGACCGGGTATGTGGTGATGGGCGGCCAGGCGTTGTTCCAATACCCGCAGGGGGGAAGTGAGGCGGTTGAAAAAACGGTTGCCATGTGGGGCGCCTGGATGGCCGGCTTCATGCAGTTCATCACCGGCGTCTATCTCATCATTGGCCTGACCTGGTTTGGCGTTTTCAACAATGCCGCGCCGCTCTACATGGCGGCGGTGGCCTTCACCGCGTATGGCGTGCATTGGTTCGCGGTGTCGCACCGTCGGTTCATCGGCAGCAGCCCGGTTCCCGAGGGCTGGATGGCGATCGTCTTCACCATGCTCTCGATCCTCGGCATGATCGTCTTCGCCGGCGCCGGGGACACCCCGGTTGCGATCCTGTTTTTTGGGCTGACGCTGGTCTATATCACCGAAATTCCGGCGCGCCTCTGCCATTGGACGCTGGGCACGAGGCTGGTTGGCCTGTGGCAGTTCCTCACCGGTCTCTGGCTCATTTACCTGACCTATGGAGTCGTGCTCAATCTGGCGCTTGGCTACCATTGGTGGGTCTGAGCAGGCAGTAAAATTAACGGGTCAGCTCAGTATCGGTACTGAGCTGACCCGTTCAGTTTGATTGGGGAAGAGGGAGCTCGGTCGATCCGCTTCGCTCGCTCCCTCACACGGTAGCTGTACGATCTCCTCCCGCAAGGCTTCACCGACAAGGATGAGCGTTGGTCTGCTCGATGCAGCCTGTTCCAGCTTGAACGGGAGAGAGGCGATCGTGCCGCGAATGCGCCGCTCGTCCGGACGGCTGACATTCTCGATCGCGATCGCAGGGGTAGACGGGTTCATGCCCGCCTCGATGAAATGCGCGGCGAGGCAGGACAATGTTTCGGCGCCCATATACACGGCCAGCGTGCCGCCGGAATTGACGAGTGCCGCCCAGTCGTGCGGCGGCAGATTCCCGTCCGCGCCGTGGCCGGTAAGAATGTGCAGCGAGCGGGAGACGCGGCGTTGGGTGAGGGACAGGCGCAGGGAGGCGGCGGCGGCCGTGGCTGTGGTGACGCCGGCGACGATCTCATAGGCGATGCCGTGGGCGGCGAGCGCTTCCATCTCCTCCGTGGCGCGGCCGAAAATCATCGGGTCGCCGCCTTTCAGCCGCACGACCCTGTGGCCTTGCAGCGCCTCCGCGACCAGCAATCGGCAGATTTCGTTTTGGCTCATGCTGTGCCGGCCGCAACGTTTGCCGACATCGATCTGCCGCGCACCCGCGCGCGCGAGGCCGAGGATGCGGGGATCGATGAGGCTGTCGTGCAGGATCACGTCAGCGTCCTGCAGCAGCCGGAAAGCTTTCAGCGTGAGCAGTTCAGGATCGCCCGGCCCGGCGCCGACGAGAAAGACTTTTGCGCTGGTCATGAAACAAGCTCCGAGGTGAGTTGTGTCAGCAGCTGCGCGAGTTCGCCCTTGCAGGAGCCGCAATTTGTGCCCGCCTTGCAGGCCGCGCCGATCGCAGCGACCGAGGCGAGACGTTGCGCCTTGATGGCGCCTGTGATCGCGCGTTCCGTAACGTTGTGGCAAACGCAGACGACGCGGTCCCGCGGGCCCGAATCGCCGATCTTGCCACGCAGGATCGCCGCGCGGTTGGCCTGCTGCACCGGTGCGGCGAACAGGGCAGAGAGGGCCGCGCCGTCGGGCAGGGCCGGTCTGGCGGGGGCGATGAACAGGCAGGCCACGAGCCTGAAATGGCGGAAAATCCCGAGTCTGTAGATTTTTCGTGCGGAATCGTAAAACTCCACGCGTTCGTCGTCGGCGTCAGCGCCGCACAGCCGGGCGGCCCAGTCGGAAAGGGCGGCGTCACGGGGCAGGGGTTTCCAGCCCGAGAGTCTGAGACGGTGCATGCCGCCGGCTACCGGCACGCGCGCGGCGTGGAACTGGCCATGCGGCATCGTGCCCGCGCGGCTTTGCAGAATTCCATGCCAGGCCGCTTGCAGGCCTTCCACGGCGGCACGCTCGTGCTTCAATGCGGGCTGCCCGGAGAGCTTGTCGCAGAGCGGGCCGGTGAGCTGATTGACGTTGCCGGCGCCGCTATGCGCGCTGGTCCAGTGCATGGCGGCGAAGATCTCGCCCGGACGCTGGGCTTTCGTGATCGCGGCCGGGAGCACGCTGCGGCCATGGCGCGTGGTGACGCGCAGGAGGTCGCCTTCCACCACGCCGAGCTGCGCGGCGTCGGCAGGGGAAATCTCGAAATTCGCTTCGTCGGCGCTGGTCATCAAAGACGGCACGAAGCCCGTGCGCGTCATCATATGCCATTGGTCGCGCAGGCGTCCGGTGTTCATCGTGAACGGGAAGGAGGCATCGCGTTTCGCCGGCGCGGGAGCGGTCACGGGGACGAAGCGCGCTTTTCCATCCGGCGTGGGGAAACCGCCTTCCGCGAACAGGCGCTTGCGGTTCAGCGGCCATTGGACGGGGAGGAGCGCGTCATATTCCTCGTCAGTCATCGCGGCCAGCGGGGCGATGTTGAACAGCCGTGCTCCCTGATTGCGGAAACCGGAAAGTGCCGCGTGTTCGCGGAAAATATCGGCGGGGCTGGCATAGGAGAAGGCTTCCTGGAAGCCCATGCGGTGCGCGACTTCGGTGAAGATCCACCAATCGGGCCTGGCCATGCCGGGGGCGGCGCGGAACGGGCGCTGGCGGGAGATGCGGCGCTCGGAGTTGGTGACCGTGCCGTCTTTCTCGCCCCAGCCCGCGGCGGGCAGCACGACGTTGGCGAGATGGGTGGTGGCCGTGGGCCAGCAATCGGAGACGGCGACGAAGGGGCAGGCTTCCAGCGCCGCGCGCACGCGCGACGCGCGCGGCAGGCTCTCCGCGGGGTTGGTCGCGGCGATCCAGATGGCTTTTATCCGGCCGTTCAGCACGGCGTCGAACATGTCCACTGCTTTCAGGCCGGGCTTTTCGGCAAGGCGCGGGGCGTTCCAGAAATCGCGCAGCAGGGCGCGGTCGGATTCGGTCTCGAAGCGCAGATGCGCGGCAAGCTGGTTGGCGAGGCCGCCGACCTCGCGTCCGCCCATGGCGTTCGGCTGGCCGGTGAGGGAGAACGGCCCCATGCCTGGGCGGCCGATGCGCCCGGTGGCAAGGTGCACGTTGGTGATGGCGTTCACCTTGTCAGAGCCGCAAGCCGACTGGTTCACGCCTTGGGAGAAGAGCGTGACGGTGCGTTCGGTGTCGCAGAACCAGTTGAGGAAGGTTTGGAGCGCGGCCGGGTCGAGGCCGGTTTCGGCATCGTCATGCGCAGCCGCCAGCGTTTCCGCAAAGCCGGAGGTGTGCGCCGCGATAAAGCCGTTGTCTAGCTTGCCGCGCTCACACAGGGCCGCGAGAAGGCGCTGGAACAGCGCGACATCGCCCTCCGGCCTGATGGGCAGGTGCAGATCGGCGAGCGCCGCGGTGGCGGTATGACGCGGGTCGATGACGACGATTTTGGCCCCCCGCGCAATGCGGGCGGCCTGAGCGCGTTCGAACAATACCGGGTGGCACCAGGCGGCGTTGGCGCCGACAAAGACAAGGAGATCCGCTTCGTCGATGTCCTCGTAGCAGCCGGGCACGACGTCTTCGCCGAAGGCGCGGGTGTGGCCCGCGACGGTGGAAGCCATGCACAGGCGGGAATTGGTGTCGATGTTGGCGGCGCCGATGAAGCCCTTCATCAGCTTGTTGGCCACGTAATAATCTTCGGTCAGGAACTGGCCGGACCCGTAGATGGCGACCGATTCCGGCCCGTATTGTGCAATCGCTTCGGAGAAGCGCTGTGCGACCAGGTTCAGCGCGTCGTCCCAACTGGCCGAGGCACCGCCGATGATGGGCGTGGTCAGGCGCGCGGAATCGTCCAGCGTCTGCGCCAGGGCCGAGCCCTTGACGCAGAGTTTGCCGAAATTCGCGGGATGCGCGGCGTCGCCCGCGATGGCGCCGCCGTTCACGGTCACGCCGCAGCCCACCCCGCAATAAGGGCAGGTGGAGTTCATAGCGGCGCGGACACGGCGAGCAGCACCCGCCCGTTCTCGATTTTCACCGCGAAGTGCGGGGTGCATCCGACATCCGGCCCTTCTGCTGCGCCGGTGCGCAGCGAGATCACCCAGCCATGCAGCGGGCAGGTGACGGACTCGCCGTGCACGATGCCCTGGCTGAGCGGTCCGTTCTTGTGCGGGCATTTATCGCGCAGCGCAAAGACGGAATCGCGCGCCGTGCGGAAGATGGCGATGTCGCCCGCCGGGGTCTTCACGCAGCGCGCCCCGAGGCGGGGGATGTCCTCCAGCGCGCCGATATCCGCGAAAAAAACATCCTTCTGCAGCCCGTCCATCATGCCAGCTCCGCCATCGCGCCGAATTTCTGCGCCTGTTTGTCTTCCGTTTGTTCTGCCCATGGGTCTTTTTGCGCGTAGCTTTGCGCATGCAGGAATTTGGCGTAGAGGCTGCGGCGCAGCTCCGCGTTGTCCACCATCTTCTCTTGCACGTATTTCAGCCCCACGCGCTCGATCCAGTGCGCGGTGCGCTCGAGGTAGCGCGCCTCCTCGCGGTAAAGCTGTAGGAAGGCGCAGGCATATTCCATGACCTCCTCTTCCGTCGTGACCTTGCACAGAAGTTCGGTGGCGCGCACTTTGATCCCGCCATTGCCGCCGACATGCAGGTCCCACCCGGCCTCGGTCGCCACCACGCCGAAATCCTTGATCGTGGATTCGGCGCAGTTGCGCGGGCAGCCGGAAACGGCGAGCTTGACCTTGTGCGGATGCCAGGAGCCCCAGGTGGCTTTTTCGAGCGCGATGCCCATGGCAGTGGAATCCTGCACGCCGAAGCGGCACCATTCCGAACCGACGCATGTTTTTACCGTGCGCAACGCCTTGCCGTAGGCGTGGCCGGAGACGAACCCGGCCTCGTTGAGGTCTTTCCATACGGCGGGCAAATCTTCCTTTTTCACGCCGAGCATGTCCACGCGCTGGCCACCGGTGAGCTTGACCGCAGGGATGTTGTATTTGTCCACCACGTCGGCAATGGCGCGCAACTGCGCCGCGTCGGTCATGCCGCCCCACATGCGGGGCACGACCGAGTACGTGCCGTCTTTCTGGATGTTCCCGTGCATGCGTTCGTTCACGAAGCGCGACTGCGCGTCGTCCTGATATTCCCCGGGCCAGGCGCAGAGGAGGTAGAAATTCAGCGCCGGTCGGCAGGAGGCGCAGCCGTCCGGTGTCTGCCATTCGAGCGCCTGCATCACGGCCGGAATGGTCTTCAGCTCCGCGCTCACGATGCGGCGGCGGACCTCGTCATGCCCATGGCTCGTGCATTTGCACATAGGCTTCACGGCGGCGGGCGCGTAGCCGGCGCCCAGAGAGAGTTTCAGCAGCCCTTCCACGAGGCCGGTGCAGGAGCCGCAGGAGGCGGAGGCCTTGGTCCGCGCGCGCACGTCGTCGATGCTGCACAGGCCGTGCGCGGCGATGGCATCGAGGATCGCGCCTTTCTTCACGCCGTTGCAGCCGCAGATTTCGGCACTCTCCGGCGTCGCGGCCAACGCTTCGCTCGGGTCCGAAGCGGCGACCGGACCGAAGATCATCGTCTCGCGGAGATCCGCGAGATCTTGGGCATCCTTGAGAAGCTGGAAATACCATCCCGCGTCGCGCGCGTCGCCGAAGCAGACCACGCCCGCGAGCTTGTTGTCCCGCAGCACGAGGCGTTTATAGATGCCGCGCGCGGCGTCGCGCAGCACCACGTCCTCGGTCGTCTTGTCGCCGAGGAATTCGCCGGCGGAGAACATCTCTATCCCCGAGACCTTCAGCCGCGTGCCGGAGGCGACGGGCGTGAACGCGCTGCTTGCCACGCCGCAGATATGATCGGCGGCGACCTTCGCCATGTCCCAGATCGGCGCAACCAGGCCGTAGCATTGCTTGTTGTGTTCGATGCATTCGCCGATGGCATAAATCGCCGGGTCGGAGGTGCACATATGGTCGTCCACCACCACGCCGCGTTCGCAGGCCAGACCCACGGCGCGGGCGAGGCCGGAATTCGGGCGGATGCCAACGGCCATGACGACGAGGTCTGCCTCGATGCGCGTGCCGTCCTTCAGCACCACGGCGGTAACCGCGCCATCCTCGCCGTCGCCATCGAAGTGGTCCGTGTTGGCGCTGGTATAGATCGTCATGCCGCGCTGGGTGAGGGCGCGCTCCAGCAAATGCGCGGCGGAGGCGTCGAGCTGGCGTTCCATCAGCGTCGGCATCAGGTGCACGACGCTCACATCCATGCCGCGCAGGTTCAGCCCGTGCGCGGCCTCCAGCCCCAGCAGGCCGCCGCCGATGACGACGGCCTTCTTGCCAGGGGCGGCGACGGCGATCATATCCTCCACGTCCGCGACGGAGCGGAAGGTCATCACGCCCGGCCGGTTGACGCCCGGTAGCGGCAGCGTGAACGGGTTGGAGCCGGTGGCGAGCAGCAGCACGTCATAAGGCCGCACGGTGCCGTTCGCGCCGCGCACGGTCTTCGTCTCGCGGTCGATCCAGTCCACATGTTCCCCCGCGACCAGCTCGATGTTATTGTTTATGTACCATTCGTGCGAATTGATGACGATCTGCTCGAAGGTCTTTTCCCCCGCGAGCAGGGGCGAGAGCATGATGCGGTCGTAATTCGGGTGCGGCTCGGCGCCGAACACCGTGACGTCGAACCTGCCCGGCGCGCGCTGGAGGATTTCTTTTACCGTGCGCATGCCGGCCATGCCGTTGCCGACGACGACGAGTTTTTGTGCTTGGTGGACCACCATATCCATTTTCGTGATTCCCTGAGGTCAGATGCGGATCGAACTGCCGTCGGCGTAGCCGCGGCTAAAGCTGGCGCGCCATTCGCGCTTGACGATGTTGATGCCGATGAAGGCGACGAGCGCGAGTCCGGCGAAGATGAGGAACCCGGCCTGGTAAGAGCCCGTCCACTGTTTCGAGAAGCCGAGTGAGGAGGCGAGATAGAACCCGCCGATGCCGCCTGCGCAGCCGACCAGGCCGGTCATGACGCCGATCTCACGCCCGAAGCGCACGGGCACGAGCTGGAACACCGCGCCGTTGCCGGTGCCGAGCGCCAGCATGGCGATGACGAAAGCCCCAAGCGCCATCGGCAGGGTCGGCAAGCCGATGCTGACCGCCACCAGGGCCAGGGCGGCCACGACATAGAGGATGGAGAGCGTCAGGATGCCGCCGATCCGGTCGGCGATCCAACCGCCGATGGGGCGGAAGAGCGAGCCGGTGAACACGCACGCGGCGACGGCATTGCCTGCCTGCACGGGCGTGAGGCTGTACTGGGTATGGAAGTAGATGCTGAGCGAGGCGGAAAGCCCGACGAACCCGCCGAAGGTGACGGCGTAGAACAACATGAACCACCAGCAATCGGCGATTTTCAGCACCGCGAAATAGCCCGCGAGTGTCTGCTTCTTCGGCAGTGCCGGCGCGTCCTTGGCGAGGGCCAGGAAGACGACCAGCACGAGCGTCATGAAAATCGCCGTCATGCCCAGCAGGTTCATCCAGCCATAGCGCAGCCCCAGCGCGGGCGCGGCAAGGGCGGCGATGACGGTGCCGAAATTCCCGGCCCCCGCCAGCCCCAGCGCCTTGCCCTGGTGCTCGGGCGGATACCAGCGCGAGGCCATGGGCAGCGCGATGGCGAAGGAGGCGCCCGCCATGCCCAGCACCACGCCCAGCAGCAGCACGGCATCGAAGCTCGGCACCCCGACCAGCCACGCCACGGCAAGCCCCAGGATCACGACGAGCTGCGCGAAGATCGCCGCGCGCCTGGCGCCGACATGATCCACGAGGATGCCATTGAAGATGCGCAAGATGGCACCGGCCAGAACCGGCATCGCCACCATCAGCCCCTTGTGCGCGGGGTCGAGATGCAGCGCCGTGGCGATCTGAATCCCGAGCGGGCCGAGTATGACCCAGCACATGAAGCTGAAGTCAAAATACAGAAAGGCGGCCGCCAAAGTCGGCAGATGACCGGATTTGAGGAAGCTCTTGGGCTGGGTGCCGGACATGAAAAGCCTCGCCACGGCGCCGTGCGCCGCTTGCGAACCGGCCTTGGCCCGCGGGGAATTTTTCGATCTGAGCTGAAGCCGCCGCCTTTGGCCGCCACGCCGGCGGCAGGAGCCGCTTGTGGGTGATGCAGCAACTTCTATGCCAGACTTAAAAGCGCCTAAACGAGCGTCATTCCTGATGGGCTCGCACGTCTGTTTGGCTATAGTTTAATCAAATGATCAAAAAATAATTAAATCAGCCGAGTATTTTTGCAAAAAATCTCCTCGCGTGGCGCAGCGAAGCCTCCGCCGGAACGTTGGAACAGGTCCGGCCGGTAGAGCGTTTCCGCCGCGCCGATGGCGTCGGCTCCGGCCTTGTGCCAGCGGACCAATTGCTCCGCGAACCAACGCGCATGCGCCGGGTGAGGGTAGGGTTCGGCGAATTGCGGTCCGCCTTCCTCCGGTGCCAGGGCCTGGCCGAGCAGGTCCGCGGGCAGATCAAGATAGGCGGCGTGGGAGAGGAGAGAGGCGAGCGCGCCCCGGTTTTCGGGTTGCGCGCAGAAGGCGCAGGCTTGCCGCAGCGCCGCCAGCAGCGCCAGGACGGAACCCTCATGACGCGCGGCGAAATCCGCGCGCACGGCCAGGCATTTTTCGGGGTGGTTTTGCCAGATGTCCTGGGAAAAGGCGGCGATGACCCCAAGCCCCGCCCGCGCGGCCACATGGCCCCAGGGGGCGCCGGCGCAGAACCCGTCGATCGCGCCCGCGGCCAGGCCGCTGATGGTCTCTGCCGGGGGCAGCACGGTGATCTCGACATCGCGCTCGGGGTCCATGCCCTCCGCTGCGAGCCAGTAGCGCAGCAGCAGATCGTGTGTTGAGTAGCCGTGCACGACGGCGAGGCGGGGTTTCGGCGCACCGGCCGCCAGCGCCGCCTTCAGCCCGGCCGCGTCCGTCGCCTGCCAGTCTTTCCAGGCATTGGAGAGGACGATCGCGTTGCCGTTCGCGCTCAGCGACATCGGCACGGCGAGCGCCGTCTTGCGGCCGCGCAAGCCCATGGCGCAGGCCAGAGCCAAGGGCGGGAGCATGACCGCGGCATCCAGCAGCCCGTAGCCGAGCTTGTCCGCGATGTTCGCCCATGAGGGTTCGACGGAGATTTCCGCCCGCAGCCCGTGTGCCTCGAAAAACCCCTGGTCCTGGGCCACGATCACCGGCGCCGCGTCGCAGAGCCGGAGTATGCCGATTTTGAGCGGTTCAGCCATTCTTGGGGTCCTTTTGCGCCAGCAGCGCCTGCGCCACGTCCACCAGCCTTTTCTGCTGGTCCATGGCCCGGCGGCGCAGGAATTTATGGGCCGCGGGCTCGCTCATGCCGTCCTGCGTCATCAGCAGGCGTTTTGCCATGTCGATTGCCTCCCGTGCCGCGATCTGTTGCTCGGCCGCCGCGAGGCGCTGGTTCACGTCCACGGCGCGGCGGAAAAAGGCCATCGCGGTCGAGAGGATCGGCTTGATGGCCGGCAAGGTCATGCCATGGACATGATAGGAGATGACCCCGGCCGCGATGGCGTCTTCCATGAAGGCGGGGTCGTCATCGTCCACGAACATCACCACGGGCAGTTGCCGCACCGCGTTCAACTGGCGGACGGAATCGATGCCGTCGCGGTCGGGCCGGGCCATGTCGACGATGATGACGTCCGGGGCGCAGCGCTGAACGGCCTCGAGCAGATCCTGAGAGCCCGGGATGAGCGTGACCACCAAGCTGCCGTCTTGCACGCGCAACTGCGCCGCCAGGGCCTCGCCATGGCGCCCCTCATGGTCCGCGATCAGGATTTTCATGGTCTTGCGGGCCGCATGGAATGATTTTGAGCCAAATTCCCGCAGGTTTGTCCAGTGGCGGGGAATGTTTAGCAAGGTCGATATGTTGGAAAGCGCGGCATCCTGTCGCTAACGGCCCCCCTGTTACCGCCGTGATAGGCTGGGAAGCCGGGTACTGGACTCAGGAGCATGATATCACCCGGCATTACATCGCCTGGCGCGAAGTATGTCAGCGGAATTGCACTCGGCGGCCAGCCGGTTCCACTCCTTGGTAAATTCCGCGACGAATTTCCGGACGGCGTCCGGCGCCATTAGATCCTCGCGTAGGGCCGCGATCATCGCGGCTTCAAGATGCCAACGTCGCAGATCGCTGCATCGACACGATCTTGCGCTTGCGCGCCGCGCTGTACATCGAAACAGACGCAACCTCTTGCCTTTTCAAATTGCAATCCGTCATATTAGCTGTCATATCAACAATATAATCATATGCGCTTTATCCGGCGCGGGAGTTAATGCCATGGACGTTATTCAGAGCATCCGGCCAGAGACTGTCGGCCTCTCTTCGGAGCGGCTTGGGCGTCTTGATGCGTGGGCGCAGCGCCTGGTGGAGGACGGCAAGTTGCCAGGCTTGCTTTCCGTGGTTCTGCGCCGGGACCAGATTGCCCATGTCCATGCCTGTGGAAATGCCGATGTCGAGCGTGGCGTGCCGCTTCGCCAGGATACGATCTTTCGTATCTACTCAATGACGAAGCCCCTTACCTCGACCGCCATCATGATGTTGTACGAAGAGGGGCGCTTTCAGCTCGACGACCCCATCACGCGCTTTCTGCCATGTTTCGGAAATATGCGTGTGCTCACCGGCGGTGCGCGCGGCAAATGGGAAAGTGTACCGGCGGAGCGCGACATCACTTTTCGCGATCTTCTGACGCACACTGCCGGCTTCACGAATGGTAATATGGCCGCGACTCTCGTCGACGCCATGTACCGGGAGGCCGGCATCGACTTCACCTTCGGCGAGTGCAGTCTTGGCGAGATGGTCGAAAGGCTCGCCAAGATGCCGCTGCTCGCCCAGCCTGGGGCCGAATGGAATTACAGCGTCGCCACTGACGTGCTTGGCCATCTCGTTGCTGTGATTTCCGGCCAACCCTTCGATGAGTTCCTGGAGAAGCGCATCATTGGCCCGCTCGGCATGGTGGACACCGCGTTTGACGTTCCCGCGGCGAAGCTCTCCCGCCTTGCCGCCAATTACAAGCCCGGCGAAGGCGGCCGCCTTGAGGTGATCGACGATCCAGCCAACAGCCGATACGCACGGAAACGTCCAATCGCCTCGGGTGGCGGCGGACTTGTTTCCACGGCAAGCGACTATATCCGCTTTTGCCGCATGATGTTGAAGAAGGGTGAACTGGACGGGGTGAGATTGCTGGGCCGCAAAACCGTCGAGCTCATGACACTCAACCATCTGCGCGGCGATATGGCGGATATGGGGCAGGCGCGCTTCAGCGAATCGACCTACGAAGGCATCGGCTTTGGCCTCGGCTACTCCGTGATGATCGACCCCGCAAAGGCGCAGATCCTGGGGACGCGGGGAGAATATGCTTGGGGCGGCGTCGCCAGCACCGCTTTCTGGATCGACCCGGTCGAGGACATGGCTGTGCTTCTGTTCACGCAACTTATGCCTTCCTGGACTTACCCAATCCGCCGCGAAGCACGGATTCTGACCTATGCGGCTCTGACCGACTAACCGGTGGGCAGGCATCGGGACGGGTCCAGCCGATGAGAGTTCCATCTCATCGGCGGTCGGCCGATAGCCGCGAAGTCGAAACGAGCCGCGCCAGATGGAGGTCGGATCCTGCGACGCCGTTAAGGCCGTTAAGGCAGATAAAGCAGAGCCTCCGGTTCAAGCTCGATAAATTAAATCATAATCGCACGATAAAGTGCATTTTGCGGAGGAAAGCACGTGGTTGGGACAGGCCAAGGAACACGATGGCTGCGGATCATTCCGATTGCCTTTTTGATGTACACGGTTGCCTTCATGGACCGCGTCAACATCAGTTTCGCCGCTCAGGGAATGGCACATTCGTTCCATGTCAATGCGGCCGCGATCGGCCTCACGTTTGGCGCCTTCTTCGCCGGCTACACAGTTCTGCAGATTCCTGGCGGCTATATCGCTGACCGCTGGGGGGCAAAACTTTGGGTCACGTTACTGCTGATCGCGTGGGCGGCTTTTGCCGTCTGCAGCGGCCTGGCTCAGACCGAAAGGCAAGAACTTTGGGCCCGTTTCTTTTTGGGCGTCGCCGAAGGCGGGCTCTGGCCGGCGGTGTTGATACTCATCTCGAGATGGTTTCCGCGAAACGAGCGAGCCACGGCGAACGCGTTGTTTCAGATCTGCCTGCCCGTAGGCGCGCTGCTCTCAGCGCCACTCTCCGGCTGGCTCGTCAGCGCCTTCAGCTGGCGGGACATGCTCATCTTCGAAGGGCTGCCTCCGCTCGCTTGGGCGCTCATATGGTGGCTCGCAATTGACGACAGTCCCAGCGCTGCGAAATGGTTGGCCGCGGAAGAACGTGACGATTTGGAGAGGCGCCTCGCCGAAGAGCGGCGGACACTGGTTCCGCTCGCATTGAGCGTCGGGTGGAAAGCTATGATCCATCCGGTGGTCTGGCTTATTACGGTCACTTATTTTTTGGCGATCATGGGCGGATACGGGCTTATGTTGTGGATGCCCACAATCGTTAAGAATCTCGGCGTGGGGTCGACCGGTACCGGCCTGCTTCTGATGATCCCGAACTTCGTCGCCGTATTCGTTTTGATCTATGCAGGCTGGATCTCAGATCGCCTGCAGAACCGCAAGATTGTCGTGTTCGCGTCAGCGGTTGGTGTTTTAATTGGCCTGCTCGGTCTTCTCTGGCTCGCGCACGCGCACATAACGTCGATTTGGCTCACCATCCTCTTCATGACGATCGCGACCGCCGCAGGCTTCGCCAAGCAGGCGCCGATCTGGGCGATTCCGACGCAGATCCTGCCAGCGGGGGCCGCCGGACTGGGGCTGGCGGTTATCGGACTGGTCGGCAATCTCGGTGGCCTGACCGGCCCCTGGTTGATGGGCTATTTGCAGGCCAGGACGCATTCCTTCCTGATTGGCTTTCTGGCGCTGGCCGGCTGTGTGGCCTTGGGGGCTTTGCTGGCCCTGTTCATCCCGGAATCAAAACCGATCGATCTTCGATCATTTAGGGTCGCCTTTTGGAAGGCGAAAGAGGCTGCACCGGAGGCTCGAACGCTCGCAGAATGAGAGACAATCCAGACCATCTGAGCTCCAGCGAAACACGCAATGTCCGGTTTGGTCGCGTAAGGCGGCCGGCCCTGTCGGTCGAACCTGCGGTGGCCGTATGATCATCATCGATGAAATTTGACACCGTTGACAAACTTTGCGACGCCAATATCATTATGATATGGGCGTCTCACACAAGCACGTAACCATTGTTGATCCTGACGGAAGGGGAGCGCGCGCCAGGACCATGCGCCTCATGCTCGAGGCCGCAATCGGGCTGATGCAGGACGGGCAGAATCCTTCGGTGAGTGACGTTGCAGAGGCAGCCGGCGTCTCGCGGGCGACGTCCTATCGCTATTTTCCAAGTCAAGCCGCGCTCGTCGACGCTGTTATAGACGTGGCATTAGGGCCAATTCTCGATTGGAGTCCTCACTCCACAGATGTGAACGAGCGCGTGGCCAACCTGATGGAAGTTTCGCTGCAGAGGATAGGGGAGTTCGAGGCGACATTTCGTGCCGCTCTGAAGCTTTCCCTGGACCAATGGGCCAAGAGAAGGGCGGGTACGCTCGGCACAGAGGTGCCATTCAATCGCGGGCATCGCGTGGGTCTCCTGCAAAATGTGGTGGCGCCGTTGCGCGGGACTGCAAGCGAGCAAGACCTTGATCGGCTGGCCAAGGGGCTATCACTCATTTTCGGCATTGAAGCTTTTGTTGTTCTCAAAGATATTTGGAAAATGGAGCAGGATGATGTCGAGCAAACAATTAATTGGATCGCCCAAGCCTTGATCTCGGCCGTTGTCAACAAAGAAGACACAACTGGGCGGGAACATTGAGGGCATATTCGGTAAATATCGAAATGCCGAATTCCTGAAACGTGTTGCTAATATCCGTTGTAAGGCTTTACTCTCTGTAATTTACGACGCCTATTGTTCGAATGTTCTATAAATAACAAAGCCTAAAGGCTTGCTGCATATCTGCGTTACCCGCGGATCTGCAGGTAGTGGGGGGAACAGACGATGCAAAATCGCCTCGGCGGTGCCGTGAGTTCGACGGCGTCGGTGTGCCTCAAGAGGCTCGCATGAGTAACTTGTTTTTGCACCCTCATTCGGGCGGACAAATTTCGGCCGAAAGGGTGCCGCTCCAAGCGGTGGGCCTCTCAAAATCCTTCGGACCGGTGAAGGTGTTGCACGACCTTTCGCTCGAGGTCCGAGCAGGTGAAGTTCATTCGATCATTGGCGAGAACGGCGCAGGAAAATCGACCCTGATGAAACTGTTCGCCGGCCATTTGCAGCCGTCTTCCGGCGAGATCAGGATGGACGGCGAACGAATCAATCTATCAAATCCCGTTATTGCCGAGTCGTTGGGGATAGCCCTCGTTCATCAGGAAATTCTTCTGGCGCCGGATCTAACGGTGGCTCAGAATCTCTATCTGGGTCGAGAACTCCGTCGCGGCGTGATGCTGAACGATCGCGTCATGCGGGTACGCACGCGCAAGGCTATGGAAGAGCTCGGCGCGCAGATTGATCCTGACGCGATTGTCAGGCGATTGTCGATTGCTCAACGCCAACTTGTACAGATCGCGCGCGTGCTTCTGGTTCCACATCGCGTGGTGATATTCGATGAACCGACGGCCTCGCTGACCCCCTTCGAAACCGACGCCCTGCTCCGGATTGTCGAGGATATCCGGGCCAAAGGGGTGGCGATTTTATACATCTCGCACCGACTTCCCGAGGTAAAGGCCATATCCGATCGCATCAGCGTCCTGCGCGATGGGCGACTTGTGACCACGCAGGAGGCCGGCGAGATGGAGCCGGTGGATATGGCGCGACGCATGGTCGGCAGGGATGTCGCCAAGCTCTATCCGGATCGGACCTACCAGACCGAAGAAAAAATGGTGTTGGAAGTCCAGGACTTTTCCGTCCCGGGCTATGTTCGCGACGCAAGCTTTAAGCTGAAGCGGGGCGAAATCCTTGGGTTTGCCGGCCTTGTGGGCGCCGGCCGAACTGAATTAATGGAGGGTGTCGTCGGCTTACGATCCGGCAGGGGCACGCTAAGGCTGAACAACGAGGCGATACATTTTGCTTCGGTAGGCGCCAGTCTAAAGGCCGGTATCGTGTATCTAAGCGAGGACCGGAAAGGCAAAGGGCTTCTGCTCGATCGAAATCTCCAGGTGAACCTGACGCTGGCCTCACTGTCTCGGTTCGTTCGCGGTGTTGGGATCAATCAAGCAGCCGAGGCCGCTGCGCTAGACAAGGCAATCAACGATTTCGAGATTAAGACAGGGCGCAAGGATCTTCTGGCCGGACAGCTCTCAGGAGGTAATCAGCAGAAGCTTCTTTTGGCCAAGATGATGTTGCTTGACCCGAAGATTGTCATCATCGACGAACCGACGCGTGGCATCGACATTGGTGCGAAGCAACAGATCTACAATTTCATCGCCGGACTTGCCGAGGAAGGTCGATCAGTAATCGTTGTATCATCTGAGATGCCGGAGTTGATTGGCATTTGCGATCGCATCCTTGTTATGCGCGCAGGGCAAATTGTCGGCGAGGTGACGGGCGAACGTATGACCGAAACGGACATCGTGGTTCTTGCGACCGGTGCGAACGCAAAGATGGCTGTTAGGATGACGACTGTGGGAGACGTTGCATGAGTTCGGAAAGCATTGCCGAGGAGAGGGGCGGACGTAGAAAGATACGCCGATGGTCTGAGGTCGACATGAGAGCGGTGGCGCCCTTTGTTGCCTTGGCACTCCTTCTGGTCCTGGGGGCGCTATCGAGCGATCGTTTTCTGACTTTGGGAAACTTGCTAAATGTTCTTACCCAGAGTGCGTTTGTCGCGATCATAGCGGTTGGAGCAACCTTTGTGATTACCGCAGGTGGGCTTGACTTGTCTGTCGGATCGATGGTGGCTTTTGTCGCGAGTCTCGTGATTCTGTTCCTGAACACAGGTCTTATAGCGAATCCAATCCTTTTCCTCATGGTCGCGGTGATGATGTCGATCGTCGCCGGCGCTTTGTGCGGTTTTGCAAACGGTCTTATTATCACCAAAGGAAGAATTGAACCCTTCATTGCAACGCTCGGAACCATGGGTGTCTTTCGTGGTCTGACAACCTGGCTGTCGCAGGGTGGGTCCATCTCCCTGAATTCGACGGATTTGCAGACTATTTCCAGGCCGGTGTATTTCGGAAACGTATTAACGATCCCGGTTCCCATCATCATTATCTTCGTCGTTGCTGGCATTGGCGCGTTCCTTCTGTTCCGAACCGGCTACGGTCGTCACGTTGCTGCAGTTGGTTCAAACGAGGACGTGGCTCGGTATTCTGGAATCTCTGTCAGTCGCGTACGAATCATCACTTATGTCCTGCAAGGTTTGTGTGTCTCTATCGCTGTTGTTCTGTATGTGCCGCGGCTCGGCTCAACCACAGCTATGACGGGAATTATGTGGGAGTTGCAGGCGATCACCGCGGTCATCATCGGAGGTACTGCCCTCACCGGCGGCGTCGGGCGCATCTGGGGATCGATTTGCGGGGCGTTCATCCTCGAGATTGTCGGCAACATCATGATCCTGTCGAATTACGCCAGCGAATATTTGATCAGCGCAATCCAAGGTGCAATCATTATCATTGCGATGCTCGTTCAGCGCTCTCTGATTCGAAAATCATAAACAGAAAACCGGGCGGAGCAGGTCTCCCGGGTCACGAAAAAATAACCTGCACAAGGGGAGAGAAAGAGTGAAAAAGAAACTTCTAACGTTCGCTGTCGCGGCGCTCATCGCCGCAGGCGCAGGGAGCCGCGCGCAAGCCGAGAACTATACGATCGGCGTGTCGGTTCCGACCGCGGATCACGGATGGGCCGGTGGGATCATCTACCAAGCTGAACGAGTGGCCAAATTGTTGGAGGCTGAACATCCAGGACTGAAGGTCATTGTCAGGACCTCGTCGGATCCGGTCAGCCAAGCCAACGCACTCGAAGACCTGACTACGGAGGGCATGAACGCGCTTGTTATCCTCCCGATTGACCCTAACCCGTTGGTGAACGCGATCAAGCAGGTGAAGTCCCAGGGAGTATTCGTCACGCTCGTCGATCGATCTCCTTCTGTCAACGACGGTTCCGTGCGTGACGTCTATATCGCGGGAAACAATTACGGGCTCGGTTTTGTTGCCGGAGACTATATCAAGAAGCATACGCCGGACGCCAAGGTCGTCGTGATCCGCGGATTGCCGATTCCGATCGATCAAGAACGTCAGAACGGCTTCGATAACGCCATCAAAGGCAGTAACGTCACGGTGCTTGCAAAGCAGTACGGAAATTGGAATCGTGACGACGCTTTCAAAGTGATGCAGGATTTTCTGACAAAATACAAGCATATCGATGTCGTCTGGTGTCAGGATGATGACATGGGCGTCGGCGTTCTGCAGGCAATCGAGCAGGCAAAGCGAACTGATGTTAAGTATATCATCGGTGGTGCGGGGTCGAAGCAATTCATCAAGAAAGTCATGGATGGCGACAAGATGGTGCCGGTGGATGTACTGTATCCGGATACGATGGTCGCAACGGCCATGGAGATCACCGCAGCCCATCTGTACGACGGCGTGGTCGTGTCGGGAACCTATGCGCTGGACGCCACCTTGGTGACCAAAGAAAACGCGAAAGACTATTACTTCCCGAACTCACCGTTCTGAGCCGGTCAAGAAACTTCGTTCCCCGCGCAAGCGGGGGGCATTTGCAGATCCGACCCATTTTTTGTTGGTTTTGGCCGGTGCCGTTTCAGTATCACTGGCGTCCGATAAGAAAAAATTTTGCGCCGCTTTTTTAAAATGTCGCGTGCTTTTTTCGAATTAGGGAGGACAGTCTCATGAAGACGATACGAGGCCCCGGAATTTATCTCGCACAATTCGTCGGCGATCGAGCTCCATTCGATACGCTGGAGCATCTCGCCCGCTGGGCCGCGGGGCTTGGCTATGCCGGCATCCAGGTGCCGACCAGCGCAGGTCTGTTCGACCTCGCGCTGGCCGCTGAATCGCGCGCCTATTGCGACGAGCTGCGCGGCAAGCTTGCCGAGATCGGGGTGCAGATTACCGAACTTGCCACTCATATCGAGGGGCAGTTGGTCGCCGTTCATCCGGCCTATGACGCGTTGTTCGACGGCTTTGCCCCCGAAGCCGTGCGCGGTAAGCCGGCCGCGCGTACCGATTGGGCGACCGCGCAGCTCAGGCTCGCGGCACGTGCTTCGGCCAATCTCGGTCTTACCGCGCATGCGAGCTTTTCCGGCGCGCTCGCCTGGCCGTTCATCTATCCATGGCCACAGCGTCCGGCGGGGCTGGTCGACGAGGCCTTTGCCGAACTCGGCCGGCGTTGGCAGCCGATTCTGGATACGTTCGACGCGGCAGGCGTGGATCTCGCTTTCGAGCTCCATCCGGGGGAGGATCTTCATGACGGCATCAGTTTCGAACGCTTTCTCGAAGCCGTCGGCGGGCATCCGCGGGCGAATATCCTCTACGACCCGTCACATTTCGTGCTGCAGGCGCTCGACTACCTCGCCTTTATCGATATTTATCACGAGCGGATCAAAGCCTTCCATGTGAAGGACGCGGAATTGAATCCGACCGGACGCAGCGGCGTCTATGGCGGGTATCAGGGCTGGGTGGAACGTCCTGGCCGCTTCCGTTCACTTGGGCACGGCAACGTGAAATTCGGCGCGATCTTCTCGAAAATGGCGCAATACGATTTCACCGGCTGGGCGGTTCTGGAATGGGAGTGCGCGCTCAAGCACCCCGAGGATGGCGCGCGCGAAGGTGCCAGCTTCATACGCGATCACATCATTCGCGTGACCGAGCATGCCTTTGACGATTTCGCGCGGAGCGGCGTGGACGTGGCGGGCAATCGCCGGCTGCTCGGCTTAGCGCAAAGGACGGCATGATGACCGTGGCGAAGCGTGTTCGGCTGGCGATGATTGGCGGCGGCAGCGGCGCGTTTATCGGCGAGGTGCACCGTATCGCGGCGCGTATGGACAATCGGTTCGAACTCGTCGCCGGCGTGTTCAATGCGGATCCCGTGCGCGGGCGCGCCTCTGCAGCTGCCATCGGCATCGATCAAGGCCGAGTTTATGAGAATGAAATGGCCATGTTTGCCGCTGAGGCACGACGTGATGATGGCGCCGAGGCGGTGGTGATCGTCACGCCGAACCATCTGCATGGAGCGGCGGCGATGGCGGCGCTTGATGCCGGGTTTCACGTGATCTGCGAGAAGCCGATGACGGCTACTTTCGCGGAAGCCGAAGCGCTGGCGGCGCATGTCAGGCGGTCGGGCAAGATTTTTGTCCTGACCCATACCTATACGGGTTATCCCATGATCAGGCAGGCGCGCGCCATGGTGGCGGCAGGCGAGATTGGCACGCTGCGTCGCGTGCAGGCGGAATATGCACAGGATTGGCTCGCCGAACCGCTGGAGCATCGTGGTGTGCCGGGGGCCGTCTGGCGGACAGATCCGGCCAAGGCGGGCCTCGGCGGCGCAATCGGTGATATCGGCACGCATGCCTTCAATCTTGCTGGCTTCGTGACCGGAGAACAACCGACGCATTTGCTAGCCGATCTGACCAGTTTCGTGGCGGGCCGCCGCCTCGATGATGATGCAGGTATTTTGTTGCGCTACGCATCGGGCGCAAAGGGGAGCATCTGGGTGAGTCAGATTGCTGTCGGAAACGGCAACAACCTTTCGCTCAGGGTCTATGGTACGCGCGGCGGCCTTGAATGGCGCCAGGAAGCGCCGGAAGAATTGTGGTTTACGCCGCTTGGCGCGCCGAAACAGCTGTTGCGGCGCAACGGTGCGGGCGTCGTTGACGCGGCGCGCGCGACGAGCCGGGTGCCGTCAGGTCATCCGGAAGGCTATCTGGAGGCCTTCGCCAATCTTTACCGCGAGGCCGCCGATGCGATTCTCGCGGCGCGCACGGGGAGCTTCGATTTGAGAGCGCTGCCGAACGCTGAGGATGGGCTGCGCGGCCTCGCCCTCATCACGGCTTGTCTGCGCTCCAGTGAGGACGGTTGTTGGGTTGCGATCTGATCGTAACGCCCCATTCGCCGCGATCCCGTCTCCTGATCGTGGTGAATGTTCGGCCGTGGCGCTGGAATGACGCCGGCGGCCAGGGAGCGATGATGCCCCGCAGGGGCGTTCAAGACCGATGCCGCCGAATTGGCGGCAAATGCAGACCTGCCGTGGCGCTCGTTCGGCGCCGGAAATAGGGCAGGGGGTGCGGGACAAGGGGGAAGTGATGTCACAAAAAGCCGTCTATATCGTGGGGACATGCGATACCAAGGGCGCGGAACTGAGCTACGTGAAGCAAATCACCCTCGAACAGGGCGTGGCCGCATGCATTGTCGACGTTTCAACTTACGCGCAGGGCCCGGGTGCTGATGTCGAGCCGGCGGAGGTGGCGCGCTATCATCCGGAAGGGCCTCAGGCGGTTTTTACGGGAGACCGGGGCCGGTCGATCGCGGCGATGGCCATCGCCCTGGAACGCTTTCTTCAATCGCGTGACGATATCGGAGGCGTGCTCGGGCTGGGCGGCTCTGGCGGCACCGCGCTTATCGCACCGGCGATGCGGGCCTTGGCGATCGGCGTGCCGAAGCTGCTCGTCTCGACCGTCGCGTCCAGTAACGTGGCGCCGTATGTCGGCGCCAGCGATATCTCGATGATGTATTCGGTAACCGACCTTGCGGGACTTAACCGTATTTCCCGGATCGTTCTGGCAAACGCGGCCCACGCCATGGCGGGCATGGTCTGCACACCGCCGCAAATGTCTGCCTCCGACCGGCCGGCGGTGGGCATTACGATGTTTGGCGTGACGACTCCTTGCGTGAACCGCCTCGTTGAATTGCTGCGGGACACGCATGATTGTCTGGTGTTCCACGCCACGGGCACAGGCGGCCAGTCCATGGAGAAGCTGGCGGATTCCGGTCTGGTCGCTGCGGTGATCGACGTCACCACCACCGAGGTCTGCGATCTGCTGATGGGGGGCGTTTTTCCCTGCACAACGGATCGCTTCGGCGCCATTGCCAGAACCGGCTTGCCCTATATCGGATCCTGCGGCGCGCTCGACATGGTAAATTTTGGCGCGCTGGACACCGTGCCGGCGCACTATCGTGACCGCAACCTCTATATACATAACCCCCAAGTGACGCTCATGCGGACGACTCCGGAGGAGAATGCCCTGATCGGAGAATGGATCGGCGAACGTCTCAACCGTTGTCAAGGTCCGGTCAGGTTCCTGCTGCCGATGGGCGGCGTTTCAGCCTTGGATGCACCGGGTGCGACGTTTTATGACCCCGCTGCGGACGCGGCCCTCTTCGAGGCGTTGGAGCGGACCGTGCGCCAGACCGACCAGCGCCGGCTGATCCGTGTGCCACACGCGCTCAACGACCCGCGCTTCTCAGCCGCCCTGCTGGACCAATTTCATAACATCATGAGGAATGCATAAAATGCCCAGGATTCGTCGTGCCGACATAATGAGCCGCTTCAATGCCATGGTCCGTGACCGACAACCGATCTTGGGCGGTGGGGCCGGCACCGGTCTTTCGGCCAAATGTGAGGAAGCCGGCGGCATCGACCTGATCGTCATCTATAATTCCGGGCGCTACCGGATGGCCGGCCGCGGCTCGCTCGCAGGCATGCTTGCCTATGGTAACGCGAATGACATTGTCGTCGAGATGGCGCGCGAGGTCTTGCCGGTGGTACGAAAAATACCGGTGCTCGCCGGCGTCAACGGGACCGATCCCTTCTGTCACTTCGACCATTTTCTGGATCAACTCAGCGCGCTTGGTTTCTCCGGTGTGCAGAATTTTCCGACCGTCGGGTTGATCGACGGAACGTTTCGCACCTCGTTAGAAGAAACCGGCATGAGCTATGGGCTGGAGGTAGATTTGATTCGCATGGCGCATGCCAAGGACCTTCTGACGACGCCCTATGTCTTCACCCCGGACGATGCGCGCGCGATGGCGCAAGCGGGCGCAGACATCCTGGTTGCACATATGGGGTTGACCACCGGCGGTTCGATCGGCGCGACCACCTCCATGACACTGGACGATTGCGTGGCGCGGATCAACGCCATTGCTGCGGCCGGCCGCGCGGTGCGGTCCGATATCATCCTGCTCTGCCATGGCGGCCCTATTGCCGAGCCCAACGACGCACAGTACATCCTTGCGCGCTGCCCGGATTGTCATGGCTTCTACGGCGCCTCCAGCATGGAACGCCTGCCGAGCGAAGCCGCGCTGATCGAGCAGACCCGCCGCTTCAAACATATCACACGCTGATCAGAGAAGGAAAAATTTCATGGCCGTTGGTTATGCGAGCACCATCATCGATGCGCCGGTCGAGGCCGTATGGGCCGCGATCCGCGATTTCGGCGCGCTGGCATCCTGGCATCCCGCGATTGCAAGCTCCGCGATCGAGAACGGCCTGGACGCGGATGCCGTGGGATGCATAAGGTCGCTACAGTTTAAAGATGGCGGTCACGCGCGTGAGCGCCTCCTGATGCTAGACGACAGTCGCTACAGGTTTTCGTATAACTTTGAGACGCCCGCATTTCCGGTGGCGAACTACGTCGCCACCATCGAGCTCATTCCCGTCACGAACGGCAATGTCACCTTCGCACGCTGGTCGGCGACCTTTGATGAGCGAGGCGAGGATCAGGGCGTTTATACGGACATTGTCTCCAAGGCCGTTTTCGCGCCCGGCTTGGCGGCATTGGTCACGCAGCTGAAGGGGGCGGCCGCTCCGGCAAATGCCGTGCGGTGGCAAGGGTTCCGGCCCGCCAAGGTTTTTTGTTCCTCGGTGCTTCGCGCGCCGCATCTTCGGGTCTGGCAGGAGATGCGAGACTTTGCCGGCATGGATGGGTGGCATCCCGAGATCTCCGATATGCATATGCTCGGTAATGTGCGGTCAGACAAAATCTCCGGCGTGCGCGACTTTCGGTTCGGCGATGGGAAGTTACACGAGCAACTGACCTATATGTCCGACCCCGACTGCGCCTTTCGTTACAAAATCAACGCGAGCGCACTACCTTGGATGAATTATCATTCCGGCGTGGAACTTCATCCAGTAACCTCAGCGGATGGGTGCCTTGCCGTGTGGACAGCTGACTGGACGGCATCGGCGAATGACGATGTGCAACTGATCCCCATGGTACATGAGGGAGTCTTTCAGAGGGCTCTTGATACGCTTGACGTTAAGCTCAATGCGTCATGACAGTGGGGCGACCAAGCGAACCAGCCGGTCGATAAATTGATCGGAACCGGATGCGTGGTGGCATAACGCCTCTTTGCCGCCGTGAGGGGCGGTGAGCTGTGTTCGGCAGAGTGGTTGCGAGGCCCCGCAACCACTCTGCAGTATGCTATTTTTTTGCCACGGTCCGAGTCTCCAAAGATCGTGCCTCATCGCCGAGACGCAGCACAGAAGCTGATGATGACGATGAGCCAGGCGGTTTTTCAGCTCGTGAAATAACCTGGCTGGCCGATGTCCGCGATGAGGCCGATCTGCGTCGGTGTCCAGCCCAGCCATTTCTGCGTCAAAGCGCTGGATGCGGGCATATCGAGGCCGGCGAACATTGCGAGCGGGCCGTAATAATCGCCGGCTTCTTCCGGTTTGATCGAGACCGTGGGCACATTCAGAGCGCGGCCAATCACCTCGACGATTTCACGCAGGGGTATGCCTTCTTCACCAACGGCATGATAGATGCCGTCCGCCACGCCTTTCTCCAATGCGAGCCGGTAGAGGCGGGCGACGTCCAGCCTATGCCCCGCGGCCCAACGGGCGCTGCCATCACCGACATAAGCGGCGGTGCCTTTTTGGCGCGCGTCTTCGAATAGATACGTGATCAAGCCCGCCTTGCCGTCACCGCCGTGCACTTGCGGCAAGCGTATTGCCATCGCGCGCACGCCGCGTGACGCATAAGCCAGGCCGGCTTGTTCAGACACGCGCGGAACATGCGCGCTGGCGTCACGTCGCATCTCTTCAGTGATCACCACGTCCGGTGCGATGAGACCCGTTCCCGAGGTGACGATGAAGGGCTTGTGGGTGCCCTCCAGCACATCGCCCATCGCTTCGATGGCGCGTTTGTCGATCTGCCCGTTCTCCGCGAATTTCGAGAAATCATGGATGAAGGCGAGGTGGATCACGCCATCGGCATCAGCCGCGCCCGCGCGCAGGCTGTCGAGATCTTCGAGCGAACCGTGATGCACCTCCGCGCCGGCCGCTTTCAGCGCCGCGGCGTTGGCGTCGGAGCGGGCGAGGCCCACCACCTGGTGGCCATTCGTGATCAATTCCCGGGTTGTAGCGGTGCCGATGAATCCAGCGGCGCCGGTCATGAAGATACGCATGAGAACTCTCCTTGCTATTGTCGAGGCTATTGTCGAGGCTATTGTCGAGCGAAGCGATCAGCCGGCGAGCGCTATTCCGCCTTCGATCTTGATGGTCTGTCCGGTCAGGAAGCTGTTGCGCATGCAGGTTAGATAGGCTTCCGCGGCTTCGGCGGGCTGCCCGGGACGTGGCACGAGTTGTTTCTGCGCCATGGCCGTCAGCCTCTCGCGATAGCCCTCGGGGAACGCGTCCCAGATCTCGGTGTCGATTAGGCCGGGGCACACGCAGTTCACGCGCACCGGCGCCAGGTCGACGGCAAGGCCGAGCGCCAACCCTTCCACGGCGCAGGCGCCAGCCGTCACCATGGGGAGGCCCTTCCTGGGTTTGTACGCGAGCATGCCGTTGGTGATGGTGTAGGAGCCGTCGGGTGGCAGCTTGGTCGCGCCATGCTTGGCCACGGCCACGGCGCCCCAGAACCGCGTCGTCAGCCCTCCCGCCGCCTTCGCCAGATCGAGATCGGCAAGCGCGCCGGGCACGACACCATCCCAATCGCCCGCCGTGAAGGCGATGTGATCGAACGTGCCATGATCCTTGAAGAACTGCGCGACGTTGCTTTCATCGCGCACGTCGATGGCCGCCGATGACGCGCGGATGGTTTGCGCGGCTTCGGCGATCTTCTTCGCATCGCGCGAGGCGATCACGACTTGCGCGCCTTCTTTCGCGGCGCCCTGGGCTATGCCAAATCCGATGCCGGAACCGCCGCCGATCACCAGCACGCGTTTGTCCTTCAGTGTCACCGCAGAACTCCTTGCTAAACTCGACTTGTAATTTCGGCCGATCTAATATGATGGTAAAGTAGTGACCATATACCGGTATAATCGCTAACAGGATGATGATGCCGTACGCGAATGAAAACCTGCTGGGGATCTATCTGAAGGATCGCCGCGCGAAACTCGATCCGACCGCGTTCGGCTTTCCCGTAGCGCGGCGCCGTACGCCGGGCCTCCGCCGCGAGGAGGTGGCGCAACGCGCCAATGTCAGCGCCACGTGGTACACATGGCTGGAGCAGGGACGAGGCGGTGCACCATCCGCTGATGTGCTCGAGCGCATCTCGCAGGCGATGATGCTGACGGACGCCGAGCGCGAGCACCTGTTTCTACTCGGTTTGGGCCGCCCGCCCGAAGTTCGCTATCGCGCGCCCGAAGGCATCACGCCGCGTTTGCAACGCGTGCTCGACACGTTGGAATATAGTCCCGCTTTTATTCGAACGGCCACGTGGGATGTGATCGCATGGAATAAAGCCGCCGCCGCGGTTTTGACCGACTACAGCACGCTGCCGGAGGGCCAGCGCAATGTGTTGCGCATGATATTCCACGATTCGCACATCCGCGCGGCGCAGTCTAACTGGCAAAGCGTTGCGCGGTACGTCGTGGCGTCGTTCCGCGCTGACGTGGCGCGCGCCGGCGCGGCGCGGAACGTGCAATCGCTTGTCGACGAACTCTGCACGACCAGTCCGGAGTTCGCGGCGATGTGGCGCGACAACGATGTGCGGGCGCATGGCGACGGCATGAAAGTCCTGCATCATCGCACCGTCGGGCCGCTTTCGATGGAATTCTCGGCCTTCGCCGTCGATGGTCGGCCCGATCTCACGATGGTGATCTACAATCCGGCAACGCCCGAGGATGCCGACAAGATCAGGACATTGCTCAAACCCTCGCCCTAACCGTCACGCTCCTGTGCGGCGCCTCCGCTCACTTGTTGGTGGGGCCGATCCGCTCCGAAGTATCGCCTCGCACGTCGTTGCCGGGCCCGGCACGCTGCGCAGTGGAGAGGATGGCGTCAAGATTTCGCGAGGCGATGTCCAGCACCAGGGGATCGCCACTCACCATCAGCGCCGCGATCGTCCCGTCGATCAACAGCAGCAATTGGCGCGCCAACAGTGGCGGTTCGGCATAGCCGGCCCTTTCGGCCAAATTGTCCAACTCTGCGAGGATCTTGCGGTGATGCGCGGCGGCGAGTTCGCGTAGCCAGGGTTCCCCCTTCTGATGCTCCGCGACTGCATTCATGAAGGCGCAGCCATAGAAACGCTCTCCGGAAAACCATGCTTTTAGGGCGGGGATGATGGCGCGCAATTGCGTCGCCGGATCGGTGCCGACGGTGCCGATCTGCGCAAAGAAGCGATTGCGCCATTCCTCCCCCTCTTCCAGAAGCACGGCGCGCAATAGCCCTGTTTTGGAGCCAAAGCGCGCATAGAGCGTCATTTTGGAGGCGCCGGCGTCGCTCAGGATCCGATCGATGCCCGTGGCGTGGATGCCGTCGCGACAGAATAGCTCGCGCGCGACCTCCAGGATGCGCGCCTGCGGGGAAGCCAACGCACACTTCGTCCCGTTCAGTGCCGACGCGGACAGCGTTTTGCCCATTCTGTAGTCCTTTTTTGCATAATTCAGATTAAATTATAGTCTTTTTTGTCGATTTCAGAGAATTTGGAGGTAATTTTAGCCATGGCGCGAAGGGCTTCTAGCAGAATTCGCGGGCAATTTCATAGTTTTGGTCGTTATTTTGGCGGTTTTTTGGCGGCCGCCGGACGCAGTTGCTCGGGGGGAGGGCCGCCGGATAGACAGACCGGTCTGTCTATCCGGCGGCCATCGGATTCGAAAGATACGTCATGCGCGGAGCGCCACGCTTGCCTGCACCTCACGATCGCAGACTTCATGCTGCGCCAACGCGCATTCGTCTCGTTCATCACTGACAAACTCGTATTGGAAATAACTGTGGATTACGTTCCCCCCCTCGAATTGACGGGCGCTATGCTCGATAGTGGCATAAAGAAAGCAAAGCTTGGTGTCTTCGACATGCTGGTCCGAGGCGCGTTGGCCGGTGCCTTCGTGGGGTTGGGCATCAGCGTGGATGCCGCCGCCGGAGGGCTGAGTGGCAACGGGCTCGTCGGGGCGTTGCTGTTCCCTTTCTGCTTCATCCTGATCACGCTTTTGAGCCTGGAGTTTTTTACGGGCAACTGCGCGCTGCTGCCGTTTGCCGCCTTCGCCGGGCGCGTCAGTCTCGGCCAGGTGCTGCGCAACTGGGTGTTCGTATATATCGGCCATTTGATTGGCGCGCTGACCTATGGCTTCCTCTATGCCGCCGTCAGCACGAAATTTTTCACTGAGGCCCCGGACGCGGTCGGCGCCAAGGTGATGGCCATCGGCCTGGCCAAGGTGATCCCCTATGTGCATGCCGGCGCTGCGGGGTGGTGGACCGCCCTGGTCAAGGGCATTTTCGCCACCTGGATGGTTTCCCTCGGCGCCGTTCTGGCGCTGGTCTCCCGTAGCGTGATCGGCAAGGTCGTCGCCGCCTGGCTGCCGATCATGGCTTTCGTGGTGATGGGCTTCGAGCACTGTGTGGTCAGCATGTTCGCCATCCCGACCGCGATCATGCTGGGCGCGCCCATCACCGTGAGCCAATGGTTGGTCTGGAACCAGATCCCGGTCACGATCGGCAACATCATCGGCGGCATGATCTGCACCGGGCTGGCGCTGTATGTGACCTACAAGCCGGATACGTCCAAAGCCGAGGTTTCAGCCCGCATGGCTGCCGCCGCCGAGTGAGGGGGTGGGCCTGCCAGAGAGTCGGAGTGGCGACGCTCCGGCGAACGCCTGTCGGGGACGAACCGGCAAAATGGTGATGCAGACGTGCCGTGCCTTGATCCCCAGGGATAAGATAATAGATACATCACATTTCAAAACCGGACGATGAGCGTTGATCCGTCATGCGGCACTCTTCAGGCGAATTATCTCAAGCTGTGGTTGAAGACGCCAACATGCGGTTGTCTGATGAACCGGAGCAATCATCTGCCTTTTGGCGAAGCCAGGAGATGCTGCTGATCCAGAATGTGATGGCACAACTCAGCAAGGGGCTGGTCCTTGATCTCCTTCTGCGGGAAGTGCTGCATCTATTGTCCGAAATGCTCGGCCTGAATCGTGGCCGGATCGTTCTTTACGATTCAATAACAAAAACCTATCGAGTTCGTCATTCATATGGCCTGACAAACGAGGAAGTCGAGCGCGGAAAATACGCACTCGGTGAAGGAATTACGGGGCGTGTGCTGGCGAATGGCCAATTGATCATCGTCCAGAACATCCACACTGAGCCGATATTCCTGGCGCGTGCGGTAGAGCGTCACCGGCTGCCTGCCGAGCCCGTCTCCTTCATCGCCGTGCCGATTACGCTTGGGCACAAGACCATCGGGGTTCTGGCATGCCATCGGATTCGTCATCGCAATCGGCCGCTTGCAGACGATGCCATGATCCTGCGCACCCTTTCAGCGCTGATCGGCCAATTGTTGCAGCTGAATGAGGCATTGCAGGAAAAGACGCGCGGGCTTGAACAGCATAACGATCTGCTTGCCCGGGCGCTGGCAAACGCTACGGTCCGGTATGGCATTATTGGAACCTCGCCGCCGCTGTTGCGCGCCATCGCCGAGTTGGAGCAGATCTCAACGGCGAATGCGAGCGTCCTGTTGCTTGGCGAATCCGGCACGGGTAAGGAGCTGTTCGCCCGCGCGCTGCATCTTGCCAGCCCCCGCTGCGATCGCCCCTTCATCAATGTGAACTGCGCTGCGATTCCTGACACGCTGTTTGAGTCTGAATTGTTCGGTCATGAACGTGGCGCCTTCACGGGGGCCAGCGACGCGCGGGCGGGCTGGTTCGAACAGGCGAATACCGGCACCATCTTTCTCGATGAAATCGGCGAAATGCCGCTGATGATGCAGACAAAACTTCTGCGCACGTTGCAGGAAGGTACGATTGCTCGGCTTGGCGCCAAACGAGAGACGAAGGTGGATGTCCGCCTCGTGGCGGCAACAAATCGCGATCTGCAGAACGAAGTTGCGCAGGGGCGGTTTCGTGAGGATCTCTTTTATCGGTTGAACGTGATCCCGATCAAGCTGCCTTCGCTTGCCGATCGCCTTAGCGACATTCCCTTGCTGGCGACACATTTCGTGAACCGCGTGAATCAGGCGAACCGGCGGAACGTGAATCTGACGCCGGACGCACTCGAGCGGCTGAAGGATCATCCTTGGCCGGGTAACATCCGGCAGCTATCAAATGTCATAGAACGCATCGTTCTGCTCGCCGACAAAACGGTCCTGAACGGCTACGATATCGAGGCCATCCTGTCAGCTGACGCGCCAGATTCAGGGCGCGCGCGCATCGCGCAGGACGAGCGGGGAACAGGCCCGCTGCCAGTTTGGTCATCTCGCCCTTATGCCGGTGCGGATTCCCATTCGGCCGCGGATTTGCAGGATGCTGTCAGGCGATGCGGCGGGAATAAGTCGCGCGCCGCGCAATTGCTCGGCCTGACCGCCCGCCAATTGACCTATCGCTGGAAAAAAAGCGGTCTGTGAGACGTCTCCGGGGTATGGTCGACAATGTCGACAATGTTGACATTGTCGACTGTCTCGAAACGCGGGTGAGGCAGTAAGGCGGCATAAGAAAGTCCGCTGAACCAGCAAAATCCGGTGAAAATTCTAAAGTTTTTGTTTTGGCATGGTCGTTGCTGTTCAGTGAACCAGGATAGCCTTGATGCGCTCAAGGCGCCTGGAATTTGAAAGGGAATACAACCGTGACGAATACCGCCGAGCCGAAAACCGTGAAGACCTATCTCCGGCCGATCGACCGGGACGGGTTGATGGGATTTGCCGAGATGGGCCGCAACAATCCGGACCGTCGTGGGACCAACCATGTCCGTACCGTCGTCGAAGGGCAGTATCGCACCCTCAGCTATGTCGGCAAACATGCCCCGGTCGTGGTCGACGAGCCGCTGCACCTGTTTGGGCAGGACACGGCGCCGGCGCCGGGCGAAATCGTGCTCTCCGCGCTGGGCGGCTGCCTGGCCGTCGGCATCACCGCCGTGGCAACCTGGAAGAATGTGAAGCTGACGAGCCTCGAGCTGTTCCTCGAAGGTGACATCGGCAATTCCGCCGCTTGGGGCGCCGGCGGCGCGGCCAAGCTGCCGCCCGAAATGGGCTTTCAGGCCATCCGCGTGAAGGTTGCGGTCGAGGGCGATGCGAGCCGCGAGGCCTTGGATGAAATCGTGCGGATCGCGAATTTCTATTCGCCGGTCGCGAACACGATGCGCAATCCGATCGCCTTCGAGATCGGCCTGGCCGACTGACTTTTTGCCTCCCGCTTCGTCTAAATCCGTGTCTCCAGAATACGAGGTATCCCAACCATGACAGTCGCAAGTGCCCTCCAGGCGCCCCCCGAACACCAGTGGGACGACGCCTCGGTGATTGAACAGGTCACCGCGATTGCGCAGGGCCCCCTGCGTGCGGCCGTCACGCAAATCGATCATGATGGTCATTATCCGCGGGAGATCATGGCGGCACTGGGCGAGGCGGGGGCTTTGGGCGTTCACCTCAACCGGTACGGCGGCAAGCTCGGTCTTTCCATCGCCGCGATGCAGGCGGCGAGCCGCGTATGCGGGTCGACCGGCTTTCTGATGTGGTCGCATGACGTGTGCGGCATTTATCTGGAACAATCGGCCAACCCCGCGCTCACCGGTGCCGTCCTCGATAACCACGCCCGCGCCAAAACCCTGGGCGGCACCGCCTTGTCCAACCCGATGAAGGCGCTGTCCGGCATCGAGCCGATGCTCTTCCGCGCCCGCAAGGTGCCGGGTGGCTATCGCGTCAATGGCTCGCTCCCCTGGGTTAGCCATATCGGCCCGGGTCAATATTGCGGCGCCGTAGCCGCCGTCGAGCGCGACGACGGCACCGTGTCCCACGAAATCCTGTTCATCCTGCATTGCGACGAGCGGGTCGAATTGCGCGCCTGCCCGCAATTCTCCGGCATGGAGGGAACGGCCACCTGGGGCGTGCGGCTCGTCGATTACTTTGTCTCGGAGGCCGATCTGGTCGCCGACCCGGCCCGGCCGCTGATCGCGCGGATCCGCGGCGCGTTTATCCTGTTGCAGACGGGCATGGCGCTTGGCGTCGCGCAGGGCAGCATCGACTCGATCCTTGAGGTCGAACCAATGCTGGGTCACGTCAACCAATTCCTCAGCGAACGGCCGGACGAATTGCGCGGCGAATTGGACGAACTTTCGGGCCGCATCATGGCGCTCGCCCAAACCCCTTATGATGGCAGCCGCGATTACCTGCTTGATGTGCTCGACGCCCGCGTGCAAGGGGCCGAGTTCGCCCTCCGGGCGGCGCAATCAGCTTTGCTGCACCAAGGCGCGCGTGGTTATCTGATGACGTCAGCACCGCAACGGCGCATTCGCGAATCGCATTTCGTCGCCATCGTCACGCCGGCGATCAAGCATCTGCGTTGGGAAATGGCGCGGCTCTCCCGTGAGGAGCTGCCCGCATGAGCGCGGCCCTGGCAGAAGCGGCTGCGGCCGAAATATGGCGCAAATTCCTCTGCCGCGCCTGTGGCCTGATCTATGACGAGGAGTTGGGCGATCCGGATAGCGGGCTCGCTCCCGGCACGCGCTTCGAGGACATTCCGGATGACTGGGAATGCCCGATCTGCGGCGTGAAAAAAACCGATTTTGAACCATATAACGCCCGTGAAGCGCCGCCTGTGCTGAGCCTGCCCGTTCTGCGGCACGCCAAACCCGGCGTCGTCGTCGTCGGCGCCGGTGTCGCCGGCTGGGCGGTCGCCGAGGCGGTGCGCGCCCTGAGCCCATCGACGCCGATCATGCTCGTCACGGGCTGCACCGGAGAGGTCTACAACAAACCCGAACTCTCGGTTGCACTCGCCCGCGGGCGGACACCGGCCTCGCTTTGTCGCGAAGCGGGGGCCGCCATCGCCGGGCGTCTCGGTGTCCGGCTGTTGACCGACACGATTGCGGTCGGCATTTCTAAAGCACGCCGCGAACTGCGCACGACCCGCGGCACGATCGCCTATTCCCATCTCGTGCTGGCCCATGGCGCGCGTCCGGCATCGCTGCCATCGCTGCCGGCGTCCCTGTGCTGGAGCATCAACCATTTGGCCGCGTGGTCCGGACTGTACAAACAATTGGCTGACGGCACGAAGCGCATCGCCATCGTCGGCGCGGGCATGGTGGGCTGTGAACTGGCCGAGGATTTCGCCCGCGCGGGACATCGCGTCACGCTGCTCGACCGCGAAGTCGCGCCGCTGGCCGGGCTGCTGCCGGAGCCCGCTTCAGCGCGGGTTGAACGCGGGCTTGGAGCGCTCGGCGTCCGGTTCGTCGGCCAGGTCATGGTGGCTGGGGTGGTTGCGGGCGCCGATGGCGGAAAGCACATCACCACGGCCTGCGGTCAGGCTTTCGATGTCGACATCGTCGTCGCCGCGACCGGGCTGGTCACCGAAAGCCGGCTCGCGCGCAATGCCGGTCTCGCGTTCAATCAAGGTGTTGCCGTCGATCCCGTGACCTTGCGGACCAGCGCGTCGCATATCTATGCGCTGGGCGACTGCATCAGCCTGGGCGGTAGGCCCTGCCGCTTTATCGAGCCGATCGCCAAGCAGGCAGAGACCATCGCCCGGGATATCCTGGAGCTGGGGCATGACGGCTACAGCCATGCGCAGCCGGTCATCCGCCTGAAGACGAAATCGGCGCCCGTCATGCTGCAAGGCGTCCCGCATCCCGAGGCATCCTGGCGCACCATCCGCGACGACGCGACCGCACTCGTCATGGAACAATGGCGCGGCGACCAACTCACTTCCAGGCTTTCCGTATAGCGGATTCACAACCCGTTATTTTTATCACGACACAATGGAGTACTTCATGATTACCGATCGTTCTGACGTAACCACCCTGATTCGTGCCGCCAAAGTACGCAAGAATCTCAAATGGGCCGACATCGCCAAGGCGGTCGGCCAGAGCAAGGAATGGACGACCGCCGCCTGCCTCGGCCAGATGACCTTCACCAAGGCGCAGGCCGAGATCGTCGGCAAGCTGTTCGAACTCTCCGACGAAGCGGTCGCCTGGCTTCAGGTGACGCCGTATAAAGGCTCGCTGCCGAGCGCCGTGCCGACCGATCCTCTGATCTACCGCTGGTACGAAATTGTCTCCGTGTATGGCAGCACGGTCAAGGAGCTCATTCACGAAGAATTCGGTGACGGCATCATGAGCGCGATCGATTTCTCCATGGATATCCAGCGGGAAGCGGATCCCAAGGGGGATCGCGTCAGCGTCACGATGTCAGGGAAATTCCTGCCCTATAAAACCTACTAGAATGTGATCCTTCTCAGTTGACACGTTTCGGTGTGTCAACTGAGAAATCAACAACCTCTCGCTTCCCGAAAATGGTATGAGCGCCGTCGCTTCCCCGTGGGCCGTGTTCCCGCGCAAACGACGGTGAACCGCATTTTTTCCTGGAGCATTACGGATAGAATGGCTTTCAAAACGCTGATTGACGATGTTGCGGTTGCCACGCCGATCACGGGATCTGACGTCGTCGTAGAAAGACCCGACCGCTTGCACGCCACGCACGATGATCGGGCCGGTTGAGCATGGACATGCTGCACATTGGCCTTGGCGCCATATCGGGTGTGCTGGTGGGCTTTACGCTCGGTCTGGTCGGCGGCGGCGGCTCCATCCTGGCTGTGCCGCTGATGGTTTATCTGGTCGGCGTCAAAAATCCGCATATCGCCATTGGCACCAGCGCCTTCGCGGTTGCCGCCAACGCCGCCATCGGGCTGTTGAACCACGGCAAAGCCGGCAATGTGAAATGGCGTTGCGGTGGCCTCTATGCCGCGGCGGGCATCGCCGGCGCCATCCTCGGGTCGAGTGCCGGCAAGGCGTTCAACGGCCAGAAATTATTGTTTCTCTTTGCGTTGATCATGGTGCTGGTCGGTGTTCTCATGTTGCGCGGCCGCAAGAATGCCGGCATCCCAGGTGCGACATGCAATCGGCACAATGCCCCGAAAGTGCTGGGCTTCGGCGTTGGCACCGGGCTGTTCTCCGGCTTCTTCGGCATTGGTGGCGGATTTTTGATCGTGCCCGGTCTGGTCGGTGCCACGGGCATGCCTATTCTGAACGCCGTCGGCACCTCGCTGGTCGCCGTCACCGCGTTCGGGCTGACAACCGCTTTGAATTACGGGCGATCCGGTCTGGTCGATTGGAATCTGGCCCTGGTGTTTATCATCGGGGGGATCGTCGGCAGCTTTTTCGGCTCCCGGATCGCCAGGCGCCTCGCCGGCAGCACTGGCCGGTTGACCACGGTTTTCGCGGCGCTGATTTTCGTCGTCGCCTTTTATATGATTTTCCGCAGTCTATCGACGCTGTTTCAAACCTAGCGACAGGATGACGGGCATGAACCAAGACATCGCCGATACGCCACTTCACGCGGACCACAACGTCGCCACGCGGCCACGGGTCCAGGCATTCTTCGACCCACGGACCTACAGCGTGCAATATGTCGTGAGCGACCCGGCCACCCATCTCTGCGCGATCATCGACCCGGTCTTGGATTACGACGAGAAATCGGGTTCCACCGCAACGACATCGGCGGACGCCATCCTTCACTATGTCCGGACAAACGGGCTGACCGTCGCGTGGATTCTGGACACGCACCCCCATGCCGATCATTTTTCGGCCGCCTCCTATCTCAAGGAGCTTACGGGCGCGCCGACCGGGATCGGCGAGCATGTCGTTGGCGTTCAACGAATCTGGAAAAATCTCTATAATTTCCCTGATGATTTCCCGACGGACGGCTCTCAATGGGATCATCTCTTCGCGGATGGAGAGCGCTTCCGATTGGGCGAGATCGAGGGACACGTGATGTTCTCGCCCGGTCACACCCTGGCTTCGATCACCTATGTCTTCGGTGATGCAGCCTTTATTCACGATACACTGTTCATGCCCGATAGCGGAACCGCGCGCGCTGATTTTCCAGGCGGCGATGCGCACGCACTTTGGCGCAGCCTCCAGAGCATTCTCGCTTTGCCGGATCAGACGCGGCTCTACACCGGACATGACTATCAACCCGGTGGCCGCGCGCCGGCTTGGGAGAGCACGGTCGCCCAGCAAAAAGCGCAGAACGCTCATATCTGCGGACAGGACGAAACGAGTTTTACAAAATTGCGGACGCAGCGCGACAGGACCTTGCCGATCCCGAAATTGATGCTCGCCGCATTGCAGGTCAACATCGCCGGAGGGCGGCTTCCGGAAGCCGAGAGCAATGGGCGCCGGTATCTCAAAATCCCCCTCGACGCCTTCGAAAATGCTGTCTGGGGCTGAACGACACGAAGACCTGTATGCAGGGGAACCTGGCGGCCACGCCGGCAAGGGAGAGTTCGCCGCCGAGACGGACCGCAGCGGAGTCATTTCGGGATATTTGACGGCTCGCTAACATTTGGCGTGAATTGTTGTGGGCTTTCTCATCGGGGAGCTGACCAGATAGATGCCAGCGGCCACGGGAATGATCCCCAGCAGATCATAGGGGAACAAGGGTTCGCCCAATACGACCCACGCCAACAGCATGCTGAGCGGTGGCATCACGAAATGGAACGAGCTTGCCTTTGTGGCGCCGCAGACCGTCAGCAGGTGAAACCAGAGCGCGTAGGCGAGAATTGAACCGCCCAGGACCAGGAACGCGAACGCAGCCAGGAAACGGGCACTGAGCTCGATGCCACCCCAGGCGGAGACGGACAGCGCGAATGGCGTGAGCAGGAGGCCGGCCGCAAGATTTTGAATGCCGTTCCCGATCCAGAGATTGCCTTGCGGGGCGAGCCGCTTGAACAGGATGGTTCCGGCGACGATGGAGGCAAGCGCGGCCACTGTCAGCAGAACGCCGGTGGCGTTGTCGGTCCCCGCCGAAAGCCGGTGGGCGACGATGATGGTGACGCCCGCAATGCCAAGCGCCAATCCCAGCAGCTTCCGCCCCGTGAGTCGTTCACCAAGGAGAAGTGCCGCGAAGATCGCCGTGAAAATCGGATTGGCGCTGACAATCAGGCCGCCGAGGCCGGCCGAGATCGTCCGCAGACCCATATAAGCCAAGCCGAGATAGAGCGCGTTGTTCACGATCCCCAGCAGCGCGAAGACCCAGACGTCACGCCACGAAAATGTCCACATGCCACGGCGCCCGAGGGAGACGCCCAGGATCAGGATGCCGGCCAGTGAAAACCGGGCCGCGAGCAGGACCAGGGGAGGGCAGTTCGTGACGCCGATTTTCCCGGCAACAAAGGCGGTGCTCCAGAGCAGGCAGAAGGCGGCGATGGAGAGTGGCAACAGGTTGGCGGTGGGCCGGGCGATGGCATCGGAAGGCGAGGCGGACATCATGGTTCTCCTTTGCCGCCCGATATGGCCTCACGGCTTCATATTTGGAAATTAAATGATATAATTGTCTCTAGTGGATAAATGAATGTTGTGAACCATGCTTGACCTCGAACTCCTGCGTAGCTTTGTCTCGGTCGTGGACGCCGGCGGATTCACACGCGCGGGTGAGCGCGTTCACCGAACGCAATCGACGGTCAGCCAGCAGATCCGGCGGCTGGAGGATGATCTGGGCAAACTGCTGCTGAACCGAACCGGCAAGCAGGTTTCCCTCACCGAGGATGGCGAGCGCCTTCTCTCTTATGCGCGGCGAATTTTGTCACTGACGGAGGAGGCGCGTGATGTTCTGACGCGCCCCACCCAGAGCGGTGTCATCCGGCTTGGCATTCCGGAAGATTTTGCGGCGTACCGTCTGCCTCGGCTTCTGGCGCGTTTTGCCCGCTCACGGCCAAATTTGCGGCTCGACGTCAGGGCGGACCAGAGCGTGTATCTTCGTCGTGACCTGGAACGTGGTGAACTCGATCTGGCGCTGCTTAAGCGCGATGCCGGCGAGGCAGGCGGCATCGCGGTCTGGCCGGAACGCATCCACTGGATCACCAGCCGGGACCATCGGATCGATCTTACCGGCTCGTCCATTCCGTTGATCGGGTTTCCGCAGGGGTGTCTTTACCGCAATCGGGCCATCCATGCGATGGAAGCCGCGGGACGCTCCTGGCACATGGCTTATACGAGCGCCAATTTGACCGGCATTCAGGCGGCTGTCGCTGCCGGGCTTGGGCTCGGCATTCTCTCGGAGATCGCCATTCTTCCTGAGCACCGCATCCTGACGCCGGAGGACGGGTTTGCGCCAATCGACCAGACGGAGATGGCACTGGTCGTTGCGCCGCAGGCGAATCCTTTGGCGTTGCAACTCGCGGGTGGTCTCGCAGAATTTTGCGACGCGGCGCAGATGGAGATCGGGCAGGGCCGTTCATCGAGCCAGGGCTTACAGGGCGGTGGGAGCGTGAACATGGTGTCGCGCACAAGCTGAAACGGTAGCTGATACGGTGCCTTCTCCCGACGCTTGATAAGTTATGCCGCCATTCGTTCTCCGGAGATCATCTCTCAATGTCGCGGCGCAATCCGTCTTGCATGAGCATGTTCACGACCAGCACCATGCAGGCCGCCATGGTCATGACGGCGGCAAGAAACACGAGAGAGCTTGAAAATCCCCCGGTCTGCGTCCGGATCCAGCCGATGACGTAGGGACCGATGAATCCGCCAATGCTGCCAACCGAATTGATGAGTGCGATTCCTGCCGCGCTGGCCGTCCCGGTCAAGAGTTCCGTCGGCAACGTCCAGAAGGATGGAACCGCCGAGGAAATCCCCGCCACGCCAATGGCGAGCCCGAGCAAGCCGAGCAGCGGCGAATGGACCGATGCCGTGATGAGGAAGCCGCAGGCGGAGCAGAGAAAGGGCACCACCACATGCGCGACCGGACGCCCCGTGCGGTCGGCGTTCCAGCCGCAAAACAGCACCGCGCCCACCGTGAAGAGCGACGGAATGGCTGCCACGAAGCCCGTTTCCAGAGCCGAGAAACCAAAGCTCTTCACGAACAGGGGCATCCAGATCGCGGCACCGGTGGTTCCGATGACAATGCCCACCGATACGAGGCACATCAGCAGGACCCGCCGGTCGCGCATGGCATCGCCAACGGAAAAACGTTGCCGGCGTTCGCGCTCGCGGCGCTCACCGGCGATCAGCGTGGCGACGGTGCTCTGCTCCGTCGGCGTCAGAAACGATGCCCGTGTGGGATCGCGGGGCAGAAGGACAGCGATGAGCAGGCCAATGATCACCGCCGGGGCGCCCTCGATCAGGAACACCCACCGCCAGCCGTCCAGGCCGAGCCAGCCATTCATGGCGGTCAGGATCAGGGAGGATAGAGGAGAGCCGATCACGGATGAGATCGGCACCGCGATGGTCGTGAGCGAAAATATGCGCGCGCGGTATTTTCGCGGGAACCAGAGCGTGAGGTAGAACATCAGGCCGGGATAGAAGCCGGCCTCGACGGCGCCGAGCAGGATGCGCACGGCGTAGAAACCGTGGCGGCCGGAGACGAAGCCGGTTACGGCCGAGACCAGGCCCCAGCTGATCATGATCCGCGCGAGCCAGACGCGCGCGCCGACTTTGGCCAGGATGAGGTTGCTCGGCACCTCGAGCAGAACGTAACCCAAAAAAAACAGCCCGGCGCCTGTGCCGAAGACCAGCGACGTGAAGCCCAGATGGCTGTTCATCTGCAGCGCGGCAAAGCCGACATTCACGCGATCAAGAAAAGCGGAGACGTAAGCGAGGAGAAGCAGCGGCAGGATGCGCCAGCCGATTTTCTGGAACAGCGCATCGGTTTCTTCGATGGATAAGGTTGTTGGGGCGACGATGTCACTCACCTTGTGTTCCCCCTGTTATTTTTTGTGATGTCTTGGGCGGTTCCGCGCGCCAAGCGCCCTGCCTGCGTCAGGCCGGGCGCTTGGCGCCGGTTTCGCCAATTCCGGGTGGTCTGGCGCCGTTCAGTCGAGCGCGACATGCCAGTGATCGGACAGCCACGGGCTGAGACGTTCGGGCGACAGCGAAATGCCAATGCCGGGCGCGTCAGGCACGGCGACCGTGCCATCTGCCCCGAGCTCGGGTTCGCCAAGCAGAGCGAGCAGCGGGTTCGGTGTGACGTCATATTCGATGAATGGATAGGCGAACGGTCCTCCGCCCTTGCGCGGCGGAAGCACGGCAGCGGCCTGTAAAGCCGCGGCGAAATTGACGATCGTGCCGAACACGTGGGGCATGATCGGGACGCCGAACGCTTCCGCGAGTGCGGTGATCTTGCGGAAGCCGGTGAAACCGCCGCAGACGGTGAGATCCGGCTGGAGGACGGCAAATGCGCCGGCCTGCAGGAAATCGCGGAAAGCGGCCAGGCTTGCGAGCGCCTCACCGCCCGCGATGGCGCAGGGTGCGGCCCGCGCCACGGCCTGATAGCCGGGGATATCCTCAGGCGGCACGGGCTCCTCGATCCAGAGCAGCCCGGCGGCTTCCATACGCCGCGCGGAGTCGATGGCCGCGGCGGCCGTGTAGCCCTGGTTGATATCGACCATGAGAGCGGGCTCCGGGCCCATGACGTCACGGAGGCGGCTGACCATGACGCCATCCGCCTGTGGGGTCACCCCGGCGCGCGGCTTGATCGCGCGAAAACCACGTCGCAGCAGTGCTTCGACCTTGGTCGGATAGGCCTCGTAGGGATCGGGGCCCTCGACCAGAAACGGCCCGCTGGCATAGGCCGGAATCCGCTGGCGCATCGCACCGCCGAGCAGTTCGGCGACGCCGATGCCCTGAAGCCGGGCGACGAGGTCGTGCAGCGCCATATCGACGGCCGAAACGGCCATCATGGCGGCGCCCCGGCGATCATAGCCGAGCCTGGCGACCATATCATGCCAGATCCGGCCGATGTTGTGCGCCGGTTGCCCGAGAATGATGCTTGCGAGGTTATTCTTCAAAAACGCGCCGGCGGCATAGGGAGAGGCGAACACCTCACCCCACCCTGTGGTACCGTCGGCCGCCCGGATGGCGACAAGCATGAAGTCGCGCCGGCGGATAAAGAGGGAGGCATTGCCGAGGGCCGGCTTCGGAGCGAAGCCAACATAATAGGCGTCGATTCGTACGATTTTCACGCGTCCTCCAGCGTTGTTTGGTTTGAGTGAGGCTTTGAAAGGTTGGAATTGCGGCCGATCCCGGTGGCGCGGTGGTCCTTGATCTGAGTCGCGAGCAGCGCGCCGATCCATAGGCTGCCCACCAGGATCATCGCGCCGATCGTGAAGGAGCCTGTCTCCTGGCGGACATAGCCCACTGCATAAGGGCCGATGAACGCGCCGATGTTGCCGATCAGCGAGATCATCCCCATCGCGGCGCCGCGTTGTTCGGGGGCGAAAAGTTCGGCCGGGATCGCCCAGAAGGGGGCATGCGGCGCGAATAGAAAGAAGCCCGCACAGACGAGGAAGGTGAGGGAGAGAATCTCATTGTGCGCCAGCACCGAGATGAGCAGGAACAGGCCGAGCCCGAAGAGCGAAAGCGACACGAGGCGCTTGCGAAGGCCGGTCCGGTCGGAGAGGCGCCCGATTACCAGCAGCCCCAGAAGCGCTGCAAGATAGGGCAGGGTGGAGAGAAGGCCGGTCGCGACCACGCCGTGGTTGGCGAGCGACTTGATGATCGCCGGCACCCACATGAAGAGCCCGGCCGCGCCCACCAGCCAGAAGCAATAGGTTGCACTCATCAGCAGCACCCGCCGGTTCAAAATGGCGGCGCGGTAACCACCATGCGCAACAGCGCCCCGCCGTACCGTCTGCTCGGCGAGAAGATGCGCGCGCTCGCCTGCGCCGAGCCACGGCGCCTCTTCGGGGCGGCTGGCCGAGCGCAGGAAATAGAGCAGGCCGAGGCCGATCGCGGGCAAGCCTTCGATGATGAACAGCGCGCGCCAATCGAATGTCGAAAGCAGCAGGCTGGAAATCGGGCCCATGATGATGAAGGAAAGCGGCAGGCAGGTGAGCCAGATGCTGTTCGCCGTCGCGCGCTCCCGCCCCGGAAACCAGCGGGCCAGCACGACGAGGATCATGGTCCATACGCCGCCATCGATGAGCCCCAGCAGGAAGCGGAGGATGAGGAGTTCTGTGCCGTTCTGCGCGAAGCCGGTTGCCGCGGCGACCACGCCCCAGGCGACCGAGAACAGCATGATGAGCGTCTTCGCGTCGTACGTCTCCACAAGGATGCCGCTTGGGATCTGCAGGAGTATATAGCCGAGATAGAATATGCCGCCGGAAAGTCCGGCCTCGGCCGGACCGATATGCAGATCCTTATTCATCCCGCCGATGACGGCGAAGCCGATATTGTTCCGGTCGATGAAATTGATGATGTAGAGCGCGAGCAGATAGCCCAAGACCCGCGTCCAGCGAGAGCCGGCCTGGAATGGCATTTCGGACGTTCCCTTCGAATTCTTGTTGCCGAAATCTTATGTTTCTTGTCGCGATGGGACCGCCCGCGCGGCGGCCGATCTCCTCCTATGTGACGCGGTAGCGTTCGATCACCGCCGGGTCGGGATCGCAGCCGAGGCCAAAGGCTGTTGGCATTTTGATGCGGCCCCCCTGAGGTTCCGTGTAAGGGCTGAACGGACTCGCCTCGAGATCCATGAACAGCCGCTCGAGCGGTTCCGCCCGGGGCAGGCAGGCCGCGATATGCATCGAGGCCAGGTAGCCGGGCCCGAAATAGGCGCAATGCGGCACCACGCGGACGCCGAACGCATCGGCCAGTGCGATGATCTTTCTGACTTCGCTGATGCCGCCGATCTTGGTCACGCTTGGCTGCGCGATATCGATCGCGCCATGTTCGAACATCGCGCGGAAATCCGTGAATCCCGCCGCGTTCTCACCGGCGGCGATCGGAACCCCTTCCTTGCGCAACGCGGCGAGCAGCTTGTGGTCCTCCGGCCGCCAGATCGGCTCCTCGACCCAGGCAATGTCGTAGCCGCGCATGGCGCGCACCTTGTCGACCGCCTCGCTGAGTGTCCAGGGGCAGTTGGTGTCGACAATCAGCCGGGGCGCCGCGCCGATGGCCTCGCGCGCGATGCCGACGAGTTCGGGGTGGATCTCATGCAGCTTCACGTCTTGGTAGCCGAGCTCCACGGCATGGCGCGCGTTCCGCGCCAGCGTCTCCGGTTCACCGTAGCGCAGCAGGCTCGCATAGACCGTCAGCTCATCGCGGAAGCCGCCGCCGAGCAGCTTGTAGAGCGGCATTTGCGCGCGTTTGCCGGCAAGGTCCCAGAGCGCGATGTCGAGACCGGAAAGGGCGTAGATGACGGGCCCGTTGCGGCCGAACAGATGGAGCGCTTTGGTGAGGTCGCTCATCAGCTCGTCGATGCGCGACGCGTCGTGCCCGATCAGTTGCGGCACGATCATGCCGTCGAGGATCAGTTTGGTTGCGGGCGCGACGGCGTGGCCGAAACCCTCGCCCCAGCCGACCAGTCCGTCTTCCGTCTCCACGCGCAGCATGAGAATATTGAGCGCCGAGGCTGGCTGCCCTGCGATTTTCCGTGCGCCGCCGCCGATCTCGTAGGGGATTTGCAGAAGCACTGTTTCCGCTTTGATGATCTTCACGGTCGCCGCCTCACGCCGCCGGAAAGGCCGAGGAATGGTGGTGGATGATTTGCCAGCCCGCTGCCGCGCGTTGCAGCGCGAAGGTGAACCGCGCCTGCACGCTCTCCGTCTCGCCGTTGCGCCGGCGCTGGAACATGTAGGTGCCGACCGCCAGCGCATGCGTATCGCCAAGCCGGTCGACGCGTTGCCCGATGAGTTCAACGGTCGAGGTGCCGGAGAAATAGGCGTGGATGTCCTGCTTGCCGGTCCGCAACGGGCCCTTCGAGGTTCCGAACAGCGTTGCGTCGTCGGCATAAAGGGCGACGATCTGCGGTACTTGTCGCGAATTGAATGCGGTGACCCAGGCAGGCACCAGATGCTCGGGAGCATCCACTTTCATGGTCGACATGATTTCCTCCGATTGCGGATTGAGTGCCGCTTATATCGAGGATGCGAACCCAGGGCTATTCTGTCAAATAAGAAACCAGGCTATACGCATAACCAATGGTTATGGGTGTGAACGCCAGGCATCTTGAGCTGCTCCGCTGCGTTATCGAGGCCGGCAGCCTTACCGCCGCCGCCGCGCGCCTTGGCATCTCGCAGCCGGCCGTGACCAAGGCGGTGCGGCTTATGGAGGACCAGCTCGGCTTTCCGCTCTTTTTGCGCCAGCGTGGCCGCCTGGTGCCGACCGCGGAGGCGCGCATGTTGCTGCCGGAAATCATCCGCGCGACCAGCGCGCTCGACGCCGTCAACCGCCTTGCCGAAGATCTTCAGGGCCTGCGCGCCGGCATCGTCACCCTCGCCACGACGCCGGTGCTCGCCAACAGCATTGCCGCCGAGGCGGTGGCGCATTTCCAGTCACAGCACGGCGGCGTGGCCGTGGACCTGCAGGTGGTGCTGAATCACGAAGCGGTGGCCGCGGTCGCCGACCATCGTGTCGATTTCGGCCTGGTGCTGGCGCCGGCCGAGCATGCGCATGTCTCCGGTGAGGATGTATGTGCCGCAGAGCTCATTTGCGTCATGGCGCCCGGCCATCCGCTCGCGCGGTCCAGCTCCATCTCGGTCGCCGAACTGGCCCGGCACAAGCTGATCTCTTTCGATCGCCAGCAGCCGCTGGGCGCCCTGGTCGACGAGGCGTTCAAGGCCGCCGGCCTGCGCCGGGTTGTCGCGGTGCAGGTCTCGCAATCCACTACCGCCTGCGCGCTCGCCAGCGCCGGGGCCGGGGTGGCGGTCATCGACGGTTTCACAAGCGCGGAAGCGCGGGCGGCGGGACTCGTGGTCCGCCCGCTTGCGCCGGCCGTTCTGGCCGTCGCGCGCCTGCTCCTGCCGCGGCACCGGCCGCTGTCACGCCCCGCAAGCCGCTTGATCGATGCGATCCGTGCCGTCGCCGGCGACATGCGCTTCGAAAATGTCGGGAGCAGGGGAGGATGTTAGTTGTGCGCGCCGCCCTTGGAAAGGCAGGACTTATTTTGGCGCATTTTTTGCTTGTTAGCCGCGCACAAGCTAGGAGAGTCGGATGGCATCGCGTGAAGAAGCTGTTGCACAAGCAATAGCCTGTTGGCTGCCTGGGGCGCAGGGGAAACATCGCGCGCAACAACGCCATCGCTGCCATGCTGGCCAAGGAAATGTCTTGGTCGCAAATACAAGATGCAACTGGCTGTAGCCGTGGGACGGTCACCAAAATAGCGCCGCGGCTTCGGGCTGAGGCCGAGGCTGCATAATACCGAGCATCGCCGGGTGCGCCGCCCCCTGAGTTTTGCCCGCTGACAATTTTTTGGCTCTTTGATAGTATTTGATAATGACTTCCGAAGTCTTGACGTCGCTCGGCCAGTCAGGAGGGGCGATAGCAGCACCCGGTTATTGTGTAGGGAAAAGCCAGTGAACCAAACGGGCAAAAGCCAAGGTGAACTTCTAAATGCGATTCAAGCATCGCGCGGAATGGAACACATTAACAGGTCCCATCACCGAACGTTTTCGCTGAATATTTTTCAGATGAATGCCCAAGAGTTGATCGATATAGCCAATCGCGTAAACGACCCTGATGAAGGTCTGCGATTGATGTCACAAGACAATCGAGAGGCAGGTGATCAGACGCACAGGGAAGTCACGCGGCGGGTTCACAATTTCGTCGCGGCCGCTCTCACGCTCGTAGAACATACGCGCGTCTTTATGCGTGAGCAATATGCTAACACACCTGTACTGGCGCGCTTTGAACAGAAGATTTCCGCTGAGCTTGCCAACGAGCCCGTTGTGAAATTTGTCCAGAATCTACGCAATTTTATGCTGCACAAAGGCTTGCCTGACTCTGAAATGTATTTGCATTTCCAGTCAAATCCGGACTCACATACTAAAGGAGGGGAGTTGACTACAGGCATACACATCCGTGCAGCCAAACTCTTGGAGTGGGACGGCTGGTCGCCCCCAGCGCGTGCGTTCATCAAAGGTTCGGGCGAATTCGTCGATATCCGCATTTTTGCGAAAGCGTATACTGACAAGATAGTGGCGTTTCAGGATTGGTTGAAAATAGAGCTTAATAAGGTTCATGCGGGTGACATAGAAGAATTGCGTGCGCTCCAAATGGAAATGGGCGAACGCTTTCCGCTCCCACCGTCGATGGCAGAACTTGCCGCGCCGCCTCAAAATACTGCGGAAAATGAAGACAAGTATGCTTTCACTCCTGACCGCAGCAGTGCACTAGATGCGGCAGCGGATGAGCTTTTGAAAAAAGTCCGTAAGATCGAGTTGCCGGATCGGCGTGACGTGGCCTTTTTCGGAGAGCGCCCGATTAGTGGGACCATTACCGACCGAGACATGGTCGAAGAGCCCCTTTTTTGGGGTTTCGACACGGCAGGCCGTCATGTGTTCACTTTCATTTACAGGGACGATGGCGTTTTCGGACTAGACGAAAGCATATTCGCCGAAATACAAATGCTCGTAGACGGTGTTTTGAAATCACAATGGGCAGGAAAGGCGCTTAGCCGTTCATTTATCGAAAAAATTACGATCAAATGGCTTCAGTCGAAATTCAAAGGGGTGGAATCGCAACCGTTCTCCAAGGCAGTATCAACGGAGAGTGAAGAGGCCGTGAAGCCTCTAGAATTCTGGGCTCCGATTGCATTCCTCGAAGTAGAAACATCCTTTCTTCTGGGGCCAGCTGAAATTGCACCCTTTTCCAAAGCTAAGATGGACGCTTTGGAGGCCAAGGCTTTGGCTGGCGCCCCTGCATCACACGAGAATATTTCCCAACTATTCGGCCAAATGCGTAAACGTATGCAAGGTTTGGCGGCTGTGGTCTATCGGATGGAAGCGGAGCCGGTACGGATTGAAGAGGAAGGCGAAGCTCTTGCCCGGATAGCGATTGATCTTCTGAGATTTTTCTCTCCTGCTGCTGCGAATTTTCCGGCCGTGTGTGCAAATGCGCTTCTTGGGTCGGAAGTTACACCCACGTCAAATCTGCTGGTTCTAGGCGACACCTCATTTAATTATAGCGAACGGAATCTCCTTCGTAGTGTACCCAACTGGCAACTGCCTGATGGGGTCGTGCGCCAAATGCGGCCTGCCTTGGACGCGATTGGAAAACTTGTGCGACCCGACGGACTTAGCCATTTCGCCTTATCCATCAGATCGAGCGTAACGCTTTTCGGCACCGGAGCGACCTTTGTAAATCTGATGGAGCGTCTAACATATTCGCTTTCGGCCCTCGAAGCCGTATTGCTCCGGCATTCTGCTGAACCTGTCGAGTTCAATGTAGCAGAGAGAGCGAGCCTGCTGATTGGACAAGAACGGGTGTCGCGCGAGGATGTGGTGCGTAAGGTGCGGGAAGCGTATCGACTTCGGGCGCGCCACGACATCGCGCCACTTACTCCATTTGAACTGGGATCGGTGGGGACCTTTTTCCGCTACGCTCATCAGGTGGTCTGTGTTGCACTTGCAAATGCCGACACGTTCGGGACAGTCGTCGAGTTCGTTGCTTTTGTTGAGGGCATTAAGCTGAGCCATCCCGCGTAGACTAGACGCACGCACACTTTGGCGCGTTTATTGCAGGTTTTTCTCCGTATCGTATTGCCGGGAGCAAAGAAGAATGGGATCACGTGAAGAAGCTGTTGCACAAGCGATAGCCTGTTTTGACCAGGGTCAATTCCAGCAGAAGCTGGCCGAATTGGTAAACATTCCCAGTACCTCGCAGGATGCCGGCTATGCCGCCGATGTCGCGCGTTATGTGCAGGGGGCGATCCGGCCCTGGCTGGAGCAGATGGGATTTTCCGTCGAGATTTATGAAAATTCCAACCCGGCTGGCGGCCCGATTCTCGTTGCGAGCCGCATCGAGGATCCCGCCCTGCCCACCGTCTTGACTTATGGTCATGGCGACACGGTGCGAGGGTTGGACGAGCAGTGGCGGGAAGGGCTTTCACCCTGGGTGCTGAAGCCCGAGGGCGCGCTTTGGTATGGCCGCGGTTCCGCCGATAATAAAGGCCAGCACGCGATCAATCTGATGGCGTTAGAGGCCGTGCTGGCCGCGCGCCGGGGCCGGCTTGGCTATAACGTGAAAATGCTGCTGGAGATGAGCGAAGAACGTGGCTCGCTGGGCTTGCGCGAATTCGTCGCCGCGCATCGCGAGCTGTTAGCGGCCGATGTGCTGCTGGCCTCTGACGGGCCGCGTGTGGCGCCCGAGACGCCGACCATCGCGACCGGCACGCGCGGAACCTTTCATTTCGATTTGGTGGTGTCGCTGCGCCCGGGGGCAGTGCATTCCGGCCATTGGGGCGGGCTGATCGCCGATCCGGCGCTGATCCTGGCGCAGGCCTTGGCCAGCATCTGTGACCGCAAGGGGCGCATTCTGGTGCGCGACTGGCTGCCGCCGGGCGGTGTGCCGGCGAGCGTGAAACAGGCGCTGGAGGGGTGCGTGGTGGGCGGCGGCGGCGAGATTGAGCCGGACCCGGACTGGGGCGAGCCTGGCCTGACCGCCGCGGAAAAAATCTATGGCTGGAATGGCTTTATCGTCCTGGCCATGATTTCCGGCCGGCCGGAGAATCCGGTCAATGCGGTGGCCGGCGAGGCGCGGGCGCATTGCCAGATCCGGTATGTCGTCGATGTGCCGCCGGAAACCTTCGTGCCGGTGCTGCGCAGGCATCTGGATGCCGCCGGCTTCCCGGACGTCGCGATCGAGAAGGCGGCGGTGCGGCTGGCGGCGAGCCGGACGGACCCCGCCAATCCCTGGGTGCGGTTCGCTGCGGCCAGCATGGAAAAAAGCCTCGGGAAAAAAATCCAGGTGATCCCGAATGCCTCAGGCGGCTTGCCGGGCGATATCTTCATGGATCATCTCGGCGTGCCGCTGGTCTGGGTGCCGCACAGCTATAACGGCTGCAAACAGCACGGGCCGGACGAGCATCTGTTGGCCCCGATCGCCCGTGAAGGCTTTGCCGCCTTTGCCGGGCTATGGTGGGATCTCGGTGAAGGCAACACACCGGCGTCACGCTGACGCGGCGCGAAAGGAAAGACGATGTCCACGGAAAATGACGTTCCCTCAAGGGACGAATGGCAAAACCTGTCCGTCGCGGCAGCAGGGTTCGATCCGGACCGGCTGCAGGAGGCGATTGCCTTCAGTGTTGCCAATGAATGCAAATGGCCGCGCTCGATGTACCTGCCGGACGGGCAATATATCGGCACCGCGCATATCGGCGACAAAGCCGAGCATGCCGAAGTGCTGGGCCCTGTGGTGCCGCGCGGCGGGCCCAACGGGCTGGTGCTGCGGCATGGCAAATTGGTCGCGGAATGGGGCGATACGCGCCATGCCGACATGACGTTTTCGGTGACCAAAAGTTATATCGGCATGCTCGCCGGCATCGCGGTGGCGGACGGGTTGATCGCGGATCTCGATGCGCCGGTGGGCAAGGACGTGGATACCGGCTGGTTTGATGGTTCCCATAACGCGCGCATCACCTGGCGGAATCTGCTTCAGCAGACCAGCGAATGGCAGGGTACGCTGTGGGGCAAGCCGGATTCGGCGGACCATAACCGCGTGGTGGGTGGTACGGCCAGCGGCGGCGCGCATAAAGGCACGGTGCGTGAATTGCGGGCGCCGGGCACGCATTACGAATATAACGATGTGCGTGTGAATCTGCTCGCGGCGTGTCTCACGCATCGCTTCCGCCGTTCGCTGCCGGAGGTGCTGAAGGAGCGCGTGATGGACCCGATCGGCGCCAGCCGCGATTGGCAATGGCATGGCTACCGGAATGCCTATCTGGAGCTGGACGGTAAATCCGTACCCAGCGTTTCCGGCGGCGGACACTGGGGCGGCGGCATGGTGATTTCCTCGCGCGATCATGCGCGCATGGGGCTGCTCATCGCCCGCGGCGGGCGTTGGGGGACGCAGCAGATCCTCGCCGCAGATTGGGTGGCACAGATGCTGACCCCATCGCCCGCTCTGGCCCAATACGGGTTCTTGTGGTGGCTGAATGGCACCGGCGGCAAACGTTATCCGAGCGCGACCGAGCGCAGCGTGTTCGCGCAAGGTGCCGGGGCCAGCATCGTCTGGATCGAGCCCGATCTCGACCTCGTGGTGGTGACGCGCTGGATCGCCGGCGAGGCGGTGGACGGCTTTACCGCGCGGGTGCTGGCAGCGCTTGGATAGGGAAAGCGGCCGCTTTTTGAAAAAAGCGGCGCAAAAACTTTTATTATGCTGGGTCATGGGCGTTGTCGCCGACAAAGCCCATGGCCCAGAGTAAACAAAGTTTTTTTGCTACTTTTTGTTCACAAAAAGTAGCGTCTTCCTTTTTCTCGTCCGCGCTATCTTGTGGTGCATTTTTGCGCTTTTGCTAAAACGTTGGATGATAACTGCATTCTTTTGGCGCGAATGCGGTTTCTCCGCGCCCGATTTTTGGCGTTCTCAGGTATGATTTGTTTTGCGGCGCCACCGATGCCTGCTATCTCTTCCGAACAAGAATATGAGAGGCGAGGCTTCGATGAAGATTAAATCCTGGCTGCGTTCAGCTCTGCTGGCAGCGTGTGCGAGCAGTGCAATCGTCGCGCCGGCGCTGGCGCAAAAGTCGCAGGACACGCTGCGGATCACATGGCGTGACGCGATTCCAGATGTCGATCCCTATTACAACTCGTTGCGCACCGGCATGGTCTTGGCCTTTCTCGCCTACGATGGCCTCGTCTATCGTGATCCGGTGACGGGGAAGATCGAGCCTGACCTCGCCACCTCGTGGACCCAGGTCGACCCCACCACCATCGATTTTACCCTGCGCAAGGGCGTGACTTTTCAGAACGGCGATCCGTTTACCGCCGATGACGTGGTGTATACGATCAATGACATCATCCACGACAAGCAGGTCGCGATTCCAAGCTATTACCGGTTTCTTGCCGGCGCGGAAAAAATCGATACCTATCATGTGCGGCTGAAGCTGACCGGCGTGTCTCCGGCGGCCCTGCAATATCTGGCGATGGTGGTGCCGATCTGGCCGAAGAATTACCGCGAGAAGGTTGGCGCCGATGCCTATGCGCAGGCGCCGATCGGCACCGGGCCCTATCAGATCATCAAGGTGGATGGCACCACGGAGATCGATCTCAAACGTTACGATCATTATTTCGCCGGAGGGCCGCGTCGGCCGGCTTCGATCGAATATATAAAAATTCACGAAGTGCCCGACGAAACAACGGAAATGACCGAGCTGCTCGGCGGCCAGGCAGATTGGATCTGGGGTTATAATCCGGACCAGTATGCCGATGTGGCGCGTATGCCGATGCTGCATGCGCTGCGTTATCCGACCATGCGTGTGTACTACATGACCATCGACGCGGCAGGTCGTACCGGTGCGCATAACCCGCTGACGAATGTCAAAGTCCGGCAGGCGATGATGTATGCCATTGACCGCGTGACCATGGCGAAGCGGTTGCTCCCGGGCGGTTCGCAGGAGATCGATACGCCATGCTATCCGTCGGAATTCGGCTGCGATGTGTCGGCGGCGGTGAAATACCCGTATGATCCGGCGAAAGCGAAGCAGTTGCTCGCCGAGGCAGGTTATCCAAACGGTTTTACCACCACGCTCGTTTCCTATATGCCGCCGCAGTTCAATGCCGCGATTCAAGACTATCTGCGCGCCGTCGGCATCAATCTGCAGATTCAGCAGTTGCAGATCGGGGCCGCGGTGGCGGCGGCACAGGCAGGCAAGACGCCGCTCTGGGGCGGTAGCTGGGGCAGCAATTCCATCAACGATGCATCTGCCTTTATGCCGTATTTTCTTGGTGGCGGGGCAGATGATTACGCGCAGGATCCGGAAGTGCAGAAACTGCTGCAGGAGGCGGGCACCTCTTCCGACCTTGCTCAGCGCAAGGCGCTGTACGCCCAAGCGATCCACATCGTGACGCAGAATGTCGAGTTTATTCCGCTGTTCAACGACGTACGCACCGTCGGATTTTCCAAGAACCTGACCTTCCAGGGATTTCCGGACGATCTGCCGCGCTTCTATCTCTCTTCCTGGAAATAGATTTCCGCTGCGGGCCGAAGTTTCGCTGGAGTCGGAAGACTCCAGCGAAACTTCATTATATTCTGGATGCATGAAGCGCCCGTCGGGCGGCGTCAGCTACCGAGGCATTGGGCTGCGGCTTTTGCCGGTTCGGATCGATCTGCCGCGAGCAGGCATTCAGCGAAATGCCGGCCGTAGGCATGCATATCCGGCGTGGTCACCGCGCACTCGGAAAATGCTTTTGGGCAGCGCGGATGAAAACGGCAGCCACTCGGAATGTTCGATGGGTCCGGCGCGGTCTGGCCGAGCCCGACATCGGGAATGCCGCGCCCGGGTTCCGGCGTGAGCACCGAGGCGAGCAGCGCCTGCGTGTAGGGATGGGCGGGATCGCGGAACAATGCCGCCGAGGGCGCTTGTTCAACGATGCGGCCGAGATACATCACCGCGACATGGCTCGCGATATGCTCGACCACCGCGAGGTTGTGGCTGATGAACAGCAGGGTCAGGTTCAGTTCCCGCCGCAATTCGGCAAGGAGGTTCAGAATCTGCGCCTGCACCGAGACATCGAGCGCGCTGGTCGGCTCGTCGCACACCACGATGCGCGGCTGCAGCACCAGCGCACGAGCGATGGCGACACGCTGGCGCTGGCCGCCGGACAGCTGCGCCGGCAGACGTTCCGCCATGTCCGGCGAAATGCCGACGCGGTCGAGAATTTCCATGACGCGCGCCTTGCGGACCGCAGCGGAGAGATGACCTTGTGCTGCGAGCGGCAGTTCGACGATGTCGCGGATACGCTGGCGTGGGTTGAGCGAGGAGAACGGGTCCTGAAATATCGGCTGGATGAGCCGGGCGCGTTCGCGCCGGCCCATGCCCGCGAGGGCGTGCCCTTCCACCAGCACCCCGCCGTCGCTGGGCGGCAGCAGGCCCATGATCAGTCGCGCCAACGTGGATTTTCCGCAGCCGGATTCCCCGACGATGCCGAGCACGTCGCCGGTATTCACGGTGAAGCTGACGCCATCCACGGCGCGCACAACGCGGCCGCTTTGCGCGAAATGACGGTGCAGATTGGTGACTTCGATCGCAATCGTCATACCGTCTCCTGGGTCCAACCCGGCGCCAGGCGGCAGAGATAATCATGGCCCGAGCCGGGCGACTGTGTAGGGACGGCACCGGCGCATTCGGGCGCGGCGCGGCTGCACCTGTCGCGGAAACCGCAGCCGGTGAAGCCGTGGGCAAGGCGCGGCACGGTGCCGGGAATGTTGCCGAGCGGCGCGCCGCTCTGGCCGCCGCCAGGAACGGGGACGCAGGCGAGCAGCCCGCGCGTATAAGGGTGAGACGGAGCGGCGAAGAGCGGTTGCACCGGCCCGCTCTCCACCACCTGCCCAGCATACATCACCGACACATGGTGTGCCATGCGCGCGACCACACCGAGATCGTGTGTGATCATCAACAGCGCCAGGCCGCGTTCCTGCTGGATCTCCTGCAGCAGCCGCAGGATCTGCGCCTGCACGGTGACGTCGAGCGCGGTGGTCGGCTCGTCGGCAATCAGCAATTCCGGGTCGCACATGAGAGCCATGGCGATCATCACCCGCTGGCGCAGCCCCCCGGAGAGCTGGTGCGGAAACTGGCCAAGCCGCATCGCGGGCGCGGTGACGCCGACACGGGCGAGCAGGTCGGCTGCCTTGTCGAGCGCCTGGCGCCGTGTCGCGTGGCGGTGGCGTTCCAAGACCTCCGCCATCTGTGAGCCGATCGTATAAGCGGGGTTCAGGCTGGTCATCGGCTCCTGAAAGATCATCGCGATCTTATCGCCGCGCAGCCGCGCCATTTCGCGTTCAGGAAGTTTCAACAAATCCTGCTGATGAAAGAGGATATGATCGGCAGAACGCGTTACCCCCTTGGCGAGCAGGTTCATCACCGACAACGCGGAGACGGATTTGCCGCAGCCTGACTCGCCAACCAGGCAATGCGTCTCGCCGCGATGAATGCGCAGCGAGAGGCCGCGCACCGGTTCGGCCCGCGTGCCGATGGCGATCCGCAGATTGGCGATATCCAGTACCGGATTGACGGACGACACGCTCATTGCAGGCGATCCGCGCCGAGCAGGTTGCGCAGACCATCGCCCAGCAGGTTGATGCCGAGCACGAGCACGAACAGAGCGATGCCGGGAATCATGATCACCCAGGGGCTGAAAAACATGTAGTCCTTGGCTTCGGCGATCATCAACCCCCAGCTTGGCAGCGGCGGCGGCACGCCGAGGCCAAGGAAGGAGAGTGAGGCTTCCAGCATGATCGCCAGCGCCATTTCCAGCGTCGCCACAACAATCAGATGATTGGCGATGTTGGGCAGCACTTCGCGCAACAGAATATGCAGGCGCGACGCACCAGCGGCTTCGGCGGCGGCGACATAGTCGAGATGGCGCACTTGCATGGTGGCGGTGCGTGCGACCACGGCGAACCGGTCCCAGAGCAGCAGGCCGAGTGTGAGGATGACGAGCGTGAGCGAACTGCCAATCATCGCCACCACGGTGAGCGCGACCAGGATGATCGGGATCGACAGGCGGCAGGTGATCAGGAACATCACCGCATCGTCGACGCGGCCGCCATAGAACCCGCCGAGCAGGCCAAGCGTGATGCCGATCAGCCCCGAGGCGATAACGGTGGAAACGCCGATAATGATCGAGATGCGCGCTCCGAAGATGAGGCGGGAGAAATAATCGCGGCCGAGCTGGTCGGTGCCGAGCAGATGGCCGGGTTGGCCGCCCATCCAAAGCGGCGGGATCAGGCGATTATTGAGATTCTGCACGAACGGATCATGCGGCGCCAGAAGCGGCGCGAAGATGGCGACGAAGGTTGCGAATCCGACGATCGCCGCGCCAAGCAAGGTCAGGCTGTGGCGCAGGATCGGAAACCGTACGCGCCGCCTTATGGCAGGCAGGGGAGCCACGGCGCTCATCGCCGCAGCCTCGGATCGAGCAGGGCGTTGACAAGATCGGCCAGCAATGTGAGCGCAATGTAGATGAGGGCCAGGAACAGTACGATCGCCTGCACCACCGGAAAGTCGTTTTTGGTGATGGAATCCCAGGCGAGATAACCGACGCCCGGCAGCGCGAACACCGCCTCGATGACCACGGACCCGCCGAGCATGTAGCCGAGCTGCACCGCGGTGATCGCAACCACCGGCATTGCCGCGTTGCGCAGCGCATGTTTGAGAACGATCTTGCTGCGGCTGAGGCCTTTGGCCCGCGCGGTGCGGATGTAGTCGGCGGCCAGGGCCTCGATCATGCCTGAGCGGGTCAGCCGCATCAGCGCCGGCACGGCGGAGAAGGCCAGGACAATGGCCGGCAGGATATAGCCGCGCCAGCTATCGACCCCGGAGATCGGGAACCATTGCAGATCAAGCGCCAGGTAAATGATCAGCACAAGGCCAAGCCAGAAACTCGGCATGGCCTGGCCGATCAACGCGACCAGCATGATCGCGCGGTCCGCGATCGTGCCCTCACGCGCGGCGGCAATGATGCCGAGTGGGATTGATATGGCGAGTGCGATCACGATGGCGGTCAGCCCGAGCGTGAGTGTGATTGGCAGGCGTTGGCGGATCAGGTTCCAGACCGGCACGTGATAGAGATAGGAGCGGCCGAGATCGCCCTCTGCGGCGTGCCGCGCCCAGTCGAGGAACTGCACCGGCAACGGGCGGTCGAGGCCATAATTTTTGGTGATGATGGCGATGTCGGCGGCCGAGGCGTTGGGCCCGGCAATGGAGGCGGCGAGGTTGCCGGAAAGGCGCGTTAGCGTGAAGCTGATGACCATGACGGTCACGCAGGCGAGTATCGCAAGCAGCAATCTACGCAAGAAGAACAGCCACATGCCTAATGCCTACGTCCCGACGTTTGATGACGCAACCACAAGAAGTTGAAAAAATAGCCGTCGCCGCCGCAAATGAAAATATTTTATGCAAAATATAGGCGTCGTTATAAATGGTTGGGCAAAAGTTAGGCGTGCCAGGCGGTGCGGCGTTGCTGGTGAGGCCCGAACGGGGATGCTGCAGGCACCCTCCGTGCAAGGCGTCTAAGCCGCTCTTAAGAAACGGCTGCTTTCCTCCCGGCGAGGACGAGGCGAATGAGGTCCTGTAGGGAGCGGTCGATGTGCTGCTCGAGCAGCGCTGCCGCGCGGGGGCCGTCTTGTGCTTCGATGGCCGCGATGATCGCGTCATGCTCCGCGACCAGCACAAGACTGCGCTCCGACGAGCGGCCGAAGCGGACCCTGAGCGGGCGGATCATTTTATAGTGCCGCGCGAGGACCGACAAAGCCTCTTCGTTCTGGGTCGCGGCAACAATCTGGCGGTGAAACTCCCAGTCGAGATCGTGAACCATGCCGTTATCCTGCCGCGACAGGGCGGCGGCGTGGCGTTGCACGGTGCGGCGCAGCCCGGCGATGTCGGCGCGGGTGACGCGCTCAGCGAGGCGTTGCACGAAGTAGCTCTCCACCGCGCGGCGAATCTCGTAGATCTGGTTGAGGAACTTTGCGTCGATCTCGCGCACGCGCGCGCCGCGATTGGGCTCGATGGCAACGAACCCCTCGCCGCAAAGCTGCTGCAGCGCGTCGCGGATCGGTATGGCGCTGATATTATAGCGTTCGGTAAGGTCGGAAACTTTGAGGCGTGAGCCGGGCGGGAAGATGCCGGCGACGATATCCTCCCGGATCGCGTCGCGCAGCATGTCGTAGTTGGTCATCCCGATCGTACGATGGGCCCCCATTTACGCGCGGTCACACATAGGCGGGGCCAACCTCACCGGGATAACGCAAGATCATCTCCTCATCGACCTCGATGCCGAGCCCCGGGCCTTCGTTGGGGCGAATTGCGCCATTGGACACGCGGACGGCCGGATTGACAAGACTATCGCGCAGCGGATTGTCAACTGAGCAGTCAGCCTCGAAATAGCCGGAATTTTCGATCGCGCTCAGCACATGGACGGTCGCGACCATGTTGATGCCCATGCTCGAATGGCAATGGATCGGCAGCTTGACGGCCGAGGCCATGGCGGCGATGCGCATTGTCTCGGTGATGCCGCCAGTCTTCGAGATGTCGGGCTGCAGGAAGGCGACGGCGCCTTCCTCGATCAGCCGGGAGAATTCAAAGCGCGTGTAATGGTTCTCGCCGGCGGCAAGGGGGAGGTGGGAGATGGCGTGAAGGTCGCGGTAGCTCCGCCAGTCATGGGCGGGGAACGGCTCTTCCAGCCAGGTGAGGCCGGCCTCCTCGTACGCGGGCACGACGCGCCGCGCGTCCTCGGCCGTATAGCCGGCATTGGCATCCGCCAGGATGACCAGGTCGTCGCTGAATGCGGCGCGGACCGCGCGGGCGCGCTCGGCATCGCGGGCCGGTGTGTCACCCACGCGGAGCTTTACGGCCTTGTAGCCGGCGGCGACGAAGCTGCCCACTTCCTCGACGAGGGACGCGGGCGGCTGGTAACCCAACGAGATCCCGCCGGCATAGGCCGGAATGTCGCGCGCGGTGCCGCCGAGAAGCTTGTAGATCGGCCAGCCGACTGCCTTGCCGCGAATGTCCCACAGCGCGATGTCGATCCCGCTCATCGCCATGGCGCAGGCGGCGCCCATGCCGTGGCTGGCAAGCTGGAACTTGTAGATCCGGCTCCAGACGCCGTTCACGTCCGTCGCGTCCATGCCGAGCACGAGCCCTTTGAGCGTCGTGTTGACGAGGGCCGCGATGGCGAGATGCGCGCGGCCGTGATGCGATTCGCCCCAGCCGACGAGGCCGTCATCTGTCGTTACCTTCACGAACACGCTGTCACGCTTGACCATCGTGCCGATGCCGAGCGTGACCCGGCGATGTTCCGGCACGGGCACGCTGACGGGATAGGCGACGATATCGACGATTTTCATGGACGGCTTCCTTTCCGTTTGACTTTCTGACAAAGACAAATATTTTATAAAATATATAGTTAATCGGGCGCCTGTCGAGAGCTGCCAAGAGGAGAACGTCAATGAAATTAACGGGTAAATCGATCTGCATGCCGGTCGCTCATGAATTTGAGGACGTCGAGCTGCTATATCCGATGATCCGTCTCGCCGAGGAGGGCGCCCGTGTGGTCCTTGGCACCTACCAGGCGAGTTTCCATGCCCGCCCGTATCTCAAGGAGAAGCCGATCAGCGGCCGGCTTGGCTATCCGGTCCCGCCGGTGCCGATGGTCGAAGGGCGGCTATTCCAGCTTGCCGACATGTTGACGCTGAGCCCCGACGATTTCGACGCCGTGGTGATTCCGGGAGGTTTCTCGCCGGACATCCTGCGCCGCGAAAAGCGGATCGTCGACTTCGTCCGGGATAGTTTTCTTGCAGGCAAGCCGGTCGCGGCGATTTGTCATGCTCCCTGGCTGGCGATCTCGGCTGGAATCGTGAAGGGCCTGCGCGCGACAAGCTGGATCAGTCTGAAGGACGATCTCGTGAACGCTGGCGCACTCTGGGAAGACAATGCGGTCGTCGTCGATCGCGGTCTGATCACCAGCCGCTGCCCGGATGATCTGCCGGAATTCTGCCGCGCGGTGATCGATGCCCTCGCGGAAGAAGGCTGAGGCTGCGGAGACGGAAAGCAGCCGGTTTTGATCGTGGCTGTTCAAAAAGACTTCAGAAAAATCAAAGAAATAAAGCGAGGAGAGAGACGTGTCGATTGTCATGACCGAGGACAAGGAGGACCCGGGGCGGACCCGTTGGCTCCACATCATCCCGATCGTTTTCCTGCTCTACACCATCGCTTTTTTCGACCGCGTCAATATCGGTATGGCCTTGCCGAGCATGTCGAAGGATCTCGGCCTTTCGCCGACGCAGGCCGGATTTGTCGGCGGGATATTCTTCTGGGGCTATTTGATCGGCTTTCTGGCGGGTGGTTGGCTCGCGCTCAATTTCGGCGCCAAGCGGACGGTGCTGTGCTGCCTGCTCGCGTGGGGGCTGTTCTCGATGGCGACTGGTTTCGCGCCTGATTTTCGCGCCCTGGTCATCCTCCGCTTCTTCCTTGGTCTCGCGGAAGGGCCGCTCTGGACCTCGCTCGTGGCGCTGCTGTCGCAGTGGTTCCTGAAATCGGAGCGCGGGCGCGCGATCGGCTTGTGGAATCTGAGCTTGCCTTTCGGCGCGCTGCTCTCCGGGCCGATCTCCGGCATCGTCCTCACCCATACGAACTGGCATGTGATGTTCGTGCTCGAAGGCTTGCCCGCCTGGATCTGGGCGGGCGTCTGGTGGCGCGGGATTCCGGCCGGACCGGAACAAGCAGGGTGGCTTCCGCTCTCGGAGCGCACGCAGCTGGAGGCTGGGCTGGCCACCGAACGCGCCGCCTTCGCGGCCGCGCAAGCGCCATCGGACTGGCGGGGCATGCTGCGTCAGCCGGCGGTCTGGCTGCTGCTCGGCGCCACCTGCTTCAACAATATGACGTTCTACGGCATCGGGCTCTGGCTGCCCTCCGCGATCAAGGCGGCGAGCGCGCTCGACATCGGCCGGGTCGGCTGGCTCAGCGCTTTGCCTTATCTTGCGGCGATCGCGGGGGTCCTGCTGGTCACGCAGAGTTCAGACCGACGGAAGGAGCGCCGGCTGCATGCGGCGATTCCGATGATCGTCGGCGGTCTTCTGCTCTATGTGGGTTCACATGTCGCAACCCACTCGGGTATCGCGCAGGTCGTGTCGTTCACGTTGATCGGGTTCTTCATGTTCATGACGTTGCCGCTGATCTCGACATTGGTGACCGACATTCTGCCGCGCCCGCTTGCGGTGCCCGCGATCGGGCTGATCGGTGGCGTCGGCAATCTTTTCGGCGGTTTCGTGGGGCCGCTGCTGATCGGCTATCTCAAGCAGACAACCGGCGGGTTCTCGCTCGCTTTTGGGCTGCTTGGGTTGTTCGGCGTGATTGGTGGCCTGTTCGTCCTCGGTGTGCGCACAACGCGGCGGCCCGTCTCTCGGGTCGCAACAAGGAGGCCCGCCCAATAGGTCTCCGGGGGCACTGACGCCGTCTAACCGTCCGCGTGCCGGCCCATCGCGGCCGGTGCGTCCCCGGGAAGCAGACCGGGGAAAGCCGACGCGCCGTGCGCGCTCATCCGGTCAGGTTCGGCGAATGTCGCGCGCATGGGCGTTGAGGATGGCGGGGATCAGGCCGGGGAACCGCTCCTCCACCTCGCTGCAGCGTGAGGTGTTGCGCATTTCCACGCCATGGCGCTCGGAGCGGATCAGCCCTGCCTCGCGCAGCGCTTTGAAATGCTGCGACAGGGATGATTTGGGAATGACACGGTCGCCGACGCTGGCGAAGGCCGAGCAGATCTGGCTGCATCCCGCGCCGGCAATCTCGACAAAAATAGCCGCCCGTACCGGATCGGATAGCGCATGGAGGATCGCCTCCAGCCGCACATCGTCCATCGAGGGGTGAAATAAGGGTCTCATCATTTTTAAGGTAGGGGGACTTGACGTTAGGTTCAATAGTTCCAAAATTCGGAACTAATGGACAAGGGGGCCGTTCCGGCGATCCATCCAGCATCCTAAGGAACTGAGACATGGCAAAACTCGTAGGGAAAGTGGCGGTGGTCACCGGGGCGTCCAAGGGCATCGGCGCCGGCATTGCCAAGGCGCTTGCCGCGGAAGGTGCGGCGGTCGTGGTGAATTATGCGTCGAGCAAAGCCGGCGCGGACGCCGTGGTCCAGGCCATCACCCAAAATGGCGGTCAGGCTCTGGCGGTGCAGGGAGACGTGTCCAAGGCCGCGCAGGCCCAGGGCGTGATCGATGCCGCGGTGAAGGCTTTTGGTCGGCTCGACGTGCTGGTCAACAATTCGGGCATCTACGAATTCTCGCCGATCGAGGACGTGACGGAGGACCAGTATCGCAGAATGTTCGATGTCAACGTCCTGGGCGTGTTGCTGACCACTCAGGCCGCCGCCAAACATCTCGGCGAGGGGGCGAGCGTGATCAACATCTCCTCCGCGGTGACGAGCATTTTTCCCCCGCAGTCGGCGATCTATACCGGCACCAAAGGCGCGGTGGATGCCATCACCGGCGTGCTCGCGGCCGAACTCGGTCCACGCAAGATTCGCGTCAATGCGATCAACCCGGGCATCGTGGAAACCGAGGGGACCCGCAGCGCGGGCTTCATCGGTTCGGAGTTCGAAAGCCAGTTCGTGGCGCAGACCCCGCTCGGCCGCGCGGGCCAGCCGGACGACATTGCCGCGGTGGCGGTGTTTCTGGCGTCCGACGATTCGCGCTGGCTGACCGGTGAGAAAATCACCGCCAGCGGCGGCTTGCGCTGAAGTCCTGCCAAATGCTTGCTCCCCGCTCATGGGGAGCAGGCGACAGCGGTTGGGGTTGACGGGCACCTCCTGGTTCTGGAATGGGCTGTGCCATTTCGGGATCGAGCCGCTCGATCCCGGCCTCCCATGTTGAAGGATTGGACGATGACGTTTGCGAAGAATGGCAGCGACACGCCGCTTTACGCGACCAGCTCGGAATGGCTGGCGGTCGCTTCGGTCGCTCTCGGCACTTTCACGCTCGTGACGAGCGAATTTCTGCCGGTGGGATTGCTGACCAAGGTCGCGGTTTCGCTTCATGTCTCGGAAGGCTTGACGGGCCTGATGGTGACAACGCCGGGAGTCGTTGCGGCCATCGCGGCCCCGGCGGTCATGATGGGGGCGGGCAGGCTCGATCGGCGAATCATCCTGTGGATTCTGAGCGCCATTTTGGTCGTGTCAAATTTGACCGTCGCGCTGGCACCGAGTTTGCCCATCTTGCTGCTTGGCCGTGTGATGTTGGGCATTGATGTCGGTGCCTTCTGGGCCATCAGCAGCGTCATTGCGACAAAGATGGTGGCGCCGTCATCAGTCAGCCGCGCCAATGCGATCATCTTCGCGGGGATTTCGGTTGGCACCGTCGTGGGCGTGCCGGCCGGCGCGCTGATCGGCGATGCGTTCGGCTGGCGCGCGGCCTTTGGCGGCATCGCCGCATTCGGCATGCTGGTCCTGGTCGCGCAATTGCTGTTCCTCCATCGCCTGCCGCCCTCCGAGATTGTGAGTCTCCGGCATCTGACGGCATTGTTTGGCATCCCCAAAGCGAGGCTCGGTCTTTTGGCGACGATGCTGGCGATCGTCGGGCAGTTTGGCGCCTACACTTACATGGGGGCATTTCTGGAGCAGGTGACGTTGGCACCGCCGGCCTTGCTCTCGGCGCTCTTGCTCGGCTACGGCATCGCCGGTTTCATCGGAAATTTCCTTGGCGGTGCCGCCGTCGAGCGCAATGCGCGGCGGACGCTGGCCGGGACGGCGCTGCTGCTGGGGGCCTCGATCGTCCTGCTGCCGGCCATCGGCTGGTTGAAAGTGCCGGCGGCGGTTCTGGTGATCCTGTGGGGTCTTGCTTTCGGCGCCTTGCCGATCGCGATGCAGGGCTGGATGCTGAAGGCGGCGCCCGACGAGATGGAAAGTGCGAGCGCCATGTTCATCTCGGTCTTGCAAGTGGGGCTCGCCTCCGGGGCCTTGCTGGGCGGCGTGGTGGTCGATCATTTCGGTTTGGATGCAACCCTCGTCAGCGCCGGCTGCGTGGCGCTCGTCACCGCCGGCCTCGTGTGGGTGTTCGGGCGGGACCGAAACGCTTTTGTCCCGCAAGGTGCCGACTAGGAGGCCGTCGGCGCCGCCGGCCGACCGGTCCGTTGATGCATTCTCTGGGCCTGTCCCTATATAGGCAATCCACAGATTGAAAGGATCCAACGATGGCGCGGACGTTTAGGATCGATTTCGTGTCGGATGTCTCTTGTCCATGGTGCATCATCGGGCTGCGCGGCCTTGAGGAGGCGTTGGCGCGGACCGGAGATATCGTCGCCGCCGAGATCAGCTTCCAGCCCTTTGAACTCAATCCCGACATGCCGCCCGAGGGGCAGAACATCGTCGAGCATATCGCCCAGAAATATGGTTCGACCCCTGAGCAATCCGCCGCCAATCGCAAGATGATCCGGGACCGTGCGGCCGCCCTTGGCTTCACTATGGCAATGTCGGACCAGAGCCGCATTTACAACACGTTCGACGCGCACCGCCTGCTGCATTGGGCCGAACAGGAAGGGCGGCAGATGGCGCTCAAGCACGCGCTGTTCGACGCCTATTTCACCGAGGGCAAGAGTCCCGCCGACCATGAGGTGCTCGCCGCCGCCGCGGAAAAAGCCGGCCTCGACGGCGCCGCCGCGCGCGAGATCCTCACCTCCGGCCGCTACGCTGAAGAGGTGCGCCGCGCCGAGCAATTCTGGCGGTCGCGCGGCATCAATGCGGTGCCGGCTGTCATCGTCGACGGGCGCTATCTCATCTCTGGTGGACAGCCGCCCGAGGCTTTCGAGCAGGCGCTCCGGCAGATTGCCGCGCAAGCGGATGAAGCATAACGCCCGGCCCGGCAGCCACGACGGTCGTTCTGTAGGAGGGGCTCCCACCTCACGGAACCATCCCGGCGGCGTATTGAACATCAGGCAGGAGAGAGCAATTTGCCGAGTCGCGCCGCAGGTGGCATGAAAAATCATCTTGCGATGGTTGGCTGCGCCAGGAGTTGACATGGAATACGCAGATCTTCGTGTGTTGGAGATTGTTGCCCGGCACGGAAGCATGAACCGCGCCGCAGCTGAATTGCACACGGTGCAGTCGAACGTGACAGCACGGATCCGTGCGCTTGAAGAGCAGGTAGGGACCGCGCTGTTTGAACGAAGCCGCCGTGGCGTGGTTTTGACGGCTGCGGGCCAGCGCCTGTTGCCTTATGCCGCGCGGCTGGCGGCTCTCCTCCGGGAAGCGCGGGAGGCAGCTTGCGACGACGGCACGCCGCGCGGCACCCTCCGTGTGGGCTCACTTGAGACTTCGGCCGCACTCCGGCTGCCGCCGTTGCTCTCAGCCTATGCGCAGGCCTATCCGGAGGTTGGCCTGCTTGTCACGACCGGCACGAGCGGCAGCCTCGTCGCGGATGTTCTGGAACAGCGGCTTGACGGTGCTTTTGTATCCGGGCCGGTCCAGCACGCAGATCTGATCGAGGAGGCGGTTTTTCGCGAGGAGCTGATGCTCATCACGGCGCCGGGTCTGCGGCATATGGACGCGCTTGACGGTCAGCGCGAACTCAAGATCATCGTCTTCCGGCGCGGCTGCTCGTACCGGCAGCGGCTGGAAAATATCCTGGCCCAGCGCGGCATCCAGACCGCGCAGCCGCTTGAATTCGGCTCGCTGGAGGCGATTTTGGGTTGTGTCGCCGCAGGGGTCGGCGTCACCCTTCTGCCCAAACCGGTCGCCATGCCCTTCTGGCGGGACGGCCGTGTCGCGGCCCATGAGCTGCCGCCCGAGCAGGCACGTGTGGACACGGTTTTCATCCGCCGCCGTGCGACGCGTCTCACCAGCACCCTCGCGGCTTTCCTGGCGATCGCCCGGCCGGCGCCGCTCAAACTCGCTGCCGGAAGCTAATCGGGCAATCTGTTTCAGTGATTGCCGTTCTCGGAACAAATCGTTACCGCTGATAGCCCTGGGAGCCTACCTTAGCCGCACAGTGATGGTGGAGGGGGTATGCAGCGATCGAACACAAACGAGGCGGCGCGGTTCGCGAAGCCGGAGATCAGCGGGTGGCGGGCAACCTTGTCGGCCTCCTGTGCCAGCCTTGTCGGCATTGGCCTCGCCCGTTTCGCCTATACTCCGCTGCTGCCGGCCATCATCGGGGCGCACTGGTTCGCGCCCTCGGCCGCGGCCTATCTCGGAGCGGCCAATCTCGCGGGTTATCTCGCCGGAGCGCTCCTGGGACGGCCACTGGCCACGAAGATTCCGGCGCCGATGCTGTTGCGCGGCCTGATGCTGCTTGCGACGGTCGCGTTCTTTGCCTGCGCGACGCCCCTCTCGCTGGGATGGTTCTTCGCCTGGCGGCTCCTGTCCGGTATTGCCGGCGGGTCGCTGATGGTGCTCGCGGCGCCGACCGTGTTGCCGCACGTGCCGCATCGGCGGCGTGGCGTCGCTAGCGGCGCGATCTTTGCCGGTGTCGGCCTCGGCATCGCCGCTTCGGGAACGCTCGTGCCGTTGCTTCTCCGAGAGGGCCTTACGGACGCTTGGTACGGCCTCGGCGTGCTCTCTCTGGTCTTGACCCTTGTCGCGTGGGCCGGCTGGCCGGCCGGGAAGCCGGCGCCGCAAGTCGTCCCCGGCGCTCACAGCCACCATCCCCGGCCGACCCGCTTGTTGCGGGCACTTTACGTTGAATACGCGCTGAACGCGGCGGGCCTTGTGCCGCACATGCTTTTCCTCGTCGATTTCGTCGCCCGCGGCCTTGGCCAGGGGCTCGACAGCGGGGCCCAGTATTGGGTGCTGTTCGGCCTCGGCGCCATCGTCGGCCCGGTGCTGAGTGGGCATCTGGCGGACCGCACCGGCTTCGGACCGGCTCTGCGCCTGGCGTTCTTCGTGGAAGCGGTGGCTGTGCTGCTGCCGGCATTGGGAACCGGCACCGCTGGACTGATCGTCTCCAGTCTCGTCATCGGCGCGTTCACGCCGGGGATCGTGCCGCTTGCCCTTGGGCGGATCCACGAGTTGCTGCCGCATGACGCAGCCGCCCAGAAATCCGCCTGGAGCGCCGCCACGACGGGCTTCGCCCTGCTGCAGGCGGCCGGGGCCTACGGGCTGACATTCATCTTCGCCCAGACCGGCGGTGACTACCGGCTCCTTTTCGTCATCGGGGCCGCCGCCTTCGGCCTGACCTTGGGCATCGATCTCCTCGTTGGCATCTCCGCCGCGCGCCGGAGGCTGGCATGAGCAGAACCTATGAAATCATTGAGCACGACTACGACGTCGTGGTTCTTGGCGGCGGCGGTGCCGGCCTGCGGGCGACGATGGGGATGGTTTCGGCCGGTTTGAAGACCGCCTGTGTCACGAAAGTATTCCCGACGCGCAGCCACACTGTCGCCGCGCAGGGCGGCATCGCCGCCGCGCTCAACAACATGGGAGACGGCGACGATTGGCGCTTCCATTTCTACGACACGGTCAAGGGCTCCGACTGGCTTGGCGACCAGGACGCCATCGAGTACATGTGCCGCGAGGCGCCCGCCGCGGTCCTTGAGTTGGAGCATTTCGGCGTGCCCTTCTCGCGCACCGAGCGGGGGCTCATCTACCAACGCCCATTCGGCGGCCAGACCTTGCGCTATGGCGAGGCGATGGCGCGCCGGACCTGTGCCGCGGCCGATCGCACCGGCCATGCGATCCTGCACACGCTCTATCAGCAATGCCTGAAGCATAATGCCGAATTTTTCGTCGAATATATCGCCCTCGACCTGTTGATGGACGCGGAAGGGGGCTGCCGGGGATTGCTGGCGTGGTGCATGGAGGATGGCAGCCTGCATCGCTTCCGGGCCCACCAAACCGTCGTCGCCACAGGTGGTTATGGTCGCGTCTATTTCTCCTGCACGGCGGCCCATACCTGCACCGGCGACGGCAACGCCATGGTCCTGCGGGCCGGGCTGCCGCTCCAGGACATGGAATTCACGCAGTTCCACCCGACCGGTATTTACGGTGCGGGTTGTCTGATCACGGAAGGTGCGCGGGGCGAAGGCGGATATTTTACCAACGCCAACGGCGAGCGCTTCATGGAGCGATATGCGCCGACGGCGAAGGACCTCGCCGGGCGGGATGTGGTCTGTCGGGCCTTGACGGTCGAAATCCTTGACGGGCGGGGTTGTGGCCCGAACAAGGATTATATCGAGCTCCAGCTGTCGCATTTGCCGCGCGAGCTGCTGGAGGAGCGGCTGCCCGGCATCATGGAGACCGCGCGTATCTTCGCGGGCGTCGATCTGACGCGCGAACCCATTCCGGTGCTGCCGACGGTGCATTACAACATGGGCGGCATCCCGACGAATATGCATGCCGAAGTGGTGACCCTGCGAGAGGGTGATCCCAATGCGAAAGCGCCTGGCCTAATGGCGATTGGCGAGGCGGCTTGCGTGTCCGTCCACGGAGCGAACCGGCTTGGTTCGAACTCGCTGATCGACCTCATCGTTTTCGGACGTGCGGCTGCCATAAAAGCGGCGCAGACCGTAAAGCCGGGTGAACGTCACGCGCCCCTTGGCATGGAGAGTGAGGACCGTGCGCTCGCCCGCTTTGACCGGATCCGTTGGGCTGCAGGGACACGCAAATGCAGCGAGTTACGGATCGAGATGCAGCGAACCATGCAGCGTCACTGCGCTGTCTTTCGTGACGGCCCGCTTCTCGATGAAGGAGTGGCGGCGATCGAACGCCTTGGTGCCGGCCTGCGCGATGATCTCAGCCTCACGGACCATTCTCTTATCTGGAACAGCGACCTCGCTGAGGCAATCGAGCTTGACAACATGATGGCCCAAGCGAGCGTCAGTCTTCATTCAGCGGCGACCCGAACCGAGAGCCGCGGTGCCCATGCGCGGGAGGACTACCCGGCGCGCGATGATGTAAACTGGCTCAAACACACGCTCGCCTGGATGGACAAGGACGGAAGGGTATCGATCGACTTTCGACCGGTCCATCTCAACACGCTTTCCGACGAGGTCAAACCGATCGCGCCCAAAACACGTGTCTACTGAGCGGGCCCGGGTATTCCGCGGGCTTTCTTTGCAGTTTTTATGAGGTGAATGATGAGTATGGAACCAAAAATTGCTGTCATTACGGGCGCTTCGCGGGGCATTGGTGCAGCCCTGGTGAAAGCGTTCCGCGACCAGGGTTATCGGGTGGTGGCCACGTCGCGTTCAATTGAAGCGAGCGACGATGCGGACATCCTCTCGATTGCCGGTGACATCGGTGATCCACAGACCGGCCAGAACGTCATCGGCGCGGGCCTGGCGAAATTCGGCCGCATCGACACGCTCGTCAATAACGCCGGCATCTTCGTTTCCAGCCCGTTCACGCAATACACCGATCAGCAATATCGTGACATCGTCTCAACGAATCTGAACGGCTTCTTCTATATCACCCAATCGGCGATCGAGGTGATGGAGACGCAAGGCAGCGGACATATTGTTAATGTGACAACGAGCCTGGTAGATAACGCCAATTCAAAGGTGCCGTCGGTACTGGCCTCGCTCACCAAGGGCGGGTTGCAGTCAGCCACCAAAAGCTTGGCGATCGAGTATGCGAAACGCGGTATCCGCGTCAATGCCGTTTCCCCCGGCATCATCAAGACGCCGATGCATCCGGCAGAAAAATATGAAGCCTTGGCTTCCATGCACCCGATGGGGCGCATGGGTGAAATCACCGACATCGTCGGCGCGATTCTCTATCTCGAGAGCGCCAGTTTCGTCACCGGTGAAATTCTGCATGTCGACGGTGGACAAAGCGCCGGCCGCTAGCGGTCGTCTCCTCCCATCAAGCGGAAGCGGTGCGGGCCTCTCGCGGAATCGACACATCGTGCTGACGAACCGACGTTCGTCGGCTTTTGGATGACAACACGTTGTATAAAGGGAAAACGGCTATGTCAGGAGTTTTAACGGAGATCAGCGGCAACGAAACGATGGAGGATCCCGCAAGCCCCATTGCCGCCCTCATCGCGTTCTATCGGGCTTTCAATGCCGGCGATCTGGATGGGCTCGCCCGCAACTGGCTGGAGGGTGGCGAGCCCAGCATGAGTAATCCCGTGGGCGGACTCCGTCGCGGCTGGCCGGAAATCCGCGATGGCTATGCCCGGCTCTTCGGCGGCGTTGCCCGCGTCCAGGTGGCGTTCCATGACTTCACCGTCCACGAGGATAACGGCGCCTGCGTCTTCGTCGGCCGCGAGAAGGGCGCTTGCGAATCACCGAGCGGCAGGCTTGCCTTGAGGATCAGGACGACGCGGTGGTTCGTCCGGAGGAACGGCATGTGGCGGCAATTGCACCATCATGGGTCGATCGAGGCGCCGGCGTTGCTGGCGGCATATCAGAAAGTCATTTTCGGCGCGCCGATCGACACCCGACCGCTGTGACCCAGACTTCCGTTCCAGCCCGATTCTTTGGCGCTCGAACGTCACTCGGGAGCATCGGTTAGCGTTGCGGCGAGAGGGGCCGCGCCGGTCACCGCCCGGCCGGCTTCCTTGCGCTCGCTATAGCGGTCGACAAGATAGGCCGCGTTGTCGCGCGTCAGCAGCGTGAATTTCACGAGTTCCTCGATGACGTCGACAAGGCGGTCATAGTAGGGCGACGGCTTCATGCGTCCGGCTTCGTCGAATTCCTCATAAGCCTTGGCCACGGAAGACTGATTGGGGATCACGATCATGCGCATCCAGCGGCCCAGGATGCGCAGCGCATTGACGGCGTTGAACGATTGCGACCCGGCATTCACCTGGCAGACCGCCAAAGTGCGCCCCTGGGTCGGCCGCACGCCGCCGGCCTCCAGCGGCAGCCAGTCGATCTGGGATTTGAAAATGCCCGTGATCGTTCCGTGTCGTTCCGGGCTGCACCAGAGATGGCCCTCCGACCACAACGACGCCTCGCGCAGTTCCTTGACCTTGGGGTGGTCAGGGCTGGCGTCATCGGGTTGGGGAAGCCCGCGAGGATCATAAATCCGCGTCTCGGCGCCCAAACGCCGCAGCAGCCGATCCGCCTCTTCGACCAGCAGGCGGCTATAGGAGCGTTGCCGGAGCGAGCCATAGAGCAGCAGGAAGCGAGGAGGGTGGGTTGCTCGCTCCGGGGGCGTCAGCGCGCCGAGGGTGGGGTGGTCGGCGAACGCTGATGAGAGCGCGGGAAACTCGTCCATGCCTTCACTCTGTCTGGTTGTTGTCAGGCGGTCGGAAACAGGCATTTCGGGGCGATGACGGCAGATTTACGCCGAGCGCCGCTTGGCCTTCAGGGCCGCCTGGGGCTTGCTGGGGCGGGCGGGATCGCAAACAGGCACGCAAACGTCCTGGCCGCAGCAATTGGCAGCCAGGAAGCCGACAAGCCCATTCATGGCGGTGAAGTCGGCCGCATAAATGACATGCCGGCCGGTGCGCCGCTGGGTCACCAGGCCGGCGCGGAGCAGCGCCTGGATGTGGAACGTCAGCGACGACGCCACGAGACCCAGCCTTTCCGCAATCTCGCCGGCCGCGATTCCGGCCGGCCCGGCCTCAACCAGCAGCCGGTAGGCCGCCAGCCGATGCTCATGCGCCAAGGCGGCCAATGCCGTGACGGTCCAGCCGCTATCCGGGGTCTTTGCTCGTGCCATTTCTTCCATATTTCTTGAAATGTCACCCAGCTATGGGCTCATCTGGAGATCCGTCAAGTTGAAATCCGCCTTCATGAAATATTGTTGACAATATTGTCGTTGCAATAACATAATAATTGTATAATTATTGAAATATAAAATCAAACGGGAGCAACGCCGATGAGCTTGTCGCGACGGACGTTTGTCCAAGCTTCTGCCATCGCCGCCGCAGCCGCCGATCCATTGCGGGCAAGAGCCCAGTTGTTCATGGCCGATGGGCGGCCCTGGCCTTCCGTCAAAATCGGCAATCTGCAGCAATTGGCAGTCGAAAAGCCGGTTTCATTCCAGTATCCGGATCGCACATCGCCGGCCATGATGATCAAGCTTGGCGCGCCGGCCTATGAGGGGGCCGGTCCGGATCGTGATGTCGTCGCCTTCTCCTCCATCTGCACGCATATGGGCTGCCCGATAACCTACAAAGACGGGCGCTTCCTGTGCCCATGCCATTATTCCATGTTTGACCCGGCCAGGAATGGCGTGCCCTACCAGGGGTTGGCGTCGGATTATCTGCCGCAAATCACGCTCCGGGTCGATGCGGGGACCCATGACATCTATGCCGAGGGCATGTCCGGTCTGATCTGGGGCCGGACGCAGGATGTCCCCGTACCGACTGCAGCTGGTTAAGGGGGGAGGAACGGCCATGGCTTTGTATCGACGCGAGGAATCGGTTCCGCTGCCGCCTGGCAACGCGGAAGCTTACAATACCGTGTGCCAATACTGCACGGTCGGTTGCGGCTATAAGGTGTATGTGTGGCCGGAAGGCGAGGCCGGCGGCGCGAAGGCCAATGAGAATGCTTTCGGGATCGACTTCACCTCGCCGCAAGCCCCTCTGGTTGGCTTCTCCTACACCGAATCCATGCATTCCACGATCCAGCGCCGCGATGGGGGCACGTATCACGTGGCCATCGTTCCGGCGCATGATTCGCCGATCAACCCGCAGGGCAATCATTCAAGCCGTGGCGCGATCAACGCCAAAACAACCTGGTCCGACAGCCGGCCGACGCAGGCGCGGTTGCATTACCCGTTGCTGCGCGTCGGCGATACGTTCAACCCGATCCCCTGGGAGTCGGCCATCGAGCTGCAGGCGCGCGTGCTCAAGGGAATCATGGACAAGGACGGCTCCGATCAGCTCTGCGCGAAATGCTACGACCATGGCGGCGGCGGTGGCGGCATGGAGAACACCTACGGCACCGGCCGGCTGTTCTTCACCGGGCTGCAGATGAAGCATGTCGGCATTCATAACCGCCCGGCCTACAGCTCCGAGACCTGGGGAACCCGCGACCGCGGCGTGCACGAGCTGAATTATTGCTACGACGATGCGCGGCTTGCCGATACGATCGTGTTGTGGGGTTCGAACGCTTACGAAACCGCGACGGTCTTCTTCGCGGCCCATATGATGCCGAATCTGCAAGGCGCCACCGCAAACGAGAAGAAGGGCGCCTATGCCGATGGCGAGCCGATTGCGGCCGCCCGAATGGTTGTCGTCGACCCGCGCCTTTCAGCCAGCGTGAATGCGGCGCGCGCGACCGGCGCAGAGGTTTTGCACCTCCGGCCGAATCTCGGCACCGACTACGTCCTGGCGAATGCGGTCGCCCGCGTGGTGTGGGAGAGGAAATATTACAACGCGGATTTCCTGAAGCAGCATACCGATCCGGCGACGTTCGAAGTCTACAGACAGAAAACCTTGGAGCTGGACACGCCCTACCAGGACTTCATGACACGGGCGACTGGGATCACCGGTGTTCCCGTCCGCGATATCGAGGAGGCCGCCGTTTGGATCGCGCAGCCGAAAGACGGCGGCCATTGGCGGCGCTCGTTGATACTCTATGAGAAGGGCGTGATCTGGAACTATCGGCAATATGACACGGTTGCCGCGATCGCGCAGCTCGGCGCGCTGAGCTTCAATATCGGCCGGCCGGGCACCGGTACCGGGCGTACCGGCGGTCATCAGGAAGGCTATGCCCGGCCGGATTATCCGGGGCCTCGGCCGCCCCCGGATGTCGACAAATTCCTTCAGGACGGCCATGGCAAGAGTCTCTGGGTCGTCGGCTGCAATCCCTACCTGTCCGCGCAGAACAACGCGTATTTCCGCAAGCGGATCGGCCAGCGCGCGCAAAGCCTGACGAATTTTCTCTCTCTGGCCAAAGGCGAGGCGGGCGAGCCGGCGACGATCCAGGCGCTGGCAGAACGCATCCTTGACGGGCTCGACCAAACCGGCGGCCTGTTTGTCACCGTGCAGGACATCTACATGACCGAGACCGCGCGGGACGCTCATCTGATCCTTCCCGCGGCACAATGGGGCGAAGCGGAGCTCATCTCGCTCAATTGTGGCGACCGGCTCTTGCGCCTCGATGACCGCTTCATGGACCCGCCCGGCGAGGCCAAGCCCGATTGGGAAATCCACGGCCTTGTCGGCCAGAAGCTGGAAACGCTGTATGCCCAGGAGGGCAAAGCGGACGTCGCCAAGCGGTTCTCGGGCATGGGCTGGAAGCATGGCGCCGATGTCGTCGCCACGATCCAGGCCGACCTCTATGCCGGCGTGGACACGCGCGTGCCGGCATCCGAGGCCGGCAAGCTCGATCCGGAAAGCTTCAAAGGTGTCGACTATACCTATTTGCGCAAGGTCGGCCAGCAAGGCATTCAGACGCCGGTGCGCCTGAATCCGGAAAGCGGCCAGCCGGTCGGGACCAAGCGGCTTTATCCGACCTGGAATTTTGCGACCAAGGACGGCAAGTTCAGCTGGTACGCCACGCGCCCCTGGGACGAGTTTGCCTCGGCCAAGGTCGTCGCCACCTATCTCAAGTCGAAGGCGCAGGAATATCCGTTCTGGTTCAGCATGGGGCGCAGCCAGCCTTTGTGGCAGACCAGCTATCATATGCGCTTTCTGCCGGAGAAAAACCTCACGGTCCCGCTGCCTTATGTGGAGATCAATCCGGCCGACACGCAGAAGCTTGGCGCCAGCAGCGGCGACATCGTGATGATCTACAACGACCAGGGCAACGAGACCTTCGCGGTTTATGAGAGTGATGCCGTACCGCCCGGCACGGTGTTTGCGCTGATGTATCATTGGCTCGGGACGTCCAACAGCCTGACCTCCCCTTACACCGATTCGATGAGCACCAATCCCTGGTACAAGGGCACCCGCGTCGGCATCAAAAAGCTGGCCGGGGGGCTCCCGAGCGTGCTTGCAACGACCAGCTTCCGCCCGACGAATAAATTCACCTGATTGCCTTAGGCCAATCATGCGCCGCGCCGGGGGGCAGGTCGAGAAAAGCGGCGCAAAAACTTCTTTGACGCTGGGCCATGGGCTGTGTCGCCGGCAACGCCCATGCCCTCCGGGGCTATTCCAACGGTGCTACGCACCGCCGGAACCTTCAGCCCCTTCGCCCAGCATAAAAAAGTTTTTTTGCTTCTTTTTGTTCACAAAAAGAAGCCTTCCTTTCTTTTTCCAGATCGGGAAAGGATCTCCGCGATCGGGCGCCTTCCTGCGTCGCCGGAATTATACATTTTGACTATTATTGAAATATAAAATAGTCTCATGCCCGTCGCCGTATTCCCGGCGTCCGCGGTCTACGCGCTAACGCAGGAGGGCTGACATTGTGGAGCGGATTTATAACATCCTGTTTCTCTGCACCGGCAATAGCGCCCGTTCGATCATGGCGGAAAGCATTCTCCGCAAGGACGGCGCAGGACATTTCAACGCCTTCTCGGCAGGCAGCCATCCCAAACCCCAGGTGAACCCTTTCGCGCTCAAGGTTCTGGAGAGCTATGATTACCCGATCGACGGCCTGCGCACGAAAAGCTGGGAAGAATTCGCGGTTCCCGGCGCGCCCGAAATGGATTTCGTCTTCACCGTCTGTGACAATGCCGCGGGCGAAATTTGTCCGGTCTGGCCCGGCCAGCCGATGACGGCGCATTGGGGGATCGAAGACCCCGCTTCACTCGTCGTCGGCTACGACATCGAGAAGGAAAGGGCCTTCGTGCAAGCCTTCAAATATCTCCGCAACCGCATCAGCGTCTTTCTCAGCCTGCCGCTCGCCAGCATCGAGAGGCTGGCCCTCGAGAAGCGCCTGCGCGAGATCGGCAGGCTCGAAGGCGCGACCGGCCGCAGCAAGGCCGGCCGGCCAATGCCTCCACCAAATCTTACCACGGCTCCCTGAGGTTCTTGATGACGATAACCATTTACCACAACCCCGCCTGCGGGACATCGCGCAACGTGCTGGGCCTGATCCGCAACAGCGGCACGGAGCCGGTCGTCATCGAATATCTGCAGACGCCGCCTTCGCACGCCGAACTCGTCAGCCTGATCGCGCGCATGGGGATTTCCGTGCGCGATCTGCTGCGGCGCAAGGGCACGCCGTATGACGAGCTTGGGCTCGACGACCCGGCGCTCACCGACGAACAACTGATCGATGCGATGATGGCGCACCCGATCCTGATCAACCGGCCGATCGTGGTGACGCCGAAAGGGGTGAAGCTCTGCCGCCCGTCCGAGGCCGTGCTCGATATTTTGCCGGATGCACAAAGCGGCGCCTTCACCAAGGAAGACGGCGAGGCTGTGGTCGACGCGGCGGGCCATCGCGTGACGAGAGAGAGACCGTGAGCGACGCCGCGGTTACGGCGCCGGCCGCTGCGCCGGGGATGGGCACGTTCGAGCGCTATCTGACGCTTTGGGTCGCGCTCTGCATCGTCGCCGGCATCGGGCTCGGGCGGATCATTCCGGGCGTGTTCGCGGCGTTGGGTGATGCGACGGTCGCCCATGTGAATCTGCCGGTCGCCGTGCTGGTCTGGCTGATGATCGTGCCCATGCTGCTGAAGATCGACCCGCGGGCGCTTCGCGAGGTGGCCGCGCATTGGCGCGGCATCGCCGCGACGGTGGGCGTGAACTGGCTGGTCAAGCCGTTCTCGATGACGCTGCTGGCCTCGCTCTTCATTGGGCATCTGTTCCGCCCGTTCCTGCCGGCGGGGCAGATCGATGGCTATATCGCCGGGCTGATCCTGCTCGCGGCCGCGCCTTGTACCGCGATGGTGTTCGTGTGGTCGAATCTGGTCGAAGGAGAGCCGCATTTCACGCTCTCGCAAGTGGCGCTGAACGACACGATCATGGTGGTCGCCTTCGCGCCGATCGTGGCCCTGCTGCTTGGCCTCTCTTCGATCGTGGTGCCCTGGAACACGCTGATGGTCTCGGTCCTGCTCTATATCGTCGTGCCGGTGGCGGGGGCACAATTGTGGCGGCGGTCATTGCTGCGCGCCGGCGGCCCGGTCGCCCTGGCGCGTGCGCTCGGCACGCTGGGGCCGCTGTCGCTCGGCGCACTCCTGCTCACACTGGTGTTGCTGTTCGGTTTGCAGGGCGCAGAGATCATGCGCCAGCCGCTGGTGATCCTGCTGCTCGCGATACCGATCCTGATCCAGGTCTATTTCAATGCCGGCCTCGCCTATTGGCTGAACCGGCGGCTTGGGGTCGCCTGGTGCGTGGCGGGGCCATCGGCACTGATTGGCGCCAGCAATTTCTTCGAACTCGCGGTCGCAACGGCGATCGCGCTGTTCGGGTTCCAGTCGGGGGCGGCGCTCTCAACCGTGGTCGGCGTGCTGGTCGAAGTGCCGGTCATGCTCTCAGTCGTGCAGATCGTACGGCGCACGCGCGGCTGGTACGAGCGCGCGTAACGGCGAAGTGAGTGGGCGAGACGAGTGGCCCGTCTTCACCCATGGTCGGTACCCTGGGAAGCGTTATCGGCGCATGTCAAAACGCCTTGCGGTCGGGTGAAAATTCCCGAAAGGCGCGCGATCGCCTCTCAGCGAAGCTGGCTATCCTTGCTGCCCCGCCGATTGATGCCCGGGGTTACTTGTCGGGCGTCGCGGGCCGACTGGCATTCGACGCAAGTACGCACGCCAGGTACGGCGCGGCGTCGCCCTTCGGGGATCTGCTCGCCGCATTCCGCGCAACATGTCTGGCCTTCACCGGCGGGCAGTCTCGCACGCGCAATCATCACCGCGTCCGCGACCGTGTCGTCGATCTGATCTTGCACCGCTCCATCAGGCGCCCAGCCGCTGGCCATTCCCATGCTCCTCTTTCGTGACCCGACAGCGCAGATGGGGAGGTGCGGCCGCCATTCACAGTGCGGTGGATCGAACTCAAGGGATTGTGCTGTGGGCTAAGGCCCTTCCGCCCTTGCCCAGGGCGCGCCGGCGAAACGACGCAAAAGAAATTCAATCACCGCGGTGACGCAAGCCGGGCGAAAATTGCCCGGTGGCGTGACGATGTTGAGTGCGATCGGGGGCATGGACCAATCGGACATCGCGATTTCAAGCCGGCCCGCTTCCAGATCCTCCGAGGTCAGAAACTCAGGCTGCACCGCCAGGCCCATTCCGGCCAGCAGCATCGGTCGCAGCGCATCAGCGTTATTGGCCCGCAACTGGCTCCGCGGCGTCACGCTCACTTCCTCGCCCGTCGCGCGGATGAAGCGCCAGCGATCCTGTGTCGGCAGGTAAGCATAGCCGAGGCAGGCATGCTCCGCGAGATCGTCAGGATGCTGCGGACGGCCGAGGCGCTCAAAATATTCGGGAGCGCCCACGAGCAAACGACGTATTTGGCAAATGCGACGGGCCCGTAACGTCGAGTCCGGGAGTGCGGCGATCCGCAGGGCGATGTCGAAACCGCCAGCCACCAAATCGACCACCTCATCCGCCAGATGCAAGTCGATCGACACGTCCGGGTAGGTTTGGAATAGCTCCGGCAGGATTGGCGCGACGTGCGCGAGCCCGAACGACATGGGCGCGGTCAACCGCACCAAACCATGCGGCGCCACGGCCTGCGCCATCGCCTCTGCTTCCAAAATCTCCCCCTCGGCGAGGATACGGGCGGCACTCGTGGCCATATGGCGGCCGGCTTCGGTCAGGGAAAGGCTGCGTGAGGTACGGTTCAGCAGCGACATGCCGATCCGCGCTTCCAGCCGGGCAATGGCTTTCGACACCGTCGCCTTTGAGATGCCAAGCTCATCGGCCGCGCGCGTGAAGGAGGAGGTCTGCGCCACTTTCGCGAACAGCACCCAGGCTTCGAGGTCGGGGAGACGAGGCATGGTGAAATTCCGAAACAATGAGTTTCTATTGTTTCTCTTTTTTTACCATGACGCCTGTCCGATAGTCAAACCCGGAAAGACACCAGCAACCAGACCGCTCAACCGGCGGACTCATCACGGAGATCACTCATGACCAGTTTCGGCTCGCAAAGGATCAAGGACGAGGTCATCCTCGCCGCCCGTCTTCTTCTCGTCGCCCTGTTCCTCATCTTCGGTTGGAGCAAGCTTACCCATTACGCGGGCACGGTCGCCTATATGGCGCAGACCGGTGTGCCTGTCCCCTCGGTCGCAGCGCTCGTGGCGATTGCCATGGAGTTCTTCGTCTCCATCGCGCTCGTTCTCGGCATCGGGACGCGTCCGCTGGCCGTTCTGATGGGCGTTTACACGCTGGCAACCGCGTTTTTGGGGCATCCTTATTGGACCATGACCGGCGCGGCCCAGTACGCGAATGAGATCAATTTCTACAAGAATGTCAGCATCATTGCAGGGTTTTTCCTGCTCTATGTCACCGGCGCCGGCAAATACGCCAGAAACCATGATCGACGTACGACCCTATAATAGCCTGGGTGGCGGCCATGAAGGATGGCTCAATACCCGTCATCATTTCTCCTTCGCAGGGTATCATGATCCGAAGCGGATGCATTGGGGCGCACTGCGCGTCTGGAACGATGACGAGATTGCGTCCCAGAACGGTTTCCCGCCGCACCCGCACGCCAACATGGAAATCATCACCTATGTGCGCCAGGGCGCGATCACGCATCAGGACAATCTCGGCAATCGCGGGCGCACGGAGGCCGGGGATGTGCAGGTGATGAGCGCCGGAGACGGCATCCGCCACGCTGAATACAATTTTGAGCCCGGCGTCACCAAGATTTTTCAGATCTGGATCATGCCGCGCGAGCAGGGCGGTGCGCCGTCATGGGGCACGAAGCCGTTCCCCAAAGCCGCGCGGACCGGACGGTTCATTACCCTGGCAAGCGGGTTTCAGGCCGATCAGGATGCCTTGCCGATCCGTGCCGATGCACGCGTGGCCGGCGTGACGCTGACCGCGGGCCAGACAACGGAATACCGGCTTGGCAGAGGCCGGAAAGCGTATCTGGTCTCGGCCGAGGGCGAGGCTGAAATTAACGGCGTGCGCTTCTCGGCCCGCGATGGCGTGGCCGTAGAAAACGAAGACGTCCTGCTGATCAAAGCGATCGAGGATGCCGAAATCATCCTGGTCGACACGGCTGATATCTAGGAGCCAAGTTTCGTGTCCCTCGCCGCGGTGGCTGGCCGCCGCGGCGGGGGCCGCGCGCATAGCGTGTCATTTGAAATAGGGTAGGGGGGTATGCTATAGGGACGCCATGACCCACACCATCCGTGAAAAACAGCAGCTTCTGGCCCGTGTCCGCCGCATGCGGGGCCAGGTCGAGGCGATCGAACGCGCGCTTGAAAATGGCGCCGAGTGCGAAAAGGTGATGCACCTGCTCGCCGCCGTGCGCGGGGCGGTCACGGGGCTGATGGGGGAAGTCGTCGAAGAGCATGTCCGGACGCATCTCGTCGACCGCGAAAAATATCCCGACGCGCTCAATGCCGATGCCGCCGAGCAGCTGCTCGACGTTGTGCGCAGCTATTTGAAGTGAGGTTCCCATGAGCGCTGCCGCTCAAAGCCATATTTTCCTGGGTGCGGACCATGAGCGGAGTGAACGCCGGACATGGTGGGTCATCTGGTTGTGCGGCGCCATGATGGTTGCGGAAATCGTCGGCGGGCTGCTGTTCGGCTCGATCGCCCTTGTGGCCGACGGGCTGCACATGAGCACCCATGCCGGCGCGTTTCTGCTGGCCGCCTTGGCCTATCGTTATGCGCGCAAACATGCGAACGATCCGCGTTTCAGCTTTGGCACCGGTAAATTCGGCGATTTGGCCGGCTTCACCAGCGCGATCATCCTCGCCATGATCGCCCTGCTCATCGCGTATGAAGCCATCCACCGGCTCTTTTTCCCGGTGCCGATCCATTTCGCAGCGGCCATTCCGATCGCCTGCCTGGGGCTTGGCGTCAATCTCGTCAGCGCTTGGTTGCTGGCGGGCGGGCACCATCATGAGCATGGCCACGGCCATAGCCACGGCGCGGCGCATCATGACCATGAGGCCACGCACCGGCTTGTCACGGACCAGGGCGTCGTCGCGCTGGAAATCTTTGAGGACGGTGTGCCGCCATGTTTCCGGGTGCGGCCTGAAAACGGCCAGATCCTGTCGGCATCCGCGACGACCGTCGAAACGATGCGGCCGGATGGAACAAGCCAGGTTTTCACGTTCCAGGACCAAGGCGGCTATCTCGAATCACGGGAAGAGATTCCCGAACCGCATGCCTTCAAGGCGCATCTCCGGGTCGGACCGCATGTCAGCGCCGTGACCTTCGAGGAACATGAGCATGCAGGCGGGGCGGCGCACCGTGACAACAACATGCGCGCCGCGGTCGTGCATGTGGTCGCCGATGCCGCCGTCTCGGTTCTGGTGATTGCCGGTCTGCTCCTGGCCAAAGCTTTTGGCTGGAGCTGGATGGATCCGCTCGTCGGCATTGTCGGTTCAGGGGTGATCGCCAGCTGGGCGTTCGGCCTGATCCGCGATACGGGCGCAATCCTGCTGGATATGACCGCCAATCGGAGCATGGCGGAAAAACTTCAGCAGGCGATCGAGGCAGAGGGCGACGAGGTGTCCGATCTGCATCTCTGGCGCCTGGGGCCGGGCCATCTGGGGGCAATCATTTCCCTCAGGACGGAAAAAACGCATGGGCCGGCCTTCTACCGCGCGAAGCTGGCGCGGTTCCGGTCTCTGTCTCACGTCACAATCGAGGTGGAGCATCTGACGGCGAAATTTCAATGACGCCGGCGCCGTGAAGGGTGACGCGCGCTTGAGCGGAATCATGCCCTCGATCGAGACCGACTGCGCCATCGTCGGCGCCGGCCCGGCCGGTCTCATGCTCGGCCTGCTTCTCGCGCGTGCCGGAATCGATGTCACGATCATCGAAAAGCACGGTGATTTTCTGCGTGATTCCCGCGGCGACACGATCCACCCTTCGACGCTGGAAATCATGCATGAGCTGGGCCTGCTCGATGGCCTGCTCGCATTGCCCCACACGCAGGCGCCCCGTCTCCATGCCGAGATTGCGGGCAGGGATGTGACGATCGCCGATTTCTCCCGCCTGCCGACGCAATGCCGTTTCATAGCCTTCATGCCGCAATGGGACTTCCTCGATTACCTCGCGCGGGCGGCGGCACGGTACGAAAATTTCCGTCTCGTCAAGAATGCCGAAGCCACGGAGCTGATCGAAGCAAATGGCCGCATCGTCGGCCTGCACGCGCAAACGCCGGAGGGAAAGCTGGCGGTGAAGGCGGCCCTCGTCGTCGGCGCCGATGGTCGCAACTCCATCGTCCGGGACAAAGCCGGTCTCGCGGTGGAAAGTTTCGGTTCCCCGACCGAAGTGCTGTGGATGAAACTGTCGCACCAGCCTGAGGATCCGCCCTACACGATGGGTCATGCCGGGCCGCGCCAGGGCTTCGTGATGGTGGACCGCAGCGATGCCTGGCAGTGCGGCTATGTCCTGCGCAAAGCCAGCTTCGCCGATATACAGGCGCAAGGGCTCGAGGCGTTCCGCGCCGCCGTCGCCGCGGTCTCACCCCTGCCGCCGGAGCGGATGCAAGAGGTGACGTCCTGGCAGGATGTGCATCTGCTCACGGTGCGCATCGACCGGCTGACACGCTGGTGGCGGCCGGGATTGCTCTGCATCGGCGATGCCGCGCACGCGATGTCCCCGATCGGCGGGGTCGGCGTGAATCTCGCCATTCAGGATGCCGTGGCGGCGGCGAACATCCTCGCCGTGCCGCTGAAGAACAAAATCCTTGCCGACCGTCACCTCGCGTCCGTCGAGGCGCGCCGGCTCTGGCCGACGAAAATGACGCAGAAATTGCAGCTGATGATGCGCGGCAGCCGGCGCCGGCGGGGGCGCAATGGCCCGCCTGCCTTCATGCGCTCGATCGCACGCTGGCCGGTGCTCGCGCGCCTCGCCGGCCGGCTGATAGGGCTCGGCTTCCGGCCGGAGCATGTGCGGGAAGTAAGGAAGGAAGACCTACTTTTTGTGAACAAAAAGTAGCAAAAAAACTTTGTTACTTTGGGCCCGTGCAGTTTCAACGCCTCAGGCCCAGTTTAAAGAAAGTTTTTGGTGCCGCTTTTTTCAAAAAGCGGCCTCTTTCTTCCTGGGGACACACCATGGCGGTCGTGGAGACTGACGTGCCGGCGCGGTTGGATCGGTTGCCCTGGTCCCGGTTCCACTGGCTGGTGGTGACCGGTCTCGGGATCGCCTGGGTTCTCGACGGGTTGGAAGTGACCCTGGTGGGGTCCTTGTCCGGGGCGATCGCGCAAAGCCCGGTATTACATATGTCGGCCGCGCGTGTGGGCGCCAGTGCCAGCGCCTATCTGGCGGGTGCGGTCGCCGGCGCGCTTGGTTTCGGCTGGCTGGCCGACCGGTTGGGGCGCAAGCGGCTGTTTGCGGTGACGGTGCTGGTCTATCTCACCGCGACGCTCGCCACCGGCCTTTCCTGGAGCTTCGCCTCGTTTGCGTTGTTTCGCGCAATTACCGGGGCTGGCATCGGCGGCGAGTATGCGGCGGTAAACGCGGCGATCCAGGAACTCATCCCGGCGCGGCGGCGCGGCTTTACCGATCTGGTGGTGAACGGCTCGTTCTGGATCGGCGCCGCGATCGGGGCCGGCGGCTCGCTGGTCGCGCTCGATCCGCGTTTGATCCCGCCGGAACTGGGCTGGCGGGTCGCGTTCGGGCTCGGCGGGGTTCTGGGGCTCGGCGTGCTGGCGCTGCGGCGCTGGATACCCGAAAGCCCGCGCTGGCTGATGACGCATGGCCGGCCGGAGGCGGCGGAGCAGGTCGTGCGCGGGATCGAGGCGCGCGTGGCGGCCGAGACCGGGGAGCTGCCCGCGGTGCCGCCGGGCCGGTTGCGGCTGCGCACGGATGTGCGGTCCTGGTTCGGCGCCGGGATGATGGCGCTGGTGACCCAATACCGCCGGCGCACTGCGCTGGGGGTGGTGCTGATGGCGAGCCAGGCCTTCTGCTATAATGCGGTCTTTTTCACCTACGCCCTGATCCTCACGCGGTTTTACGGCGTCGCGGCCGGGCGGGTGGGGTTGTTCATCCTGCCGTTCGCCGTGAGCAATTTTCTGGGGCCGCTGCTGTTGGGGCGGCTGTTCGATGTGGTCGGGCGGCGGGTGATGATCGCCGGAACCTATGCCGCCTCCGGCCTGCTGATGGCGCTGACGGGCGGGCTGTTCGCCTATGGCGGGCTGTCGGCGGTGGGGCAGACCGCCTGGTGGACGGCGATCTTTTTCGTCGCCTCGGCGGCGGCGAGTTCGGCCTATCTGACGGTGGGCGAAAATTTCCCCTTGGAGGTCCGCGCGGTGGCCATCGCGCTGTTCTACGCCTTCGGCACCTTGGTCGGCGGCCTGGCGGGGCCCGTTTTGTTCGGGGCGCTGATCCAAAGCGGATCGCGGGGGGCGCTGATGGGGGGCTATGAGTTCGGGGCCGGCCTGATGCTCGTCGCCGCGGCGGCGGCCTGGCGGCTGGGGATCGCCGCCGAGCGCCGCCCGCTGGAGGAAGTTGCGCCGCCGCTGGCCAGCGTAGGCAAGTAAGCAAGGCTACTTTTTGTGAACAAAAAGTAGCAAAAAAACTTTGTGATGCTCGGCCCGTGCCGTTTCAATGCCCCAGGCCCAGCGTCAATAAAAGTTTTTGTGCCGCTTTTTTCAAAAAGCGGCCGCTTACTTTCTTGATCCGACTTGGGCGGCGTTTTGCGCTTTGTTCTTGTTATGCTCCCTCTCGCAAAAAATTGTTTCCCTGCCGTTTCCCGTTGAAAAATCGCCGGGGCGACGGAATATGATCTGGACGTCACCGTGAACCCACATGTCAAGCCAAAGGAGCGGTAACCATGAGCAAGGTGAAATCCCCGGGCGACACGCATACACGCGAATATCTCGGCACACCGACCGATTTATCGGCGCAGGCCACGCAGGATATCGCCGCCGCCCTGAGCGGGCTGCTGGCCGATGTCTTTGCGCTCTATATGAAAACGAAGAATTTTCACTGGCACATGAGCGGCCACCATTTCAGGGACTATCATCTGCTGCTGGACGAGCACGGGAACCAAATTTTTGCGATGACGGACCCGATCGCGGAACGGGCGCGCAAAATCGGCGGCACCACACTGCGCTCCATCGGGCAGATCGCCAAGCAGCAACGCATCCTCGACAATGACGCAGCCTATGTCGAGCCGCAGGACATGCTGGCGGAATTGCGCGACGACAACAAGCAGCTCACCTCGATCATGCGCCAGGTCCATAATGTTTGTGAAAAACATGGCGATGTCGCCACCACGAGCCTGCTCGAGGTCTGGATTGACGAGACCGAGCGGCGCACCTGGTTCCTCTTCGAAGCGACCCGGGGCATGTTTGGCCGCAACGAATAACGAAGTCTGCGCTGTGCCGCCGGGGGGAGAGACCCCGCCGGCGTGCGCGGGCAGGGCACGCGCGGATAAAAGCGACGGCCAACCCGTCCGCCTGGAGCGAGGGCGGCAATACATTAAGGCAGTTGATTAAAAAACAGGGTCCCTCTGCCGAATTTTGCGGCCGATCGTCATGGATCGGCTTTTCCCCATAAGCGATTCCGGGTGGCATGCCGCTTGCTCCGCAGTCACCGTTCGCGTGGCTGGCAGGGAAAGTAAATGCTGAGAGTTTTGATTGGGCTTGGAATACCGTTCATCGCCATTGTGGCGGTGCTGCCTTGGGTGAATGAGGCGACGTTCACTCTGTTCAACATCCCGTTTCTTTATCTGTGGATGTTCTCCTGGTTCCTCCTGACCTCGATTTGCATGGGCGTCTGCTGGCTGTGCTTCGACCGGCACCGGCCGGATTATTGAGGAGCCCACCCACATGGCAACCATCGTCTTCGCAATTCTCATCGCGCTCTCGCTCGTGCTCGCCGTCGCGGCCAAAAAGGGGCATGCCACGACCAGCGTTCGTGACTTCTTCATCGCGTCTCGGCAGTTCGGGGGCTTTCTCGTTTTCTTTCTCTCGGTCGGCGAAATTTATAGCGTCGCCACCATCATCGGCTTTCCCGGAAGCATCTATGCCAAGGGTGGGGCCTTCGGGATCTGGTTCCTGGGCTATATCCTGCTCGCCTATCCGGTGGCCTATTTCGTCAACCCGTTGATCTGGCGCGCCGGCAAATTATACGATGCGGTGACCATCGCCGATCTGTTCAAGGGGCATTTTAAAAACCATGCCGGCGGGCGGGTTCTGGAGCTGACGGTGACAATCACCGCCATCACGTTTCTGGTACCCTGGGGGGAATTGCAGTTCGGCGGCCTTATCGTCGCCCTGGGCGGGCTGGGCTGGCATATCAGCCCGGCGATTCTGGTCACGTTCGCCGCGGCACTCGCCTTCTTCTATATCGTGATTTCCGGGATCCGGGCGCCGGCCTATGTGGCGATCCTGAAGGACGTGTTGATGATGGTGGCGATCGTCGTCACCGGCGGCGCCGCGCTGTCCCAGACACATCTTTCCACCATCTTTCACGCGGCGGGCCCGTTGGCGAGCAGCCATCTGACGGCGCCGGAACTGCGCTTCACGATGTCCACCATCGCCTTCCAGGCGATCGGCTTCTTCATGCTGCCCTTCAACACGCAGAACCTGTTCACGGCGAAATCCGAGCAGACCATCCGCCGCATGCAGATGTTCATGCCGCTTTACATGGTGATGTTCCCGTTCCTGGTGATCGTGGCCTATTACCAGCTCGGAACGCATGCGCATTTGAGCGCGCCGAACGGCGCCTTCATGGCGGCGGCCGTGCAATTGCTGCCGGGCTGGATGCTCGGCGTCGTCGCGGCGGGCGCTTCGCTCGCCGGCTTGCTGGTGCTCGCCGGCATCAGCCTCGCCATCGGCCCGCTGGTGACGCGCAACCTGTTCGGCCATGTGCCGGAGCGCAAACAGCGCAGCCTGGCGCAGATCGTGATTCTGCTCTATCTCGCCTTCTCGATCACGCTGACATTGCTGGCGCCGACCCTGCTCGTCACCATTCAAAACACCGCCTTCTTCGGCTTCACGCAATTCTTCCCCGGCATGATGGCGATCATGTTCTTCCGTCGCGCCAATCCTTTGGCGATCGCGGCGGGCATCATCGTCGCGGATGTGCTTGCGGTCGCCTTCTTCGTGATGAAGGTGCCGACGCATGATTTCAACATCGGCGCGGTGTGCCTGCTGATCAACGTGGCCATCCTCATCGGTGGCAGCCTGCTGGCGGGGCACCAGCAGGTGATGCCGGTCGCGTTGCGCCGCACCGCGGCGGTTCCCGCCGCGGGGGATTAAGGAAAGAAAGGAAGCGATACTTTTTGTGAACAAAAAGTAGCAAAAAAACTTTATGAATCTAGGCTATGGGCGTTGTCACCGACACAGCCCATGCCCTCCGGGGCTATTCCAACGGTGCTACGCACCGCCGGAACCTTCAGCCCCTCCGCCCAGCATAAATAAAAATTTTTGCGCCGCTTTTTTTAAAAAGCGGCTGCTTTCTTTCTCAGTCGAGCCAGCGGCGCACGGCAGCTTTCAAAAAGGCGGCGTCGGCCGGGCTGGAGGCGGGGTTGCCGGCGCGGTGGCCCCACACGCTGGGGATCGGCAGCAATTCGGCCTTGGCGAGGTGCGGCAGTTCCAGCGCGCTGTCGGCGACACGGAAATACAGATCGGTTTCGCCAGGCATCAGCAGCATTTTCGCCTTGATCGCCCCCAGCGCCTTCGCGAGATTGCCGCCGTAAAGGAGGTTGGCGCTGATATCGTTATGCAGCCAGGTGACCAGCTGGGCGTAGCAATCCGCGGCATGGCGCTTCTGGAACGAGGCTTCCCAATCGTTTTTCAGATAGGTCTCCAGGTCCGGCGCGCCGAGGGCGGTGAGATGCAGGCGTTCGCGGTAGAAATCCTGGCTCAGCGCCCAGCCGGCATAGATATGGCCGATGGCGCGTAGCGTACCGAGCGGCGGGGCGGAGAAGCGGCCATGGCCGATATGCTCCGGCGCCGCCTCGAAGGTGCGCAGCAGGCCGGAGATGAAAACTTTGTTGTGCACCGCGGTTTTGGCGCTGCTGCAAATCACGATGGCGCGGTCCACCGCATCGGGGAACATCGCCGCCCATTGATAGGCCTGTTGCCCGCCCATCGAGAAGCCGTAGGCCGCATGCAGCCGTTCGATGCCGAAATGCTCGAGCAGCAGCCGGCGCTGCGCCGCCACATTGTCCCATTGCGCCACCACCAGCGGGTAGTCCGGCGTGTTGCCGGCGCCGGAGGAGAGGCCGTTCGAGAACATGTTGGGGATGACGATGAACCAGCGTGTCGGGTCGAGGATTCCGTCCGGCCCGATCAGCCACTCCATGTCGCTGTGCTTGGCACCGTAACTGCACGGGTAGAGAATGGCATTGTCGCGGGCGGCATTCAGCGTGCCGTAGGATTTCCAAACGATCTTGGCGTCGCGCAGCACTTCGCCCGATTGCAGCGGAAAATCCCCGAGATGGAATTCACCGCTTTCCGTTGGCCAGTTCATGTCAGCAGATTTCCTTTCCAGTGATGGCCCCCTTTGCGGCGGAGGCGACCAAGGCAGGCTTATCACCCAAATGGCGGCGGTGGAAAATGGGCCGGCGCCCGGCACGGCGATGATTCATGTCCGGCGCGGCCCGTGGCCTTGACTTGGTAGAGCCTGTCATGCGACGCGCTTATACCCCATGGACGGCTTTTGGCGGTGTCGCCGCCGGGCGTTCATGTCCTAACTTGCTTTGGAGGTCGCCCACTTGTCCATGTACAGGCTCGGCTGACAAGCCGTTAAAGCCCCGCAGGTGCGGCAAGCCTGCCGGCTTAAATTGCGTATATTAACTTTTGTCGAACCCTCTTAAACCGAGGGCCTCCCAAAGCAGTTACGGATTCAGAGAGCTTAATGAAAATATTTATCTCGTGCGTCGCTGTCGGCGCCTTCGGTATCGCCGGCCTCAGCCCCGCGATGGCGCAAAGCGCGCCAGGCTTCCCCTCCGGCATCTGGACGATCCAGGATGAGAACGCCTCGATCAGCACGGCGAAACCGACGGATCGCAACTATGTCAACGGCTTCAACCTCAACTGGACGTCGAACCCAGGTGCGGTGCCGTCGTTCGTCGCCAATCTCGGCCATGCGATCTGGGGCAACGGCACGCAGCGCGTCAGCCTCGGCATCGTCCAGCAGGTCTATACGCCCACGGATACGGAGGCCATCAACCCGCCGACCAATGATGAGCCTTATGCCGGCTATCTGGTCGCCCGGTTCGGCCTGATCCAGGACACGGCAAACACCCGCAACGTCATTATGCTCGATGCCGGCGTCGTCGGCCGTGATGCCGGCGCGGAGCTCGTGCAGAACGATTTCCATTCCGTCATCGGCCAGAAAGGGACGCATGGCTGGGCCTTCCAGCTGCCGAGCGAGCCCGCCTTCAATGGCCTGATCTCGCGCACCTGGCGCTTGCCCATCGCCAATTTCGGTGGGCTGGAGACCGATGCCCTGCCGCAGATCGCCGGGGCGCTCGGCACCACGCAAATCTATCTCCAGCCGGCGGTTACATTCCGCATTGGGCAGGGGCTGAACAGCGATTTCGGCGCGCCGCTGATCGCCTGGGGCCCCTCCGGCACCGATGCCTATCAGCAGACACGGCCGGTTGTCTGGTATGTGTTCGGCGGCGCTTCGTCGCAATTCGTCGGGTATAACGAATTCCTCCAGGGCACTGACTTCCAGTCCAGCCGTTCCGTCGACCCGTATCGCGTGGTCGGCGAGGCCGATGTGGGGGCCGCCATTATCTGGCGCGGCCTGCGCTTCAGCTATACGCAGGTGTTCCAGACCCGCAGCTATTACGGCGAGGTCGGCAACCTGCACGAATACGGATCGTTCGCGGTCTCGGGCACGTTCTAGGCTCAGGTGCGTTCCGGACATGACGGAGCTGTCTTCGTCATGTCCGCTGACCTCAGGAAAACCCGACACCGCGCGGTTCGCAATAATTATTTCTTAGTTCGTGCGAATTCCTGCGATCAGGATATCGACGAGGCGCCTTGCGTCCCGTTCGCCATTGGCGCCTGCCCCCACATTTGCAACACCGGCGCACGCGAGCAGCAGGACAAGCGGGTCCAGGTCCAGACGAATCCCGCCGCTGGCAACGGCGTGATCCACCAGCTTGGTGATGGCCTGCGTCATCTGAGCCTTGGACGCTGAGTACAGGTCGGTGGTTCCGCCGGGGATGGCGTTGAGCAGCTCGTACATGCCGTGCTTGGCGGCGATGAAATCCACAAACAGCAACAGCCATTCGCGCAGCGCCTCCACCGGAGGCTGCGTCTTCGCCAGGCGCTCGGCGGCGCCGGTGAGCTGTTCCATCTCGTTGCGGTAGACCGCCTCGACCAACGCGTCGCGGGTCGGGAAATGACGGTAGAGCGTTCCGGCGCCGACGTCGGCCGAACGTGCGATTTCGTCGAGGCTGGCGCCAGTCCCCTTTTCGGCAAAGGCCGTTTTCGCCGCGGCGAGCAGGCGTGCGCGGTTACGCGCGGCATCGGCGCGCGGTTTGCGGGCGGCGGATTCGCTTTTTTCGGCCACGATAAATTCCCTCTTGATAACCGGAGAGAGTCTCCGTATTTAATCGGAGACATTCTCCTCTTATACCGAGCGCGGCCAGCGAGCAATGGTATCGCCGCCGATGGGAGAGGTGCGTTTATTGAAAGGAAAAGGGCTATGGCTCAGGTTTTTGGCGCAAAATCCACGACGGATGAGGTGCTTTCGGGCATTGATCTCAGCGGCAAGCGGGTCCTGGTGACCGGCGTTTCGGCGGGGCTGGGGGTCGAGACGGCGCGCGCGCTGGCGGCACATGGCGCGCAGGTGGTCGGCGCCGCGCGTGACCTCGCCAAGGCGGCGCGGGCGACGGCGGAGGTGAAGGCGCAGGCAGCGAATGGCGGCGGATTTGAGCTGATCGAGCTAGACCTCGCCGCGCTGGCAAGCGTGCGGGCCTGCGCCGACGCGCTGGTTGCGGATGGCCGTCCTTTCGACGCGGTGATTGCGAATGCCGGTGTCATGCGCACGCCTTTCGGCCATACGGCGGACGGGTTCGAGACGCAGATCGGCACCAACCATATCGGCCATTTCGTGCTGGTGAACCGCATCGCCTCCTTGATCGCGCCGGGCGGGCGGCTGGTGAACGTCTCCTCGTCGGGCCATCGGTATGCGGATGTCGATCTCGGTGATCCCAATTTCGAGCACACGCCCTACGACCCGATGGTTGCCTATGGCCGCTCCAAGACCGCGAACATCCTGTTCGCGGTGGAATTCGACGCCCGTCATAAGGCGCGGGGCGTGCGCGCGGCGGCGCTGCATCCGGGCGGGATCCACACCGAGCTTGGCCGCCATATGGTGCCCGGCGAACTCGAACAATTAGTGGCGCAGATCACTGCCCAACTGGCGGCGGACGGCCAGCCACCTTTCCAATGGAAAACGGTGCCGCAAGGGGCTGCGACGTCGGTGTGGGCCGCCTTTGTCGCCTCCGCCGAAGAAATTGGCGGACGCTATTGCGAGAATTGCCAGGTCTCGCGGATTACGGAGGGATTGATCAGCCCGGTGAGCCCCGGCGTCCGCTCTTATGCGCTCGACCCGGCACGCGCCAAGGCGCTTTGGGCCGCGACCGAAACCTGGGTGGGGGAACGTTTCCCGGAGGTGGCATAGGCATGGCTCAAAGACACTGGCTGATCACCGGCGTGAGCAGCGGCTTCGGCCGCATTATGGCCGAACGGCTGCTCGCGCGGGGTGACCGCGTGGCGGGAACCGTGCGCGACCTCTCGGTCATGGACGGGCTGAAAGCCCAATATGGCGAGCGTCTGTGGCTGACGAAGCTTGATTTGTCCGAGACGGGCACGATTCGTGACATGGTCGATCGCGCCTGGGGCGCGCTCGGAAGAGTCGATGTCGTGGTCAGCAACGCGGGCTATGGCCTGATGGGCGCGGCAGAGGAGCTGACGGACGAGCAGGTCTGCCACCAGATCGACACCAACCTTCTGGGCTCGATCCAGTTGATCCGCGCCACCTTGCCGCATCTTCGCGCGCAGGGCGGGGGGCGGATTTTGCAGCTTTCGAGCATGGGTGGCCAGGTGGCCTTTCCCGGCGGCTCGCTCTACCACGCCACCAAATGGGGGGTTGAAGGGTTCGTCGAGGCGGTTGCGCAGGAGGTGGAGGTGTTCGGGATCGGCTGCACGATCATTGAGCCCGGTGGCGCGCGTACCGACTTCCGGCATCGTAGCGCCAGGCTCGGCCCCGTGCTGGCGGCCTATGACGCGTCGCCATCCCGGATGGTCAACCGGGTCATCGCCGATACCAACCGGCTTTCGCCTGGCGATCCGGTGAAGATGGTCGAGGCGATGATCGCCAGCGTCGACCAGACGCCCGCCCCGAGGCGGCTTGCCCTGGGAAGCGACGCTTATCGGGCCATGCACGCACAACTCTCTGCGCGCCTTGAAGCGTTGGGAGCGCAACGCGAGTTGGCCTGCTCGACGGACGTCCTGGCCGGGCCGGACGCGGAAAGCGCACAGCCCTGGTACGCAGCCACCGTGTCAAAACGACCCTGACCCTAAACAAGCAAAAGGCTACTTTTTGTGAACAAAAAGTAGCAAAAAACTTTGTTAACGCTGGGCCACGGGCTTGTCAGCGACAACGCCCATGACCCAGCATAACAAAAGTTTTTGCGCCGCTTTTTTCAAAAAGCGGCTGCTTTCTTTTTTATTTGTTGAACCCGTAAAAGCGCGCCGGGTTGTCGGCGAGAATCCGGTTGCGGGTGGCCTCGTCGGGAACCCAGTCGGCGAGGAGGTCGAGCAGGTCGCCGACATTGGGCATATGCGCCCAGTTCGAGACATTCGGCCAGTCCGAGCCCCAGACGCAGCGTTCCGGCGCGGCCGCGACGAGGGCGCGGGCCAGGGGGATCGTGTCGGTATAGGGAAAGCCCGCGCTGGTGAGGCGATAGGCGCCGGAGAGCTTCACCCAGGCGCCGTCCCGCACCATGGCGAGGAGATTCTGGAAACCGGCATCCGCCACGCCGTTCTTGGCCGGGCGATGCCCCATATGGTCGAAGATCAGCGGCACGCCGAGGCCGGCGAGCGCGGTGCCGTATTCGGCCAGCACCGCGGCATCGATGAAGAGCTGGAGGTGCCAGCCCATCGCCCGGCAGATCGCGCCGTAGCGCTCAATGTCGGCGAAGTTGCGGCCGCCGCCGAACATGGCGTTGATGCGCAGCCCGACGATGCCGGCTTCGGCGAGTTCTTCGCAGTCGCGGCTGGAGATGTTCGTTTCGACCACCGCAACGCCTTTGAGGCGCTTCGGATGGGCGCGCAGCGTCTTCAGCATCAGCGAATTGTCGGTGCCATGGATGCTGATCTGGACGAGCACGCCATGCGTCATGCCGGTGGCCTCCAGCATGTGCAGATATTGCGCCTCGGTGGCGACCGGCGCGGTGTAGCCCCGGTCGGGCGCCAGGATCGTCTCCGGCGGCAGGCCGACGACATGGGCATGTGTGTCCACCGCGCCTTTGGGCACAACGAAGCGGGTGGCGCCGCGCGGCTGCGGATCGGGGCCCGGGCAGACGGGGGCCGTACCTGTCACGAAGGCAAGATGGGCATTGGCCGCGTTTGTCATGAGGCGGTGAGTTCCTTTCCTTTGGTCTCGGGCAGCAGAATCGCGCCGAGGAATAACAAACCATAAGCACAGAGGGCGAACAGGGCGATGGCGTTGGCCAGCGACATGGTCGTCGAGAGATAGCCTACCAAGGTGGGGAAGACAGCGCCAAAGCCGCGCCCCACATTATAGGCGAAGCCCTGGCCCGATCCGCGCAAGCGCGTCGGGTAGAGCTCGGTGAGGAAGGGGCCGAGGCCCGACAGATAGCCCGAGGCGAAGAAGCCGAGGGGGAAGCCGAGAACCAGCATCACGTCGTTCGAGAACTGGACCTGGGTGTACAGGATGACCAGCAGCGAAGCGCAGATCGCGAACAGGATGAACAAGCGGCGCCGGCCGATGCGGTCGGACAGCCAGGCGCCGGCGAGATAGCCGCAGGTCGCCCCGGCGATGAGGATGAACAGATAGCCGGTCGAGCCGATGACGGAGAGGCCGCGATCGGTGCGCAGAAAGGTCGGCAGCCAGGTTGTCACCGCGTAATAGCCGCCTTGCGCCCCGGTCCCGAGAATGCCGGCGAAGATCGTGGTACGCAGGATGCCGGGGGAGAAAATCTCCCAGATCGCTGGCGGCTTGTGCGTGGCGGCGGCGCGGGCATGGAGTTCCGGCTCCGGAATGCGGCGCTGCAGGAGAAAGATGAAAACCGCCGGGAGCGCGCCCAGGGCGAACATCAGGCGCCAGGCGTCAGCCGCCGGCACCAGGGAATAACAGACGAGCTGGAGCAAAACGGCGATCCCCCAGCCGATCCCCCAGCCGGACTGCACCACGCCCACGGCACGGCCGCGATAGCTGGCGCGGACGGTCTCGCCGATGAGCACGGCGCCGGCCGCCCATTCGCCGCCGAAGCCGAAGCCGAGCAGCGCGCGGGCCGCGAAAAGCTGGGCGAAATTCTGCGCGAAGGCGCACAGCAGCGTGCATCCGGCGAACCAGAGCACGGTGGCCTGCAAAGCACGGACGCGGCCGATGCGGTCGGAGAGGAACCCGGTCAACCACCCGCCCACGGCCGAGCAGAGCAAGGTGACGGTGACGGCGAGGCCGGCGGGCCCGCGCTCGACATGCCAGAGCGGGATGATCGTGCCGATGACGAGCGGGTAGATCATGAAATCCGTGGCATCGAGGGTCCAGCCGGTGAAACAGGCCCAAAAAGTGAGTTTTTCGACACGGGTCATTTTGCCGAAGAACGTGAAGAGGCCGGTGTCGACCGCCTCCGACGCCTGGCGTTGCCCCTGGTCGTCCCATGGTTCGGCGGTTTGGTCGGCGTCTTTCACTTCGTTTCCCCTTTAGTAAACGTATTCCGCCGGCGCTGTATTCACGCGCGCGGTTCTCAGGACATTGATTTTGGGCAGTTCAAAATTCACGACCCGGCGCGGGTGACTACGCGCAGGCTGAGGGCGGCATTGGCAATGCCACAGAGAACGGCATGGTCCGTTCGAGGATTTCAACAATACGCAAGGCGTTCTCCTCAATTCGTTCGCGGCGCGTTCGGCGGCGCGCCGTCCGGTCTCGTGGCCGGACCGTAACGTCAGTCTTGGTCATTTCGGTGGTCTGATCAAGTGGGGCGAGCGAGTCAGAAAGCAGTCGCTTTTTGAAAAAAGCGACGCAAAAACTTCTGTTTATGCCGGGCCATGGGCTGTGTCGGTGACAACGCCCATGCCCTCCGGGGCTATTCCAACGGTGCTACGCGTCGCCGGAACCTTCAGCCCCTCCGCCCAGCATAACAAAGTTTTTTTGCTATTTTTTGTTCACTAAAAGCAGCCTTTCCTTTGCTTCAAGCGCCCCGTCCGGCGCCGGCGTCACGCCATATCGCGCCCGCGTGATACCGGCTTTGCCAGGGGCAGGCGGGCCAGCTTAGCGATATTCTGATAGGCCACGTGTTCGATCCCGGGCGGGCGCCCGCAGCCGAGCCAGAGCAAGGTCAGGCTGGCAACGTAGATGACGGCGCCGGCCGAGGCCAACGAGGCGAGGAGAAAAATCGGCCGGATATGGGCGAAGTCGGCTTGAAGTTGCGCACCGAGGAACATGACGCCGGCCGTCATCAACGCCGCGCTCACGTAACTGCGCCAGGGGCCGATGATCTGCTGGAACACGCCGAGCCCGATCAGGCGGCGGGCGAGAATGAAGGCATAGATGGCCACGGCGATTTCGGAGATCACGCGCGCGGCGATGATGCCGGGGACGCCGAATTTTATGCCGGCGACGATCAGGATCGGTAATTTGACGCATAGTTCGAAGGCGTTCCGGCGGGGAAAATAATGTGCCTGGTTCAGGGCCATCACCATCGGGCCCAGCGGCAAGGCGAAGAGACAAGGGATGATGCTGAGCGCGAGGTAACGCATCATCGGCACGGCGGCCAGCCAATGCGGGCCAAGCAAGACCTGGATCAGCGGCTTGGCCAGCAGGCTTTCGCCGATCAAAGCCGGCAGGCCGATGGTGATGGCGGCGATCGAGATAAGCTGATAGGCCCGGCGCAACCGCTCCGGATCGTGCTTCACGCTGCTCAGGGAGGCGAGCAGCGGGCGGTAGATCGGCTGCAGAACGGCGAGAAGCGGGATGGACGACAGATTGTTCGCCGTTGTGAACAGGCCAAGCTCGAGATGCCCGGCGATCCGGCCGAGCAACATGGTGTCCGATTGCCAGGTGATGGAGCGGATGATCTGCGCAAGGCTGGTCCAGCCCAGAAACCCCGCGAAATACCGCCATTGCGTCAGGCACAGAAGCGGGCGGTAGGGGGCCAGGACAAAAGACGCGATCGCCATCGTCACCGGCGCGGCGACGGTGCCCGCGGCGATCGCCCAATAGCTCTTCGTCAGTATGGCGATGGTGACCGCGATGATCAAAGCCATCACTTTGCCCACGAGTTCGATAACGGAACTGCGCCAGAAACTCATCTCCTTGATGTAGCTGATCAATTTCGGGCTCTGCAGGCCGCGCGTTACGGGCGACAGGCTGAGGACCGCGATCAGCTTCATGAGGCGCGGGTCGTGATAGAAATGCGCGAAGGGCCAGGCCAGCGCCAGCAAGATCGTCATCACGCCCAGACCGCGGAGTGCGCTGAGGGTGAACGCGGTGTCGAGATGGCTGCGTTCCAGAACATCCACGCGCAGCACGACTTCCACAAGAGGGAGCTCGAAAATCGATTCCGTAATGAAAATCAGGCTCGACGCCAAAGCGACCAGACCGAAATCGGCCGGTTTCAATTCATAAGCCAACACCAGAAGCGTTATCAGATCGCCGAAACGCGTCAGCATCCGCGTGGCGACCACAAGCAGGCTGGCCGCGGCGGTCTTATGTGCGAGCATCGGCGTGGATCATCGGCTTGAGTCTTGCAATCTTGAGTCTTGCAATAGGGCGGCCGATGGGGCTGCCAGTGGGGCGGCACGGTGGGGGAGCGGTGGCGCGACTGCGCGCGGCATTGGCTCTTGTCAGGTGCTCCGGAACCGTCACGCTGCCTCCCCTGGGGTTGTGATCAAAAATAAAGTCATTGTTGAAAAATAGACGCAGACCCTGTCCGATAGAGGAGCGCTGGGACCAAGAGACATGAGAGCAGAAATCAACAGGAACATCCACAACTAAATGGCGCGAATTCATAACGTTAAATCACTTTAAAGTATTTGTTGGGGCGAAAAGAGCGTCTCTTTTCTCGAGGCGGAAGGAAAACTGAAAGAAATCACGATGATAATATTAATATTTCGACTTGACAATAGTTTATAGACGGGTTTAGGTTGGCGCGTTGCGGCCGGTAAAATGGAATGGATGCGGAACGAACGCGCGAACGTCAAAGCGCGACTGCCATGGTTCCAACGCTTAGGTTCGGAACGTCGAGGGTTGAGATGTCCGCCGCCTTACCGCGCCAGCGAGGGAGGAAGACCGTCAATGATACCAAAAAAAGATGTTCGCACCGTCCGTGATCTGATTGATCTCCAGGCTGAGGTGCGGCCTGATCGCGGCTTCCTGTTCAATCCCGAGACCAAGCAAGGGCTGACCTTCAAAGAATTGCAGGAGCGGACACGCCAGCTTTGCGGCCTGTTTCACAGAAGAGGGCTGGTCCCGGGCGACAAGATTGCGTTCCTGATGGATAACGGGCTGTTCACGGCTCAGCTCTTTCTGGGCACGATGTATGGCGGGTTTGTCACCGTGCCGCTCAATGTGCGCGCGGGCGTCGCGCAATTGGCGTACACGCTGGAGAATTGCGACGCCAGGCTCGTGTTCGTTGGGCGCCCTTACGAAGCGTTGCTCAAGGAGGTGTTGGGCCATGTGAGCCGGTCGGTAGAAATCCTGTTCGCCGACGCCGATTTCGGCCCGGAGACGGGCGCCGCCGATGCCATGCCCGACGGGTTGCCCCCGCCCGGCGCCGACGATGCGGCAATGCTGATCTACACCTCCGGCAGCACCGGGCAGCCGAAAGGGCCGATCCACACGCATAAAAGCGTGCTCGCCCATGGCCGGAATTCCGTTCAGGCGCACGAACTCACGGCGGCGGACCGGTCGCTCCTGGTGCTGCCCCTCTATCACATCAATGCGGAATGCGTGACCCTGATCCCGACGCTGCTGAGCGGCGGCTCGGTGGTCCTGCCGCACGGGTTCGTGGTCAGCGAATTCTGGAACTGGATCGATGACCATCGCTGCACCTGGACGGCGGTGGTGCCGACGATCATTTCGCAATTGCTGGACTGGAAGGACCCGAAGGCGGCCAGCCGGGCGGAGGCTTTCGCGCGCATCCGCTTCCTACGCAGTTCCTCCGCCCCGCTTTCGCCGTCCTTGCACCGGGAATTCATCGACAAGTTCCATCTGCCGCTGATCCAGGCGATGGGCTCATCCGAAGCCGGCAATGTCTTCTCCAACCCCGTGCCGCCGGGCGTCAACAAGATCGGCTCGCCGGGTCTGCCCTGGGGGTTCGAGGCCAGGATCGTCGACCGCGAGGGGACCCAGTTGCCGGCGGGAGAGCCGGGCGAGGTCTGGCTGCGCGGCGACGGGATGACGCAGGGTTATTACAAGGATCAGGCGGCAACCGCGGCGGCGTTCGATGCGCAGGGCTGGCTGCACACCGGCGATCTCGCCTACCGCGACGAAGATGGGTATTTTTTCGTGATCGGCCGCTCGAAGGAGCTGATCATCAAGGGCGGCGTGAACATCGCGCCCAAGCAGATCGACGAAATTCTCGAGACCCATCCCGCGGTGCTGGAGGCGGCTTCGGTCGGCGTGCCGGACCGGTATGTCGGCGAGGATCTCGTGGCGTTCGCCGTGCTGCGCGACGGGATGCGGTGCGACGAGCTCGAGCTGCTGAGTTTTTGCGAGAACCATCTCGGTTATTTCAAGACGCCCACGCGCGTGTATTTCGTCGCCGACCTGCCGAAAGGCCCCTCGGGCAAAGTGCAGCGGCTGCGCCTGGTGGAAGAGGCGGAACGGCTGGCCGCGCTGAAGGAGGGGAGCGGCGCATCGGCAATGGCCGAGGGGGCAGGGGCAGATTCCGTCGATGACCTGCCGTTCGGGAAGATCATCACGGAGATCTGGACCGAACTGCTCGCGGTGCCGCAAATCCGCCCTGACAGTAATTTTTTTGCGTTGGGAGGCCAGTCATTGCAGGCCATCCAATGCCTTTCGCGCCTCCGCGAAAAAACACAAATTCTTCTGTCCCTGGCGGATTTTTTCGAAAACGCCACGGTCACGGAATTGGCCGGTTTGGTGCGGCGCCGGCGGGCGCATCATGCGGCCCTGACGAGCGACAGCGCCGCGCAATCCCAGGCCGATTTACAACCGATCCCCGTGCGCGACCACCGTCAGCCATGTCCGCTGAGCCCCGCCCAGGAGCGCATCTGGTTCATGGAGCAGCTCAACGCCGGCGAGCCGGCTTACAACGAGGCTGAAGCCGTTCGCCTCAAGGGCAAGCTCGATGTTGAGGCGTTGGAGCGCGCGTTCAACATCATTGTCGAACGACATGAGATCCTGCGCACGACGATCGAAGCCAGGGACGGCAGGCCGGGCATGGTCATTCACGAGACATGGCCTCTCAAGTTCAAAAGAATCAATCTGCAGCCCCTCGTAGCCAGCAAACGCGAAGCCGAATTGGCCCAGCTGCTGATCACGGAACCCCGTCTTCCTTACCGGCTAGACGCAGAACCCGCGGTGCGCGTGACCATCGTCCGGCTGGATGATGAAGATCATGCCCTCATCATGATGCTGCATCACATCGTTTGTGACAGTGCGTCATTGGGCATCCTTTGGCGCGAATTGGCGAGTTTGTACGAAGCTGCCCGAAGCGGGGAGCCTTCGCCTCTGCCGCCTTTGCCCATCCAATATGGCGACTATGCGGTTTGGCAGCGGCAACCGCGCCAGCAAGAGCGCTTCGCCGAGGATATAGCTTTCTGGAAAGAGCAGCTCCGGGGCGCGCCGGCGCAGCTTGACCAGCCAAGCGATCGGCCCCGCCCTGCGGTTTGTTCGTTTCGCGGCACCAAGCGGCTGTTCGCGTTTGACGCCGCGCTGGCGAACGATCTGCGCCGGCTTTGCCGGCAGCAGCAAGCCAGCCTGTTCACCGTGTTCGCCGGGGCATTCAGTACGGTCATGCATCGCTATACGGGCCAGGACGAGATCTTGGTCGGGGTTCCGATCGCCGCGCGTGAGCGGCCTGAATTGCGGCCGTTGATCGGCTTTCTGATCGACACTCATGTTTTGCGCACGGATCTCAGCGGCAACCCCACGTTCCGGGAGTTGATGGGCCACGTGCAGCAGAATGTGGCTCATGTCTATTCGCACCGGGACGTGCCGTTCGATCAGGTCGTGTCCGCCCTCAAGCCGGAGCGCAACCAGAGTTGTTCACCGCTGGTGCAGGTGATGTTGAACTGGCGCGACCGCGATGACCAGCCGCAATTCATCGGGTTGCCGGGGGTGGTGACGGAAGCGTTGTTGGCTCAGCCCAAAATCGCCAAATTCGACCTGACTTTGACGTTGACCGACACGGGGAACGAAATCCTGCTGGAAACGGAGTACAGCACGGATCTGTTTGACGAGGAGCGCATCGAGCGGCTGACCGGACATTTGCGGACGCTGCTGGAGGGCGTCGTGGCGGACGTTGAGCAGAGAGTCACCGAGCTCCCCTTGCTGACGGCGCCCGAGCGGGAGCGGCTGCTGGGGGATTGGAACGAGACCGCGGCGGACTACCCGCGGGAGCGCTGCATCCACGAACTGTTCGAAGCACAAGTTGCACGCCACCCGGATGCTGTTGCGGTGGTCTTTGAGGACCAGCGTGTCACGTATGCGGCGTTGAACGCGCGGGCCAACCGGCTGGCGCATCATTTGCGTGCCCTGGGGGTGGGGCCTGATGGCCGGGTGGCGCTTTGTCTCGAGCGCAGTGTGGACATGGTTGTCGGGCTGATGGCGATCCTGAAGGCCGGTGGCGCCTATGTGCCTCTGGATCCGACTTACCCGCCTGAGCGTCTGAAATTCATGTTGGAAGACAGCCGGCCGGCTGTGGTGCTGAGCCATGGCCCGGCGCGTGCCGCGCTGCAAGCGGCCTTGCCGGGGCTGGTCGCGCCCCCGGCGCGCATGGATCTGGACGCGCCCCCGGCGCGCGTGGATCTGGTCGCGCCCCCGGCGCTCGTGGATCTGGACGCGGACCAGGCGCGTTGGGCTGATGCCTCGGCGGAAAATCCGGATCCTCGCGCGGTTGGCCTCACCTCGCAGCACCTCGCCTATGTCATCTACACCTCCGGTTCCACGGGGATGCCAAAGGGTGTGATGAACGAGCATCGGGCCGTTCTCAATCGCCTGTTGTGGATGGACGATGCTTATCGGCTTCAGTCGCAGGATGTGGTCCTGCAGAAAACGCCCTTCAGCTTCGATGTGTCGGTCTGGGAATTTTTCTGGCCCCTGGCCGTGGGGGCCCGTCTGGTCATGCTTCGGCCCGGGGGACACAAGAGCCCCGACCAGCTCGTGGCGGCGATCGAGGCGCAGGGGGTGACGACTCTGCATTTTGTGCCGTCGATGTTGCGGGTGTTTCTCGACGGGATCACCGTCGGGGCGTGCCCGAGCTTGAAGCATGTGTTCACCAGCGGCGAGGCGTTGCCCAGCCATTTGCTGGCGCGGTTTCAGCAGATGTTTCCGGGCCTGCCCCTGCACAATCTTTACGGGCCGACCGAGGCGGCGGTCGACGTGACGGCCTGGACCTGCGCCCCGGCGCGCGCCGCGTGGGGGGCATCGCCGCCGATCGGTCGACCGATCTGGAACACGCGGATGTATATACTGGATGCCCGGTTGCAGCCGGTTCCCGTGGGGACGGCTGGCGAGATCCATATCGGTGGGGTGGGTGTTGCCCGCGGCTATCTCAACCGGCCTGAGCTGACGGCGGAGAAGTTCATCGCCAGCCCCTTTGTCGCTGGTGACCGGCTGTACAAGACCGGGGATCTGGGCCGGTATCTTCCCGGTGGCGACATCGAATATATCGGCCGCAACGACTTCCAGGTGAAGATACGCGGCTTCCGGATCGAGCTGGGCGAGATCGAGGCCGCGCTGAGCCAGCATGCCGGCGTGCATGAGGCCGTGGTGGTGGCGCGCGAGTCCGGGGACGGAGAGAAGCGTCTGGTTGCCTATTACACAGGGCCAGAAGAGATTGATGTCGAGGCATTGCGCGCTCATCTCGGGAAAAGCCAGCCGGATTATATGGTGCCGGCGGCTTTTGTACGGCTTGATGCGTTTCCGCTCTCCGTCAATGGCAAGCTCGACCGAAGGGCCTTGCCCGCGCCTGACGACGGGGCCTACGCGCGTGCCGCCTACGAAGTGCCGCAGGGCCAGGCTGAGACGGCGCTGGCGGCGATCTGGAGCGAACTGCTCGGTGTGGAGCGGGTCAGTCGCCACGACAATTTCTTCGAACTCGGCGGCCATTCACTGCTGGCGGTGACAATGATCGCGCGGCTGCGGCGGGAGGGGCTGCAGGCCGACGTGCGGTCGGTGTTCAGCGCGCCGACGCTGGCCGGGCTGGCGGCTGCGACGCGTTCAGATGGCGGCGACGTTGAAATTCCGCCCAATCTGATTCCGCCGGGGAGCGAGACGATCATGCCGGAGATGCTGCCGCTGATCAATCTGAGCCAGGCGGAGATCGATGACATCGTGTCCTGCGTCGAGGGCGGGGCGGCCAATACCCAGGATATCTACCCGCTGGCGCCGCTGCAGGAGGGGCTGCTGTTCCATCATCTGATGGACGGAGAGGGCGATACCTACCTGACGCCGGAGTTGTTCGCTTTTGATGGCCGCCGGCGCATGGAGGATTTTGTCACGGCGTTGCAGGCGGTGATCGCCCGGCATGATATTTTCCGTACGGCCGTGATGTGGGATGGGCTCTCTCAGCCGGCGCAGGTCGTGTGGCGCCGGGCACCGCTGCCGGTTGAGGACATGACGTTCGACCCCGCGGACGGGGATGTGGCGGAGCAGTTGCGTAGCCGGTTCAATCCGGGGCGATTCCGCCTGGATGTGCGTCAAGCACCGCTGATGCGGGCTTTCGTCACGCATGACCATGTCCAAAAACGGTGGCTGTTGCTGCTGCTTCGCCATCATCTGGTGATCGACCACGCCACGCTGGAGGTTCTGGCCCGGGAAGTGCAGGCGCATATTCTGGGGCGGACCGAGGAGCTTCCAGCGCCGATCCCCTACCGCAATTTCGTGGCGCAGGTGCGGCGGGGGAGTGCGGCGGACCATGAGGCATTCTTCCGCGGCATGCTGGGAGACGTGGACGAGCCGACGGCACCGTTCGGGCTGTCGAATGTACAGGGCAATGGCGTGGACATCGAGGAAGCGCGCATGGTCCTGGAGCCGGAGCTGGCGCGGCGCCTGCGGGAACGGGCGCGCGGTCTGGGCGTGAGTGCGGCCAGCCTGTTCCATCTGGCATGGGGCCTCGTGCTGTCGCGCGCGTCGGGCCGGAAGGATGCGGTGTTTGGCACGGTGCTGTTCGGGCGGATGCAAGGTGGGGCCGGCGTGGACTGGACCCCTGGCGTGTTCATCAACACGTTGCCGCTCCGTGTCGAGATCGGGGACGAGGGCGTGGAGGCGAGCGTGCGGCGTGTGCATGCGTTGTTGGCGGAGCTCCTGCGCCATGAGCACGCGTCGCTTGCACAGGTGCAGCGCTGCAGCGCCGTACCAGCGCCAGCGCCGTTATTTTCGGCGCTGCTCAATTATCGTCACAGCCGTCGCGCCGATGGTCAGGTTTCACAGGTCGCAGAAGGTGTCGAGCGGCTCGGTTCGCGGGGGCGGAGTAACTACCCGGTGACGCTGTCGGTGGATGATCTTGGCGATGATTTTTCGCTGACGGCGCAGACATATCCGGTTGTTGGTGCGGAGCGGCTGTGCGGCTTTATGAGGACCGCGCTTGAAGGGATGGTCGAAGCGTTGGAGCAAGCGCCTGACATGGCAATGCGCTCTATCGACATGCTGGGCAGCGCGGAACGGCAACGCGTTATTGTCGAGTTGAACGCGACGGAGGCGGACTATCCGCGGGAGAGCGGCATTCATGCACTGTTCGAGGCGCAGGTCGAACGCACGCCGGAAATGGTTGCCGCCGTGTTCGGAGATCGGACGCTCACTTATGCGGTACTGAATGCGCGGGCCAATGCTCTGGCGCACCAACTCATCGAACGCGGCGTGAAAACGAATGACCGGGTGGCGACGCTGCTTGAGCGCTCGATCGATCTGATCGTGGCCCAGCTTGCCATCCTCAAGGCGGGCGCCGCTTATGTACCGCTGGACCCGCAAGCGCCGCCCCAGCGCCAGGCCTGGATCGTGGAGGATTGTGGGGCAAGCCTGATCATCACCGATGCGCGCACGGAACTTGCCTTTGCTTCGGCCACGCCGGTATTGCGTCTGGGCGACCGCGTCGATGCGCCGGCGAACGCCGCCAATCCGGCGCGGCCGGGCAGCGGCCTGCGTGTGGCCTATGTAATGTATACGTCCGGTTCCACCGGCACGCCGAAAGGCGTTCTGGTGCCGCATTGCGCGATCGCACGTCTGGTTGTGAACAATTCATATGCCGTGATTGGCGCGGAAGATCGCGTGGCCTTCGCGGCCAACCCGGCCTTCGATGCCAGCACCTTCGAATTGTGGGCGCCTTTGCTCAATGGCGGGACAGTCGTGGTCATCCCTCATGAGATTGTGCTGACGCCTCAGGCTTTCATTAAGACGCTGCGGGAAGAGCGGATCAACGTGTTGTGGCTGACGGTCGGGCTGTTCAATCAACTGGCCGAGGCGTTGGAGCCGGTCTACGCGCAACTCAAGCTTCTGATTACGGGCGGCGACGTCCTCGATCCGAAGATCGTGCGAAAAGTGTGGTCCAAGCCGGGCAACAGGCCGGCGCGGCTGCTGAATGCCTATGGGCCGACTGAGACGACCACGTTTGCCACGACCTATGAGATCGGATCGTCGCGGGAGGAAAACGGAACCATTCCGATTGGCCGACCGATTTCAAACACGCGGACCTATCTGCTCGATCCGCATGGCGCGCCGGTGCCGCTCGGCGCCGTCGGCGAAATCCATATCGGCGGGGCGGGGGTTGCGCTCGGTTACCTGAACCGGCCGGAGCTGACCGCCGAGCGGTTCCTCTCGGACCCGTTTGCCGGCGAGCCGGACGCACGCATGTACCGCACCGGCGACCTGGCGCGCTATCTGCCCGACGGCAATCTGATGTTCCTTGGTCGCAACGATGCCCAGGTCAAGCTCCGTGGCTTCCGCATCGAACTCGGCGAGATCGAAGAGCGGCTGACGGCGCACGAGGCGGTGCGCGAGGCGGTGGTGCTGGCTTTGGCCAACGATGGCGAAAAACGGCTCGTCGCCTATGTGGTCGCCGACCCTGACGACCAGCTCGCAGCCTGCCTGCATGCGTATCTGGCGGCATGTTTGCCCGACTATATGGTGCCGGCGGCGTTTGTACGGCTCGATGCGTTGCCGCTCACCCGCAACGGCAAGGTGGACCGGCGGGCCTTGCCCGCGCCGGACGAGGCAACTTACGCGCGGGCTTCCTATGAAGCGCCTGCGGGGGAGATCGAGACGGCGCTGGCCGAGATCTGGCGCGAGCCTCTGGGAGTTGAGCGGATCAGCCGGATCGACAATTTCTTCAATCTGGGCGGCCATTCCTTCATGGCGCTGCGGGTCATCAGTGAAATTCACAAGCGCTTGGGGCGCTATGTGAGCGTTCCGACTTTTTTCCTGAACCCGACAATCGCCGGGCTGGCGGAAGAGTTGGCGCGCGGTCATGCACCGCAAGCGACGCCGCAAGTGGCAACCTTGCGCGCGGGCGCCACGGGGTTGCCGATCTATTTCATGGGCGCGCGGCCGGAGGAGTTTCGGCTGGCGCAGCTGATCGGCGGCGATCGGCGCATTTTCACCGTCGACGTGCCGATTCTCTCCTCATGGCTGACAGCGTTTGCGTCTTCCGATATCCAGGCGCTGCCGACCATCGACCAGTTGGGCGTGCATTTCGGCAAGATCTTGGCCGAGCATGCCGGGTCGACGCCGTGCGTGATCGCGGGATATTCTCTGGGCGGCAAGATCGCCTTTGAAGCGGCGCGCGTGCTGCAGAACGCCGGCGGCAATGTAGCGTTCGTTCTCCTCCTCGATGCGCGCGCCTTCAGCTGGAGCAGCTATACGCTCGCGCCGGCTTTGGAGAGTTTGGCGCGGATCTGGCGGAGCAGCGGAACAGGGGAGGATGACGACGCCTGGTCCCTGCGCAGATTGCGCACGGCGCTTGGCGAATCCTGGACTTTGGTCCGATGGCTGCTGTCCCGGGTGCCTGACAGCGTGAATCACCGCGTCGAGCGCCTCAAGAGCCGATGGGGCCAGGTCACGCAGCGTTCCGTGCCGGCGCCTCTGCCCTCGGGCTATTTTGATGAGGCGGGCAAGCCGATTGACAATTTGCTCTTCAATCAGTTTGCGCTGCTGCTGGGACGGTTATGGCGTCCGCGCCCCTTGGATGCCGCCGGTGTCCTCATTCGCGCGGATAATTCAGAGAATAATCTGCCGGGCAGCGATCCTGCCGAGGGGTGGGATGGTCTCTTCACCCGCGGGTTGGAGATCGTCCAGACCGCCGGCGATCATCATTCGATGGTGACTGAGGAAAATGCCGTTTTGCTGGCGCGGCAGATGAATCTCATTCTCGACAGATACGAGGCAGTGCAAAACGCGCGCGGCGGCGCGGTGGTGGACGAGGCGGAGCCGCCGACGACCGATGAGCGCCAGCGGCTCGAGCCGGTGTTTGCCGACCCGGAGCGCAGGGTTGCCTAGCCAGGGCACATGACAGGAAGGTCTTCTATGCACGTGACGGCGGTGATCCCATGACGGATTCGATACCGGCCTCAGCCGCGCCCTCGGGGCGGCGCATTGTGCTGTACGACACGACGCTGCGTGACGGCGCCCAGATGCAAGGCGTGGATTTCTCAGTGCTGGACAAGCAGGTGATCGCCGCCGAACTCGATCGCCTCGGCATCGATTATGTGGAAGGCGGATGGCCGGGCGCGAACCCCACGGATGATGCGTTCTTCGCCAACAAGCCGGCTTTGCGGCACGCCACGTTGACCGCCTTTGGCATGACGCGGCGGCCGGGCCGCAGCGCCGCCAACGATCCGGGCCTCGGGGCGGTGCTGCACGCGGGCACGGCGGCCGTTTGCCTGGTGGGCAAGGCGTCGCATTTGGCGGCGGAACAGGCGCTGGGGATCACGGCGGCGGAAAATCTCGAACTGATCGGCGACAGCCTGGCCGCCGCGGCGCGCAATGGCCGCGAGGTGTTGTTCGATGCCGAACATTTCTTCGACGGCTACAAGCGCAATCCTAAATACGCCTTGTCCTGCCTGCGCCGCGCTTGGCGGGAAGGCGCTTCCTGGCTGGTGCTGTGCGATACCAATGGCGGCACGCTGCCCGAGGAGATTTCGGCCATCGTTCGCGCGGTCGTGGCCGCGCTGCCGGGAGCGTCGATCGGCATTCACACCCATAACGATACGGAAACCGCCGTGGCCGGCAGCCTGGCGGCGGTGGCCGCCGGGGCGCGGATGATCCAGGGTACGCTCAATGGGTTGGGCGAGCGCTGCGGCAATGCCAATCTTATTTCGCTCATTCCGACGCTGATGCTGAAACTGGGTTACCATACGGGCGTCAGCGATGAGGGACTCCGCCGCCTCACGGAACTCAGCCATAAGCTGGACGAACGGCTGAACCGCGTTCCCAACCGTTATGCGGCTTATGTCGGAAACAATGCCTTCGCCCATAAGGCCGGCCTGCATGCCGCCGCTGTCGCCCGCAACAGCACCACCTACGAGCATATCGCCCCCGAGCGGGTGGGCAATCGCCGCCATATCGTCGTTTCCAATCAGGCGGGGCGGGCCAATTTGCTGAACCGCCTGCGTGAAATGGGCATCGCCGTGGCGGCCGACGATCCGCGCCTGCCGGTTTTGCTCGAGTTGCTCAAGCGGCGCGAATTCGAAGGCTATGCCTATGACGGCGCGGAGGCCAGCTTCGCCCTTCTGGCCCGCCGCACCCTGGAGGAAATGCCTGAATTCTACAGCGTGGTTTCGCTCCATGCCAGCGAGGAGCAATGCCGGGATGAAAAAGGCGCGCTCGTGACCTTATCTCGGGCGACGGTGCGGCTCGATGTGCAGGGCCAGGCCAGGCTGGCCGCCGCCGAGCATGCCGGCAGCTTCATGGCGCTGAATATGGCGTTCCGTGAAGCGCTGCTGCCTGATTTTCCGGTCTTGCAAGGCATGCGCCTGGCTGATTACCAGGTGCGCGTCGATGCCAGGCAAGAGGGGGCAAGGCCGCTGATCCGGGTCGTGATCAACAGCCACGATCTCGATGTCCCCGCGCTGGGGCGGTGGTCCACGGTCGGTGTCTCAGCCGATCTCTTCGATGCCGCCTATGGCGCGCTCAATGACGCGATCATTTACCGGTTGTTTTGCGCCTTATCCGAACCTTGCGCCGAGGCCGACGCGGTGTGGACCATGCGCCCCGCCGCTTTATCGGGTGGAATCAATATCGGGCATTGAAATCGCCTGCGGGGACTAGCATCAGGCCGGTGTGCACAACATCAGCGATAATCGCCAGCCGGCCGGGCTGACGGGCGGCGGGCGGGTGCAATTCCGCGATCGCGCGGCTCAGGGAGAAGGTGAAAGTCCCGCCCCTCAGATCGAGCGATTCGATCACCACGTCGGAAAAATCGAATTGCCGTTTGATGACGGGATACAGGCATTTGAAGATGGTCTCTTTCGCGGAAAACAGGACCGTCGTCAGAAGCGGGTGATCCCAAGGCGCTTGCAGCAGGCGCGCATATTCGGCCGGCGAGGCGACAATGGACGCCAGTTCCAGCGCCGTCTCGGGCGGCATGAGGCGCTCAACGTCCAGCCCCAGGCTCTGCGCCTGTTCCGTGCGCGCCACGGCGGCGAACGCCATGTCTTGCGAATGGGTGATGGAGCCGACGAAGCCGGCTGGCCATAGCGGGCTGCGGTCCGCCGCCATGGGGATATCCAGGCATGATGCCGCCAATCGTCCCAGTGCTTCGCGCGCGCATAAGCGCCCGCAAATAAATTCCGCGCGCCGCCGCGCAACGGCGTTCGTCAGTTGCGGGGGCAGGGGGATACCCCATCGCGCGCCGTCCTGGTCTGCCACCGCCATGCCCAGATGAACGACGAAATCCGGAAACAAAGGCGGGGTTGCGGCCGACGGCAGGAGGATCATTGCGCGGATTGCATCACGACCGCCTGCAGGCCGTCAACGTTTATGGGCGGGCTCGTCTGCCTGCCGCGCGATGACCGCATTCGCCTCCCGGATCGCCCGGCCTTCATTGCCGGTCCGTTCCAGGCATTCATTGGCGATTTTCGCCCAAAGCTCCCTCAAAGCCGGGCTGCTGGCTTTGTGCGTATGTCTTTCGGCGTCATCCGGAGTCCAGGGCATTTCACGATGCCTTCACGAAATCCCGGCGCCGGCGAGCCATGAAAGCCTGCCGGCGGAGGCGGGGAGGATGCGTGCTGCGAACCGCGCCATTCTAATTCCGCCCGGGGGCGTTGCGGAACCGGAAACAGGGGCGTTAACGGAATTGTCACATATCGGGGTGGCCCCCAAATGCCGCCAAGGCCCGGGTTGAGCAAAATGAACGGTTCGGTAGCAAAATTGGCGGTTCCGGGCCGCCCGGCGGCGGGCGCTTTGCAACGCCCGATTGCTTATGTAAACTCATTTTGTTGGCGGGCGTTGTAAGACCGCCAGCGCGTGAGAGTCCGAGGATCATTTCCATGGCGTTTGTCGTCACCCCGCTGAAAGATTTTACCGCGGAGCCACAAGGCCAAACAAACAGAAAAATGTATCTGTACCAGGTCGATCCCATGCTTCTCCAGGAGGAGGAGGGGTTCAACCTGCGTTATTATGACGACCCGAAGGTGAAGGCGCATATCGAGGCGTTCTGTGAATCCTATATGGCGGACCGTTACGTGCCGCCGATGATGGTGCGGGCGCTGAATGACGGGCGGATCGTGGTGATCGAGGGCCATTGCCGGCGCCGGGGCGTGCAGCTTGCCATCTCGCGCGGCGCCAAGATCCCCCTGGTCAACGTGATCCCGTTCCGTGGCAACGATGCCGAGCGCGTCGAATTGATGTTGCGCTCGGCGCAAGGCCTGAAGCTGGAGCCCCTGGACATCGCGCGCGGCTATTTGCGCCTGTCGCAGATGGGCTTGAAGCCGGCCGAAATCGCCGCCTCGCAGAGCAAGAGTCCGGCCCGTGTCGAGCAGCTCCTGACTCTCGCCACGGCCAGCGGCGAGGTCCACGACCTGGTGCGGACGGGCGCGGTTTCCGTGGATATCGCGATCGACGCGGTCCGCGCGCATGGCGAAGGGGCCGCAACGGTTCTTTCGCAAAAGCTGGAGGTCGCCAAGCAGGAAGGGCGCCAGCGGGTCACGAAATCCGTCGTGCGGGGCCACACGGTCCCGCGCAAGACCGTCGAAGCGGTGTTCGCGCGGGTCGAACGCGCCATGGCCCAGATGCCCGCCGCCTTGCGGCAGCAGGCCGAAGAGCTGCAGGCGATCCCGGAACGCGAACGCGCGAACCAGAAGGTGGAAGTCGAGGCCAATGTGCTGCTCGGGCTGCTCGGGGCGGCGCAGGAGATCGAGGCGATGAAAGCCAGGCTGGCCAAGCAGGCGGCCCGTGGCGAGGCGCCGGAGTAAGGAAGAAAGCGGCCGCTTTTTGAAAAAAGCGGCGCAAAAACTTTCATTTACGCTGGGCCGGCGGCGGTGAAACCAGCACGGCCCAAAGTAAACAAAGTTTTTTTGCTACTTTTTGTTCACAAAAAGTAACCTTCCTCTTCCTTTGCTTTCGATTGTTGCCGACATGCCAAGGCAACCAACGGAAAAAGGGGGATCTCATGAAAGCGCTCGTCTATCGTGGACCTGGCCTCAAAGGTCTTGAAGACCGCCCCAAGCCGCAGATCCAGGCGCCTGGCGATGCGGTGGTGAAGATCGTCAAAACGACCATCTGCGGCACCGATCTGCACATCCTCAAGGGCGACGTGCCGAGCTGCGCGCCGGGCCGCATCCTCGGCCATGAAGGCGTCGGCGTCATCGACGCCGTCGGCGCGGGGGTCACCACGTTCCGGCCGGGGGACCGCGTTCTCATCTCCTGCATCTCGTCCTGCGGCAAATGCGATTATTGCCGCCGCGGCATGTATTCCCATTGCACGAGCGGCGGCTGGATCCTCGGCAACGAGATCGACGGCACCCAGGCCGAATATGTCCGCACGCCGCATGCCGACACCAGCCTTTACCCGATCCCGGAAGGCGCCGACGAGGAAGCTTTGGTGATGCTGAGCGATATCCTGCCGACCGGGTTCGAATGCGGGGTCCTGAACGGCAAAGTGGCTCCGGGGGCGAGTGTGGCCATCGTCGGCGCCGGGCCGATCGGCCTCGCCGCCCTGCTCACCGCCCAATTCTACGCGCCGGCGGAGATCATCATGATCGATCTGGACGACAACCGGCTCGGCATCGCGCGGCAATTCGGCGCCACGCACACTATCAACAGCGCGGACGGGAAAGCGGCGGAGAGCGTGAAGGCGCTGACCGGCGGGCGCGGCGTGGATGCGGCCATTGAGGCGGTGGGCATTCCGGCCACGTTCGAGCTCTGCCAGGACCTGGTCGCGCCGGGCGGAGTCATTGCCAATATCGGCGTCCATGGGCACAAGGCCGATCTCCATCTCGAACGCCTATGGTCCCAGAACATCGCGATCACCACGCGGCTGGTCGACACTGTGACGACGCCGATGCTGCTCAGGACCGTGCAGGCCAAAAAGCTCGATCCCGCACGGCTGATCACGCACCGGTTCCGGCTCGACCAGATGCTCGAAGCCTACGACACGTTCGGCCGGGCGGCCGCGACGCAGGCTTTGAAAGTCGTCATTTCGGCCTAAGGCAAGTATGTGGCCGCTTTTTGAAAAAAGCGGCGCAAAAACTTCTTTTATGCTGGGTCTGAGGCTGTATCGCGGCCACCGCCCATGGCCCAGCATAAATCAAAGTTTTTTTGCTACTTTTTGTTCACAAAAAGTAGCGCTTCCTTTCCTTCGCTTACTGACCCAGCAATTTGAGCAGGCCTTGGCCGTTCCTTCCGACGAGGCGGGCAGCGCTAACAACCGGGTCTCGGCCGGATCTGGACAAGCCGCCCCCGCGCCCGCAGAAGACCGCACCTGCAGGGGTGCGGAGGGAGCGCGAAGCATGAGTGGGACGGTCGCGGATTTCGACGTCATTGTCATTGGGGCCGGCCCGGCCGGGCTCAGCCTTGCCGGCTCGCTCGCGGCGCAGGGGCTCGCCGTCGCCTTGGTCGAGCGCCAGTCCGAGGCGGCGCTCGCGGCGCCGGAGTTTGACGGCCGCGAGATCGCTTTGACCCATTTCTCCGTCGAAATTCTACGCGGGCTGGGCGCCTGGGAGCGCATCCCGGACGAGGCGATCGCACCGCTGCGCGAGGCCCGCGTGCTCAATGGGGCGGGCGGCCACGCGCTGAGCCTCAGCCCGGGCGGCGACCAAAATGAACGGCTCGGCCAGTTGGTCGCGAATCATCACATCCGCCGCGCGCTTTATGAGGCCGCGCAAGGCAAACCCAATATCCGCCTGTTCGCCGACAGCATGGCGACCGGGATTACGGTCGGCGCCGGGCATGCGACGCTGACCTTGGCCGGCGGCGCCAGCCTGAGCGCGCGTTTGATCGTCGCCGCCGACACGCGGTTTTCCGAGATGCGCCGGCGCGTCGGCATCGGCGCCGCCATGCAGGATTTCGGGGCGAGCATGCTGGTGTGCCGCATGGCGCATGAGGCGCCGCACCATGCGGTCGCGACCGAATGGTTCGGCTACGGCCAGACCATCGCCATGCTGCCGCTGAACGGCACGCCGGACTGCCCGCATCTCTCATCGCTGGTGCTGACCTTGCCGGCGCGCGAGATCGAACGGCTGCGGGCTCTGGATGACGCCGCCTTCGGCGCCGAGATCACCAGCCGTTACCAGGGCCGCCTCGGGGCGATGCGCCCTGTCAGTTCGCGCCATATCTATCCGTTGGTCTCGGTCTATGCCCGGCGCTTTGTCGCACCGCGTTTCGCGCTGGTCGGCGATGCGGCGGTCGGCATGCATCCGGTCACCGCGCATGGCTTCAATTTCGGCCTGCGCGGCCAGCACGGTCTGGCGGGGCTGGTTGCCGGGGCCGCGGCGAGAAAAAGCGATATCGGCGCGCCTTCTTTGCTGCAGCGTTACGAGCGCGCCCATCGGTTGGCGACGCAGCCGCTCTATCTGGCCACCAACGCCACGGCCCGGCTTTACACCGATGACAGCCTGCCCGCGCGCCTGCTGCGCGGTGCGGTGCTGCGCATCGGGGCGCGCCTGCCGCCGGTGCGCCAGATGATGGTGGCCAAGCTCATGGAAAAGACCGCGCCGCAGTAAGCAGCAACGAAGAAAGGCTACTTTTTGTGAACAAAAAGTAGCAAAAAAACTTTATTATGCTGGGGCTTGGGCGTTGTCAGCGACATTGCCCCTGGCCCAGCATAAAAGAAGTTTTTGGTGCCGCTTTTTTCAAAAAGCGGCCGCTTTCTTCTCTCCGACCCGCCGCGCTTTTTTCGGCCCATCATTGGTGCCATAGTTTGGGTATGAAATTTTATTCCCTCTACGCCCAGGGGTTCGCCCGCGTGGCCGCCTGCACCATCGAGACGGCGCTGGCGGACCCGGCCCGCAACGCTGAAGCCGTGCTGCTGGCCGCGCGGGACTGCCACCAAAACGGCGTGGCGGTGGCGGTGTTCCCGGAACTGACCTTGTCCGGCTATTCGATCGAGGATCTTCTGCTTCAGGACGCGGTTCTGGACGCGGTGGACCAGGCCGTCATTCGCTTAGCGGAAGCCTCGAAAGATCTGCTGCCCGTTCTGGTGGTGGGCGCGCCGCTGCGCCATGCCGGAAGGCTGTACAACACGGCGCTCGTCCTCCATCGCGGGCGCGTGCTCGGGGTGGTTCCGAAATCCTATCTGCCCACGTACCGCGAGTTCTACGAAGGAAGGCAGATTGCCGCGGGTGACGCGCTGCGGGGGGAGATCGCCATTGCCGGCCAGGTCGCTCCGTTCGGCAACAACCTGATTTTTGCCGCCGAGGATGTGCGTGGCTTCGCGCTGCATGTGGAGATCTGCGAGGATTTCTGGGTCCCGGTGCCGCCGAGCGCACTTGCCGCCCTGGCGGGGGCGAGCATTCTCGCCAATCTTTCGGGCAGCCCGATCACGATCGGCCGCGCCGAGAGCCGGCGGTTGCTGGTGCAATCGGCCTCCACGCGATGCCTGGCGGCCTACATCTATGCCGCGGCCGGGGCCGGGGAGAGCACGACCGAGGTTTCCTGGGACGGCCAGGTGATGATCTATGAAAACGGCGTCTGCCTGGCTGAGGCGGAACGTTTTCCGGAAACGGGCCAGACGGTCATCGCCGATATCGACCTGGACCTGCTCCGCCAGGAACGGATGCGGATGGGCACGTTCGACGATAACCGGCGTACCCATGGCGTGGCGACGGATGGATTCCGCACCATCGCCTTCCGGCTCGCCCCGCCCGGCGACAATTTGGGGCTGGAACGGCGCGTCGAGCGCTTTCCCTTCGTGCCCTCCGATCCCGCGCGGCTCGAGCAGGATTGCTACGAGGCGTACAACATCCAGGTTTCCGGGCTGGTGCAAAGGCTCCGCGCGACCGGGCTCAAACATGTCGTGCTGGGCATTTCCGGCGGCCTCGATTCCACCCATGCCTTGATCGTCGCGGCAAGGGCGATGGACCGGCTGGGCCTGCCGCGGCACAATATTCTTACCTACACCATGCCCGGCTTCGCCACGGGTGACGACACCAAGGCCAATGCCTGGCGCCTGATGACGAGCCTTGGCACCAACGCGCACGAACTCGATATCCGCCCCGCCGCGCGGCAGATGCTGGCCGATCTCGGCCATCCGTTCGGCGAGGGAAAGCCGGTTTACGACATCACATTCGAGAATGTGCAGGCGGGGCTGCGGACCGATTATCTGTTCCGTCTCGCCAACCAGAACAACGCCTTCGTCATCGGCACCGGGGATCTTTCCGAACTCGCGCTCGGCTGGTGCACTTACGGCGTCGGCGACCAGATGTCGCATTACGCCGTGAATGCCGGCGTGCCGAAAACGCTGATCCAGCATTTGATTCGCTGGGTGGCGCGCTCCGGTCAATTCGGCGACGCGGTCGGCGAAACGCTTGAGGCGATTTTGGATACGGAGATTTCGCCGGAACTCGTGCCGGTCGCGGCGGGCGCGACGCCGCAAAGCACGGAAGCAAAAATCGGCCCTTACGCGCTGCAGGATTTCAATTTGTATTACACGCTGCGCTACGGTTTCAGGCCATCGAAAATCGCGTTCCTGGCGATGCACGCCTGGAGCGACGCGCAGATCGGCGCGTGGCCGGCGCATTTTCCCGCCGCGCGGCGCACGCAATACAGCCTCGGGGAAATCCGGAAATGGCTGGAGCTTTTCCTGCGGCGCTTTTTCGCCTTCAGCCAGTTCAAGCGCTCCGCTTTGCCGAATGGCCCCAAGGTGGTCGCGGGCGGCGCGCTATCTCCGCGCGGTGACTGGCGCGCGCCGTCTGACGGCAACGCCACAGCGTGGCTCGCTGAGCTGGTGCACAACGTGCCGGAGGATTAAGGCCAAAAAAGGAAGGACTACTTTTTGTGAACAAAAAGTAGCAAAAAAACTTTTTTATGCTGGGCCATGGGCTGTATCGGGGACAAAGCCCATGGCCCGGCGTGAAGAAAAGTTTTTGCGCCGCTTTTTTCAAAAAGCGGCCTCTTGCTTAAAGCCTTCCTGATCAGGAACCTTTGGGGCCCTGATGCCCAGGTTTACCCTGCGGTTGTTCCGCGGGGCTGCGCTGGCCGGGGGCGGTTTTTTCGCGGCTGGTGCCGCTGGTCGCCGATTTTCCCGGAGGATTCCCCGCATTCTTGTGGCTCTGCGCGCCCGCTTTTACATGCTGTTCGTGAGAGCCGCCTTGTGTTCCGCCCGTATTGGTGGCCATGTTCCACTCCTCTTGAGCTGCCCATTCGGATTTGAAAAATGATCGGCTTGGGTCTGCGTGATATACTCCATTTACCTATGCCGCTTTCTCATTGATTTTTTAATTGGAATTCATAAGAGCGCTGGCGGCCTGCATTTTTCGCGGGGGGAGTGGTCGAGCCCATACGGTTTGGCATGCCAAAGACTGGCTTGAAATCGCTGCCTGCCTCTGCCAGCAGGTAGGAACACGGAACAACGGGATTTTGACCATGCCCTGGACACGCGAACAAATGGCCGCGCGCGCGGCCCAGGAGTTGAAAGACGGTGACTATGTCAATCTCGGGATCGGCATTCCAACGCTGGTTGCCAATTACATTCCGGACCATATCGAGGTCACCTTGCAGAGCGAAAACGGCATGCTGGGGATGGGGCCGTTTCCTTACCCGGACGAGGTCGATGCCGATCTGACCAATGCCGGGAAACAGACGATTTCCGCGCTCCCCACCTCATCCTTCTTTTCCTCGGCCGAGAGCTTTTCCATGATTCGCGGCGGCCATATCGATCTGGCGGTCCTGGGTGCGATGGAAGTCTCCGCCCAGGGCGACATCGCGAACTGGTCCGTGCCGGGGCAGTTCGTCAAAGGCATGGGCGGCGCGATGGATCTCGTCGCCGGCGTCAAGCGCATCATCGTGGTGATGGAACATGTCGCGCGAGACGGCAGCGCCAAGATCGTGGAACAATGCCGCCTACCGCTGACCGGCGCCGGCGTGGTCGATTTGATCGTTACCGATCTTGCCGTGTTCGCCTGCGACAAAATGAAGGGCGGGTTGGCGCTGCAGGAACTGGCGCCAGGCGTGAGCCTCGATGAGGTTGAGCGGAAGACGGCAGTAAGGTTTAAGAAAGAGGGCGCTTTTTGAAAAAAGCGCCGCAAAAACTTTTGTTATGCTGGGCCATGGGCGTTGGCGCTGACGCAGCCTGAGGCCCAGCATAACAAAGTTTTTTTGCTACTTTTTGTTCACAAAAAGTAGCGCTTCCTTTTTCTTTCCTTAAAGAATCTGACTGAGAAACGCCTTGGTCCGCGGATCGCGCGGGGCGGAGAAAAACTCCGATGGCGGCCCTTGTTCGACGATCACGCCTTTGTCGGTGAAGTACACCTCGTTGGCGACCTCGCGGGCGAAGCCCATTTCGTGGGTCACCAGGATGCAGGTCATGCCTTCCTCGGCGAGCTGACGGATGGTGAGAAGCACTTCACCCACCGTTTCCGGGTCGAGTGCGGCAGTCACCTCGTCGAAGAGCATAAGGTCCGGCTTCATTGCGAGCGAGCGTGCAATGGCGACGCGTTGCTGCTGCCCGCCGGAGAGTTCGCCCGGATAGGAATGTTCCTTGCCCTCGAGGCGGACTTTCTTGAGCAAGGCGTAGGCTTCCGCTTCCACTTCCTTCTTGGGGCGCTTCAGCACCTGGATCGGCGCCATCATCACGTTTTGCAGAGCGGTGCGGTGCGGGAACAGATTATATTGCTGGAAGACCATGCCGACATGTTTGCGCAGCTTCAGCTTGTCGAGCTTGGGGTCGTTCACTTCGATGCCCAGAACCTTGATCGACCCGACCTCGAACGGCACCAGCGCGTTCACGCAACGGATCAGGGTCGATTTTCCGGATCCGGACGGGCCGATGATGCAGGCGACCTCGCCCTTGGCGACCGTCATGCTGACGCCTTTGATGACTTCGACATGGCCGAACGATTTGTGCAGATTGTCGATGACGACGAGCGGTTGGGGGGCCATGTCAGTTCCGTACATGATAGCGGCGTTCGAGGCGTTGCGTCGCCCAGGCGATGGGATAGGTATAGACGAAGAACATCAGCAGCACATAGGCGTAGATCGGCGCCAGGAGATAGGGCTTGCTGCCTTCCGCGGCCAGAACCTGGCCGGCCAGGCTCACCACTTCGTTCACGCCGACGATCGAGGCGAGCGTCGTCGAGGTGGTGAGGATGGCGTAAAGATTCATCCAGGGCGGCAGCATGCGCTTCACGCTCTGCGGCAGGATGATCAGCCATAATTGCTGGCGCCGGGTGAAGCCCAGCGATTCGGCGGCTTCCCACTGGCCGGGGTGAATCGAGCGTACGCCGCCGCGCACGATCTCCGCGACATTGGCCATCACCGGCAGGGCCAGGCCGATCACCGCTTTCAGCCAGCTCGGAAGGTTGATGGTCACCGTGCCGACATGGATATGGAACGGCAGCAGGAAAATCATGAAGAAGAGCAGAACCAGCCAGGGCGCATTGCGGAAGAACTGGGTGATCGCCCAGGACGCCCCGCGGAGCGGCCGGGAAGGGGTGATCAGCCCAAGCCCGAGAAACGCGCCGAGGACCGTGCCGATGGCCATGGACAGGAAGCTGATGAGGATGTTGAGGCCAAAGCCGCGCAGCAGCAGTGGTGTCCAGCGGGCGAGGATGGCCAGGACGCTGGCGTGTATCGGCCCGCCCGTGGCGGCGTTGGCGGCCGCCGATGAAAGGAGAATGATGGAAGCCAGCGCAACGCCGTGCCAGGGGGCCAGGCGCAATGTCGGCAGTCCGCCCGCCTGGCGCCGCAAGGGCGCGCCCAAAGGCAGGATGACGGGAAATTTTGAACTCATGTGCCCAACCCCGGCCGGCGCAAGGCGCGCTCCCAGGCGTGCATCGCAAACACCAGGATGCCCACCAGGGCGATATAGATGACGAACAAGACCAGCATCATCTCGGGAACATTCTCATTGTCCGACCAGATCTGGTTCGACACATAGAGCAGCTCGGGCACGGCGATGGCGTAGGCGAGCGTCGTGGTCTTGACCAGATTGACGAGATTGTTGGTGAGCGCCGGCAGGCAGACGCGCAGCGCCAGCGGCAATATCACGTGGACATAGGTCTGGAGGCGCGTGAAGCCGAGCGATTCGGCGGCCTCTGTCGTGGCGCTCGGAATCGCTTCGATGCCCGAGCGAAAAATCTCGACATTGAACGATCCGGCAAAACAGATCAGCGACAGGCAGGCCCAGGTGAAACCATTGATCAAGGGTTTCTCGAAGCCGAGGCTGTTTCGCGTTCCGGGCAGCAGCGCGCTGAGCCCGAAATAGAAAAAATACATTTGCACGAGCGGGGGCGTGTTGCGGAAGAACTCGACATAGCACGCGACGATGCCGCGGACCCACCGTAGCCGTGACATCTGTCCCCAGGCGCCGACGATCCCGACCAGCACCGAACCGGCAATGGTGACGCCCGAAATCATGAGCGTCAGCCAGAGTCCGTTCAGAAACCGGGCGCGATCGTAGGAATCGTAGACAATCGTGAAGTTGACGCCGGTGGTCTCGTTGAGATGCGAAAACCAGGCGGTTAAGTCGTGACCCAGCGTCAATCCTCCTTCGTGCGTGCGGCTTTAGGCTTTGTACTTGTCATGCTGCTGCTCGGCGTAGGCCGAGTGCGGAATGCCATACTTCGTTTCCAGGGAGAGAATATAGCCGGTCTTGGCCCAATCCTCGCTCGCCTGGGAAATGAAGCTGGCGAGCGCCGGTTCGCCGTTCTTCACCGCCATGCCCCAGGGCTGCTCGCCGAGGGTGGGCAGCGGCATGTCATAGGCTTTCCAGAGCGGATCGGTGAGTTCGCCTTCGATCGCGGTGTTGTCGTAGAGGAACGCATCGCAGCGGCCTTGCTGCAGGGCGGCCAGGGCTTCGGCGACGCCGGTGAAGGCGATCAGTTCAGCGCCGTATTTCTCGCCGACATCCTTGTTGTAGAACGAGCCCTGAATGGCGCAGACCGGCACGCCCTTCAGCTGGGCCCAGCTTGTTAGCTTCACGCTCTTGGGCGCCAGAACGTTATAACCGGACGCGTAGTAGTTCGGGTGGATGATGTCGACAATTTTTTCCCGTTCCGGGGTGTCGTTCATGGTGGCGATCAGCAGGTTGATCTTGCCCTGCTGCAGGAACTGGATGCGGTTGGCAGCCACCACAGGCACGAACTGCACCTTCACGCCGAGCCGCTGCGCCAGATTGGCGGCGAGATCGGGCTCGATGCCGATATTCGCGCCCGACGGGCTCAGAAAACCGAACGGCGGATAGTCGGCTTTGACGCCCACCACCAGGACGCCGGCGGACTTGATGTCCTGAAGTTCGTCAGCCTGGGCGACGTTCGTGCCAAAAATCGCCAGCGCGCCGGCCAGCAGTCCCAGGTAAGCTAATTTATTCCGCATGAGCCGATACTCCCTGATGAAACGCCTTGAAACCCCAAAATTATCGCGCCGAGGGCGCTGAGCTTTCGCTATGCGCTCATGCTGCCAAGTTTGTCGCAATGTTGCAAGGAGTGCCTTTATAATGTTCACGTTGGTATTTATTTTGAGACAGATCTTAATAATAATGCCAATGCGCAAGAATTTTCTGTGCTTGAGTCGGCCATTCAAAAAACAGCAGAAATTATGCCTAATATGTGAGCGGCGGCACCGATGCGATGTCCGAATATTGTCGTCACGATGCCTTATTTTATACTCCAGAATCTGACGCTCTGGACACGCCATCGGAGCATCGGGGGCGTATCCAGGGCTTCTTAAGTGGCGCGGGCTGAAACCACACTGGCGGCGATCTGATCGGCGGCGGACGCCCACAAGGCGCTCATGGCGGCGACGATGTCGGAGGCGGTGGCGCCGGCGGGGAGCGTGCGCCTGATGGTCTGCAGGCCGAGCAAGCGATGGTCGGCGCCCGCGTTCAGCGCCGCCTGCACGGTCAGTTCGACATCGCCCGTGGCCGTTGGATCAAACCGCAACACGTTGATTTCGATCTGCAGATCGGATGGCGTTTCGATCGATCCGTTGCTGTCGATGACCGTGGCGTTCTTCAAACGCTGCGCCAGGTCTTCGACCATCGTCGTTTGCAGCGTGTCCGCGAACGGGCCGGCCCAGATGGCGTTGGGGAACGAGCCGGCCACGTAGCGGTTCACCGGCCTGGGGATGCTGCCCTGATCAAGGTAACTCGGGATGCTGATGCGGCGGACGCTGATCGTCAGGGGCGCGGTTTGCTCGACCGGCCCGGGCTCGCTCGCCAGGCGGTATGCTGTCACCGGCGCCGAGCTGCAGGCCGACATGAGGGCGGCGGCCATGAAGACGCCGAGGCTGCGGAGCGTCCTCATGGGTTGCCGCGCCCCAGCAGCAAGGCCTGAGGGTGTAGATTCAGGTAGTCGGCCAGCAGCCTTATGGAACGCAGCGCATCGTTCGCCTGGCTCATCAGCAGGTTCAGGTTGCGTTGGAAATTCGAATCGTCACCGTAGGTTTGCGTCATGGTCTGCAAGGTCTCGTTGGCCGCGCGCAGCGTCTTGTTGAGCTCCGCCAGGTTCTGCTTGATTTGCGGGTTGCCCAGCGTGCCGTTGGCCGTGACCACGAGCTTGTTGAGATTGGAGCTGAGCTTGTTGAAATCCACTTTGGAGAGATTGTTGGAGATGCCGGCCACGGAATTGATGATGTCATCGAGTCCGCCGGACTGGCTCGGAAGCACCAGGGCATCGCCCTCCCTGGCAAGCGGAGCCGGTTTGGCGCCGGCGATCCAGGCGAGCGTGATGTCCTTTTGGCCGGTGACATAGCTCACGGTGCCGAGTTCCGCGCGCAGACCTTGATTGACCATCTTCTGCAGAACCTGGTCAGGACGCAAATTCTTGGGGAATTGCCCGGGCTCCAGAACGCGTTCCGGCTGGATATTCATGAAAACACGGGCTTTTGCTTTGCCGGCGTAAGGATCGATGATCAGCTTCACGCTTTTGACGACGCCGACCTGGATGCCCAGAACGTCGACCGGTGCGCCGCGCGCCAGGCCCGCGACCGAGCTGGTGAAATAAGCAATGACCGGAATTTGATTCTGGTAGCCGGCGGATTGAGCATCGTCATACGTGTTGTAGAGGGGAAACACGGTATTGTTGGGGCTGGGCGCGCTGTTCGCGCCGCTGAACGGCAGATCGAAGGTCACGCCGCCCGAAATGATGGCTTGCAGAGACTGAAATTCGATATGAAAGCCGCCATTCTGGAGTTGGGCGGTAATGCCGGATGATTTCCAGAAACGGCTTTGCGGGCGAATCAGATGGTCGAAGGGCGCGCGGACAAAAATATTCACCGTGACCGGGCCAAGACCGTTCCCGATATCGTATCCCAGGACTTCGCCGACGATGATGTCGCGGTAGAAGACGGGCGAACCGGCCGCCAACGATCCGATGGTGCCGGTCCTGAGCTGGTAGGTCTGGCCGGGCTCGTCGGAGCGCACACCTGGCGGGCCTTCCAGACCGGTGAAATGGTCCTGATACTGGCCGCCGGGCAAGCCCGGATCGACGGCGATATAGGCGCCGGACACGAGTGTGGAGAGGCCCGATAAATTGCCGGCGGTAAAATTGGGGCGTACGACCCAGAAGCGCGCATGGGCGTTGAGGAAGCGCGTGCCGACATTGTTCATGCGCACCCGGACCACGACCTGGCTGTTGTCGTGACTGAGGTCCACACTCTCCACGGTGCCCAGGGCGACGGCCTTGTATTTGACCTGCGTCTGGCCGGCCATGATGTCGTCGCCGCTGGTAAAGGTGATTGTTAACAGCGGCCCTTCCTGGAGAACCGTGCGATAGCCCAGATAGGCGGCGATGATGGCAGCCACGAGCGGCACCAGCCAGACGAAGGAAAAGCGCGGGCGGCGCAGATGCGCGGGCGGCGGCGCCGGCGGCGGGGCATTGCTGGGGGCGGGGGGCTCGACAGGCATTATTCGGGTTCCAGTTCACGCTCGCTCCGGGGCGTTGCGGCGTCCCACATCAAACGCGGGTCGAAGACCGAAACGGCGAACATCGTCAGGATGACGACGGCGGCAAAGCACGGCGCGCCAAGCTCGGCATGCACATAGGCGATCTGGCCAAAATTCACGAGCGCGGCGAGGATCGAGATCATGAACACATCGATCATCGACCAGCGGCCGATGAACTCGATGATGGTGAATGCCCTTGTCCGGCCGGCGATGAAGCGGCGGCTGCTGATCTGGGTCTGGATGAGCATGTAGGCCAGCGATAGCAGCTTGGCGAGCGGAATGCAGATGCTGGCGAAAAAGACCAGGAGCGCCAGCGGCCAGAGACCGTAACTCTGAAGTTCCGTGATGCCGGCCATGATGGTGAACGGATGGACGGCCGCGAGCTGGGTGATCTGCATCACCGGATACAGGTTTGCGGGCATATAGAGGAGTGCCGCGGCGATCAGCAGGGCCCAGCTGCGGCCGACGCTGTGGGGTTTGCGGCGGTGCAGGATGGAATGGCAGCGATGGCATCGTGTGTCGGGCAGGGCATGATTCACCATGCCACAGGCAAGGCAGCCGACATAGGCAAACGCCGCGTGCCCGCCAGCCAAGGCGGCTTGCGTGGGCGCCCCCGGCTTGCTGTCAGCCTCATCCAGGGCGCGCCAGACTGCCTCCTTGTCGAGAGCGGCATCGGCGGCGGCCATCGAGACCATCAAACCGATGAGAAGATAAAGGGCGGTTTCGAGATGGACGACGGCGATGGCGGTCAGCCGCGTGTAGGCCACGAGAAACCCGAGAAGATAGACGTCGATCATCGCCCACGGTGCGATCGCTTCGTGGAAACGAAAGATCGTTTTGAGCCAGCGCGGCCGCACGGATCTGGTTTCCAGCCCGATCAGCGTGACCAGCATGATGCCGAGTTTGAGCCCCGGGAAGAGGGTGGTGACGGCCAGAACGAGCAGCCCGACATCCGCGTAGTTCTGCAGACTGAGGCGCCAGGGGCCGGTGGCGAGATAAGCCAGCTGAAACCGCCCATACACCGAAATGTTGAGGAATGGCGCCATCAGGGCAAAGAGGTAAAACAGCAGCCCGGCGAGACCGCAGGCCAGGGAAAACTCGAACGGAACTTTCCGCATCCGCCACAATGTATAATGACAACGCGGGCATTCCGCGACCAGGCCCGGGCGCATGTCCGGCAGGACGGAAAACAGGCCGCATCTCGGGCATTCCCGCCAGGTCTCGGTTGGCGAGTCACAGACGAACAAGGTTTCGTTGCCCTCTTCCATCAAGAAACCCGGTCTTGACTCATCGTGGCGCCCGATATCGGAGACCCAGCCGGGCCGCCGTACCGCGAAGATGCTGTGGTTGAGCTCTGCGGTGACGCGACTGTTTCATGGTGCGCCTAGGTTTAGGCGATCTGGTTTTGGCTCCGCAAGTGACGCCCCTTTCCGCCGGCGGCATGCGCTATGACAGCACATGGGAGCGCTCGACCATTTGCGCGGCGGCGGCAAGAATGAAAATCAACACGACAGCGCGGAAAATCCCCGGCGGCAAGGCGTCCCGGAGCGGCCGGCCCGCGAGAATGCCGATCACCACGGGGATGCTGGCGAGTGCCGAAAACAGCAGATCGGCTTCATTGGCGTGGCGCGACTGCCCGAACGTGAGGAGCAGGGCGATGATGGAAATGATCAGAACCTGGGCGATCTGCTTGGTGAACTCCTTGCCCGTGGTCCCCGTGGCCAGGAGATAGGTGGCCAGAAGCGGCCCGGGAATTGCGGAGATCCCTTCCATCAGGCCGCCGATGAAGCCGACGATGAGGCCGACGGGACCGGCGGTCCGTTTTGGCAGGCTGAATTTCGGGGCGATCAGCAGCGCCACGCAGGCGGTGATGAGGATGACGCCGGCCAGGCCCATTGCAAAATGTCCCGGGATGCTGAGGAGGATTTTGACGCCCAACACAATGCCAAGGACCGTGCCGATCACCAGGAAGCCGATCTCCCGGAACGTCTTCCAGCTCTGCCCGCCCTCCAGCGCCTGCGGGATATTGCCGATGATGATCGGCATCGAGAGCAGGAGCACCGTCTGCTTGACCGACAGAATGCCGGTGAGGAGAGGGACGGCGACCAACGGCACGCCGATGCTGACCACACCTTTCACCAGCCCCCCGAGCAGGAGCGTGCAGCAAAGAATTAACCACTCACGGGCCGAGAGCGCGTGCAGGCTCGGCCAGAGAAGGCTGTGGGAAAGGGGAAGGTGAATATGAGACATTGCCGGCATGTATCGTCTGCCACACATGCCGGCAATGTAGGGTGCCGAGAAAAGCGGCGCCCGGCGCCCCGGCCGTCCGGGCTTAGAAGCCTTCCAGGACCAGTTTTCCCTTCGTATGGCCGGCCTCAAGCAACGCATGGGCCTTTTTCAGGTTGGCGGCGTTGATCGTGCCGAGCGTTTCGCTCAGCGTGGTGCGGATCGCCCCGGCATCGACCAGCCGCGACACCTCCGTCAGGATCGTATGCTGCGCCTGCATGTCCGGAGTCTGGAACAATGAGCGCGTGTACATAAGCTCCCAGTGGATGGAAATGCTCTTGAGCTTGAACGGCATGATGTCGAGCGTCGCCGGATCATCGATGAGGCAGAGCCGGCCCTGAGGCGCGATCAGTTCCACGATCGCGGCGAGGTGCCGGTCCGTATGGGTGGTGCAAAACACGAAACCGGGGGCGGCAAGCCCGCGCGCGGCCAATTCCTGGTCGAGCGGTTTGCTGTGGTCCAGCACATGATGAGCGCCCAGGGCGCGGACCCATTCCTGCGTTTCCGGCTGTGACGCGGTGGCGATGATTTCCAGGTCGGTGAGCTGGCGGGCGAGCTGAATGGAGATAGAGCCGACACCGCCGGCGCCGCCGATGATCAGGATCGAGGGCTTGAGACCGGCGACAGGCTTTTTGACGTCGAGCCGGTCGAACAAGGCTTCCCACGCCGTCACGGAAGTCAGCGGCAGGGCCGCCGCTTCGGCCCAGGTGAGAGACCGCGGCTTGGCGCCGACCAGGCGCTCATCCACCGCGTGGAATTGCGCGTTCGTGCCGGGGCGCCCGAGTGCGCCGGAATAGAACACTTCATCCCCGACCTTGAACAGGCTGGTCTCGCTGCCGGCTGCGACCACGATTCCCGCCGCATCCCATCCCAGAATCCGCCAGTCTCCCGTGGCCGGGATCAGGCCCTGGCGCACTTTCGTATCCACGGGGTTGACCGACACGGCGCGGATTTCGACGAGCAGGTCCCGGGGGCCGGGAACCGGGGTCGGCGTTTCGAAATCGAGCAACGCCTCGGCGTGCTGAATGGGAAGACAGGCTTTGTGGCCGACTGCGCGCACGGAAATCTCCTGAAATTGATCTGATGCTATGTTCGCGCGCGGCGGAGATTTTCAAGTGCAAGGCCGGGAAGCGGCGCGCCGTGCGGTCCTGGCAGGGGGGATTGCCTCCGGTCGGATCTGGACTAAGTTTCCTTCCGTACAATCGCCAAAGATCGAAAACGCAAGGGAACCCGCGAATATGCCGCCAGCATCTGATACACTAACAACGATCCCGCATTTTATTGGGGGAAGAGCTGTTGTCGGCGTCGGGCGCTTCGGCGATGTGTACAATCCGGCGACCGGCCAGGTGTCTGCGCGGGTGGGGTTGGCGTCGTCCAAAGAGGTCGCGGACGTGGTGGCGGTCGCCCAGGCGGCCTTTCCGGGCTGGGCCGGGCAAACGCCGCTGCGGCGGGCGCGGGTCATGTTCAAGTTCCGCGGGTTATTGGAGCGGCATAGCGAGGAGATTGCCGTGCTCATCTCCGCCGAGCATGGAAAAACCGTCAGCGATGCGCACGGAGAAATCACGCGCGGGCTCGAAGTGGTTGAGTTCGCCTGTGGTATCCCGCAGCTCCTGAAGGGCGATTTCACGGAAGAGGTGGGCAGGGGCGTCGATAGCTGGTCGGTCAGGCAGCCTCTGGGCGTGGTGGCCGGCATTACCCCCTTCAATTTTCCGGCCATGGTGCCGCTCTGGATGCTCCCGGTGGCTCTGGCGTGCGGCAATTGCTTCATCCTGAAGCCCTCGGAACGGGACCCGTCGGCATCGGTGCGCCTGGCGGAGTTGCTGCGGGAGGCGGGCCTTCCTGACGGCGTGTTCAATGTGGTTCACGGCGACAAGGAAGCGGTCGACGCGATCCTGGAAAATCCGGACATCAAAGCCGTAAGCTTTGTCGGCTCCACGCCCATTGCGGAGTATATTTACCGAACCGGCACCGCGAACGGCAAGCGCGTGCAGGCGCTGGGGGGTGCGAAGAACCACATGGTCATCATGCCCGACGCGGACATGGACCAGGCCGCGGACGCACTGATGGGCGCCGCTTATGGTTCGGCCGGTGAGCGCTGCATGGCGGTTTCCGTGGCCGTTACCGTCGGATCGGCAGGGGACGAGATGGTCCGCCGGCTGATCCCCCGAATCGAAGCCTTGAAGATCGGGCCCGGAAGCGACGCGGCGACCGAAATGGGGCCGCTGGTGACCAAGGCGCATTTCGACAAGGTGCGCCATTATGTCGAGATCGGCGTGAGCGAGGGCGCGAAACTGCTCGTCGATGGCCGCAATTTCCAGGCGCCCCAGGGCTATGAGGGCGGCTATTTCCTCGGCGGCTGTCTGCTCGACCATGTGTCGCCGGACATGAAGATCTATAAGGAAGAGATTTTCGGCCCGGTTCTGGGGATCGTGCGGGCGAACTCTTTTGACGAGGCTGTCAGCCTGGTCAACAGCCATGAATATGGCAACGGCACGGCGATTTTCACGCGGGACGGCGACGCCGCGCGGGATTTCGCGCACCGAATTCAGATCGGCATGGTCGGCGTCAACGTACCCATCCCCGTGCCGATGGCGTTCCATTCATTCGGCGGCTGGAAGCGCTCGCTGTTCGGCGACCATCATATGCATGGCCCCGAAGGGGTGCGCTTTTTCACCAAACTCAAGACCGTCACCTCGCGGTGGCCGACCGGCATTCGCAAGGGCGCCGAGTTTATCATGCCGACGCTTGGATAGAAGAAAGTAAGTGGCCGCTTTTTAAAAAAAGCGGCGCAAAAATTTTTGTTTATGCTGGGCCATGGGCGTTGTCGGCGACACAGCCCATGCCCTCCGGGGCTATTCCAACGGTGCTACGCACCGCCGGAACCTTCAGCCCCTCCGCCCAGAGTCATAAAGTTTTTTTGCTACTTTTTGTTCACAAAAAGTAGCCTTTCTTGCTTACTTAAGCCAGAAGCGCACTCAGATCGGCCGATGTCGCGATCGAGAGCAGCGTGCCGGCGACCGGGGACAATGGCTCACGGTTCGGCAAAACGAGCCCCATCATTTGGGTCGCTTCGGGTTCGACCAGCGGCACAGCGCAAAGGTCGGGAATGCCCCCGAGCATCAGCTGGAACGCGTGGGGAACGATACTCGACCAGTCGCCCAAAACCGTGTGGGCGTAGACGCCCAGGAATGTATCATTCACAACGACAGGATTAACCCGCGTGCCGCGCGACGCCAGGATTTCGTCGATGAAACGGCGGTTTTGCATGGTTTCACTCAGCAGGCAGAGGCGCTCTTGAGCTGCTTCCGCCCAGGTGATCGTGCCCCGGTCTGCGAATTTGCTGCCGCGGCGCGTCACGAAAATATAACGTTCCGGGTAAAGAGGGATATGGCGGACATTTTCGAGACGTTTGTCATCAATATAAGTAATGCCGGCATCGATCTCGAACGTCTCGACCGCCTGTTGAATGGCTTTCGCGCTCATCGAGCGGATATTGATGGTAACGTTGGGGTGCTGTGATGCATAGAGTTGCGTGAGAAAAGGCAAAGCTGGCGTGGAACCGGGGACCGCCCCGAGTTCGAGTGTGCCGGATAGGCCGGATGGTGAGCCGCTCAGCCCTTCACGCAGGCTGTCATAATCCGAAAGGATGCGGCGGCCCCATTGCAGCACCTTTTCGCCGTCCGGCGTGAGCCCCATGAAGCGGTGGCCGCGGATGACCAGAACGACCTGTAAATCCTCTTCGAGCTTGCGGATCGCCGAGGAAAGGGTGGGCTGCGCGATGTTGCAGACCTCCGCGGCGCGCGCATAGTGCTTCTCCCGCGCCAAAGTCACAAAATAAAACAGATGTCGGATTAACATTCGGCTTGTAGCTAACAAGTTTTGGCAGTGGCCGACAAGGGGGAAAGGGGCGCCATCCGGTCGATCGGGTATCCCCCCAAAAAGACCGGCATATAAAAGGGAAGCCCGCAGACCCGTCTAACGCAATGGTGCGGCCCTGCCGGGTCCGCATTGTCACGTGTGGCAACATGCCATCCCGCGGCCGGCCGAACTGGCGGCGGGGTCAGCGCTCCGGCCCGACGGAATATTGCTTCACGGTTGCTTCCGTTTGGGCGGAGACTTCGGAGAGGATCACTTCATAGCCCCAGAGATTTGCCAGATGACGGAGGACATCTTTGACATCATGCTCATCGATCAGGCGGCCGCTGTAAATTTTATGCTGCAGGATCAGCTTGCGGTCCCCGCTCAAATCGACATCGACGATTTCGATCTCGGGTTCGTTTTGAATGATATCGAACTGGTCGGCCAGGTTGGTGCGAATCATGCGGTAGCCATGTTCATTGTGAATCGCCTTGACCAAAAGATCTGATTTTCCATCGTCGTAAAGGTTGAAAAATTTCATCTTGCGGATGAGGTGAGGGCTTAGATATTGCCGGATGAAACTCTCATCGCGATGGTTTTCCCAGGCGTCTTTCAGAACGCCCAGCCAGTCTCCGCAGCCGGCGATCTCCTGGTTCCAGGCTCTGTCTTCGTCGGTCGGCGTTTCGCAGACGCGCTTGATGTCCTGCATCAAGCCAAAGCCGAACGCATAAGGGTTGATTCCATAATATCCGGGGTGGTCGAAGTCCGGCTGAAAGACCGCCGCCGTATGGCTCTGGAGGAATTCGATCATCGCGCCTTCCGTCAACAGGCCGCGCTGGTGCATCCGGTTCATGATGTAATAATGAACGAATGTCGCGCATCCTTCGTTCATCATTTTGGTTTGCTTCTGGGGATAGAAATATTGCGCGATCAGCCGCACGATCCGGATGATTTCCCGTTCCCACGGCTTGAGGACGGGGGATTTCTTTTCCAGAAAATAAAGGATATTTTCTTCGGGAAGGCCAAGCAGATGCCGTCTCTCGTTCACGCTTCCAAGGTCGCTCGTGGCCTTGGCGGAAGACGGCACGGTTTTCCAAAGCTCGTTATATGAACGCTCCTGTTCTTCCAGACGCTCGCGCGCCTTGCGTTCCTCATCGCCAAGATTGAAGGTCTTGCGCTTGGGGTAGCGATTGACGCCTTGCGGCATGAGCGCATGGGCAGCATCCAAAATGCGTTCGACCTCGGCTTCGCCGTAACGCGATTCGCACAGGGCGATATAGTTCTTGGCGAATTCGAGGTAAGGCAGAATGCCGTTGGCGTCCGTCCATTGCTTGAACAAATTGTTATTCTTGAAGAAATAATTATGGCCGAAGGCCGCGTGCGCAATCACCAAAGCTTGCATCGTCATGGAATTCTCTTCCATGAGGTAGGATATGCAGGGGTTTGAGTTGATCACGATTTCATAGGCGAGGTTGCGGAGCCCATGGCGATAGAGCAACTCGTCTCGTGCAAAGTTCTTGCCGAACGACCAATGCTGGTACATCAGCGGCATGCCGATCGACGAATAGGCGTCGAGCATCTGCTCAAACGTGATGATCTCTATCTGGTTGGGATAAAGGTCGAGGGCGAGCTCCTTTTCCGCGATTGCGTTGATTTCTTGGTAAATGCGCTTCAGACTCTCGAAGTTCCAGTCTTTGGCGCCTCTTTCTGAGATTGTGTAATTCATCGCCCCTCACTTCACCTTTTTCAGCGGCGTGAAAAGGTCACGGAAGACCGGGAAGATCTGCGACCTGTCATTGACCTTTCGGGCGGCGATCGGCTCTCCGCTGCGTATGAGGGCATCGTAGGTCCGCCAAAGATCGGTGATTTGCGTCATGCCATCCGGCTGACCAACCTCGATATACGCGAAATATTGGCAGGCAGGGAGGATCTTGTCCTTCAGGAGGCTGACGATTTTCGCATTGTCGCTGGGAACATTGTCGCCGTCGGACGCCTGGGCGGCATAAATATTCCATTGGTCCGAATTGTATTTTTGTCCCATGACACGGAGCATTTCCTCGAAGGCCGTCGAGACGACCGTGCCGCCGGTCTCCGTGCTGAAAAAGAACGTGTCTTCATCGACTTCACGCGCCATATGGGTGTGGCGAATGAAGACGAGATCGACATCCTTGTAGCGCCGGCGCAGGAAGAGGTAGAGCAGCTTATAAAAGCGTTTGGCCAGATCTTTCATATGTTCCGTCATCGAGCCGGAGACATCCATCAGACAGAACATGACGGCGCTGGTCACGGGCTGGGGAACCAGCTCAAACCGATTATAGCGGATATCGATCGGATCGATGAAGGGAATGCGCTGATTCCGCTGCCGGTGGAAGGCGAGTTGCCGGGAAAGCTCCGCGCGTTTCTCGATGCTCTCGGGATCGTCCAATTCCGCGAGCCGGTCGATCTCTGCTTCGAAGAGGGCAAGCTTGGAGGGGTGCGGCCGTTTCAACGCGATGCGGCGCGCCAGGCTGTTGCGCATCGTGCGTGTGAGATTCATATTGGGCAGCGACCCGCTGATCGCATAACCGGCACGAATTGGCGTAAAATTCTCAGAAGACTTCATCTGCTTGCGCAGGAGGTCGGGAAGTTCGAGATCGTCGAAGAATATGTCGAGAAATTCGTCCTGGCTGAGCACGAACTGAAACCCGTCCTCGCCTTCCCCGTGAGCGGAGGCTTGCCTTCCGCCGGCGCCCGCTTGCGGTGTGCTGCGTTTCAGCCGGTCGCCTTCTTCATATTGCTTGTTGCCGGGCAGAACGTAATGGCGCTGGCCGTGGGCGGACGAATGCCGTATCTGCGGTTCCTTGAGCCGGCTGGTCCTGACCCAGAGTTTTTCGTCTCCGCCAAGGTCGGAGATGCTGCGTTCGGACGTGGCCTTATGAACAGCCTCCACAAGTTCCTGCTTGGCGCGCCGGATGAAGCGCCGGCGGTTGGACAGGCTTTTGCCTTGTGGGTTCAAACGGCGGTCGATGATGTTCATTTCAATGACTCATGCTTCTATCCCGCTTGTTTCACGCGCATATACCATTCCACCAGGCGCCTGACCTGCCGTTCGGTGTAGCCGCGACTCATCATACGTTCGAGGAATTCGGAGTGTTTCCGCTCCGTCTCGACTTCTTTCTTGGTGCCGAAGCTGATCACCGGCAAAAGATCCTCGACCTGGCTGAACATCCGGCGCTCGATGACCTCCCGGATTTTTTCGTAGGACGTCCATGATGGATTCTTGCCTTCGCGCTGCGCGCGCGCCCGCAGCGCGAATTTCACGACCTCATTGCGGAAATCCTTGGGGTTGGCGATCCCGGCAGGCTTTTCGATCTTGGTCAATTCCTGGTTCAGCTGTTCGCGGTCGAGCATCTGCCCGGTATCGGGGTCCTTGAAGTCAAGATTTTCGATCCAGGCGTCAGCGTAATCAAGGTAACGATCGAACAGATTCTGGCCATAATCGTTATAGGATTCCAGATATGCCTTCTGGATTTCATTGCCGATGAACTCGGCATAGCGCGGCGCCAGAATGCCCTTGATGAACTCAAGATACTGCTTCTCGGTCTCCTCGCCGAACTGCTCGCGCTTGATATGCTGCTCCAGCACATACATGAGATGAACCGGGTCGGCGCCGACCTCGCGCGTGTCGTGGTTGAAGGTCGCCGAGAGCACCTTGAAGGCGAATCGTGTGGAGATGCCTTCCATGCCTTCATCGACACCGGCGGTATCCCGATATTCCTGCATGGTTTTTACGTTCGGTTCGGTGTCCCGCAGGTTTTCGCCATTGTAAACCCGCAACTTCGAAAAGAGGTTGGAGTTCGGGTGGGGGCGCAGGCGGGACAGCACGGCGAAGCGCGCGAGCATTTCCAGTGTGGCCGCGGCGCAAGGTGCCTCGGCGAGCTCGCTGTTGCGGATCAGCTTATCATAAATTTTCTGCTCTTCGGTCACCCGGAGGCAATAGGGCACCTTGATCACGCAAATCCGGTCGATGAAGGCCTCGTTGTTTTTGTTGTGTTTGAAGCCTTGCCACTCCGCCTCGTTCGAGTGGGCGAGGATGATACCGTGGAAGGGAATGGCGCCGATATTCTCGGTGCCGGTGTAATTATTCTCCTGGGTCGCGGTGAGCAGCGGGTGAAGAATTTTAATCGGCGCCTTGAACATTTCCACGAATTCAAGAAGCCCCTGCGTGGTCCGGTTGAGGCCGCCGGAATAGCTGTAGGCATCCGTATCGTTCTGGCTGTAGAGCTCGAGCATGCGGATGTCGACTTTTCCCACCAGGCTGGAAATGTCCTGATTGTTCTCGTCGCCCGGCTCGGTTTTCGCGACGGCGATCTGCCGGAGCCGGGACGGGTGCAGCTTCACCACCGTGAATTTGGAAATGTCGCCGCCGAACGAATCCAGGCGCTTGACCGCCCAGGGCGACATCAGGCCGGGCAGCCGGCGCGGCGGGATGCCGAACCGCTCTTCGAGCTCGGCGCCCATATGGTCGGGATGGAACAGGCCGAGCGGGCTTTCAAAAATCGGGCTCAGCTGTTGCCCGGCCTTGAGCACATAGATCGGGATCTGCTCCATGAGCTGTTTCAGCCGCTCGGCGATCGAGGATTTTCCGCCACCCACCGGGCCCAGCAGATAGAGAATCTGCTTGCGCTCTTCGAGCCCCTGGGCAGAATAGCGGAAGAAGCTGACGATCCGCTCGACAGTATCCTCCATGCCGAAAAAATCGGCAAAAGCGGGATAGACTTTAATCGTGCGGTTCATGAAGATCCGCCCAAGGCGCTGATCTTTCGCGGTATCAATCAGTTGTGAGTCACCGATCGCCGCGACCATGCGTTCAGCCGCGGAGGCGTATGTCATGGGGTCTTTCCGGCACAGCTCAAGATATTCGAGGAGCGACATTTCGTGTTGCCGCTGCGCTTCGTATGACTGCATCGAACGAGAGAAAATCTGGTCGGTCATACCCATGATTACTCCTGTCTTCAGAGTTTACGCCCCGCTGTCTTTCCGCAGCGTCCGGATACTCCACGGTTCCTTCGTGGCTTTAAAATAAATATATAGGGGCGAAACGGGCCCAAACGATACAACCAAACGATACGGGATGTGGATTTTTTGCAATTCCCCGAAGCCTCATCTTTTTGATTCTTTGTAAATTACCTTCGTCCTTCTGGTTATGGGAAGTCTAAGCTCTGCATGAGCTGCGTGACCAGAAGAAAAATCAAACATCACAGGAATTTATCGAGCCCCCCAGGCGCCGGCGGGCGGGGGAAAACGGTGAATTTCGAGGTTGTTTTCAAGGCGTTCGCCACGGATAGGTCGTGGGTTCTTACTTAATTTTTGAGCTTCAAAACGAACATTAAATCAAGGTTCGAGGCGAGCCGCACTGACGCGGCCAAGCGGCGGGGGACGAGAGTCACAGCATGGGCAATGTCGATCCGCTTGAGGTTTTGGCCAGCCATGCCTTTTTCCGGGTGGCGAGCGCGCAAGGATCGCCCGGAAATCGCGTGCGCATTTTGTGCGACGGGCCGGAGACTTTCGCCGCCTGGTTGCGCGCGATCGATGGCGCCACCGCGACCATCCATCTGGAGAATTACATTCTCCAGGAAGACGAGGTCGGTGAGGCGTTCGCCGCGGCGCTGTGCCGCGCGCAACAAAGAGGGGTCGCGTGCAAAATCATTTATGATTGGCTCGGCTGTGTTTCCCGGACCTCACCACGCTTCTGGCGGCGGCTGGCCGAGGCGGGGGTGCAGGTTCGCCGGTATAACCCGCCGCGTTTTGTGAACCCTTTGCGTTTGATCAGCCGCGACCATCGGAAGATATTATGCGTCGATGGCATGGTGGCGTTTACCGGCGGGCTTTGCATCGGGCACGACTGGGTCGGCAATCCGGCGCGCGGCGTGCCCCCGTGGCGGGATACGGCGGTTGAACTCCACGGTCCGGCAGTGGCGCATATCGAGGCGGCGTTCTCCGACAGCTGGGCGTCTGTGGGGGGCGGGCATTTGCCACCGGCCGCGCCGCCGCCGGCCTTGGCCGTCGCGCCGGATGGCTGCGACGTGTCGGTGATCGCCGGCCGCCCGGACGCGATGGGATTGTATCGCCTGGAGCAGCTTGTCGCGGAAGTTGCGGCACGCTCGCTGTGGCTCACCGATGGCTATTTCGTGGCGACCACGGGCTATGTGCGCGCTTTGGCGGGCGCGGCGCGCATGGGGGTCGATGTCCGGCTCCTGGTGCCCGGGTCCAGCAACTGGCCGTTGGTCGGCGCCTTGTCCAAATCGGGCTATCGGCCTTTGCTGCGGGCCGGGGTGCGGGTGTTTGAATGGAACGGGCCGATGCTGCACGCCAAAACCGCCGTCGCGGATGGAAGCTGGACGCGGATCGGCTCGAGCAATTCCAACCTCGCGAGTTGGGTGGCGAACCGCGAGCTCGACGTGGCGATCAGTGACCGCGCCGTCGCGCAGCAGATGGAGGATATTTACCGGGCGGATTTGCAGAACAGCACGGAAGTCGTGCTGTTCACAGGGCGGCACGGCAAAAGACGGCCGGTGGCGACTCCGTCCATCCATCAGCCCTATACGATGAGAACGATGTCAGGCCGGCTGTTTTCGGGCGTGATCGGGCTGGGCAGCACTCTGAGCGGCTTGTTTTCGCAGCGGCGCAGCGTCCTGCCGGAAGAGGCGCTGGTGATCTGTGCCAGCGGCGCCATGCTGGTCTGTCTTGCCTTGCTCGCCTTCTTCGTGCCGCGCCTGATCGCCTGGGTGATCGCCTTGATCGCGTTATGGTCGGGCGTCGGTCTGCTGATGAAAGCATGGCGGCTGTGGAGTTCGGACGGCGAGATAGACGAGTAGAATGAAAATCATAAGCTGGAATCTCCGGCATTCGCGGGGCGCGGAGATCGGCCACATTCAGGCGCTGGTTCACGAGCATCGCCCGGACCTGTTGCTCATGCAGGAGGTTACGGCGGAGATCGACGGCGCCGCCGAGCGGTTTGGCGGCTACTATGCGCGGTGCGCCTTGCCCGGACGCAAGCACGGGCTGGCGGCGTGGAGTCCGCATCCGTTTCATCGTCCCACGCAAAACCTCGCCTTGCAACGCGGCCTCATCGTCCGCCGCATCTGTCAGCTTCTGGAGTTCGACGGCTATACCATTGCCAATGTGCATCTATCGCACGGGCAAATGCTCAACCGCCTGCAGCTGCGCCGGATCGCCGCCGTGCTGTCGCCGCGGGCGGCGATCCTGGGGGATTGCAACATGGTCGGCGCGCCGTTCCTGCCTGGCTTTCAGGATGTTGGCGGGCGCCAGCCCACGCATCGTTCGGTTGGCCTGTTCCCCTTGCGGCTGGACCGTTGTTTCGTGCGCGGCTTGCGGTGTCTCGGGGCGGAGGTGCTGGCCCCGGGGGCGTCGGACCATCACCCCTTGCTGGTGTCGTTAGAGCGATGACTTTAAGTCGGACCATGAAACGGTTCGACTTAAAGTCTGAAGCGCCCTCTAACTTGCCTGGCGAGAGGCGGATGCAGATTTTAGATCGGAGCGCGGCGTGATTCGATCTAAAATCATCCGGCTCTGGCGGCCTGAGCGTCATGGGCAGGCGACGCGGCGTGTGGCGCGATTGCTCCGGTCTGGCCCCTGCGGTACGAACATGCGTCCGGCCGCACCGCACGCAAATCGGCGGCAAACCTATCGAATTTTCGGGAGGGATCAATGCGTTATGACACGTTACTTCTGGACCAGGTGGCGGCGGTCACTCTGGTCCGGCTCAACCGCCCCCAGGCGCTGAACGCGCTCAACAGCCAGGTTCTGCAAGAGCTCGGAGACGTCTTTTCTGAATATGAGCGCAACGATAGCAAGCGTTGTCTGATTTTAACCGGAAGTGAAAAAGCTTTTGCCGCCGGCGCGGATATCAAGGAGATGCAGCCGAAAGGCTTCGCGGCGATGTATGGCGAAAATTTCTTCGGCGGTTTCGAGCGCCTCGTCGCGGCGCGCAAGCCGTGGTTCGCCGCAGTCTCCGGGTTCGCCCTGGGCGGGGGATGCGAGCTGGCAATGATGGCGGATTTCATCATCGCCGCCGATACCGCCAAATTCGGCCAGCCTGAGATCAAGCTGGGAATCGGCCCGGGCATGGGCGGGTCGCAGCGCCTGACCCGGGCGGTCGGCAAGGCGAAGGCGATGGAGATGTGCCTGACCGGGCGCATGATGGACGCGCAGGAGGCCGAGCGCAGCGGCCTGGTCGCGCGGATCGTGCCGGCGGACCAGCTGAACGAGGAAGCCTTGAAGACCGCGCAAGCCATCGCCGATATGGCGCCGCTTGCGGCGATGGCGGTGAAGGAAATGGTGAACGCCGCCTTCGAGACGGGCCTGACTCAGGGCGTGTTGTTCGAACGGCGTCTCTTCAACGGCCTTTGCGCCACCAAGGACAAGGAAGAGGGAATGGCCGCCTTTATCGAAAAGCGCAAGGCGGTGTGGCAGAGTTGTTAGGAGAAGGCTACTTTTTGTGAACAAAAAGTAGCAAAAAAACTTTATGACTCTGGGCCATGGGCGTTGTCGCTGACGCAGCCCATGGCCCAGCATAACAAAAGTTTTTGCGCCGCTTTTTCCAAAAAGCGGCTGCTTTCTTTAAAAAAACGCCACGGTTCATCGACATGAGGAGAATCTGATGAGAGTTAACAACGTGTTGGAAACCATCGGCAAGACGCCGCATATTCGGCTGAGCCGCCTGTTTCCCAAGGCTGAGGTCTGGGTCAAGTCCGAACGCGGCAATCCCGGCGGGTCGATCAAGGACCGCATCGCCTTGTCGATGGTTGAAGCGGCCGAGGCTGACGGAAGCCTGCGGCCGGGCGGTCTGATCATCGAGCCGACTTCGGGCAATACCGGCATCGGCCTGGCCCTGGTCGCCGCGGTGAAGGGCTATAAGCTGATCCTCGTCATGCCTGAATCGATGTCGGTCGAACGCCGGCGGCTGATGCAGGCTTACGGCGCCACCTTCGACCTCACGCCGAAGGAGAAGGGCATGAAAGGGGCGATCGAGCGCGCCCAGGAACTGGCGGCGAACATGGAAGGCGCGTGGATTCCGCAGCAATTCGAAAATCCCGCGAATATCGAGATCCATGCGCGCACCACCGCCCAGGAGATTCTCGCCGATTTTCCGGACGGGATCGATGTTCTGGTCACCGGGGTCGGCACCGGCGGGCATATCACCGGCTGCGCCGAGACGCTGCGCCAACATTGGCCGAACCTGAAAGTGTTCGCGGTCGAGCCCAGCCTGTCGCCGGTGATTTCCGGCGGCGCGCCCGGGCCGCACCCGATTCAGGGCATCGGCGCCGGGTTTGTGCCGAAAAACCTGCATGTCGACGTGCTGACCGGCGTGATCCAGGTCGAGGCCGAAGAGGCGCGGGAATTCGCGCGGCGCTCGGCCCGCGAAGAAGGGCTGCTGGTCGGCGTGTCGTCCGGAGCCACCTTGGCGGCCATCGCCAAAAAGCTGCCGGAGCTGGAGCCCGGCGCGCGGATTCTCGGGTTCAATTACGATACCGGCGAACGTTATTTGTCGGTGCCGGACTTTTTGCCGGCGTAGCAGCAAGAAAAGTAGCCGCTTTTTTTTAAAAAGCGGCGCAAAAATTTTTGTCTATGCTGGGCCTGAGGCTGTGTCGCTGACAACGCCCATGGCCCAGCAAAACAAAGTTTTTTTGCTACTTTTTGTTCACAAAAAGTAGCCTTCCTTACTTCGTTGCGAGCGGCCTGTAACGGTGCTAGATTCTTGCGACCACAAACAAAAAAATGAGGAAACGGTCATGCTCGATGCAGCCATCGCCCCCCTCGCGGGCAGCGCGATTGCGGGGTTTTCGTTCAAGCCGCGTTACGATAATTTTATCAACGGCAAGTTCACCGCCCCGTTGGGCGGGCAGTATTTCGACAATGTCTCGCCGATCACCGGCCATGTTTTCACCCAGGCCGCGCGTTCCACGGAGGCGGACATCAATCTGGCGCTGGATGCCGCGCACGCGGCGGCCGAGGCCTGGGGCAAGCGCAGTGTGGCGGACCGGGCGCTGATTCTCAACCGCATCGCCGACCGGATGGAACAGAATCTCGATCTGCTCGCCTATGTCGAGACGGTCGACAACGGCAAGCCCATTCGCGAGACCACGCTGGCGGACATTCCGCTCGCCATCGATCATCTGCGCTATTTCGCGGCGTGCGCGCGGGCGCAGGAAGGCACGCTGTCGGAAATCGACGAGACGACGATCGCTTACCATTTCCACGAACCGCTCGGCGTGGTGGGGCAGATCATCCCGTGGAATTTCCCGCTGCTGATGGCCATTTGGAAGCTGGCGCCGGCGCTTGCCGCGGGCAACGCGGTGGTTCTGAAGCCGGCGGAACAGACGCCGATCAGCATCATGGTTTTCGCCGAGTTGATTGCCGACCTGCTGCCACCGGGCGTGGTCAATATCGTGAACGGGTTCGGCCTGGAGGCGGGCAAGCCTCTGGCGTCGTCGAACCGCATCGCCAAGATCGCGTTCACCGGTGAGACCACGACCGGGCGGCTGATCATGCAGTATGCCAGCCACAATTTGATCCCCGTGACCCTCGAACTCGGCGGCAAGTCGCCGAATATTTTCTTCGCCGATGTGATGAGCCAGGACGACGAATTTCTCGACAAAGCGGTCGAGGGCTTCCTGCTCTTTGCCCTGAATCAGGGGGAGGTTTGCACTTGCCCGTCACGGGCGTTGATTCAGGAGAGCATTTACGATCGCTTCATGGAACGCGTCTTGCAGCGTGTCACAGCCATCAAGCAGGGCAATCCTTTGAGCGGCCAAACGATGGTCGGAGCGCAGGCTTCGAGCGAACAGGTGCAGAAGATCCTGTCCTACATCGATATCGGCAAACAGGAGGGCGCGGAGCTTCTCGTCGGCGGCGGCCGGCCGGAAATGGCCGCCGAACTGTCCGAGGGGTTTTACATCGAGCCAACCATCTTTCGCGGCAACAATAAAATGCGCCTGTTCCAGGAGGAAATTTTCGGGCCGGTGCTGGCCGTCACGACTTTCAAAGATGAAGCGGAGGCCCTGCGGATCGCGAACGACACGCTGTACGGCCTGGGGGCCGGCGTGTGGTGCCGCGATGGCGCGCGCGCCTATCGGATGGGGCGCGCCATCAAAGCGGGGCGGGTGTGGACGAACTGTTATCATCTCTACCCCGCGCATGCCGCGTTCGGCGGCTACAAGCAGTCGGGGATCGGGCGCGAGAACCATAAGATGATGCTGGATCATTACCAGCAAACCAAGAATCTTCTGGTCAGCTACAGCCCGAACGCGCTCGGTTTCTTTTAAGGCGCGACGAAGATGACCATGCTGCCGCAGCGGGTTGTGGCCACGGATGCGGCTTTGCATCTCATCGCCAGGCTGCGGCAGAGTCATGGGGATATCATCTTCCACCAATCGGGCGGATGCTGTGACGGCTCGTCCCCGATGTGCTTCGCTGATGGCGATTACATCGTGGGGCCGCAGGATGTCCGCCTCGGCGAGATCGGCGGTGCGCCGTTCTACATGAGCCCATCGCAGTTCGCCTACTGGAAAAACACCCAGCTGATCATCGATGTTGTCGCCGGCATGGGCGGTATGTTTTCCCTCGAGAATGGCACGGGGTTACGCTTTCTCACGCGATCGCGGGTGTTTGGCGACGACGAGGTGGCGGCGCTGGAGCGCGGCGCGTAATCACCGTTGGCCGGCGGGGTGTGTTCGCCTATCATGACCTCGAACATCTTGTTAGAGGTCGATGAAATGATCAAACGCATCGTTGTTCTGGCCGCTGGCTTTGTCGGCATGGCGCAAACTGCGGGCGCGGCCGCGCCGCCTTCGTTGTACAGCGCGCCGCAGGCGGCAACGGGCGCGGACATTTATACGCAAAATTGCGCGGGCTGCCACGGCGCGGCGCTGCAAGGCGGGGTCGGGCCGGCCTTGACGGGGACGAGCTTCGCAGCACCCGCCGGCCATACCACGCTGGGCGGCGTTTTCACCATCCTCGCGCAGCAGATGCCGGCCGACCGCCCCGGCGGCCTGTCGCACGGCCAGTATGAAAATGTCATGGCGTACATTTTGAGCAAAAACGGCTATGCGGCCGGCAGCGCTGCGCTGGGGTATCAGGCCAGCCTCGCATCGTCTGTGCCGCTCGTCTCCCAGGCCAGGTAAGGGCAGCGGGCTATTCCCAGGACGGCAGCGATAGGATAGGCTTTCTGACAAAGGCCGTTCAGGTTAGGGTTTGGAGGAAACGAAACGGCGCTCGGCGGCCCTGAGTCCCGCGAAGATGCCGCCTTTTGGTCCCCGAACGGTCATGTCTCGGCGATGGGATGAGCGGTGCGCCGCGCATCCGGGAGGTTGGTCTTGCAGATAAAAGTGTTGGGGGCCGCGGCGGGGGGAGGTTTCCCCCAATGGAATTGCCGTTGCGAGAATTGCCGCCGCGCCCGCCTGGGCGATCCGGCGGTAAAGCCCCGCACCCAGGCTTCGCTGGCGGTGAGCGCGGATGGGAAGCGCTGGGTTTTGCTCAATGCCAGCCCGGATTTGCCGGCGCAACTGCGTGCGGCGCCGCAATTGCACCCCGCGGACGGTGCCGCACGGCGTGGGGCGCCGATTGCCGCCGTCATTCTCTCCGGCGGGGATATTGACTGCATCGCCGGGCTTTTGTCCCTGCGCGAAGGGCATGCGTTCAACATCTACGCCCCGCCTTTCGTCGATCGCATCTTGCACGAAAATCAGGTCTTTTCCGTTCTCGACAAAAAGCACGTGGCATTCCACGCCCTGCGGGAAGGGCACGCCAGCGAACTCTTGGATGCTGCGGGTGAGCCGCTCGGCCTTGGCGTGGAGACCTTCGCCGTGCCGGGGAAAATTCCCTTATATCAGGAAGCGGGCAGGGATCTGCCGGACCTGCTCGACGCCCAGGCTGTGGTTGGGCTGCGGCTGTGGGATAAAGCGGGCCGCACGCTGTTCTTCGTGCCCGGCTGTGCCCGGGTCACACCGGAAATACTGCGTCGTTTCGAGGCGGCGGATGCGGTGTTTTTCGATGGCACCTTGTGGCGGGATGATGAAATGATCGTCGCCGGCGTGGGCACGAAGACCGGGGCGCGGATGGGGCATGTCAGCCTTTCCGGGCGCGATGGCAGCCTGGCGGCCTTTTCAGGGGCGAAAATCAGGCGTAAAATATATATTCATATCAATAATACAAACCCGATCTTGTGTGACGATTCGCCTGAGGCGGAAATGGTGCGCGCGAACGGTTGGGATATTGCCTGGGACGGAATGGAAATAACTTTATGATGGAAAAATTAACAAACGTAAAATTAACCAACGCGGAATTCGAGCAGGCGCTGCGCGATATCGGCGCGCGTCATTACCATAATCATCATCCGTTTCACCGCATGCTGCATTCCGGCGCCTGTTCGCAGAGCCAAGTTCAGGCCTGGGCCTTGAACCGGTATTATTACCAGAGCTCAATTCCGAAAAAGGACGCCATCATCGTCTCCCGGTTGCCCGGCGCCGATGACCGGCGGATCTGGCGCCAGCGCCTGGTCGACCATGACGGCGAGCAGCCGGGCGACGGGGGAATCGCGCGGTGGCTGCGGCTGGCCACGGGGGTGGGGCTGGAGCCGGCCTATGTGGAATCGACCGCCGGTATTCTTCCCATCACACGCTTTGCCGTCGACGCCTATGTGCATTTTGTCCGTGACCGGAGCCTGCTCGAGGCGGTGGCGTCGTCTCTGACTGAATTGTTTTCGCCCTCCATCATCGCCGAGCGCGTGTCGGGGATGCTGGCGCATTATGATTTCGTGTCGCAGGAGACCTTGGCTTATTTCAACGCCCGGCTCCATCAGGCGCCGCGCGACGCCGATTTCGCGCTGAACTATGTTCTCACGCGGGCGGAGACGCGCGCGGAACAGGAGAAGGTGCTCGCGGCGCTGCGCTTCAAATGCGATGTTCTCTGGGCGCAGCTGGATGGTTTATATGGTGCCTATGTCGCGCCGGGGCATATTCCCCATGGCGCGTTTCTCGCAGCACCCGCGGCGGAGTCCGTCGCGCGGTGACGATCACGAGCACCTTTGTCCCGGCGCTGCGGCGCGGCGTGCGCCGGCAGTTCGACAAGGCCAGGAATGTCCCGATTCTGATGGCGCCGGAAAAAATCATCGTGCTGGATGACATCGCCGATGCGATCCTCGCGGAATGCGATGCGGCGTCTTCCGTCGATGACATCATTCAGCGTTTGTCGGCGCGTTTCTCGGCGCCGGCCGAGGAGATTCGAAATGATGTTATGGTGTTCCTGCAGACATTGCTTGATCAAGGGTTGATCCAGCCATGAACGCGATCTCCCCCCCGCTGGCGCTGATGGCGGAACTCACGCATCGTTGCCCGCTGCAATGCCCGTATTGTTCCAACCCCGTGGAAATGCTCAAGGCCGGGCAGGAGCGGGACACGCAATTCTGGGAGCGCGTGATCGCGGAGGCCGCCGATCTCGGCGTGCTGCAGATTCATTTTTCGGGCGGCGAGCCCACGATCCGTCAGGATCTGCCGCAGCTGGTGGCGCACGCCACCGCGCAGGGGCTTTATGCCAACCTAATCACCTCGGCCGTGCTGCTGAACGAGGCGAAGCTGCGCGAATTGGCGTCGGCGGGACTCGGCCATGTGCAGGTCAGCCTCCAGGGCGCCAACGCGGAAACGGCCGATCGCATCGGCCACTATAAAGACGGGCACGAGAAGAAGCTGAGCATCGCGCGCATGGTGCCGCAAGCCGGCATGTCATTGACCATTAACGCCGTCGTGCATCGCCAGAATTTGCAGGAATTGCCGGCGATCATCGACCTCGCGGTGGAACTCGGCGCAGACCGGCTCGAAGTGGCCCATGTGCAATATCATGGCTGGGCATTCCGTAACCGGGCCGCCCTCATGCCGACGCGGGAACAGTTCGAAGACGCGGACCGCCTCGTGGCCGAACGGCGTGAAAGCCTGAAGGGCCGATTGGTCATCGATTATGTCGTGCCTGATTATTACGCGGAGGTTCCCAAGACCTGTATGGGCGGCTGGGGGCAGAAAATGCTGAACATCGCGCCCGATGGCCGTGTTCTGCCCTGTCATGCCGCGCAAACCATTCCCGGCCTTCTGTTCGACACGGCGGGAGAGCGCACATTGCGCGATATCTGGGAGCATGGCGAGGCCTTCACGCGGTTTCGCGGCACGGGATGGATGGAAGAGCCCTGCGCCTCATGCGCCATGCGGGAAATCGACTGGGGCGGCTGCCGCTGCCAGGCGCTCGCCATCACCGGCAACGCGGCGGCCACGGACCCGGTCTGCCGGTTTTCGCCCCATCATGCGCGCATGAACGACATGGCGGAGGCCGAGGCCAAAGCCGACCAGCATGATCTGATCTATCGGCGCTTCTGAAGCGGCCTGCCAGGGGCGGCGTTTCAGTGCCCGGCGGCGCATAATGTCACGCCGGTTTTTCCGGGAGCGGCCGCTTTCCTGAAGCTCGGTTAGCCGGCCGCGTCCGTCGCGGCCGGAAAACGTCGGCATCGTTGCAGATTCGACACAACGGCACAAAATGTCACGCATTTTGTAACTTTGTCGTATCAACTGACAAATGAAATCAGGCATTTATCAATTGGCACGGTCTATGCTCGTTGTGCCTCGGTATCGCCCGTTCGGATATCAGTAATTGTTTCAACAATGAATGAAGATATCACGCGTTTCCGGTTTGCCGGGCGCGTCGTCAAGGGGGGAAACATGTCGATAAAATATCGTAACACTGTCTCTTGGCGCGGCATGACGCTCGGTGTCTCCGCGCCCATCGCCATGGCGGCCATGATGTTGCCGGGCGCCGCCTGGGCGGGGTCCGTGACACAGCCTGGTGAAACCATCGGCTACGCAGCCGGCGCCCCTTTGCCGCAGGGCTGGTACTTCGCCGATACCACGGACTATGGCCAGCGCACGCCGCCGAGCAACGCATCGGCGATCGTCACGATCCCGCTGATCGTCTGGGCGACGCCGTATCATTTTCTCGGGGCCAGGGCACAAGCGCTGGTTGCAGCGCCTCTGGTCGGCGCCGGCACGCCGGGATCTTACACGGCCGGCTGGTATAATCCGTTGGTCGCCGGGCAGTTGGCCTGGGATCTCGGGAACGGGCTGGGGGTGAGCTATCTGTTTGGCTTTTATTCGGGGGTCAGCAGCTCGGTCGCGGACCATTCCGGGTCCATCAACCAGCGCGTCGCCATCAGCTACACCGCGAACGGTTATAATCTCACAGCCAATCTGATCTACGGCAACCAGATCAGCAGCCACACCAACCCGAACTTCCTCAACCTCGACCTCACGGCGACGAAGGCGTTCGGCAAATGGTCGTTCGGCCCGGTGGGGTATTATTCCACGGACACCAGCTCGCCGTTCAACGGCTATCAGCGGCAGAGCCAGTTCGCGCTCGGCCTGCTGGTCGGGTACGATTTCGGCCCGGTCATCATGCAGTCCTACCTCACGCGGGGCGTGACCCAGAGCAATTACGGCGGCAACGATACCCGCTTCTGGCTGCGCTTCATCGTTCCGCTGGCTTGAGCCGAAAACCCGCTGGCGATAGGTGGCGCGCCGAATGGCGCGCCGGCCGCCGGCTGGTGCGGGTGGGGGGAGTTGAACCCCCACGGGCCTAGGGCCCAACGGATTTTCGTACCACCACGGCTTTCGCCGCCCGGGCCGGTGCATCTTTTTGCCGGCCGGTTCGTGGTCTGGACTATCCCTTCACCATAGCGCATGGCCGTAGGTGCTGCCCGTCTAGTCTCTACACCTTCCCGTCGCCGGGCTTGGCTCGGGATTGCCATGTGACAGGTTCCCCCGACTTTGAGCAGTTCTACTCCACTGGTTTCCCGGTGGGCACTCAACGTCACTTTAAGTCCGGTGCGTCTACCATTCCGCCACACCCGCATGAGGCCGCTCTATAAAGCCTCCCCCCTCATTCGCCAATGCCGTGATGCCCCATTGACGTGATCGCGGCGCGGTTGGCAGCAGGGCATCATGGCCCGCCGTCAACCCATCCCCGCCAAAGCGCCCCCATGGCTGAAGAGGCTCGGCGCGGTTGCCCGCTTCGCCGTGATCGGCGCCATCTGGGGCGGCGTCGCGCTCGCTTCGGTGTTGCTTTATTTCACCTGGGACATGCCCAACCCGTCGCGCGCGGTCACCACGCCGCGGCGGCCGGCGATTCGCCTGTATGACCAGCAGGGGCATCTCGTCGCCCGGTTCGGCGATGAAGCCGGCCGCGTCGTGCTGCCCCGCGACCTGCCGCCTTATGTCCCCGGCGCCTTCATCGCCATCGAGGACCGTCGTTTCGAGGATCACGGCGCCTTCGACCTGCAAGGCGTGGCGCGCGCCGCATTGCTGGACGCGGTCCGGCGCCGCGTCGTGCAAGGCGGCTCAACCCTCACCCAGCAGGTTGCCAAAACCCTGTTCCTCACGGACCAGCGCTCGCTGCGGCGCAAGGTCCAGGAGGCGGTGTTGAGCCTGTGGCTCGCCCACCATTACACAAGGGCGGAAATTCTCGGCATCTATCTCAACCGGGTCTATCTCGGGGAAGGCGCTTACGGCGTTGATGCCGCCGCCCGGCTCTATTTCGGGGTGCCCGCCAACAGGCTCACACTCGCCCAGGCGGCGATCCTCGCCGGCCTGCCGAAAGCGCCCTCCAGCCTGAATCCGCTGGCCGACCCCAACGCCGCTTCCAACCGGGCGCGGGACGTGCTGAACGCCATGGTGGCCACCCAGCGCATCACGCTGGCTGATGAAAACAGCGCCTTGCAGCAGCTCGACCAGGCCACTTCCCCCGCCTTGCGGGATTCCTGGTTCGCCCTCTGGGTCATGCAACATGATAGCGCGGTGATTCCCGAAGGGCAGGACGTAACCCTCACCACCACCCTGGACCCCGGCTTGCAGACCGTGGCCGAAGCGGCCTTAACCTCCGCCATCGCGCAACAGGGCGCTGCGCTGCGCGTCAGCCAAGGCGCGGTGGTGGTGCTGGACGCCCGGACCGGCGCTGTGCGGGCGCTGGTCGGCGGGGTGGGGGACCGCGACGGCTATGACCGCGCGGTGCTGGCGCGCCGGCAAACCGGCTCCGCCATCAAGCCGATCGTCTGGCTGGCGGGCCTGCGCGCCGGCATGTCGCCGGATGACGAGGTGCTCGACGCGCCGCTGCATTTCCGCGGCTACAATCCGCGGGACGATGAGCGCATCTATCATGGCGACGTGACCATGACCGAGGCATTGGCCGATTCGATGAACACGGTCGCCATTCGCATCCTGCTGCGCGCCGGCGGCGCACGCCACGTCATCGTTCTGGCCCGCGCGCTCGGCCTGGACGATCATTTCCCGGACGACGCCACCATGGCGCTCGGCACCGGCGCGGTCGGGGTCATGCAGCTCGCCGGCGCCTATGCCACGTTCTTCAATGGCGGAAATCGCGTCACCCCCCATGGCGTCACCGCCATTAACGGCGTTCCCTACGCCGCGCCGTCGCCCGTTGCGGTCGTCAGCCCCGAACAGGCAGGAGAGGTTGCTTCCATGATGCGCGAAGTGGTGCAGAACGGCACCGGAACCGCTGCCTTCGTCCCCGGCCTCTACACTGCGGGCAAGACAGGAACCACGCAGGATTATCGCGACGCCTGGTTCGTGGGCGATGCGGGGCCTGACATCATCGCCGTATGGGTCGGCAACGATAACAATTCGCCGATGAAAAAAGTCTATGGTGGTACAGTTCCGGCCGCTGTGTTCAAGGCTATCGCCGTCAGCTTGAAGTAAGGAAGCAGGCGCTTTTTGAAAAAAGCGCCGCAAAAACTTTTGTTATGCTG
>NZ_DATLPB010000082.1:0-7146 GCF_035535915.1 Acidocella sp.
AATTCCAAAAAGAGAAAGTCTTCTGCGACGCGCCGGTCTCTGGTTGAAGAAATGGCGGTCCGCAGCGCCGCCGTGAAGGAAATGTCTGCGTCAGCCATATTGTCGCCGGATCCCGTCATGAATCTGAACCTCCGCTCAAGCTGCCGATTGTTCTGAGCGTCACCCAATCATGTGCCTCTAAAGCCGCGCTTATTGAAGGCCGTGCGCATTGCGCCAGCCTGTGGGCGCGCGGTGCAGAGCCTGTTTAGCCGACAGGCTCTGTGAATGGTATGAAGAATAGATGATGGATTTGTACCTTGACGGTCCCGGCGCTGAAACCCCTGTCCATCTTTGCCATGCCGGCGAATGGCACTAAGAGAGGGCCGAGCGTGGACGCCTTCAGGGTTTGGCGGGGCGAAACGAGGGGCGGCGCATGAGCTATGCGGTTAAGGAGATCTTTCTCACTTTGCAGGGGGAAGGCAGCAATGCCGGACGGACGGCGGTGTTTTGCCGTTTCGCGGGCTGCAACCTGTGGTCGGGGCGTGAGGAGGATCGCGCCGGCGCCGTCTGCCGCTTTTGCGACACCGATTTCGTGGGTGTGGACGGGACCGGCGGCGGCCGCTTCGGTGATGCCGCGCAACTGGCGGCCGCCATTGCCGCCGCCTGGGTGGGCGGGCCGCAGAACCGGCTGGTGGTGCTGACCGGCGGCGAGCCGCTGCTGCAGATCGACACGGCGCTGATCGAGGCGCTGCATGCGCAGGGCTTCGAGATCGCGGTGGAGACCAATGGCACGATCGCGCCACCGGACGGGCTTGACTGGATCTGCGTCAGCCCCAAGGCCGACGCGCCCTTGGCGGTGCGCGCCGGGCATGAACTCAAGCTCGTGTTTCCGCAGGAGCAAGCCTGGCCCACACGGTTCGAAGGGCTTGATTTTCAGCATTTTCTTCTGCAGCCGATGGATGGGCCCGAGCGCCAGGCCCATACCGAGGCGGCGATCGCCTACTGTCTGGCCCATCCGAATTGGCGCCTCTCGGTGCAGTCGCATAAATTTCTGGGTATCCGTTAATGTATGAGTTGAGTAAGCAATTCCGTTTCGAGGCGGCGCACACGTTGCAGAGGGAGGTCGACGCGGAGCCGAGCCGGCGCATTCATGGCCATTCCTATCGGGCCGAAGTGGCGCTGCGTGGCGTGCCGGATCCGCAGAGCGGCATGATGCTCGACCTCGGCAAGCTGGCGCGCCTGATTGAGGAGGTGCGCGACGGGCTGGACCATCGCTTTCTCGACGAGGTCGCCGATCTGGGGCCCGCGACGCTGGAAAATCTCGCCGCCTGGATCTGGCGCCGGCTCGAGGGCAGATGCCCGGCCTTGTTCAGGGTTACGGTGTACCGCGACAGCGAGGGCGATACTTGCAGCTATTTCGGTCCCTGAGAGCGGCGCCCGATCGCATGGCTGTGAGTGAGCCACGCAACCCTAGACGAAGGTATAACCGGCTCCGCCCTTAAGCGGAGTTCATAAGCCGCGCGGATCGGTTCGCTACCTTCCAGGGTAGCCATGCGTTCTTTCGTCCAATGGCGTCCGGCCTGCTGGCGGCGTTAGCGTCGCCTTCAAAGCTTGTAGCCGGTCAGCGGCACTTTGACCCGCCGCTTTTTCGGCAAATTTGCCGACCCTAGGCGGTTGCCGCGCAGTCCGGCATCGCTTTGGCGAAGGGAGTGATTTTCGATGTCGGGAATCGTGACCGAATTGCCGGTTTATGCCGGGATATCTGATACCGCGCTGAAACGCGCCATCGGGCATGTGGGAGGGACCCATGACCGCTGAAATCATCACTTTTCCAGCCCGGACCGCAGACGGCGACAGCGTGGCGTTCGGGCCATTCCGCCTCTGGCCCGCGGAGCGGCGGCTCGAGAAGCTCGGCCATTTCGTGGCCCTGGGGGGACGGGCTCTGGATATTCTCCTGGCATTGATCGAACGGCCCGGCGAGGTCGTTTCCAAACAGGAGCTGATGCGGCGGGTTTGGCCCGGCATCGCCGTCGAGGAATCGAATCTTCGCGTCAACATCGCCAGCCTGCGCAAGGCGCTGGGCGATCAGACGGAGACGGCGCGGTTTATCGGCAGTGTGCCCGGCCGCGGTTATTGTTTCGTCGCGCCGGTATCGCGCGGGGCCGAGGCCCCGGCGCGCGCCACTCACGCCGGGACGCCCGTTATTGCCGCTGGCGGCGTGGAGCAGCTTTTGCAGCTCATCGTCACCCAGCTCGGCTCAGGGAAATTCGTGCATATCGTGCTGACGAACGCCCCGGTCTTGCGGGTTGAGGGCGAGGAGGCCGAGTGCGAGGGGCCGATGCTGGCGTCGTGATTTTAGGAAGGAAGGGGCCGCTTTTTTGAAAAAAAGCGGCGCAAAAAACTTTTGTTTATGCTGGGCCAGAGGCGTTGAAGCTGCACGGCCCAAATTAAACAAAGTTTTTTTGCTTCTTTTTGTTCACAAAAAGAAGCGCTTTCCTTGCTGTCTCAAGGCGCGACCTGATGCAGGATCACCCCTTCCAGCGGGTCGCACGTGGCGGTCCAGGGGGCTGCGGCGAGGGCCCGGGCGGTTTGGGCGTAACCGGCATCCCAGCGGGCGCGAATGCCGCGGGCGCTGAAATCGATATCCTTGGCATAATCCTCATCGGGCAAGGTCGGCGCCAGCAGGGCGACCACATGCATCCGGGTGAGGCAGCCATAATCGGCCAACGCGCGGACCTCGAAACGCGCGCGCTCCTCGGCGGGGAGCAGCTTGGTCAGTTCGGCGACGACATGGCGCAATCTGTGGATCTGTTGCTGCCGCGCCACCTGGCTGCGTGAGCGGCTGGCATATTGCACGTCTTTCTGGCGGTTGAGCACCTCGGCGATGCTGCGCGGTTCCGCGCCATCGGGATTCCACACATGGACTGAGAAGATCAGTGAATCGCGCCGTGGGTTGGTGTCGAAAATCGCTTCCAGCGGCGTGTTGGAGAGGATGCCGCCATCCCAGTATAATTCGCCATCGATGCGGACCGGCGGGAAGGCCGGCGGCAAGGCTCCGGAGGCGAGCACATGTTCGAGCCGGAAGGCGATGTCGCGGCTGTCGAAATAATGCATCTGCGCGGTGCCGACATTGGCGGCGCCGACGGAAATGCGCGTCTTGTGTTGGGCGATCACGTCGAAATCGATGAGTTCGGCCAATGTCTGGCGCAAGGGCGCGGTGCTGTAGAGCCCGGCATTCTCCGCCGCCAAAGGCCAATCGCCGCCAAACATGGCGGTCGGGTTGGGGACGAAGAAGGCATCGAGCCCGTGCATCATGGTCATCAGCCGCGCCATTTTTCCGCCACCGGGATAGGAGGCGAGGAGGTTGGCCGGCAGGCTGTAGCCGACCCGCTGCCAGAAGCTGCGCAGCCGCGGCACCCGGTCTTGCGGGGCGTTGCCGGCGATCAGGGCGGCATTGATGGCGCCGATCGATGTGCCGATCACCCAGTCCGGTTCAATGCCGGCCTCGTGCAAGGCCTGGTACACGCCGGCCTGATAGGCGCCAAGTGCGCCGCCGCCTTGCAGGACCAGAATAATCTGTCCAAAGCCGGCGGTGTTGTTCGTGGCCATGGGTATGATTCCTGGAGCGTAAAAGAAAGTAGCCGCTTTTTTGAAAAAAAGCGGCGCAAAAAACTTTCACTATGCTGGGCCATGGGCGTTGTCGCCGACAACGCCCATGCCCTCCGGGGCTATTCCAACGGTGCTACGCACCGCCGGAACCTTCAGCCCCTCCGCCCAGCATAACAAAGTTTTTTTGCTTCTTTTTGTTCACAAAAAGAAGCGCTTCCTTTCTAACGCCTACGGTGTGGTGATGTAAGTGCGCAGCGAATGCACTTCGAACCGCGCTTCCTCCAGCAACTGGTTGACCACGTCACCGATCGAGATCAGGCCCACGAGCTTGCCGTCATCGATCACCGGAATATGTCGTGTGCGGTTCCGCGTGATCATTTCCAGAACGTCACCGATCTTGTCGTCGAGCTGGCAGGTGGAGACGAGCTTTGTCATCAGGGCTTTGACCGGCATCGTCAGCAAGGCGGCGCCATGTTCGATGAGGCCGCGGATCACGTCGCGCTCCGAAATGATGCCGACGAGATGGTTTTCGGCGTCGACCACCGGCGTGGCGCCGATCTTGTGCGCGTAGAGCAAGGCGGCGAAAGAGGCGATGGTCTGTTCCGGAACGGCGGTAACGACTTTGTTCCCTTTATATTTAAGGATCGATCGAATGCGGGTTTCCATGAACTGCTCCTGATCATTTCTGGCATGATCCGATTCATGCCGTTCGCCTTGGGGGACGATGGCTGTCCATGTCCGAGGCAAGCGGGGGAGCGAAGTTTATAGCGCGCCCGGCGGTTTGGCCAACATTAGAAATTGAACATGTTGCGGTCGCGCGCTTTTGATGCGGCAAGCGCTTTCACGGGTGGCTTGTGCTGCGGTGCAAAAATATCGCTTGCGTTCCGTGTCGATGTTGGCACGAAGCTCAAGCTCGCCACGGTCTGCTGAATTCCGGCGATCATCGGCGCGGGATAGACGCCCAGCCAGACGAGCAGAACGAGCAACACCGATACCGTTGCGGCGCCGAGGCGCGCGCGGGCCGGAAGCGCGGCGCGTCCGGTCGCAGGGGACAGCATGACGACGATGATGCGCAGATAGTAATACAGGCCGATGGCGCTGCCGATGATCAGCGCCGCCAGCGGCAGCGCCAGATAGGCGCCGACACCGGCGGCGATGACATAGACTTCGGCAATGAAGCCCATGGTCGGCGGCAGACCGGCGAGCGAGAGCAGCATCACCGTGAAGGCACCGGCGAGCCAGGGGCGTTCCCACATCAGGCCGCGATAGGTCTCGAGCCGGTCGGCGTCATGCAGGGTGCCCGGTTGCGACAATAACGTGATGATTCCGAACACACCGGTCATCGTCACCGCGTAGGCGGCGAGATAGGTCAGGGCGGCGGCAAAAGCGGTGGCGCTGCCGGCGAGCAGCGCGACCAGCACGTAGCCGACATGAGAGATCGAGGCATAGGCGAAGATGCGTTTCAGATTGTCCTGCAGCAGCGCGAGAAGATTGCCGGCGAGCATGGACAGGATGGCGATCAGCGACAGCACCCAGAGCAAAGACGGGCTGCGGTAGCCGTCGAGCAGCACGAAGAAGCGGAACAGCAGCGCGAAAATGGCGATCTTCGAGACCACGGCGACCAAAGACGTCACCGGTGCCGGCGCACCTTCGTAAATGTCCGGCGCCCACATATGGAACGGCACCAGCGAGAGCTTGAAGCCGATGCCGGTAAGCAGCAGCGCGAAGCCGGCATAGGCATAGATGTCGGAAGCGGGCGAGGCGTCCCAAAGCCGGCCGAGTGCCGGGAAGGACATGGTGCCGTAATCGAGATAGATCAGCGCCATGCCGAAGAGCAGGAAGGCGGACGAGACGCCGGTGAGGATGAGATATTTAAGCCCGGCCTCCAGCGCGCGCTCGCGTTGCCTGGGGTAAGCGATGAGGCCGATCAGCCCCAGGCTCAGCGTCTCCAGCCCGAGGAAGAAGGCGGCGAAATGCAGGCTGGCGAGCAGGGCGGCGGCGCCGAGGGCGGTGAGCAGCAGGAGCAGGTAATATTCGTCGTAAGGCCCGTCATGCATGCGTTCCAGGTAGCTGTAGGAGAGCAGCAGCACGGCGAGCGTCGAGGCGAGAATGAGGAAGAGAAAGAACAGCGTGTAGCCGTCGATCAGGAAGAGCGGGGTGAGGGTGGCCGTGCCGGCGGACCGGGCGAGAAGGATCGCGGCGAGCGAAGCGACCAGCCCTGCCGCGGTGACGCTGGCGGTGCGGCGATGGTCGCGCCGATGCGCGATCAGCAGCATCACGATGACCGGCGTGGCGGCCAGGATGAGGAAGGGCAGGGCGGATGAGATCATAGATGAGGCCATCATGGGGCTCCGGGGCCGAGCGTGACGGCGCTGGCCCGGAGCGCCGCCAGGCTGGGGGCGGCGGTATCGACCACCGGCTGCGGGCTCACGCCGAGCCAGATGATGGCGGCGGCCAGCCCGGCCATGACGGCGATATGGCGGGCGCGCAAATCCGGCGCCTCGATTTTGCGCGGTTGCCCATGGAAGGCGCGTTGCACCAGCAGCAGCGCGTAAGCGGCGGCGGTGACGGTGCCGAACGCGCCGATGACCGCGAACACCGGGTGACGCTGCCAGGTGCCGAGCAGGACGAGAAATTCGCCGATGAAATTGCCGAGGCCCGGCAGGCCAAGCGAGGCGATGGCGAAGAACAGCCCCAGGCTGGAGAGGCGCGGCAGGCTGGCCCAGAGCCCGCCCAATTGCGCGAAATTGCGCGTGTGCAGCCGCTCCTGCAGAGCGCCGGCGAGGATGAACAGCGCGCCGGTGCTGATGCCGTGGGCGAGCATCTGCACCACCACGCCCTGCAACGCCAGCGCGTTCCAGGCGTAAATGCCGAGCAGGACAAAGCCGAGATGGCTGATGCTGCTATAGGCGACCAGCCGCTTGAAATCCGCCTGGGCGAAGGCCAGCAGCGCGCCGTAAATGATGGCGATGACGCCGAGCGCCATGGCGGTGGGCGCGAACGCCGTGGCGGCGTGCGGAAAAAGCGGCACGGCGAAGCGCAGCAGCCCGTAGGCCCCGGTCTTCAGCAGCACGCCGGCCAGGATCACGCTGCCGGCGGTGGGTGCTTCGGTGTGCGCCAGCGGCAGCCACGTGTGCACGGGAAATAGCGGCACTTTCACCGCAAGCCCGGCGAGCAATCCCAGCAGAATCCACCAGCGCTCGGTGCTGCTGAGATCCGTTTGAGCTTTCGCGGTAACGTTGATGATGTCGAAGGTCCCGAACTTCATCCCCATGTAAATGATCGCCGCCAGCGTGAAGACTGACCCGCCAAAGGTGAAGAGGAAGAACTTCCCGGCGGCGTAGCGGCGCTCCGGGCCGCCCCAGATGCCGATGATGAAGAACATCGGGATCAGGGTCAGTTCGAAGAAGATGTAGAACAGGAGCAGATCGCGAGCGAGAAACACGCCGTTCATCGCGGTCATCAGGACCAGCATCCAGGCGTAATATTCCTTCTGCCGGTCCTTGATCGCTTCGAAGCTGGCCAGCAGCGCCAGGGGCATCAACAGGACCGTCAGGA
>NZ_DATLPB010000083.1:0-31042 GCF_035535915.1 Acidocella sp.
CGCGGTTCGACAGCCCCGTCAGCACGTAGAGCGAGAGCGACAGGATCTCGAGCGCGAGGAACACGACGATCAGGTCGTTGGCGGCCACGATCAGGGTCATCCCCGCGGTCGCGAACAGCAGCAACGGGAAGAACTCGCCGCGATACACCGCCTCGGCTCTGCCCGACTCGTGCCAGGCATATACACAGCCGAACGCGGCGACGAGCACGAGCACGATCGTGGCGACGACCGAGAACCGATCCACCGCGACCGCGTCGCCCAGCACCAATGGGGCGCCGGTCCAGCTCCACAGGTTGCTCGCGGTCACGCCGGCCGCGAGCAGACCGACGAGCGCGATCCCCAGGTGGATAGAGCGGTTGCTCCGCCGCGCGAACGCCTCGTACAGCATCCCCAGGATGCCCGCCGCACAGAGCGCGAGCTCGGGCAGGATCGGCTGGAACACCAGCTCCGGCGTGGGGATCGGGGCGTCGGGTCCCGTCGCGGGCGCCGCCTGCGCGAGATGCAGCAGCAGGGCGATCATGCGCCGCTCCCCGGTTCGGCGACCTCGACGCCGGGAACGACGTCGGTCGCATGGTCCGGCGCGACGTGTTCGATCACGCGCGCCGTCGCGGGGTCGACGGAATCGGTCATGAGCCGCGGGTACACGCCGAACACGAGCAACAGCGCGAGCACAGGCACGATCACCATGACCTCGCGAGCCGACACGTCGCGCAGTCCGCGGTGCTCGTCCCGTACGGAGCCGTACGCCACGCGCTGGTAGGACCACAGCAGGTAGATCGCGCCGAGCACGACCGCGATCGAAGCGACGGCGCCCAGCCAGTGGCTGATCGCGAACGTGCCCACGATCACCAGGAACTCCCCGACGAAGCCGTTGAGCCCGGGCAGGCCGGCGGACGCGAAGACCGCGAACAGGAAGAAGCCAAGTAGCCACGGCATCACGCTCGCGAGCCCGCCCAGCTGGTCCAGCTGTCGTGTGTGCGTGCGGTCATAGACCATGCCCACCAGCAGGAACAGCGCGCCGGTCGCCAACCCGTGGTTCACCATCTGCAGCACCCCGCCGGTCACCGCCTGCTGGGTGAGCGCGAAGAGCCCCAGCACCACGAACCCGAGGTGGGACACGCTGGAGTAGGCCACCAGCCGCTTCACGTCGCGCTGACCGATCGCGCACACCGCCCCGTAGACGATGCCGATCACCGCGAGCACCATGATCGGCGTGGCGAAGTGCTTCGAGGCCTCGGGGAACAGCGCCATGTTGAACCGGATCAGGCCGTAGGCCCCCACCTTCAGCAGAACGGCGGCCAGCAGAACGGACCCGGCGGTCGGCGCCTCGGTATGCGCGTCGGGCAGCCAGCTATGGAACGGCACGGCGGCGAGCTTCACGGCAAAGGCGATGAAAAATCCGAGCATGATCCAGAATTCCGTGGACCAGGCCATAGGCGTGCCGAGCAGGGCGAAATAGTCGAAGGTGAAAACCCCGGTTTTGGCCTGGTGCACGAAAGCCAGCGCCAGAATGGCGACCAGCATCAGCAGCCCGCTGCCCTGGGTGAAGAGAAAGAATTTGATCGCCGCGTAAATGCGCCGCTCATGCCCCCACAGGGCGATGAGGAAATACATCGGCACCAGCATCACTTCCCAGGCGAAGAAGAACAGGAACAGGTCCAGCGCCAGGAACACGGCGATGGTGCCGGTGAGCGACATCATCAGGTTGAAATGAAAAAAGCCGGTGCGCTCGGTGATCTCGGTCCAGGAGATGATGACCGAGACAATCCCGAGCAGCAGCGTGAGCAGCACCAGGAGCAGGCTCAACCCGTCCAGCCCCAGCTCGAAATTGATGCCGAGCTGCGGGATCCAGGGCAGGTTCAGGCGGCCGAGCCAGGCGCCGGAGGGCGCACGGCAGGCGAGCGCCAGCACGGGGAGATCCAGGGCCAGCGCGGCGATGGAGACCCAGCGTGGCGCATCCGCGTGGGGGCCGCGAAACGCCCAGGCGAGGATGCCGCCGAGGAAGGGGATGAGGATGAGCCAGAGCAGCATCATCGCAGCACCGCGACGGCGATGGTGACCACCGAGCCGGCGGCGATCCAGCTGGCATACCAGCGGATCCGCCCGGTTTGCAGCGCGCCCAGGCGCTGATGCAGCCAGCGGCAGGTCCAGGCGATGCCGGTATAGAACTGGTCGATGAAATCCCCGCGGTTGGCGCGCACCAGCGCTAGGAACGGCGCCACCACGAGGCGATGATAGAGCGCGTCGAACGCCCAGCCTTCAGCAAAAAACCGGCGCCAGGCGGCGATGGCGGGGCTGTTGGACCAGGCGATGAAGCGCGGCCCGATCTGCCAGTACAGCGCGTAGGCGAGGCCGAGGCCGAGGAGCGAGATGAAAGCGGTGAACAGGATGAGCGCGACAGGCGCGGGCGGCGGGGCGTTGGGAAACACCGGCGCCAGCAGGCGGGAAAACAATGTGATGCCGCCGAGGGCAGGCGGCGTTTCCACCAGGCCGCCGATCAGCGCCAGAACCGAAAGCAGTGTGAGCGGCACGGCCACGCGCCAGCTATAGCGGCCGGAGGGTTCGGTTTTCGCCGGGCCGAAAAACACGATGAAGACGGCGCGGAAAATATACAAAGCGGTGACGAAGGCGGTGACGATGCCGCCGAGCCAGAGCAGAAGCGCGCCGCCCCCTTGCGCCCAGGCGGCGGAGAGAATGGCGTCTTTGCTGTAAAACCCGGCGGTGATCAAAGGCAGGGCGGCGAGCGAGGCGCTGCCGATGAGGAAACTCCAGAAGGCGAGCGGCAAGCGTTTGGCCAGCCCACCCATGCGGAAGATGTTATGCTCGTGATGCAGCCGCATGGTGATGGCGCCGGCAGCGAGGAACAGCAGCGCCTTGAAGAAGGCATGCACCATGAGGTGAAAGACGGCCGCGCTCCAGGCGCCGACGCCGAGGGCGAGAAACATGTAGCCGATCTGGCTGATGGTGGAATAAGCGAGGATGCGCTTGATGTCGCTTTGGTTCAGCGCGGCGAAGGCGGCGATGAGCAAGGTGATGGTGCCGATGACGCCCACGGCGGCGAGCACGACGGGCGCCAAGGCGAACAGGGTATGCGTGCGGGCGATGAGATAGACGCCGGCGGTGACCATGGTGGCGGCATGGATCAGCGCGCTCACCGGCGTGGGGCCGGCCATGGCGTCCGGCAGCCAGGTTTGTAGCGGCACCTGCGCGGATTTGCCGATGGCGCCGGTGAGCAGCAAGGCGGCGGCGAGCGTGGCGGCCAGCGAGCCCACGTGCCAGGAGGTTTGCGCCTGGGCCAGCACGGGCTGGATTTGCAGCGTGTGCAATTGCGTGAAAATGAGGAACAGGCCGAGCATGAAGCCGGTGTCGCCGATGCGGGTGACGATGAAGGCTTTGCGCGCCGCGAGGCCGTTGGCTGGGTCCTGGTACCAGAAGCCGATGAGCAGATAGCTGCACAGCCCGACACCCTCCCAGCCGACATAGAGCGCCAACAAGTCGCCGGCCAGCACCAGCAGCAGCATCGCCGCGACGAACAGGTCCATATAGGCGAAGAAGCGGCTATAGCCTTCGTCGCCGGCCATGAAATCCACGGCGTAAAGCAGAATCAGGCTACCGATGATGGTGACGACGAGCATCATCACCAGCGACAGCGGGTCGAGATAGAGGCTGACCGTTGGCGCGAACGCGCCGATGCGCACCCATTGCCAGAGGGTGAGCGTGACATGCTGGTCTGGCCCGGTGAGAAAGGCGATGGCGAGCCATGTGGCAATGACCGCTGAAAGAGCAACGCTGCCGACGCCAACCAAGGCGACGAGGCGCGGCGGCAGCCGCCCTTCGCTCAAGATCAGCAAAGCTGAACCGAGCAAGGGCAGAAGCGGAACCAGCACGAGAAACGCCATGGCGCGTCACCCTTGCATGAGGTTGGCGGCATCGGCATCGAGCGTGGTGAGCCGGTGGCGGATGCGGATGATCAAGGCAAGACCCACGGAAACTTCGGCGGCGGCCAGCGAGAGAATGAACAGGAACATCACCTGCCCGTCAGCCTGGCCCCAGCGGGCGGCGGCGGTGATGAAGGCAAGGCCCGCGGCGTTCAGCATGATTTCAATCGACATCAAAATGAACAGCAGGTTGCGCCGCACCAGCACGCCGGTGACGCCGAGCGCGAACAGGAAAATCGCCAGATACAGAGCATGCTGCAGGGGCGCGGTCATCATGACGCGATGCCTCCCTCGCCATGGGCGATGTGATAGGCGCCGACCAGGGCGGCGAGCAGCAGCATCGAGGCGAGCTCGACGCAGAGCAGATAAGGGCCGAACAGCACGATGCCGACCTGGGAAGGCGGCACCGCGTTCTGCGCGATCGGCCAGGCCTTCTGGTGCGCCAGGGTGAGCAGCAGCTGCAAAGCGAGAATGGCGGAGAGGATCGAGGGGCCGATCCAGATCTGCGGCGCGATCCATTGCGCTTCGCGGCCGGCCGCCTTTTCGCCGAGATTGAGCATCATCACCACGAACACGAACAGCACCATGATGGCGCCGGCATAGATGATGACCTCCAGCGCAGCGGCGAAGCCGGCGCCCAGCGTGTAGAAGACCAAGGCCACGGCGAGCAGCGAGACGATGAGGTAAAGCAGCGCATGCACGCCGTTGGTGCGGGTGATGGTGAGCAGCGTGGCGAGCAAGGCGACGAAGGCGGCGATATAGAAGGTCGTGCTCATGGCGCGTTCCTTAAGGTAGCAGGGAATGGATATCGACCGGTGGCCGCTCATGCTCCGCCTCGCCTTTGTCCTTACCCGGAATGGCCAGGCCGGAGACACGATAGAAATTATAGCCGGGATATTTGCCGGTGCCGTTGATCAGAAGATCCTCTTTTTCATATACGAGGTTCGGCCGCTCATATTCGCACATTTCGAAATCCGGGGTGAGCTGGATGGCGTTGGTCGGGCAGGCCTCTTCGCAAAAGCCGCAGAAAATGCAGCGGGAGAAATTGATGCGAAAATATTCCGGATACCAGCGCCCGGCTTCCTCGGCCTTTTGCAGGCTGATGCAGGCCACGGGGCAGGCCACGGCGCAGAGATAGCAGGAGACGCAACGTTCCGCGCCGTCCGGGTCGCGCGTCAGCACGATGCGGCCGCGATAACGCGGCGCCAGATAGGGTTTCTGCTCGGGATATTGCACGGTTTCGCTGCGGTGAAAGAGATGCAGGAAGGTCAGCCAGAGTGTTTGCAGCGTGCTGAACATGGAATTCTCCTATCCGCCGGGCCAGGCGAGCATGATCGCCCCGGTGACGGCGATGTTGAGCAGAGAGAGCGGCAGCATGAGCTTCCAGCCGAGCGCCATCAGCTGGTCGTAGCGCGGCCGCGGCAAGGCGGCGCGCAGCAGGATGAAAAAGGCGACGAGCACAGCGGTTTTGCCCAGGAACCAGAGCAGCGGCGGCAGCATTGGCCCCTGCCAGCCGCCGAGGAACAGAATGGTGGTCATCGCCGCGATCACCAGGATGCCGACATATTCGCCGATGAAGAACATGCCGAATTTCATGCCGGAATATTCGGTGTGAAATCCGGCGCCGAGTTCGTTCTCGCCTTCCGGAAGGTCGAAGGGCAGCCGGTGCGTCTCCGCGATGCCGGCGATGAGGAACAGCAGAAACCCCGGAAATTGCGGCAGGATGAACCATACATGGCGCTGCGCGCGCACGATGTCGGCGAGGCTGAACGAGCCAGCGAGCATGACCACGCCGATCAGCGACAGGCCCATGAACACTTCGTAGCTGACCAGTTGCGCGGTGGCGCGCATGCCGCCCAGGAGCGAGAATTTATTGTTGGACGACCAGCCCGCGAGGACCACGCCATAGACCGAGAGCGAAGTGACGGCGAGAAAGAACAGCACACCGATATTGAGATTGCCGACAATGCCGATGGATGGCGTGACCGGTACCACCGCGAAGGCGAGCAGCGCCGTCGCCATGACCATTGCCGGCGCCAGCACGAAGAGGGCGCGGTCGGCGAAAGGCGGCACCCAGTCCTGCTTGAAGAGAATTTTCAGCATGTCCGCCAGCACCTGCAGCGAGCCGAACGGGCCGACGCGGTTCGGGCCGCGGCGGTCCTGCCAGAAGCCGAGCAGGCGCCGCTCGATCCAGGTGAGCCCGGCTGCGGCGATGACCAGAACCAGAAGAATGCCGATAATATCGAGCAGATTAAGCAGGATCATGGCGCGGCCTCCGCCTTGTCGGGGCGCGGCGTGGCCCGCATTGGGCCGCAGAGCCAGGCGGTTTGCGGCCAGCCGGCGCTCACCGTGGCGATGCCGGCGCTGAGGCCGGCGACGATGTTGACGGTCAGCCGCATTGTTTCCGCGCCGATCGCGAGCGTGGCCGGCATGTTCTGGCGCAAACCGAATCGCTCGGCCTCGGCCGCGCTGACGCAGAGTGAGGCGGCTTGTATGAGCTCGGCGATCGCCGGCGCGCGCGCGCTCAACTCCTCGCTGCCGAAAACATGGTCTTGCGGCAGCAGCAGAAGCGTGCCGTCGGCAGGTGCCGCTTCCGGTGGCGCCGCCGGTGCGGCGAGGGGCGTGGCGGCCATTTTGCCGAACAGACGCACGCCCGACGGGCCGAGGCGCATCGCCCCGCTTTCGTCCTGGAATTTATGCAAGGATTGGCCGGAATTCCAGCCGGGCGCCCAGAAGAACGGGAACAACGCGGCCGGCATGGCGCCGTAATAGCCTTCCATCGTGCCGGTAAACGGCGCGGCCTCCGGCTGGAATGCCTGCGGCTCATGCACCGTGCGCGCGGCCTCTACGGCGGTGCGGCCGCTATAGCGATGCGGCTCGCTGCGCAAACGCTGCCCGGCGATGCGGAACGAGGCGCCCGGCGCGGCCGCCTCAATGCCGGAAAATTCCGGCAGCGCCACGGCGAGGCTGCGCATCACGGCATCAAAATCCGGCGGCGGGTTCGCGCGGCCGAGGGCGGCGGCGAGGTCGCGCAGCCAGGCCCAGCCGGGGGCGGCGTCGCCCGGCGGCGGTGCCACCGCGAAGCCACGCTGCGCCCGCCCTTCGGCATTGACGTAAGTGCCCTCGCATTCCGCGAAATTGGCGCAGGGGAGCAGGACATCCGCCCGCGCGGTGGTCGGCGTTGGGATATGGTCGAGCACCACGAAGGTCTTTTTGCCGTCGAACAAGGCGGCCATGTCGTGCGGCGCCAGGCGGCGGGCAAGGTCGTTTTCCAAAACGATGACGGCGCCGGCGTCAGCTTGCAGCGCCGCTTCGATCGGGGGCGCCTGCATCATCGCAAGGCCCAAACTGTTGCATTCCGGCACCGCGAAGGCCAGGCGCGCATCGATGTTCCGTGCCCGCAGCCCTTGCACGATCATCGCGGCGCTGGCCGGCAGAGCCCGCACACCCAGCGCACAGCCGGCGACGACGATGGGGCGTTTCGCCGCGTGCAAAAGCCGGGCGATGGTGGCGACATCGCCATCGCCGCCTGGGGCGTCGGCGGCGAGCGCGACCTGCAGTGCCCGCGCGAAATCGAGCATCTGCGCCGGGGTTGTGGGGAGAACGATGTGGGCGATGTCATCGAGCGCTGTGGGGAAGGGCGAGGCGATGATGAGCGGCGCGCGGGCCTCCTGCGCGGCGATGCGGATTGCCGCGTCCTGCCAGGGCGAGAGTTTCAGCCGGTCGGCGGCCTCGTGCGCGGCGGAACGCACCGCCTGGCGCAAAGCCAGTGCCAAGCGCGGCGCGGTGTTGGCGACATCCTCGCCCAGCACCAGAACGGCATCGGCCGCTTCAATCTCCTCCAGGCGCGCCGCCGGCAGCCCGGCGCGGTAGGCGTTGAGAATTTCGCCCACACACGCCGCCTCGGCGGCTGCCATGCCGGAAAAGAAGGAGTCGGCGCCGACCAGTTCGCGCAGGCAGAAATTCGCTTCCAGCGAGGCGCGCGGTGAGCCGATGCCGATGATTTTCCGGCTCTCGCGCGCCGAAGTTGCCAAATGCTCGAGCGCAAGCTTTTTTGGCGCCGCCCGGACCATGCCGGAACCGTCCCGTATCATCGGCAACGTGGGGCGGTGCGCGCCGTTCGCGAACCCATAGCCGAAGCGGCCGCGGTCGCAGAGGAAATAACCGTTCACCTGCGCGTTGAAGCGGTTGAGAATGCGCCGTATTTGGCCGCCGCGCTCGCTCACCTGAATGTTGCAGCCATGGCCGCACTGCACGCAGACGGAGGGCGCGCCGCGCAGATCCCATTTGCGGTTATAGGCGGCGGAGAGCGGCTTGTCGGTGAACACGCCGGTCGGGCAGACTTCCACAAGATTGCCGCTGAACGGGCTGCGCAACACGCCATCTTCAGCGCGGCCGAAATACACGTTGTTGTGGGCGGCATAAACGTCGAGATCGTCGCCGCCGGCATAGTCCCGGTAAAACCGCACGCAGCGGTAACAGGCGATGCAGCGATTCATCTCATGCTTCACGAACGGGCCGAGATATTGGTTGCGGTGCGTGCGTTTGGTGAAGCGGTAGCGGCGATAGGCATGCCCGGTCATCACCGTCATGTCCTGCAAATGGCATTCGCCGCCTTCTTCGCAGACCGGGCAATCATGCGGATGGTTGGTCATCATCCATTCGATCACGCGGGCGCGAAACGCGGCGGCTTCCGCATCGGTTACGGAGATGCGGGCGTTCTCGGCGGCGGGCGTCATGCAGGCCATGACGAGCCTGCCATGCTGGTCGTCGGGTGAGGAGAATTGCTTGACGGCGCATTGCCGGCAGGCGCCGACCGAGCCCAAAGCCGGATGCCAGCAGAAATAAGGCAGGTCGATGCCGTGCGCGAGCGCCACTTGCAGCAGATTGTGCCGTGGATCGGCCTCGATGGTTCGCCCGTCGATCTGGATGCGCGCCATCGCCTACCTCCACGGACAATGTTTGTCGTGCACATGCCGCTCGAAATCGGCACGGAAATATTTCAGCCCGGTGGCGAGCGGGGCCATCGCCCCCGGCGCATGTGCGCAAAAGGTGCGGCCGGGGCCGAGCAGGCCGACATGCTCTTCGAGAATCACGAGATCCGCCTCCGCCCCGTCGCCCTCTTCGATGCCGGCCAGCAAACGTTCGACCCAGGGCAGGCCGTCGCGGCAGGGCGTGCACCAGCCGCAGGATTCCTGCGCGAAAAAATGTTCGAGATTACGCAGCATGCCGACCGGGCAGGTGCCCTGGTCGAGCACGATGACCGCGCCGGTGCCGAGCCGGCTGCCGCATTTCTCGATATCGGCATAATTCATCGCCACGTCGAGATCGGCTGCCATGATGAAGCCGGTGGAGGCGCCGCCGGGCAACACGCCGCGCAGCTCGTAACCTTCCTGCATGCCGCCGGCGTGGTCTTCGAGGATTTCGCGGAGTGGCGTGCCCATCGGCAATTCCCAGGTGCCGGGCCGGCGCACGCGGCCGCTGGCGCCGAAAATCTTCGTGCCGCTGTCCGCACCGAGGCCAAGGCCGATGAACCACGCCGCGCCATTGTTGATAATATGCGGCACGTTGCACAGGGTTTCGACATTATTGACCACGGTGGGCCGGCCCCACAGGCCGCTGATCTGCGGGAAGGGCGGTTTGGCGCGGGGAATGGCGCGGTAGCCTTCCAGCGCCGTGAGCAAGGCGGTTTCCTCGCCGCAAATATAGCGCCCGCCGCTGGTGTGCAGATGCACCGCCAGGCCGAAATCCGCGCCGAAGCAATGCGGGCCGATATAGCGGCGCGCCGTGGCCTCATCGATCGCCTTTTGCAGGCGCCGGGCGGCGAGATGATATTCGCCGCGCAGAAAAATATAGGCGATATCGGCCTGGATCGCGTAAGCAGCGATGATGACCGCCTCGATCATCTGGTGCGGATCGCCTTCCAGCAGCAGCCGGTCCTTGAACGTGCCGGGTTCCATTTCATCCGCGTTCACCACCAGATAACGCGGCGGCGGCGCGGCGTCGCGCGCGGGCACCAGGCTCCATTTGAGGCCGGTGGAAAACCCGGCGCCGCCGCGGCCCCGCAGCTTGGATTGGGTGACGATGTCGATCACGTCTTTCGGCGTCATCTGCGTCACCGCACGGCGCGCCGCGCGGTAGCCGCCGGCGCGTTCATAGGCGTCGAGATCGAGCGGTTCGCCACCTCTTATTTCGCCACGTCGAATGTTGGCGGTAAGCGGCGTTTCAGTCATGGCCCGCGTGCCCCCGGCGGGAACAGTCCATTGAATTGTGCGGCATCGACATCGCCGTACAGCGTCTCGCCGATCAGCATCGCGGGGGCATGGTCGCAATGGCCGAGGCAGACAATCGGCAGCAGCGTGTAGGCGCCGTCCGCCGTGGTCTCGCCTTGGGAAATGCCAAGGCGCTCGCGCAGCTTCGCGCAGACGCGCTCCCGCCCCATGATCCAGCACGAGACGCTGTCGCAGAGAAAAATCACGTGCCGGCCCACAGGCTCGCGGAAAATCAGGTTGTAGAAGGTGGCGACGCTGTCGAGCTCGGCAGCCGACATGCCGAGCAGGGGCGCGGCGGCGGCGAGCCGGTCGTCATTCACCCAGCCATGGCGCGACTGGATATATTTGAGCGCCTCGATGCAGGCGGAGCGCGGCGTTTCCCCATGCGCGGCGAGTGCGGCGATGTGCGCGCTTTCCTCGGTGCTCAAGGGGGGCGGGGCGTCAGCGGTCGACATCGGCCATCACGAAATCGATGCTGCCGATCAGCGCGATCAGGTCGGCGACGAAACTGCCGCGGCTGATCAGCGGGATCATTTGCAGATGCGGAAAAGACGGGGTGCGGATGCGCGTGCGGTAGGACATCGTGTTACCATCGCTGACCAGATAATAGCCGTTCATGCCCTTGCTCGCCTCGATGGTGAAACAGGCTTCGCCAGGCGGAATCACCGGCCCCCAGCTGACATTGAGAAAATGCGTGATCAGCGTTTCGATGTCGTGCAGCGTGCGCGCCCGCGGCGGCGGCGTTGTTAAAGGGTGGTCGGCTTTGTAGGCCCCGCCGGGCATGTTGTTCAGGCATTGGCGGATGATCCGCAGGCTCTGGCGCATTTCCTCGATATGCACCACCACGCGGTCATAGCAATCGCCATGGATGGCGGTCGGCACATCGAACTCCAACTGGTCGTAGCCGGAATAGGGGCGGGCCTTGCGGCAATCCCACGCGAAGCCGCAGGCGCGCAAACCCGGCCCGGTCACGCCCCATTCGATCGCCTCGTCCAGCGTATAGGCGCCGATGCCGACCGCGCGGGCTTTGAAAATGCGGTTGCGCATCACCAGCCGCTCATATTCATCGAGCCGCTTCGGCAGATAGGCGCAGAAATCGGCAATCAGTTTCTGCCAGCCCTGCGGAAGATCCGCGGCGACGCCGCCGATGCGGAACCAGGAGGGATGCATCCGGAAGCCGCAGATTGCTTCGACGATCTCGAAGGCGCGCTCGCGGTCGGTGAACATGTAGAAGACCGGGGAAAGCTGGCCGACATCCTGCGACATGGTGCCGAAGAACACCAGATGGCTGATGATGCGGAACAGTTCGGCGAGCATCACGCGGATCATTTGCGCGCGCGGCGGAATGGTGATGCCGGCGAGCTGTTCCACCGCCAGTACGTAGGGGAAATTATTCATCACGCCGCTGAGATAATCGATGCGGTCGGTATACGGGATGAAACTGTGCCAGGATTGCCGCTCGCCCATTTTCTCGGCGCCGCGATGATGGAAGCCGATTTCCGGCACGACGTCGACGATTTCCTCGCCCTCGAGCTGCAACACCAGGCGGAACACGCCGTGCACGCTGGGATGGTTCGGCCCCATATTGAGGAACATGAAATCGCTGGTCTCGCTGTGCCGCTTCAGGCCCCATTCCTCGGGACGGAAACGCAGCGCCTCCTGTTCGGCGATCTCCTTGTCTTCGGTGAGATCATAGACCCCCATTTCCGTGGCGCGGGCGTAATGCTCCTTGCGCAGCGCGTGACCGCTCCAATGGCGCGGCGTGAGGATGCGGGTGAGATGCGGATGATCGTCGAATACGATGCCGAACATGTCCCACACTTCGCGCTCGTACCAATTGGCGTTGGCCCACAGGAAGCTGATGCTGGGCAGATGCGGCGCGGTGCCGGCGAGCGCCACTTTGAGGCGGAGATCCTCGTTACGGCCGAACGAGATCAGATGATAGACTGCGGTGAAATCGGCCGCCGGCTGGCCCTCGCGATGGATGCGCGACCGCTCGTCGATCGCGGTGAGGTCGAACAGCATCCGGTACGGGTTGGGGATTTCGTTTTTGAGGACTCGCAGTGTTTGCAGCAGACGGTCCGGCGTGACCCAGGCGGTGGGGATGGCGTCGGCCGTGTGCTGCACCGTGAAGGCCTCGTCGCCGAGCCTTGTCGCGAGTTCGCGGAAAATCGGGGCATCGGCGATGCGGCCTGGCACGGTCTGCAACATCGCCTCCCTCCCTCACACGTGGTCTGGTGACTCGAGCGTGGTCGTCTGTCGGCGCCAGGCGCGCTTGGCGTCGCGCTGGCTCGGCCGGGGCGCGCGCACCACCCCTTGCGGCCCCACCATCCAGCTCAGCGGCCGCCGGTCGCTGGCCACCGCCTTCTGCAGCAGCATCAGCCCCTCGAACAAAGCGTCGGGCCGGGGCGGACAGCCGGGGACATAGACATCGACGGGCAGGAAACTGTCGACGCCCTGCACCACGCTGTAAATGTCGTACATGCCGCCGGAATTGGCGCAAGAGCCCATGGAGATCACCCAGCGCGGCTCCAGCATCTGGTCGTAAAGATATTTGATCACCGGCGCCATTTTCACGAACACAGTGCCGGAAATGACGATCACGTCCGCCTCGCGCGGCGTGGCGCGCAGCACTTCGGAGCCGAAGCGCGCAATGTCGAATTTGCTGGTGAAGGAGGTGGCCATTTCCACGTAGCAGCAGGAAAGCCCGAAATTGAACGGCCACAGGGAGTTCTTCTGCCCCCAGGCCACCATGTCCTGCAATTTGCCCAGCACCAGATTGCGCCGCACCGCATCGGTGAACGAGCCATGCGCCGCCGGCGGGGCGGCCGGCGGAGCGTCATGGGTCCGGCTGAGGATCCCGGCCATCGGCCGTCACCGCAGATTGCCGGCTTGGCGCAGCCGGCCGTGCGGTCCCCATTCCAGGGCGCCGATGCGCCAGAGATAGGCGAGGGCCGCGAGCAGAATCACGATGAAGCTGAGCATTGCGAGATAGCCGTTCCATCCGGCCGGACGGAGCGCCACCGCCCAGGCATAAATGAACACGCTCTCAAGATCGAACACCACGAACAGCATGGCGACGAGATAGAACTGGATGGGAAAGCGTAAGCGCGCATCCGCCGTCGGTAAGATGCCGCTCTCGAAGGGCTGGATCGTCGCGCGCGTCACATGGCGCTGGCCCAGAATGGCGGAGCCGCCGACCATCGCCGCCACGAGCGCCAGAACGCCGCAGCTATAGACGACCAAAAGCCAAAGTTCCGGTGCGTTTCCCATGCGTTGAGCTCCCGCTCGTTTTTCAGGAAACCGCCCGCTGCGCAACATTCCGACTGGCGGACGGAGTCAGCACGAACTTCACTTGCGTCTCTCGAAAGGTAAGCTCTCTTCAGGGAGTGTCAAGAATTGTTCTGGATTCTTTCGTTTTTGTGCAAAGCGGCAAGCCGATTATGCCCGCGCCAGCGGGTTCACATATCCGTGACCATGCCCCGGTCAGCCGGTTGGGCTGGAGGTCCAGGTCGCGTTTTTCACCAAAGGCGAGCGTTCGAGCTGGATGACCACTTCGTCCAACTCCGCGAGCTGCGCGCTCGACGCGACCAGCGTGGCGCCGAGTTCGACAATATCTTCATTTTCGGTGAGCAGCGCGATTTCCCGCACCGGATAATGCGCTGTTTCCAGAATGTCGAACAAAAGATCGCGGACATCGGCCACCGCTTCGGGCCGGCACATGGCATGGACCGTGTATTGGGCCTCGCTGAAGCGGGCGTCGACGGGGATCCGGTTGATATAATTCACCAGGGGGCGCAGCAGCGTGTTGCCGGCCAGCACGAAGATGGTCAGCGCGGTCGCCTCTGCCGGATAGTCGCAGCCGGCAAAGGCGCCGACCGCGGCCGCACACCACAGCGTGCCGGCGGTGTTGAGGCCGCGTATGTTCGCGCCCTCTTTTAAAATGACGCCGGCGCCAAGGAACCCCATGCCGGACACGATATAGGCGACAATGCGCGTGGAACCGTCCAGGCCGGCCAGTTGCACGCCCAGATGGGCGAAAGCCGCGGAGCCGAGCGCCACCAGCACCGTGGTGCGCAGCCCAGCTGAGCGCTGCCGCCATTGCCGTTCGGCGCCGATCAGCGTGCCGAGGACGAACGCGACCGCAAAACTGAGCAAGGTGTGAAGGAAGGGCAGAAGATTTGTCATACGAACTCGCGATTTTGCAAGGCCAAGGCGGCGGATGATGCTGCACCGCAAATAAGCGGCCGGCGTCTGCAATATATGTCGCCATATGTCGTTGACATATTCAACGCGGTGGCGTTACGAGTGAAAAATAAAAAATCGAGTTGTTTATCGAGCGCAATGCAAAAAATGCGCAGAGAGCGAAGTTCAAGCGGCTGAAATTCGAGATCATCCGGCGCCAGCAAGGCCGATACGAGACCCGAAAAACGACAAAAACGAGAGCGGGAGCGACGATATGAAACGATCCAAACATTTGACCAGATGGTTGTCCGGCGTGTCCGGTGCGGCCGCGATTTTGGCGCTCAGCAGCGCCGGGTTGCATCCCGCCAAGGCGGATGGGCCGCCTTTGAAAATCGGCGTGATCGGCGAGGCTTCGTCGGTGGCCGGCGCATCACTCACCAAAGCGGCGCAACTGGCGGTAGACCAGATCAACGCCCAAGGTGGGTTCAACGGGCAGCCGATCCAGCTTTTCGTTTATGACGATCATTCCTCGGCCTCCGACGCGGTGCGGGCCTTCCAGCGTGCGGTGAACCAGGACCATGTGAACGCGGTGATCGCCAGCTATATTTCGGAAGTGGCGCTGGCGGTCGAACCCTGGGCGGCGCGGCTGCATATGCCCACCATCACACCCGGCGCCGCCAGCACCGCCATTCCGGGAATGGTCCATGCGAACTATGACCGCTACAAATACATGTTTCACGGCTGGATCAATTCCAAGGCGCTCGCGGATGTCATTTGCGACGGGATCGGCGACCTGCTGGTGAAGCCGTATCACGTGCAGAGCGCGGTGGTGATGAGCGAGGACGCGGCCTGGACCAAGCCGCTCGACGATGAATATCTGCAATGCCTGCCCAAAGAGGGCGTGAAGGTGCTCGGCCATGTCCGCTTCAATCCGGACACCACGGATTTCACCCCGATTTTCAACAATATCGAAGCGTTGCATCCGAATCTGATCGTGACCGGCATCAGCCATGTGGGCGTGCAGCCGACCGTGCAATGGCACGATCTGCAGGTGCCGATCCCGATGGCCGGGCAAAGTTCTCAGGCAACGACAAGCACGTTCTGGGATGATACGCATGGCGCGACGGAAGGGGTGATCACCGCCAGCGCCGCCGCCCCCGGTGTGGCCGTCACGCCGAAGACCATTCCCTTCACCGAGGCCTACGAGAAACGCTATGGCGCCACGCCGGCTTATGACGGGTATACGGCCTATGACGACGTGTTCATCATCGCCGACGCGGTGAAGCGGGCCGGCTCGACGGATCCGGACAAGATGGTCACGGCGCTGGAGCAGACGAATTATGTCGGCACGCTCGGCCGCGTGCAGTTCTACGGCAGGAACGATCCTTTCACCCATGCGATGAAAGTGGGGCCGGGCTTCGTCACCGGCGTCGATATCCAGTGGCAGAACGGCAAGCAGGTTTGCGTGTGGCCGAGCAATATCTGCCACGGCAAGCTGGTCTTCCCGTCCTTCATCAAGCTCGCCGCGCAATAGCAGCCGGCGCGACAAAGAGACGGCGCAACGAATAGCCATGGTGTGGCGGCCGGGATGAACAGGCCGCCCGCCGGACCAGAAACAACCGGCACGGGTACGTATCCGGGGAGGGCGCATGCATCTTCTACTGCAAATTCTCATTGATGGGTTCGCGATCAGTGCGCTTTACGCGCTGGGCGCCACCGGCTTCACGTTGATGTTCGGTGTCTCCGGCGTGCTGAATCTTTCGCATGGCGCCATCATGGTGGTGGCGGCGGTGGTGGGCTGGCTGGTGGCGGGCAATAGCGCGGCTGGTGCGGTAGGCGGCACGCTGCTCGGCATTCTGGCCGGGCTTCTGACCGCCTACGCCACGTATTTCGTGGTGGTGCGGTCGATCCAGCGCTCCAAAGCCATCGCCTCCGATGAGACGGAGATTTTCGTGCTCACCGGCACGCTGATCTGGGGCATCATGATCCAGTCGGGCCTTGATTATCTGTTCACCGACAATCCCGTGGCGATGCGGCCTTTGATCCGCGGCGTCACGTCGATCGCGGGGGTGCGCACGCCGACCAACGAGATCATGATCGCGGTACTCTGCTGGGTGGTGATCGGTCTGCTCTGGCTGCTGGTGAATCGCACGCGCATCGGCAAGGCGCTGTTGGCGGCGGCGATCAACCCGCGCGGCCTCACCATGCTCGGTTTTGAGCTTTCCAAAATCTACCTCCTGGTTTGGACGATTTACGGCGTTCTGGCGGGGCTTGCCGGCGTGCTGCTGGCTTCTTTCCTCGGCACCAGCCCGGCCAATACCGGCACGCTCACGGCGAGCGCCTTCTCCATCGTCGTGCTGGGCGGCCTGGGCAGCGTCTCCGGCTCGCTCATCGCCGCCTATGTCGTCGGGTATCTGGAAACGATCACGGCTTACCTGGTGGCGCCGACCTTGCGGCCGATTCCGGCGCTGCTGCTGTTGGTCATCGTGGTCTATCTCCGCCCGCAAGGGCTGCTCGGACGGCGTTAGAGAAGGAGGAGAAAGGCTACTTTTTGTGAACAAAAAGTAGCAAAAAAACTTTGATACTTTGGGCCCGTGCCGGTTTCACCGCCCATGGCCCAGCGTCAACAAAAATTTTTGCGCCGCTTTTTAAAAAAAGCGGCCGCTTTCTGACTTCCCAGGGGAAGAGAATGAATTTTCTAAAACATCCGCCTTTCTGGTTTGCCGTGATTCTGGTGGCGTTCGCTTCGGTCGCGCCGCTATGGCTTTCCGCCTATTTTCTCGGGGTGCTCACGCTTGCTTATTATTTCGGCGTGTTCGCGATGAGCTGGGACCTGCTGTTCGGCTTCGCGGGGGAAGTGAATTTCGGTCCCACGGCGCTGATCGGGCTGGGCGCCTATGGTGCGGCGATGCTCAACAGCATGGCGGGCCTGCCGGTCCTGGTGTGCCTGATATTCGGCGCGCTGCTGGCGGTCGCGGGCGGGGCACTGCTGGCCTTGCCGGCACTGCGGCTCACCGGGCCGTATTTTGGTCTTGTCACTTTGGTCGCGGTGCTGTTGCTGCAGAATTTCATCGTCATTTTCGCCGGCCTCACCGGCGGAGAAATCGGCATGACCGTGCCGAGCGTGCTTTCCATCAGCGCCGGCGTAAACTACGAATACGCACTTGGCTTCCTCGTCGTTTGCGCCTTGATTCTTTACGGCCTGTCGCGCTCGGCGCTGGGGCTGATCTTGCAGGCGAGCGGCCAGGATGCGACCGAGGCGGCCGCGCTCGGCTTCAACACCACCAAGCACAAATTCGCCGCCTTCTGCATCAGCGCGTTGTTCTCCGGCCTCACCGGGGGCATGCTGGTGTTCTATATGGGCGCTGTTTCGGTGGACACGGTCATCGATATTTCCATCGGCGTGCAGATCATCATCATGGCCGTGCTGGGCGGGCGTCGTACCATTCTCGGCGGCATTCTCGGTGCGGTGTTCATCATCCTCGCTAACGAGTTGCTGCGGCCTCTGGGGCAGTTGAACAATTTCGTCGTCGCGGCCGTCGCGCTTGCGGTGATCTTGTTTTTCCCCGACGGGTTTCTCGGTCTTTTGCACCGCGCGAGGAGTGTTTGATGCGTGACGTGGTGATCAACGAGGCCTGCCTGAATGTGAGCGGGCTGACCAAGCGTTTCGGCGGCCTGGTGGCGGTGAAGGATCTCGGCTTTCGCATCATGCCGGGGGAAATTCTCGGCCTGATCGGCCCGAACGGCTCGGGTAAATCGACTGTGATGAAGCTGATCATGGGCATCATCAAGCCCAATGCCGGGTCGATCCGGCTTGAAGGCACGGAGGTCGCCGGCTGGCCTTCGCATCGCGTGGCGCGGGCGGGGGTGGGCATCGTGTTCCAGCATTCCCGCCCGCTGCACCGGCAGACGGTGTTGGAGAACATCAAGCTCGGCCTGCTGCCGGATTCCCTGCTGCGGCTGATGCATGACCGCGCGGTGGACCGCAAGGCGCGCGAAATCGCCGCCCGTGTGGAGCTGGACCGCGTGCTCGACCGCTATCCCTCGACGCTGCCCTTCGCGGATTTGCGCCGCATGGAGCTGGCGAAAGCGATCGCCCGCAACCCCAGGCTCGTGCTGGTGGATGAGCCCTTTGCCGGCCTCACGTCCCATGAGGTCAAAAGCTTCTCGGCCTTGATCGAGGGGTTTCGCGATGATGGCAGGGCGGTGCTGCTCGTCGACCATAATGTGAAGAGCGTCGCGGCCATGGCGGACCGCGTGCTGGCCATGTATCTGGGCGAATATGTCGCCGAGGGCACGGCCGAAGAGGTGATGCGCAACGAAACGGTGCGCCGGGTCTATCTCGGCGGCGCCATCGAAACCGCCGCGCGGCCGCAGATCAGCCAGAAAGCCGGGCCGCCGCTGCTGGAGGTCGCCGATGTCAGCGTGCTCTACGGCAAGGCGCAGGCGCTGGACAAAGTGTCGCTGCACGTGAAGGAGGGGGAATTCGTCTCCGTGGTCGGCCTGAACGGCGCCGGCAAAACCACCTTGTTCAACGCCATTTCCGGCCTTGTGCCTTATTCCGGCGCCATCAAATGGGGCGGAGAATCCTTAAGTGGGCGCAGCGCCGCCTCCATCGCCCGCGCCGGCATCGTGCAATGCGCCGAAACGCGGCAGCTCTTCGGCGATATGAGCGTGCGGGAAAATCTCGATCTCGGCGGCTGGCATCTGCCGCCGGAGGAGAGCGCCAATCAGCTTGACTGGCTGTTCGAACTGTTCCCGATCCTGCGCCGCCGGCAGGAGCAGGCGGCCAAGACCCTCTCGGGCGGCGAGCAGCAAATGCTGGCAATCGCTCGCGCGCTGATGATGCGGCCGAAATTCCTGCTGCTGGACGAGCCGACGCTGGGCCTCGCCCCGGTGATCCTGGAACAGATTTCGCGGGCGCTGGAATTGCTGCGCAACACCACGCCGATTACCGTGCTGCTCGCCGAGCAGAACGTGACCTTCGCGTTGCCCCATGCCGACCGCGTCTATGTGCTGGAACATGCGCGCATCATCTGGGAGGGCGACCCGGAACGCTTCGCCCGCGAGGCCGGGACGGGGTATTTGTGAAGAAGAATGAGAAAGCAAGCGCTACTTTTTGTGAACAAAAAGTAGCAAAAAAACTTTGATTTATGCTGGGCGGAGGGGCTGAAGGTTCCGGCAGTGCGTAGCACCGTTGGAATAGCCCCGGAGGGCATGGGCGTTGTGGCGATACAGCCTGGCTGCTTGCTTCCTTTTTACGCCTGGCGCGGCCGTGTGGTCAGTTCGCCGATGCGTTTTTCATTGATCGTGCTTTGCACCAGCCGGTCTACATAGATGCCGGGCGTATGGATCTGGTCCGGGTCGAGCGCTCCGGCTTCGACGATTTCTTCCACCTCGGCGATGGTGATTTTCCCTGCCGTGGCCATTTCCGGGTTGAAATTGCGCGCGGTCTTGCGGAAGACGAGATTGCCCGCCGGATCGCCGCGCCAGGCTTTCACGATCGACAGGTCCGCCCGTAGCCAGGTCTCGCGGATGTAAAGCTGTCCCTCGAATTCTTCCACGGGCTTGCCTTGCGCCACCAAAGTGCCGGCCCCGGTGCGGGTATAGAAGGCCGGAATGCCGGCGCCGCCGGCGCGGATGCGTTCGGCCATCGTGCCTTGCGGCGTCAGTTCCAGCTCCACGTCGCCGGCCAGGCATTGCGCCTGGAACAACCGGTTCACGCCGAGATAGGAGCAGATGGCTTTGCGGATCTGCCGTTGCGTGAGCAGAAACCAAAGGCCGAAATTCTCGTTGCCGCAATTGTTGGAGATGATTGTGAGGTCTTTGGTGCCGGCGCGGAAAATCTCCGCGATCAGGCTTTCCGGGTTGCCGGCATAGCCGAACCCGCCGGACATGATGGTCATGCCGTCGAACAGCACATCTTGCAGAGCCGCCGCCGGGCTGGGGAAAATTTTCTGAACCATGGCGGTCATAGAGCAACAGGCGCGCGGAAGATCAAGAAAGTGGCCGCTTTTTGAAAAAAGCGGCGCAAAAACTTTTGTTTATGCTGGGCCATGGGCGTTGTCGCCGACACAGCCCATGGCCCAGCATAACAAAGTTTTTTTGCTACTTTTTGTTCACAAAAAGTAGTGCTTCCTTTTCTTTCTCACTCCGCGCGCGGCTGTGCCGCCTGGGGGGACGCTTTTTTGCAGAAATCGAGGCCGAGGTCGGCGCAGTAATCCTCCAGCACCATCACCGAGCCGGATGGGTCCGCCACCCCAACATAGCCGTCGGGGCGCAGCAGATACACTGCGTCGCGCTCCAGTCCGGCCGTCTCATAGGCTTCCCGCCAGGGGAACAGATGCAGCGGAATCTCGCGGGCCAGGCACCAGGCGGTGAGGTCCGCCTCGGCCTTGCCGTAGACATGGACTTGCCAGTTCAGGGCGCACAGGCTGGTCAGGTTATCCAGCCCGTCCTCCATTTGTACCCAGGGAAGCCGGTCGCCGCTATGTACCTCCACGGCCATGCCCCGGCTTAGGGGGCTGCCGCGGTAGTTCACATTGATCTGTGACACGGTGCGGAACAGATAGCTGCACATCGCCTCGAAACGCGTCATGCGTGCCAGCAAAGGCGGCATCAGCCGGGTGCGCAGCAGGTCGGCGAACATGCCGGGGGTGGTGGCGAAGCGGAATCCCCGGTCGGTCGTCGCCACCAGGCGCCGTGCGAACCGGATGCGCTCGCCCTCATAGCTGTCCAGCAAGCTGGCCGGGGCCTGGCCGTGCAGCACCGCAGCGAGTTTCCACGCCAGGTTGATGGCGTCGCCGATGCCGGTATTCATGCCCTGGCCCCCGGCCGGGGTGTGGATATGGGCCGCGTCGCCGAGCAGGAACGCCGCCCCCTTGCGCATCTGGGCGCAGACCCGCTGATTTACGACAAAGGTCGAGAACCAGGTCTCCACGGTATTTTGCAACTGAAAATGCCGGATCGGGCGGGCGCTGACATCGGCGAATGTCAGCGTCTCCGCGCGGGCCGCCCGTTCGTCGCGCAGCGTTCCGAGCAGCCGGGCCCGGCCTGGGGTGGGCAAGGGAAAGAGTGCGAGAAAATCCGCTTCGTCGAGGTCGATATGCAGTTCGCCATCGAAGGCCGGGCCGCTGCCCGTGATGTCCGCGGCGTAGTAAAGCCGCTCATAATTGCGGCCGGCAAAGCCGATGCCCAGGCTCTCGCGCACGGTGGATTTGGCGCCGTCGCAACCGGCGATGAACCGGGTCGTATAAAATTCCTCGCCGTTTGGGCTTTGGATATGCGCCGTTATATGGCTGCCATGGTCGGTAAAACCGAGCAATTCGTGCTGCCGCTCCACGGTAACGCCGGCTTGTTCCAGCCATTCGAGCAGCAGCCGCTCGTGCTCGGCCTGCGGAAAGATCAGCAGAAACGGGTAGGGGGTTTCTTCGCCGCCAATCTTTTCGAAAAGCAGGCGCGCCTCCGGGGCGCCTTTGACCCAGAAATTGACCGCCGGCACCTTGTGGCCGCGGGCGACCACAGCGTCGGCGAGATTCAGTTGTCGGTAGAGTTCCAGTGTGCGGGCTTGCACGGAAAGAGAGTGAGAGGTGGTGGCGGGGCCGGCATTCCTGTCGATGATACGGGGACGGACGCCCTGTTTCACCAGCCATAGCGCCAGCACCAATCCGGTGGGCCCGGCCCCGACGATCAGCACGTCATGGTGCATCACTCGTCCTTTCCGCTCCAGCGATCGCTTGCGCCGCGAGAAGCCTTATCAAGATCGATCATTATAGAACGAAATTTGGAGGGCAGGGGGACGTTTTTTTAGATGGCATGACGCGAGGAAGCAGCCGCTTTCTTAAAAAAGCGGCACAAAAGCTGGTGTGAGCTCAGGTTCGCGGCGCTCGGCCTTATATCTAGAGACGGATTCAGATTTTAGAGCGGATCGCTACGCGATTCGATCTAAAATCATCCGGCTCTAGCCGGCGGAAAGGAAGGGGACCGGCACACCGAAAGTCTGCAGCAACAGCACGGTGTTCAGCGCGAGGATCACCGCGGTGCCGGAGACCGCCAACGCACCGAGCAGGCGACTGTTGGCGAACTCGCCCATCAGGTCGCGCCGGCGGGTGAACAGCACCAGCGCGATCATCGGCAGCGGCAAGGCGAAAGACAGGACCACCTGGCTGACGATCAGCGCGGAGGTGGCATTGACGCCGAGGCCGACGACCACGAAAGCCGGCAGCATGGTCACCAGGCGCCGCACCGCGAGGGGGATGCGGAAGCCGACAAAGCCCTGCATGATCATCTGCCCCGCCATGGTGCCGACGGCGGCGCTGGAAATGCCCGAGGCCATCAGCGAGACGAGGAACACCGCCGCCGCCCCGGCGCCGAGCAGCGGTGTCAGCGTATGATAGGCGGTCTCGATTTCCGCGACATCGGGATGGCCGGCATGGAAGGCGGCGGAGGCCATGATCACCATCGCCATGTTGACCGCGCCGGCGGCGCCGAGGGCGATGATGCATTCCCGGTTCGAGAAGCGCAGCAAGGCCCGGCGCTCCGTGATGTCCCGGCCGGGCACGCGCGCCTGGGCGAGCCCCGAATGCAGATATACGGCATGCGGCATGATGGTGGCGCCGATCATGCCGACGGCAATGGTCAGGGCTTGGGCATTCGGCAGTGAGGGCACGACGCTGTGCAGCCCGGCCTGGCCCCAGGCGACGGGGGCGATGAACATCTCAATGAGAAAGCACAGGCCGACGACGCTGACGAGGGCGCCGATGATGAGTTCGATCGGGCGGAAGCCGCGGCGGTCGAACAGCAGAATGCCATAGGTGACCAGCGCCGCCACCACCATGCCGCCGAGCAGCGGCAGCTTGAACAGCAGCGACAGCCCGATCGCGCCGCCAAGGAACTCCGCGAGGTCGGTCGCCATGGCGGAAATCTCACTGGCCGCCCACATCGCATAGACGACCGGCAGCGGAAATTGCGCGCGGCACATCTCGGCGAGATTCTTCCCGGTCACGATGCCGAGCTTGGCCGACAGCGCCTGGAACAGCATGCCGATCAGGCTCGCCAGTACGACCACCCAGAGCAGGTTGTAGCCGAACGCCGCGCCGGCCTGGATGTTGGTGGCGTAATTGCCCGGGTCCATGTAGGCGATGGAGACGATCACCGCGGGGCCGGCAAACAGCAGGGCCGAGCCCAATCCGCCCCGCCGTCCCGCCAGCACCTCGCGAATGCCCCGCGTGGTTTGCTCCGTGAGTGATGGTTTCGTCAGATCGAGATAGTCGCTCATGAGTCCCCGCGGCATTTGCACCATATGTAGCTTAGGCTACATTTTTAACAAGAGGCTTTATTCTCATGCCGAGGAGACAAAATGCTGACTTGGCAACGCCGGCGGGAGATTGTTGCTCACGCCGGCTCGGTGGTAATCGGTGTGCCGGCGGCTGAGGCGGCGTCGGGCTGAAGGACAAACTGGAACACCGCCCCGTGAGGAATGTTCGGGGCAACCCACAAGCGGCTATCGTGGCTGTCAAGGATCGAGCGGCAGATCGACAAGCCCATCCCCATGCCCATTGGTTTCGTCGTGAACAGAGGGTTGAACATGCCCTCTATGTCTTTCGGTGCGATGCCTGCCCCGGTATCCGCAACGGAGACCAGAACCTCGCCATCCTGCAGCGCGGTGTGCACGGCCAGGATACGAGGGCCCGCGCTGGTCGCCATCGAATCGATGGCATTTGTCATCAGGTTCAAAAGCACCTGGCGCAATTGGATGGCCTCCCCGGTCACCGCGGGCAGCCGCGCATTGGATGGGGCGTCGACGGTGATGCGGTGTTTCTGCAGATCGCCATGCAGGAAAAAAAGCGCATCCTCGATCAGCCGATTCATATCGCACGGTGTTCGGCTTTTGACCTCTCCCTTGAAAAGCGACCGAATGCTGTCGATGACCGCGCCCGCGCGATGCCCATCGGCCGTGACTCTCTTGAGCGCGGCCTTGGCTTCGCCGAGATCGGGCGCCGCACGGTCGAGCCATCGGAGGCCGGCCGAGGCGCTCATGACCATGCCGGCCAAGGGCTGCTTGACCTCGTGCGCGATCATGGCGGCGACGGCATTCCCGGTCATCAGCCGCGCCTCGTGTTCGCGGCGCTGTGTGAGGACGGCATGGAGCAGCCGGCTGTAAAGCGTCGTGATCTCATAGAGCAGAACAATCAGGACGAGGCTGCCGGACAAGAGCCCGAAAACCCGGCCGGCATACCAGCCGACGGTAAAGCGGCCCGGTACGGGAAACCTGATCAGCAGGACCTCGATCACGTACGAGCACATCACCACCATCAACCACAGATCGAGGACGGATGGCTGTCGGATCCAGAGGGTCACGATGGCGATCACGCTCATGAGCACCGTGAATCCGGCGGCATATTTCCAGTCCGGGGCGAGCTCATCGATATTGTGCGTCAGTGCCGGGAGCGACATCGCGTTCGCGGTCACGAGAAAAGTCGCGAGGCCCACCAAAGCGATGACCGCGACGCTGGAGATTACGACGGGGTAATGTGAGGTCGTCCAGGTCTGCTTGGCCGTGCCGGCATGCTTCATGAGTGCATACACGATCACGAACAGCGAAAAGCCCGAATGCCACAGCATGTAGAGCCATGTCGAGCTGCGCAGCCCGGCGTCGAGCAGCCCTTCGGGGGCAAACGCGCCGGGAAAGGTCAACATCCAGGGAATGACGATCAGCGCCGTGAAAAAATAGCCGCTGGATATGACGAGAACGGCCCAGGTTCTCAGGATCGAGAATTGCGCAAACAGCAAAACCGCCGTGATCAGGTTGTTGCCGAATATCGCGGCGGCATAGGCGGGAACAAAGTCAGTGACCCGCGGCGGTTGCAGGAGAGAAAGGGGGCCCACCGTAATGAAAAAGGCGGCGACCAGAAAAAAGACGACGGCGAGGGCGAGCCGTTTTTGCGCCGCGCTGGGCGGCAGGCTCGACAAAAGGAGCTTCTGCTCCGGAGCGCCAGATGCGCTTTCGGGTACCGGCACGTCTTTTTGCGGCATGAAACAGATGTTGCTTGACCGGTCTCGCCGCCGGCCATGGCCTCATGTTTCGTCTATTCTGCCTTTTTGAGCCGGCGAACGATAGGGGGATTGTCGCCATCGCGCTTTTTTGTCGGCACCCCGCGCATCCAGGGTGAGACGAGGCAAAAAACCGATTGCTCTGGCATCGCTTTTTACAAGACGCAACGCTCCGCCGGCATATAGTCCGGGTTTGTCGAAGGACGTCGCCGCGATCGACTGGCGGTCGCCGTTCTCATGCCGTCCCAAGGCGAGGAGCAATGCGATGATACGTTTTGTGAAGATTTTTGCTGCGGCATCCTCTCCTGCTTCTCGCCTCCATAAGCTAAAGGCTTCGTCCATGTCGCTCACTTGCAAAGTTCTTCTGGCCCTGGCTTTGGCCATTGCCCTGGCACCGTTTGCCGCCCAGGCTCACAGCGCCGCCGTGCCGCTCATGCGGCCGAGCCCGGCAACCATTGGTCATCCCACCGCGATCTACAGTGGCGTTGAATTCTTTCCCTGACGCGTCCGGAGGCTGAAGATCTCGTCCCGTTACGGTCCGGACGCATCATGTGCGGCGCGATGTCGCCATGCCGCCGGCGCTGAATCCCGGGGGATCGGCACCGGCGCTGATCACGAATGCTCCGCACCGCGCGCTATGGGTCAGGCGCTGGCGCGGCTATGCGGTGCCTATTTCTGAGGGCCGGCCAATTGCGCCAGATAGGCGATCACGTCGGCGCGTTGGGTCGGGTCCGAGAGGCCGGCGAAGGGCATTTTGGTGCCGGGCACGTCGCTCTGCGGCGATGTGAGGAATTTGTTGAGCGTATCCGCCGTCCAGGTCAGGTGCGCATTGGTGAGCGCCGGTGAATAAGCATAGCCTTTCATGCGCGCCGCGGGCTTGCCGTAAACACTTGCGAGGCTCGGCCCGAACAGCGTGACGCCGGGGCTGGTGGAGTGGCACGCGGCGCACTGGCTCTGGAAGACCTGCTGGCCTTTGGCCGCGTCTCCAGCCGCCAGCGCCTGGCCGGCGCCCGACATCAGGAACACGCCGAGCCAAAGCAAACCGGCAAGCGATTTCGGTCGAAAGGTCATGCGTAACCTCCATAGCGGGCCCTGCATCGGCCCTGTACTCAGGGTTTTCCCTTGGTCTGTACCAGATAATCGACGATCGCCGGAACATCGGCCGTGCCGATCGGTGCTCCATAGAGTTTGATCATTTTCATCACTTCGCCCTGCCAAGCAGCTCTCGTCAGGTTCGGCTGATTGAGGATCATGTCCGCCGAGTGGCACGTAAGGCAATTGGCGTTTGTCGCCTGCGCCGCGGCGCCGCCGGGGAACAGATCGGCGCCTGCCGGATAGGTCGCGCTTTGCGAGGTGAGGGTGATGCCGGCGGCGGTCACGCTGGCCGGCGCCGGGTCGGCAGCGCGCGCGGCGAAGCCGCCCGCGATGAGCGCCAGGCACGATGCCAGCAGGGCGCCGGGAAGCAAAATTCTGTTCAAGCGGGCCATTTGCAAACCTCGTGAAACGGATCGCGGCGGGGGCGCCGCGATCAGGCGATGTTCAGCGTGGTCGTCTCGATGACGTTGCGCATATAGCCGCCCGGATTCCAGATCGGTGTCCAGGACTGCGGGACGTGGTTGGTGTTCGTGCAGCGGACGCTAAGCGTGAGTACGCCGGAAGATGGCGCGGTGACGCTGCTTTGCCAGCGGCGGAAACTGTATTTTCCGGAATCGGGGCCAAGCTGGGTGGCATGCCAGGTGGTGCCGCCATCGGTCGAGAGGCTGACGCCGGCGACGCCGCAATCGCCGCCGAAGGCGATCCCGCGCACGGGCACGGTTGCGCCGGCTTGCACAATGTCCCCGGTCTGCAAATTGGTGATGAAGGCGCGTGGATTCATGCGGTTGATGGGGACGGTTTTGTAGCCCGTTTCAGTCGGCGAAACAGCGGCGCCAGGCGTGTCGGGTATGCGATAAGCGGTTTTCATCCAGAAATTATCGTCGGGCTGATCCAGCACCTCAATGTGCGACAACATTTTCGTCCAGTAAGTGGAGTACCAGCCGGGCACGACCAGGCGCAGCGGAAATCCGTTCAGCAGGGGCATTTGCGTGCCGTTCATGAGATAGGCGACCATCACCTCGCCGTCACGCGCATGGTCGATGGACAGTGATTTCTTGAATTCGGGGGTGGCGGGAAGCACCGGTCTCTCCAGGCCGTTGAAGCGCACCTGGACGGCACCCGATTGCACGCCGGCGCGGTCGAGCAGGTCGCGCAGGCGAAACCCTGTCCAGCGCGCATTGCCCATGGCCCCGTTTCCCCATTGTCCGCCCGGCACGCGGGGTTGGAAGAGGCCGCGCGAATTTCCCGAGCATTGGTTGACGGCGACGATCTCGTGACGCGGCAATGTCAGAAGATCGGCGAGAGACAGCGACAAAGGCCGCGCCACATGGCCGTCCACGACCAGCCGGAACGTTGTTACATCGACTTGTGGCGGAATAACCGGCAAGTGCCAGCGCACATAGAATTGATCGTTCGGTGTCAGCACGCCCTGGTCGAACACGGCAAAACGGGTCTCCAGCAGCGGTGGCCGCGCGCGCTGCAAAACCAACGCGCCCTTCTCGGGAAATTCGGTGGTGAGCTGCCTTGTATCAGGGCCGCCGGGCAACGGGAGGCGGATTGTGGTGTCGGCCAGGGCGGCGGGCATCGGCAATGCCGCCATTGCACCCAAAGCGGCAGCCCGCCCCAGGAAAAACCGTCTGCCGTTCACGCGACCAACCGAAAATGCTTCGATCACGGCAAGTCCTCCTCGGTCCGGAAAGCAGGGAGCTTCAACAAGAAGACAAGTGATCAGCGCAGGCTTAACACCAATTGCCAGCGGTCGCGACAAGAAAAAATAAAGGGACTGGCATAGATAAGCATACTTTCTGCCATTGTTCCGATCCCGAGCGTCTGCGTATTTTCCCTGTTCCGTCAAGGGGTTTACCCGGCTTCGCCGGCGCTTCGCGCCCTTGACGGAACAGGGAGAATACGCCGAAAATGCAACGATCGGAAAAATGCCGATCTCTCAATGCCATACCTAAACGGCACTGGCGTTATCTATGCCAGCCCAAAAATAAATGATCGCAACAGCGTGGAGTTGTGTTTTTTCCAATCCACGTGTGATGGCGCGGGTGTGGATCGATCGCCGGCGCGCGACGATCCCGTGCGGCTGGGGGGCAGCTAGGAGGCGGAGCCGCGCAGCACCACGCAAGGCAGCTGCCGGCGGCTTAACGCCGAACATGCCGCGAGTGCCTCACCGGCGGACAGATGCACCAGCCGGGCCCGATACAGCACCAGCCCGCCGAATGGCGTGGTCGCGGGCAAGGCAATGTCGGTCGCCTGCAGTTCGGCCGGCAATTGCGCCCGCGCGCCCTCGGCCACGGTCCGCGCCAGGCCCGGCGTGGAAAACGCGCCGACCTGAATCGCCCATGTCTCCGTGGTCTCCGTGCGTGTCTCCGTGCGGACCGGATGCGCTGGGGCAACCGCCATGGCCGCGGTAAGCACCGGTGCGCGCGCTTGTATTGTTGCCGGTTGGTAGAGCGCTGATTCGGCTGCCACGGCGGATGGTATCCGAGGTTGGTGCGGGGGCCCTCGCGAACCCGCGCCGCCGCCGGAGGCGGGGAGGCAAGGATGGCCCGGATCATAAGCCGCATCGGGGTCGCATGCCGCTTCGCTGGCGCTGGCCATTTGTGTTGCCGCTGGGACAGGCAGTGGCGCCGGTCCCGGCACACAGGGGCTTGAGGGATCGTAAGCCGCATTCAGGTTGCACGTGCCGGTCTGCCCCGCAGGGCCGGCGGTGCAAGGCGCATCCGGATCATAAGCGGCGTTCGCGTTGCAGCTGCCGGCCGCGGCGCCGATATCGTTCACGGCGAGCACCACGGGCCCGGCGCCTGGCGCCGGCGTCGCCGCACTGCAGGGATGTTCAGGATCATAGGCCGCGTTCACGTCGCAGCCGGTGGCGAAATCCACCTCGCTCGGCGGCCCGGCAGGCCCCGCATTCGCCGCGGCATAATTCGCCAGCGGGCCGGAGAAAGCGATTTGCGTGCCGAGGTTCGGTGTGACGTCGGCGAGATAATTCACCGTCTCCGCCGGCAAGGGCTGCGCGCCGGCGAGATAGGCGTCGAGATCCTCCGGCCCGGCATTATAGGCGGCCAAAAAGCCCGGCGCGCCGTACCGGTCGTACATCTGTTTGATATAGGCGGTGCCGGCCATGATGTTGTCGCGCGGAGCGAACGGGTCGGTTCCCAAACCTTCGCTCGCCTCCAGCATCTGATAGGTCTCCGGCATCAGCTGCATCAGCCCCATCGCGCCGACTGGCGAGACCGCCTGTTCCTCACCGCCTGATTCCTGCTGCATCACGGCGCGGATCCATTGCGCTGGAATGCCGTAGCGCGCCGCCGCCTCGTTGATATAGGGGCCCCAAGGATCGTCTGGCGGCCCGGGCGGCGGATAGTAATGCGTGGGCGCATAAAGAGCCTGGCCGCCATATCCGCCCGAGCCAGCACAGGCCACGAGCAGCAACACCGGCAGGAACGCCAAAGCACAACGCAACCATGCTTCGAGCAAGATCATCAGCCGGGGCTGGTCGTCCACGTCGCTTGGCATCCTGGTCCGCCCTGTTTCAGGAGCAAAACCCTAGCCTTGGGCGACGTGAGTCTGTCAAATTTTTTCTGCGCTTGGCGCAAGGAAGGAAGCGCTACTTTTTGTGAACAAAAAGTAGCAAAAAAACTTTGTTTACTATGGGCCCGTGCCGGTTCAACGCCTCGGGCCCAGCATAACAAAAGTTTTTGCGCCGCTTTTTTCAAAAAGCGGCTGCTTTCTTCTCGTTAGTTCATTTTTCTTTCAGCTTGTCTTTCAAGCCGCCGACAGCGTTCTGCACTTTTCCTTCGATTTTGTCGGCCGTTCCCTCGGACTGCAGCTTGGTGTCGCCGGTGAGTTTGCCGGCGGCGTTTTTGACGGCGCCTTTGGCCTGTTTGGCGGAGCCTTCGATACGGTCTTTGTTCATCAATCATCTCCTGTGGCTGGCGTAACATAGTTACATGCTGTGTGGAGTTTCCGAGGGAAACGTCCGCTTGCTTAAGGGTGCGGAGAATTTGGCGCGTTGGCGTTGGCGCTGTTGGTCAAGGCATGGCCACCCTGCGACACATCCTGACCGAAGCCGGCCGTGGTGTGGCAGGCGGCGAGCATCGGCGCGATGCCGAGCAGCGTTGCGAGGATGAAAGTGAGGCGAAGGAATTTGGTCATCCATGAACTCCTGTCTGTTGCCGGTAGCGAGACGGTGCGACATGCGTGGTGCGATGGGCGCAGGCGCTTGTTGCATCGAATCGGCAATTTTTACGTCGGAACGAAACGGTGCGGATTCAACAAAGAAACCTTTATATTGCAGCTTTGACAGGCAAGGCTCATGAAGCATCGGTCATCAAAAGGCCCTTCATGGATCCGCGGTCTCACACATTGTCCTGGGGCGGAAACAAGGCGGAAGGGACGGTCATGGCGAGGATTTTCAGGTCGCGGAGGAACGACCAGGTCTTGATGTATTCGAAGTCGAATTCCACGCGCTTGCGCAGTTTTTCTTCCGTG
>NZ_DATLPB010000084.1:0-20828 GCF_035535915.1 Acidocella sp.
CCCGCCTGCCGCGGGGCCTCGCCGCGCGGATCGACGATTCCAAGAAACTCTCCGCCCCGGCCCGCGCCGCCGCCTTGGCCGCGCTGCAGGAGTCCGGCGCCTTTATCGCCTTCGGCGCGGCCTCGGTGCCGGAGATCGCCCGGCTCAACATCCTGCACGCCTCGCTGCTGGCGATGCGCCGGGCCATCGCCGCGCTGCCGGTCGCCCCCGACCATGTGCTGGTCGACGGCAACCGCGTGCCCGGCATCGCCCTGCCCTGCACCGCTCTGGTCGGCGGTGACGGGCTCAGCCTCTCGATCGCCGCCGCCTCGATCGCCGCCAAGGAGCTGCGCGACGCGCTGATGCGCCGGCTCCATGCCCGCTACCCGCTCTATGGCTGGGCGCAGAATGCCGGCTATGCCGTCGCCCAGCACCGCGACGCGCTCCGCCGGCACGGCCCGACCTGCCATCACCGCGCCGGGTTCGGCGCCCTGCTGCAGGCGCCCGACCCGACGGCGGAAAGCCTCGTTGCGGAGTTGACGTGACTACGGCGGCCCCGCCAGTTAGGCGGGGAATACCAAATTTGAGGGTTTGCCTTGCCCGTGGAAGTCCTGCGCGAACTGCCGCTTGACCAGATCCTGCTCGGCGATGCCGGCAACATGCTCCGCATGTTGCCGGACGCGTCGGTGAACTGCGTCTTCGCAGACCCGCCTTATAACCTGCAATTGCGCGGGGAGCTGCGGCGTCCCGATGACAGCCTGGTCGACGGCGTCGACGAGGACTGGGACCGGTTCGCCGATTTCGCCACCTACGACGCCTTCACCCGCGAGTGGCTCGGCGAATGCCGCCGCATCCTGCGCAAGGACGGCACGCTCTGGGTGATCGGCAGCTACCACAATATTTTCCGCATCGGCGCGATTTTGCAGGATCTCGGCTTCTGGATCCTCAATGACGTGATCTGGCGCAAAACCAACCCGATGCCCAATTTCCGCGGCCGGCGCTTCACCAACGCGCATGAGACGATGATCTGGGCCGCGAAGTCCAAAGAGTCGCGTTACAAATTCAACTACCAGGCCATGAAGGCGCTCAACGACGATCTGCAGATGCGCAGCGACTGGACCATGCCGCTCTGCACCGGCGCCGAACGGTTGCGCAACGTGCATGGGCTGAAACTGCACCCGACCCAGAAGCCCGAAGCGCTGCTGCACCGGGTGATCCTGTCTTCCACCAGCCCGGGGGACATCATCGTCGACCCGTTCCTCGGCACCGGCACCACCGCGGCGGTCGCCAAACGCCTGCACCGGCATTTCATCGGCATCGAGCGGCACCCGGCCTATGTCGAGGCGGCCTGGGGCCGGCTGAAAGCCGAAACGCGCGCGCCCTCGAGCGCGGTGATCGCCCCGCCGACCGGGCGCGAGGCGCCGCGCATCGCCTTCGGCAGCTTCGTCGAACGCGGCATCCTGCGCCCCGGCACGCAGCTGATGGACAAGCAACGCCGCTTCGCCGCCGAGATCACCGCGGAAGGCTCGCTGATTTCCGGCGCCCATCGCGGCTCCATCCATCAGGTGGGCGCGGCGGTGATGAACGCCCCGTCCTGCAATGGCTGGACCTTCTGGCATTTCGAACGCGACGGCGCGCTGCTGCCGCTGGACGTGTTGCGCAAGGAAGACGGCGCGCCGGCTGGTTAGTAAGTGAAGGAGAAGGCTACTTTTTGTGAACAAAAAGTAGCAAAAAAACTTTGTTAATTTGCGCCCGTGCGGTTTCACCGCCTCAAGCCAGCGTAAAACAAAAGTTTTTGCGCCGCTTTTTTCAAAAAGCGGCCACTTTCTTTAACACGCGCCGCGCCGGTTTCCTCTTTCATCCCCGCCAAAAACTTGCCACATTCCCGCCATGCGTTTGCACGCTTCCTGCGCCGCCCGGCCTGGTCCGGATGGTTATGACGCGGTTTTGCTCACCGGCCCGCCCGGTGCTGGCAAATCCGACCTGCTGCTCCGGCTGCTCGATTACGGATTCCAGCTCGTCGCCGACGACCAGGTGATCGTCGAGGACCACCTGGCCCGCGCGCCCGCCGCTTTGGCCGGCCTGCTGGAGGTGCGCGGGCTCGGAATTTTCCGCCTGCCGTTCCTGGCGGCGGCCACGCCGCGCCTCGTGGTCCGGCTGGGGGTGTCCACCCTGCGCCTGCCGCTGCCCGAACAAGACCCCGCGCTCGGCCTCCCTTGCGTCACCATCGACCCGCTGCACCCGTCCGCGCCGGCGCGCGTGGCCCTGGCCCTGGAGGCGGCCTGCGGGCGCGTCGCCCAGGCGGCGGGGGCGTTCGCGCCATGAGAGAGAAGCGCGCCGTTGTGCTGGTCACCGGCCTGTCCGGCGCGGGCAAGATCTCGATTTTGCGCGCGTTGGAGGATCTCGGCTTCGAGACCATGGACAACCCGCCGCTCGACACGCTCGAGGACCTCGCGCTGCAGGCCAAGGGCAATCTCGCGGTCGGCGTGGATTCGCGGTCGCGCGGGTTCGCCGCCGACACGGTGCTGCTCAAGCTGCAGCGCCTGCGGGAAAACCCTTGCCTGACCCCAACCCTGGTCTTCGCCGCCGCTTCGGACGAAGTGCTGCTGCGCCGCTATTCGGAAACCCGCCGCCGCCACCCGCTGGCGCAAGCCGGCACGGTGGCCGAGGGCATAAGGCTGGAGCGGGAACTGACCTTGCCGCTGGCGCACGGCGCCGACCTGCTGATCGACACGTCGCATCTGCCCCTGCCGCGGCTGCGCGCCATCGTCGACCAGAATTTCGGCGCCGACGCGCCCGGGCTATCGGTGGCGCTGATCTCCTTCGCCTACCCCGCCGGCCTCCCGCGGGAAGCAGACCTGGTCTTCGATGCACGCTTCCTGCGTAACCCGTATTACGATCCCGCCCTGCGCCCGCTGAACGGCCGGGACCCCGAAATCGGCAACTTTATCGAAAATGACCCTGATTTTGCGGCATATTTCTCCAAAATCGCCGAACTTGTAAAATTTTTATTGCCGCGCTTCGTGCAGGAAGGAAAAAAATATGCAACAATCTGTATCGGATGTACCGGCGGGCAACACAGATCTGTGTATATGATTGAGAAATTAAGTGCCTATCTAGGCGCAGCGGGATGGCGGGTTGGCGTTACCCACCGCGAAGCCGGAAGTTTCGACTCCGCTCGAACCAGGCTGATGATGGACGCCAAGGAATGATTTTTTCACCATGATCGGTATGGTTATTGTAACCCACGGCACGCTGGCCAATGCGCTACGCGAGGCCATGGAGCATGTCGTCGGCAAACAAAAAGACGTGGCCACGGTGTGCGTCGAATCGGACGCGGAATTCGAAAGCCAGCGTGCCGAAATCGCCAGCCGCATCTCCGAGGTCGATTCCGGCGATGGCGTGATTCTGCTGACCGACATGTTCGGCGGCACCCCCAGCAATCTGGCGATGTCCATGGCGTGCCAGCCGGGCATCGAGATCATCGGCGGCGTAAACCTGCCGATGCTGGTGAAGCTGGCGAAAATCCGCGGCACCCAGGCTTTGCCCGAGGCAGTGCAGTGCGCCGAGGCCGCCGGACGGAAATATATCTGCTCCGCACACGAGACCCAGCTTGTTTTGCCGCAGCGCGCCGCGGAATAAATCATGAGCGATACCGGTTCGGTGGCCATGGAGATCGGCATCGTCAACCGGCGCGGTCTGCACGCCCGCGCCGCCGCCAAGCTTGTTACCCTGGCCGAGCGCTTCAGCGCCACGGTCGAGGTCGCCAAGGATGGCCAGTCGGTTTCCGCCCGCTCCATCATGGGGCTGATGATGCTCGGTGCCGGCCCCGGCAGCACGGTGCTGCTCACCGCCGACGGATTCGACGCCAAAGAGGCCCTGGACGCCATCGCCGCGCTGATCGAAGCCGGCTTTCACGAGACCGACTAGGGTCCTGATCCACGCGCTTGGGCGTGTCGCTGCAACGCTCATGAATGGCCGGAACTTGATTGATTCATAACAATCATATTCTCACGCTTGTAATCAAATCGCGCTGTGATTTGATTAGTTTATGCAATCACGCGTGCAACACCCTTTAGAGACGCGCTTTCACGGCCAAGCGGTTGGCACCGGGATCGCCATCGGCCCGGTCTATGAGGCCACCGAGCCTGAACTCGCCGTCACGCACAGCCGCATCGCCGTGGCCGACGTGCCCGCCGAGACCGCCCGGCTGGAAGAGGCGCTCGCCCGTTCCCGCCACCAGCTCGGCAAATTGAAGGCCCGGCTGAGCGGCCTGCCGGAACATAGCCAGGCGGAACTGGAACCGCTGATCGATGCCTATCTGCACATGCTTGGGCATTCCCGCCTGATCAGCGGCATCAAGCGACGCATCAAGGAGGGCCTCGCCAATGCCGAGGCGGCAGTGTCCGACGAGACCGACGCCCAGGCCGGGGCGATCCTGGCGCTCACCGGATCGGATCATGCCGGCCGCCAGCGCCGCGCCGAAGAGGTGCGCGAGATCGCCCGCCGCATCCTGCGCAACCTCGCGCACCAGCCGTTCCGCAATTTCCGCGATCTCGCCCCGGGCAGCATCCTGGTCGCGCAGGAATTGCACCCCTCCGACGCCGCGCTGATCCGGCCCAACCAGGTCGCCGGCATCATCACCGCCGAGGGCGGCGCGGACAGCCATACCGCCGTGATGCTGCGCGCGCTGGGCGTGCCCACCGTGCTCGGCGCCCCCGGCGTGCTGGAGGCGGCCGCGCCCGGCACCCCGGCCATCATCGATGGCGATACCGGCGAGATCATTCTCAACCCCAGCCCGGCGAGCCTCGAAGCGGCGCGCAGCAAGATCGCGGAGACCACCCGCACCCGCCGCCAGCTGGCCCGGCTGCAACATTTGCCGGCGGAAACCCGCGACCATGTGACCATCGAACTGCAGGCCAATCTGGAGCTGCCCTTCGAGCTGCCGCTGATCGCGCAATCGGGCGCGCACGGCATCGGCCTGCTGCGCAGCGAGTTCATGTTCATGAATCGCGAGCGCCTGCCGGACGAAGACACGCAAACCCGGCTCTATACCGAAATCATCGCCGCCATGGAGGGCGAGCCGGTCACCATCCGCCTGCTGGACTGGGGCTCGGACAAGGATATCGAGGCGCTCAACACCTATCTGCCGCAACCGCCGGAGCCCAACCCGGCGCTCGGCCGGCGCGGCATCCGCCTGCTGCTGCACCATCCAGCGCTGCTGGAGACCCAGCTCGCCGCGATCCTGCGCGCCGGCGCCGCCGGGCCGGTGCGCATCATGCTGCCGATGGTCTCGCTCTGCGCCGAATTGCGGGAGGTGCGCGCCGCGCTCGACCGCGTCTGGCACCGCCTGAAACGCCGGGGCATCGCCATGGCAGCGCAAAAGCCGCCGCTCGGCATCATGATCGAAACCCCCGCCGCCGCTTTGTCCGCCCCCCAACTCGCGGCCGAGGCGGCGTTCTTCAGCATCGGCACCAACGATCTTACCATGTACGCTTTGGCCAGCGACCGCTGCCTGCCCGCCGCGGGCAAACTCTACGACCCGCTGGAGCCGGCCGTGCTGCGCCTGCTGCACATGACCGCGCAAGCCGCCCGCGACGCCCATATTCCCGTGTCGCTCTGCGGCGAACTGGCGGCGCGCGAAAAAATCACGCCTTTGCTGCTCGGCCTCGGCGTGCGCCAACTCTCCATGCACGGCGCCGCCGTGCCGCGCGTCAAAAAAGCCATCCGCGCGCTGAACTTCGCCGAATGCACCGCCATCGCCGCAGCCGCGCTGGCCGCGCCGGACGCGGCCGCGGTGCGGGCGATTTTAGGAATGTAGGAAGGAAGAAAGCAGGCGCTTTTTGAAAAAAGCGCCGCAAAAACTTTTGTTTATGCCGGGCCATGGGCGTTGTCGCTGACATTGCCCATGCCCCAGCATAATAAAGTTTTTTTGCTACTTTTTGTTCACAAAAAGTAGCGCTTCCTTCCCTTCCTTTGTCTTCCTTAACCGAGCAGCGTGCGCAGTTCGGCGGCCGGCGGGCGGGCGCCCATCTGGCTGATCGCCATGGCCGCAGCCTTGGCGCCGAGCGTGCCGGCGGTATGCAGGCTCTCGCCTCTTGTGTAGGCGGCCAGGAAGCCGGCGGCGTAAGCGTCGCCCGCGCCGGTCGTGTCGATCACCTGGGCCGGCGCGGCGGCCACCTCAACTTGGGTGCCGTTATGCAAAATCACGCTGCCCGCCTCGCTGCGCGTCAGCACCGCGAGCGGGATCTCCCGCGCGGCATCCTGCGCCGCCTCGGCGAAATCGTTGCGCTGATAGAGGCTGCAGATTTCCGCTTCGTTGGCGAACAGAATGTCCACGCCCTGGGAGATCAGCCGGCGGAAGCTGCCGCGGTGCCGGTCCACGCAGAACGCGTCGGAGAGCGAGAGCGCGGTTTTGTTGCCCACCGCGCGCGCCATGCGCGCCGCCTCCGCGAACGCCGCCTGCGCGGCCGGCGGGTCGAACAGATAGCCTTCCAGATAGGTTACGGCGGAGGCCATGATGATCGTCTCGTCGAGATCGTCCATCCCGAACTCGCCGCCCGCACCGAGATAGGTGTTCATGGTGCGCTGGCCGTCCGGGGTGACGAGGATCAGGCAGCGCGCCGTTGGAATCGCCGCCTCCAAAGGCGGCGTGGCGTAATGCACGCCATGGCCGGAAATTTCACGGCGGAAGGCCTCGCCCATTTCATCTTTCGCCACCTTGCCGAGAAACGCCACGCGCGCGCCGAGTGCGGCCGCCACCGCGCAGCTATTGGCCACCGAACCGCCGGATGCGGTGATTCCGCCCTGCATCGCCGCGGTCAGTTTCATGGCGCGGTCGGCGTCGATCAGCGACATCGCGCCCTTTGGCATATCGTGCCGATTTAAAAATTCGTCATTCGTCGGCAGTAAAAAATCGACGATGGCGTTGCCAATCCCGGCGATATCAAAGCGTGTGACGGCCAAGCGGGTCATCCTTTCGTAAGAATTGCCCGCCGCCGATAGCATTCCGCGCCCGCGCTCACCATAGGCGCAGGCTGCGACAGGTGTTGTCCCGCCACGGCGCCGCATGCTAGCTCCCCTCGACGACGCTAGAACCCGGGAGATCGCGTGTTCAACAGACGTAAGCCTGACGTACCGAGTCCGGCGGCCGCCGCTCCGACGCCGCGCGACAAAGTGTTTACCAGGCCGCCCGCCAGCAGCGAGGCGGCCCCCGTGCAATCATCAGCTGTTAAGGAAACCGCCATGGCCCGCTCCCCCTTCGCGCCCCCGCTTCCGGCCACGCCGGCAACCCCGGCCACGCAAGCCGCCTCCGCCTCACCGCTGCGCGCCAATCTCGGCGCCGGCAGCAGCCCGGCCGCGGAAGGCGCCCGCCGCACTTTGGTGGTCGGCCGCGGCATCAGCGTGCAGGGCACCGTGCAGGACGCCGAACGCCTGGTCGTCGAAGGCACCGTCGAGGCGAACATGATCAACGGCCTCGCCGAGCTTTCGATCACCCATGGCGGCATGTTCAAGGGCGAGGTCGAGGTCGAAGAAGCGGAAGTCGCCGGCACCATCGACGGCACGTTGGTCGCCCGCCAGTCGCTGATCGTGCGCGCCTCCGGCCGCGTGCTCGGCACCGCCCGCTGCCGCCGCCTGCAGGTGGAAGATGGCGGCCAGATCACCGGCCGCATCGAAATGCTAAACGAGGCGGGCAGCCCCTCGCCGTTCACCCCGGTCAGCGCGCCGGCCGCGAAGATCGAAGAGTAAGAAAGAAAGTGGCCGCTTTTTGAAAAAAGCGGCGCAAAAACTTCTGTTATGCCGGGCCTGAGGCGTTGCAACCGCACGGGCCCAGTTAACAAAGTTTTTTGCTACTTTTTGTTCACAAAAAGTAGCGCTTCCTTTCTTCCCATCAGAACCGGCGCCGCCAGCAGCAGCGCCGCCAGGTTCCACGTTACGAAATCCAGATTTTTCGCGCCCTCGATCCCCACATCGGCGATCGCCAGCAGCGCCAAAGCGCAAGCGGCGCCCATTTCCACCCAGCCCGATGCCCGGGGAAGGTCTTTGGTCCAGAGCCGAAACAAGGCGGCGATCGCGGGAATGATGAAGGCCGGCAGCGGCGCGTCGCGGTAGCGCCCGTCGAACACCAGCAGCGCCTGGGAAAGCGCCGCACCTGCGAGGAAGGCGAACCACAGCGATTCATAGCTGAAGAGATGCCGCGCCTTGGGCTGCGGCTGTGCCCCGGACAACATAGCATCGGCGCGGCGGATCACCATGAACGCGAACACCGCCTGAAGGGGCAGATTGACCGCCGCCGCCAGGCGCGCCCCGTCATCATACAGCACCGGCAGCGTGCCGATGCAGGCGATGGCAAAGCCATTGCCGAGCATGAAAGCGGGCACGGCCAGCCTTGGATTGCGAAAGCCGACGGCGCCGAACAGCAGGCTGCCCATCAGCGCGCCGAGCGCGGCGTACCAGCGCCAGTCCGGATGCTCCACCACCGGCCCCTGCAGGGGGAATTTCAGCGCCCGCTGCGCGGTCCACAAGCCCCAACTGGCGCCGGCCACGCCCGTATCCTGGTAGGCCCCATTCCGATCGAACGCCTCGGTCAGGTTGTAATCGACCTTGTCTTGATGCGCGAAGGTGACGAAATTGCGCCAGAACACCGCCTCGTTCACCCGGCTCGGCGCGGCTGCCTTGCGCCAGCGGCCGCGGCTCGGCCAGCCCGCCGCGCCGACGGAAATCTCCTTGTCCGGGAAACGTTGCCTGAACGAAGCGATGGTCGCGCGGATCCCGGCAAGGGACGCATCGACATCCAAAGGCCGCCCCTCCCGGTAAGGCACAAAATCAACCGTCACCACATCCACATGCGCCGCGACCTGCGGGAATTTTCGCCAGATAGCGGGGCTGTCGGCATAGGAAACCGGCTGTTTCACCCGCGCCCGCATTTCATCGATGTCGGCGATCAACTCGTTCACCGGCAGATCGCCGCGGCGCAGCACCTCGCTGCCGACGACGACACGGGTGACGGTGCCGGGATACGCGTTGGCGGCGGCGATGCCGGCGGCGATTTCCTTGGCGTTGTCTTGCGGATCAGCGCCGAGCCGGATGCCAAGCCATAGTTTCAGCCCCGCCTGTTTGGCTAGCGCGGCGATGTTGCCTTCGCGCGCCGAAGCGGTGCGGATGCCATCCGCTTGCGTGGCGATCAGCCGCAGATCCGCTTCCACCTGCCGGGCCCGACCCGGCGCGTACGACAAAGACTGGAATTTGCCGGCCGGCATCGTCACATCACCAGCCTGAGGTTCGTTCGGTCCCGCCCAGAGGAAAAAAGTGAGGGCCGAGAGCAAGGCGCAGGCCAGCAATCCGCGTTTCATGCGTCCGGCTTAGAGCAACGTGCTTGCGGAAGGAAGAAAGCAGCCGCTTTTTGAAAAAAGCGGCACCAAAAACTTCTGTTATGCTGGGCCTGAGGCTGTGTCCGCGCCAACGCCCATGGCTCGGCATAAATAAAGTTTTTTTGCTTCTTTTTGTTCACAAAAAGAAGCGCTTGCTTATTACTTGCCTGAAAGGAACAACCATGACCGACGCCGAAATCCGCGACCTGCTGCTGCGCACGCGGCGCATCGCCCTTGTGGGCGCCTCTAACAAACCTGCGCGTCTCTCTTACCACGTGATGGATTTCCTGCTGCGCCAGGGGTTCGACGTGACTCCGGTGAATCCCGGCCTCGCCGGCCAGGAGATTCTCGGCCAACGGGTGGTCGCCAGCCTTGATGAGGCCGCGCCGCTCGACATGGTCGATCTGTTCCGCAATTCGGCCTTGGTGGAAGAGCCGGTGCGCGACGCCATCCGCCTCGGCGCGAAATCGGTGTGGATGCAGCTCGGCGTGATCAACGAGGACGCAGCCCGGCAGGCGCGCGAGGCCGGGCTGAACGTGGTGATGGACCGCTGCCCGGCGATCGAAATCCCCAGGCTCGGTATCATGAACGGATAGGGCCCAAAGAGCGGAGATTTCAACGCGGCAGGACAAACCGATGCCGGCGCGCCTATATGCAACGGCGTATCCAGCACACCTCCGAGGCGTGCTGGTGTTACCCGTTCAAAACCGAAATCTTAACCGAAAATTCCGGTTGAGTTTGTCACCGGTGAATTGTTCCAGCTATAGCTTTTCAGCTTCTTGTTGCTGTCAAACTCTAAAGTTAGTTCTTTTTTGAAACCGTGGTTTCCGGCAACCAGTAAACCAGCGAGTGGGATGAAATTCTGCGGGTCGCTTTCTAAATGTGTGTAGTTATAGGTCCACACAGCATCTCCATTAGCCAGAAACTCTGTTGTGGAAGGGTCGCCATATTTAGCACGAACTTGGTCTTCGGTTGTGCTGCCAATCTGGACGAATGATGAAACAGTCGCTTGATTCTGGTCGGCTAACACACCGTTTCCCGATGAACTGCACCCAGTTACAGCAAGCAACCCAAAAAACACAATCCATTTCGGCGCAGCTTTTATCAAAGCCGAATCCTCCCTTAGTATTACTAACTAACAAACGTTAGCATACAAAATAGTCACCGCAAGTCCATAATATTTTCCCGCGAGGCTCGCAAAGTCACCATGACAATCGCTGGCACGGCCGGCTGCTTTTCCCAAACAGCCGGCCATCCGCCCCCGTGAACTGGCATGTCTTGTGTGGCCGAAAAAAACTGGCCCGCCCCCAACCAAGCAACGCCCTCGCCAGAGGCCCAAAAAGCAAAAGTTTGGGGCTGTCCCAGATCCTGAGCGGATCTAGGATGGCGAAATGGACCTAAAGTGTTGTCGTTTAAAACAGCAGGATCGTCTGGCTGAATTTTTTGTGGCTGACGTGACGGCGCGAACGGCGGCGGATTTGCTGGGTGTGAACCGCAAAACGGCCGCCTATTTTATCACCGGCTGCGACAAATCATTGCTCAAGAGGTGGACCGAGGCTCTCCCCTCGCGGGGCAAATAGGGACAGTGTGAAATGCCGCTATCTATTGGGCCTTTGGTTGCAGCGTTCCGTCCGGACTCGCTTTATCAACGGCGGACGGAAGATATTGCGCCAAAAGTTTGAGCCCGGCGTCCACGGGCAGGCCAAAATGTTCCGCTATCGCCTGGACATGCTCGTTCCCAAGCGCGGCGCGGATTTGCTCCGGCGTGATCGGCAAGTTAGGGCCGTTACCGAGCCACGATTGAACCTGGTCTGTAAGGCCGCCCTCTTGCAGCTTGGACACCAGGCCCTGCAGGTCGCCTAAGCTCGTCTTCGCCAGTGCCTCGGAAATGAGCGTCGGCCCAGCACCTGCCTCAGCCTGGCCGAGGGCATTTTTCAGCGCGCTGCTGATGTTGTCGAACAGTCCCATATCTGCCTCCATCAAGCTTGGATAACGGGGCGCATAGAGCTATCGCATCCTCAGGGTTGCTTTTCGTTTTTGGCCGCATGGAAACCCGCTCCCGAGGTGTCCCTTTCGCACATATAGGCCCCCTTTTTCGTCTGGCCGTAGCTCTTGTATCCGGGGAAATGGTAGACGTGGGTGCTGAGATTGACCCACACCACAGTGTCTGTCGGGCAGCGGGCCTTTGCTTGTGCTTCGGTTGAGAATTGGTTGGCCCCGGTGGGGGCTGTCGTTGCTGCTGGAGCCGGCCTCGCCGCCGTTGCGGGCGTTCTCGGAGCTGTCGTCGTGGCGGGAGCCGGCGCGGCCGTGGACTGGGTGCCGGCGGTGCCGGCACGGCATTGGGCAACATAGGCTTTCTCCGTGATGCCCTTCGCTTGATATTCAGTCTGATTCGCGCGCCACTCGCCTTGGCACGCTTTGACAGTTTTCTGTTGGGCCAGCGCCTGAGACGACAACGCGGCGAGGGCGATCAAAGCGGCGCAGATCGTGGTAAAGAACCGGTTTCCCATTTCTTACCCCTTTGATTTGCAATTGGCCGATAGCGGTTTTGATTGAACACCGACATTGCCCCGTCAGGTTACGGCAACGCGCATTTTTCAATTATAGAAGCGGCCCGGCCGGCCGCATTGATCCAGATCAATTGGAATGTTCCGCCGGCCCTCATGGGCCTCGTTCAGCCCCCTTTTGGGATCGCCGGGAACCCAAAGGAACAAAAGTTTTTGCGCCGCTTTTGCTCGAAAAAGCGGCTGCTTTCTTACTTCATTTCCAACGCCGCAAGCTGTGCGGCGAACAATTCCGCCGTGCCCGCCCGCGCCAGGCCGAGCAGCGCCGCAAATGCCGCGTCGTCGAACGTGGCCTTCTCGGCGGTGGCCTGGATTTCGACGATGCCGCCATGGTTGGTGAGGATGAAATTGGCGTCCGCATCGGCGGCGGAATCCTCGGCGTAATCGAGATCGAGCACCGGCACGCCTTTGAAGATGCCGCAGGAGACGGCAGCGACCTGGGCGGTCAACGGGTCGGCCTTCAGCACATTGGCGGCGCGCAATTTGCGGAAGGCCAGCGCCAGCGCCACATAGGCCCCGGTGATCGAGGCGCAGCGCGTGCCGCCATCGGCGTTCAGCACATCGCAATCGAGCGTGACGGTGATCTCGCCCATCAGCTTGCGGTCCACCACGGCGCGCAGGCTGCGGCCGATCAAACGCTGGATCTCCTGCGTGCGGCCCGACTGCTTGCCGCGCGCGGCCTCGCGCTCGCCGCGGCTGTGCGTGGCGCGCGGCAGCATGCCGTATTCCGCCGTCACCCAGCCCTCGCCCTGGCCGCGCATGAAGCCGGGCACCTTGCCTTCGACGCTCGCCGTGCACAGCACCTCCGTGCCGCCCATGCGGATCAGCGCCGAGCCCTCGGCGTGGTGGGAAAACCCGGTCTCGATGCGCACGTTGCGCAGCGCATCAAAATTCCTGCCTGAAGGGCGCATCACCCGCTCCTGTCCGTGTTTCATCCGGCGTGCTATTACGCGACACTGTACCCATGGACCATAGGAGCAATTTGAGCCCGAAACAGCCACCCCGGCTTCCGCCCGGGCTGGACGTGCGTTCCGCCGCGGTGCTGCGGGAAATCGTCGAGCAATATGTGGAGACCGGCGAGCCGGTGGGCAGCCGCACCCTCTCCCGGCTGCTGCCGCAACGCCTGTCGCCGGCGACGATCCGCAGCGTGATGGCCGACCTCACCGATGCCGGGCTGCTCTTCTCGCCGCACATCTCGGCGGGACGGCTGCCGACCGACCGCGGTCTGCGGCTGTTCGTCGACGGGTTGCTGCAATTCGGCGAATTGTCGGAGGACGAGCGCAACACCATCAACCAGGCGCTCGCGCAGTCCGGCCGCTCGCTGCAGGACACGCTGGCCCAGGCCTCCGCCATGCTCTCCGGCCTCTCCGCCGCCGCCGGCCTGGTGCTGGCCCCGAAAAGCGAGGGGCCGGTCAAGCATATCGAATTCGTGCCGCTCTCACCGGGCCGGGCGCTGGTGATTCTCGTCTCCGCCGACGGCCAGGTGGAAAACCGCATCATCGAGACGCCGCCCGGGCTGCCGCCCTCGGCCCTGCAGCAGGCGAGCAATTTCCTCAACGCCCGGCTCTCCGGCCGCACGCTCGACGAGCTGCACCGCGCGGTCGCCGCCGACCTCGCCGCCGACCGCTCGGCGCTGGACGCGCTGACCGGCAGCGTGGTCGAGGCCGGGCTCGCCACCTGGTCCGGCGAGGGTCGGGCCGGCTCGCTGATCCTGCGCGGCCAGGCCCGGCTGCTCGCGGACGTGGACCAGCTTGAAAAACTCGGCGCCATCCAGGCTTTGTTCGAACGGCTGGAAACCGAGGAGACGATGCTGCGCCTGCTCGACCTCGCCGAAACCTCCGACGGCGTGCGGATTTTCATCGGCGCGGAATCGGGCCTGTTCGGCGCCGCCGGCGTGTCCATGGTGGTGGCCCCGGCGCGCAACGCCCAAGACCGCATCGTCGGCGCCATCGGCGTGATCGGCCCCACGCGCATCAATTACGGGCGCATCATTCCGGTGGTGGATTATACCGCAAGGGTGATCGGGCGGTTGCTGGGGTGAGGAAAAAAGTAAGTAAGTAGCCGCTTTTTAAAAAAAGCGGCGCAAAAATTTTTACTATGCTGGGCCATGGGCTGTGTCGGTGACAACGCCCATGCCCCAGAGTAAATAAAGTTTTTTTGCTACTTTTTGTTCACAAAAAGTAGCCCTTCCTTGCCTTACCTTAAGCTGAAAGCGCCGCCGGCTCAGTACGGGCGCGCTTGGTGATCAGCTTGTTCAGCGCGTGGATATAGGCACGCACGGCGGCGACGATGGTGTCGGTATCCGCGCCCTGGCCGTCGACCATCTTGCCCTCTTCCTCCAGCCGCACGGTGCAGCGGGCCTGGGCGTCGGTGCCTTCGGTCACGGCGCCGATGGAGAACAGGCGCAGCGCCGCCTCATGCGGGAAGACCGCGTGAATGGCGTTGAAGGCCGCGTCCACCGGACCGTCGCCGTGCGCTTCCGCGCTCTGCTTCACGCCGTCCACGTCCAGTTCCAGCAAAGCGCGCGGCTTGGTCTTGGAGCCGGCCCAGACTTCCAGGTCGAGGAACTTGATGCGCTGGTGGTCGCGCATCACCTCGTCATCGACCAACGCGACGATGTCGTCGTCGTAAACGACCTTCTTGCGGTCGGCGAGATCCTTGAAACGCTGGAAGGCGACCTGCAGCGCGTTGTCACCCAGATCGCCATAGCCCAGCGCGTTCAGCTTGTCGCGGAAGGCGGCGCGGCCGGAATGTTTGCCCATCACCAGCGAGGTCTTCTGCCAGCCCACGCTTTCCGGCGTCATGATCTCGTAGGTCGCGGCGTTCTTCAGAATGCCGTCCTGATGGATGCCGGATTCATGGGCGAAGGCGTTGCGGCCGACGATCGCCTTGTTCGGCTGCACGTCGAAACCGGTGATGGTCGCGAGCAGTTTGCTGGTGCGCAGGATGCGGGTGGTTTCGATGTTATGCGCGTAGGGGGCGGCATCCGGGCGGGTGCGGATGGCCATCACCACCTCTTCCAGCGCGGCGTTGCCGGCGCGCTCGCCGATGCCGTTGATGGTGCACTCGATCTGCCGTGCGCCGGCGCGCACCGCGGCGAGCGTGTTGGCCACCGCCAGGCCCAGATCGTTATGGCAATGGGTGGAGAGAATCACGCGGTCCGCGCCCGGCACGCGGGTGCGGACCATGGCGAAAATCCGCTCCATGTCTTCCGGCACGGCGTAGCCCACGGTGTCGGGAATGTTAATCGTCGTGGCGCCGGCCTTGATCGCGGCTTCCACGCAGCGGCACAGGAAATCCGCCTCGGTGCGGGTGCCGTCCTCGGCGGACCATTCCACGTCGTCGGTATGCTGCCGCGCCAGGGTGACCGAGGCGGTCACCGCCGCCAGAACCGCCTCCGGCTCCATGCGCAGCTTGTATTTCATGTGCAGGGGGCTGGTGGAAATGAAAGTGTGGATGCGCCGGCGCTCGGCCGCCTTCACCGCCTCGGCGGCGCGCAGGATGTCGGCCGGGGCGGAGCGGGCCAGGCCGGCGATGACCGGGCCCTTCACCGTCTCGGCGATGCGCTTCACGCTTTCGAAATCGCCCAGCGAGGCGATGGGGAAGCCCGCCTCCATGACGTCCACGCCAAGCTCGGCCAGCGTTTCCGCCATGCGCAGCTTCTCGTCGATGTTCATCGAGAAGCCCGGGGACTGCTCCCCGTCGCGCAGCGTGGTGTCAAAAATGATGACGCGTCGTTCGTCGATGGCGCCGAAATTCGGGTGATTGATCGTGGTCATGAATAGGGTCCGATCTGCTTAAAAATGCCTTGGGAAGGTTTTTGGGGCATTCCCCTGAACGATGCCGGCAGCGCGAAACCGCGCGGACTTACGCCCAGGGGCGAATAAGTCGAAGAAGCAGACCGGAAAGGGTGGCAATGACCATGGTCCGGAAATAGGACAATCGCGCCGGCGCTGCAAGTTTTTTGATGTCAGGAAGAAAGCAGCCGCTTTTTGAAAAAAGCGGCGCAAAAACTTTTGTTGACGCTGGGCCTGAGACGCTCGAGCGGCATGGGCCCAGTTTAACAAAGTTTTTTTGCTACTTTTTGTTCACAAAAAGTAGCGCTTTCTTGCTTTTACCCTTCCAACAGCCCCTTCAAATACCCGGCCAGATCGACGCGGATCGGCATCAGATATGCGTTGCCGCCGCGGGTCCGGATCAGCCTGAGCGCGGCGCGGGCGAAATTTCTGTTCCACGCCATGTCCGGCGCGAAATCCGGGGGGAAGACGACGCGGTTGGTGGTCTCCCAATAGGCTTTCGCGCGCGCGCCCAGCACGGGGGCGATGCCCCAATACATATTCTGGCCCTCCAGCATGTCCATGCAGATCTCCAGCAGACGCAGGTCGAAGAGCGGCTGCGTGAAGAACCCGTCGGCGCCGGCCTCGAGCTTGCGCATCACGCCGGTCAGCTCGTCGCGCAGGCCCAGCCGGTACGGGTCGAACGCCGCGTAGACGCGCAGCTCCGGATGGTGGCGTTTGAAGCGGCGGATGATGTCCTCGCTGGTGTTCGGCCAGGTGCGCTGGCCGAGGTCGCGCGGCGGGTCGCCCCGCACCACCAGCACCTCGCGCACTCCCGCCGCTTCGAGCGCATCGGCCATCGGCAACACATCGCCGGGCGGAATGTCGATGGCGCGGATATGCGGGATCCCGGCCGGCAGCAACCTGCGCGTCACCGCACAGGCCTCCCAGCTGCGCAGCGCAAAGCGCGTCAGGTCGGGAATGTTGAAGGCGTCGACGGAAGGGAGCGCTTCGAGCACGAGGCTGGCATCGGCCTCTAATTCAGGTGTGCCACGCGGCACGAGTTCAACGGAAAGACGCATGCCGCATTATCGCGAAGTTTCGTCGAAACCCAAAGCGCGGCGGCGCCCCGTCAGATGACCTCGCCCAGGCGCAGCAGCAGCACCGACAGCCCCGGCTCGTGCACCAGCCCTGCCGCGGTCGCCACGTCCATCCATTCCAGGCGCCGGAACTTGCGCTCCGGCCATTTCTTCATCTGCACGGCGACTTCGAAACCGTACACTTCCACGGTCGCCGGCTGCACCGCGCCGGAGCGCAGGCGCTTGCCATAAGTGTAGAAGCCGAGCGGAAAATCGCCCATCACCCCGACCAGCCCCGCTTCCTCGTAGGCTTCGGTCGCGGCGGCCATGGCCGCGGTCTGGTCCTTCTCGACATGGCCTTTGGGGATGACCCACCGGCCGGTGTCACGCGAGGTGATCAGCAGCACGCGCAGCCCCTCCGGCATGCGCCGGTACGGAATCGCACCAGCCTGGCGCACAATTTGCGCCTCCCGGTTCAGCTCCGACAGTGCTGCCAAATGGTTCATGGTGTTGTCTAGATAAATTGTTTTGCCCCGGTGGCCAAGACCATTTTTGCAGGGTAGAGTTTCCCGCCTAGCTTATCGCGCATCAGCCATCCCTAACGCCGAACTTACACAGTGCAAGAGGCCCGTTCAAAGCAAATTTTCGCCCTCACCGGCCGCCTTCCCGCCCGTGGGCGCCGCTGACGCTCACCCAGACTTCATGCCCGCCATAACACAAGGTCGCCACGGCGGCGGGACCGAGAAAATACAGCAGGCGGAACAGCAAAATCGCGCCCAGTACCGTCGGGGCCGGCAGATAAAAGCCGAGGCCGAGCAGTAGCAGAGAGTCGAACACGCCGATGCCGCCGGGCAGGCCGCTGAACAGCCCCCCGGTGAACGCCGCGAGATAAATGCCGAGCGTGCGCGGATAGGTCAGGTCAGGTGTGGCGGGTAGCACGGCGAAGAGAATGGCGCAGGCGATGGAGATATCGGTGCAGGCCAGCACCACCTGCAAACAGGCCAGGCGATGGCCCGGCAAGGTGACGCTGCGCCCCAAGATCATCAGCACGCCCCGCCTCTGCGCCGCCAACACATAGAGCAGCAGGCACGCGACCAAGGCGGCGCCGAGCGCGCGCAGCAGCCAGGGCGGCACGGCATGAGCGAACAGAGGTATGTCCGTCGGCTGCAGCAGCAGGATCACGCCGAACAAGGTGCCGAGGCCGACGGAAAAGGTGCTGCCCGACAACGCGATGATGCGGGCGATGGCAGCCGGCGGCACCCTCCATTGCGCATAAAGCCGGACACGGATTGCCGCTGCCGAAATCGCCGGCGCCCCCAGCACGTGGCTGAGCGCATAGGCACAGAACGAGGCTAGAGCGACCCGGCGCGGCGTCAGGCCGGGAGCGCTCACCAGCCGCCGTGCGAACAAGATGCCGGGAACGTCATACACCATCATCAAAGCGAGCGACGCGCCCAGCAGTAGCAGCGCATGCATGAACTCACGCCAGGAGATCGCGCCCAGCGCGTCGAACACATCCTGCGGGCGCACATGCTTCAAGACGCCATGCAGCCCGGAGATAATGCCGGCCAGCACCAGTAACCCCAGTACCGGCGGCAGTATTCTCAATGACTTACGAATGGCGGGCCTCATCGCGCCGCCATCCGTCAGGCCGCCTCCTGGGCCCGCGCCAACGCCTGCTCAATCAGCGCGATGGTGCGCTCGACCCCGAAGAGCGCGATGAAGCCGCCGAACCGCGGTCCCTCCACTTGCCCAAGCAGCACCTGGTACAGGCAATCGAACCAGGCTTTCAGCGGCGTGAATTCGTGCTCCTTGCCGACGGCATAGACGAGATTCTGCAAGCGCTCGGCCAGCGTCTCTCCCGGATAATCGGCGCCCTGACGCAGCCGGTCGGCAAGGTCCTGCAACGCCAGACGCTCCTTCTGCGTGGCGGCGCGGAAGCGCTTCTTCGGCGCGACGAAATCGCGGTTATAGCTCACCGCCCGCTCCACCAGCGTGGCCAGGAACGGATAGGCTTCCGGTCCAACCCCGGGCATGTAGGCGCGGATGAATCCCCACAGCATTTCGGGCGAATCCGCGTTGATCACCGAGGCAAGGTTCAACAGCATGCCGTAGCCGATCGGCGAGCCCGCATTGGCCGGCGGCTGGCCGCCATGAATATGCCAGGCCGGATTGCCGTGCGGGTCATCGCTGCCGTGCAGGGCGGCAACATTGGCGATATAGTCGTCAGCCGCGCGCGGGATAACGTCGAAGAACAGCCGCTTGGCGCGTTGCGGCGCATGATACATGAACTGCGCCAAGCTCTCCGGCGGCGCATAGGCCAGCCACTCCTCAACCGAGAGCCCGTTGCCCTTGGACTTGGAAATCTTCTGGCCCTGCTCGTCGAGAAACAGCTCATAGGTCAGCGTCACCGGCGGCTCGGCCCCCAGCGCGCGGACGATGGCGGAAGAGAGCTTCACGGACTCGATCAGATCCTTGCCGGACATCTCGTAATCGACGTCGAGCGCATACCAGCGCATCGCCCAGTCCGCCTTCCATTGCAATTTCGCCGCGCCGCCGGTCACCGCCGTTTCGAAGTGCACGCCCGTTTCAGGGTCCCGCCAAACGACGGTGCCATTGGCGACATCCACCTGCTCGATGGGCACCTGCATGACGATGCCGGTACGCGGATGGATCGGCAGAATCGGCGAATAGGTGGCGCGGCGTTCCGGCCCCAGCGTCGGGCGGATGATCTCCACGATCTCGTCATGCCGGGCCAGCACGTGCAGCAGCGCGTTGTCGAATTTCCCCGACTGGTAATAGTCGCTCGAAGAGGCAAATTCGTAGTCGAACCCAAAGGAATCCAGGAACGCCCGGAGCCGCGCGTTGTTGTGCGCGCCGAAACTCGGATGCGTGCCGAACGGGTCCGGCACTTTGGTGAGGGGGCGACCGAGAAATTCCTTCAGCATCTCCTTGTTCGGCACATTGTCGGGCACCTTGCGCAGCCCATCCATGTCATCGGAAAAGGCGACCAGGCGCGAGGGCAGGCCGGTGAGCGCGGTGAACGCGTTGCGCACCCAGCTGGTGCGGGCCACCTCGCCGAACGTGCCGATATGCGGCAGGCCGGACGGGCCATACCCGGTCTCGAACAAGGCGCTGGTCTTGCCTTTCTGGTTCAGGCGCTCGGCAATGCGTTCGGCTTCACGGAAAGGCCAGCTCAGCTGATTTTGGATAGGTTCGCTCATAGCGGTCAGGTCTAAAGCCGGCGAGACCGTCTCGCAACTCTGCGAAGAGAAAGAGAAAAGAAAGCGCTACTTTTTGTGAACAAAAAGCAGCAAAAAAACTTTATTATGCTGGGCCTGAGGCTGTGTCGGCGACAACGCCCATGACCCAGTATAGCAAAAATTTTTGCGCCGCTTTTTTTAAAAAGCGGCCGCTTTCTTCCTTCTTAGCTGCCTTTGGCGAAATCGTCCCCGGCTTCTATAACGGCGCAGAATGTCTGTTCTGCCGGAATTTTCCGCCCTGATCGCCGGTCATGGCCGCGCTGTGCTGCTGACCGAGGACGGGGAGTTTCTCTCCCCCACCAAGGCCAACGCCGCCGCTTTGCTCGGCGGCCGCATGCCCCTGGTGGTGCACGGCCCGGCCACGCTCAAGCGCCTGGGCAACCCGGACGTGGCGGTGCTGGACCTGCTGGAGCTGTTCGCCTTCGTGTGCCCGGCGCAGAGCGTGGCTCCCACCCCGGCCGGGCTGGCGCGGGCCTTGGACATGACGCTGCCCACCAGCCAGGAAACCGCCGCCATGGCGCTGAAGGACATGGCCGAGGCGCTGCTGGCGCGGCTGGCCGAGGTCGGCATCCCGGCGGGGCAGGTCCGCACCCTCGAGCAGGTCTACGACTGGGAGCAGACCCGCTCGCAGGGCCTGGTCGTGCCGGTCGAGCATCCGGTGCTCGGCACCATCGAGCTGCCCGGCCCGGCCATCCGCCTCGACGACAACGCCTACGGCGGCGGGCGCGAGACGCACCTGCCGCCCCCGGGGCTCGACGAACACGGCGCCGCCATCCGGGCCTGGCTCGACGAGCCC
>NZ_DATLPB010000085.1:0-3510 GCF_035535915.1 Acidocella sp.
CGAGGGGTAGAAGGGCAGCAGCCAGATCGCGTTGACACCGAGGGCCGCGATGTAGTCGAGCTTCTCGATCAGCCCGGGAAAATCACCGACGCCGTCATTGTTCGAATCGTAGAAGGATTTGACGTGAACCTGGTAGATCACCGCGTCCTTGTACCAGGACTGATCGTCGGCCGTGATGATCTCGGGTCGGTGTTTCATATCATTCCTGACCGGCTGGCGCGACGCGCCAAATACAAAATGGCTGTTCGAACGGGTTGAGATGAACAGGCTGAAATTTCCCCGACCATACGAATTTTTGCGCGCGCATCAGATCCTCGGCGGCCAACATGCCGTCATCCGGCAGGCCGAAGCGCCACAACGGCAGTTCGATCGTCGTGTTCTGAATGTTGAGCGGGTCCATGCTGATTGCAACGAGAAGATTGTTGCCGTCAGATGCAAATTTACGGAAATACACCACTTGCGGATTGTCGCAAGGCAGGAACTCGACATTCAGGTGCGAATGCAATGCGGCGTTGGCCCGACGGATGCGGTTGAGCTGCGAAATTTCCGCAACGATGTTGCCAGGCCGGTCATAGTCCCAGGCCTTGATCTCGTATTTTTCCGAGTTGAGATATTCTTCCCGGCCCGGTATCGGGGTCGCCTCGCATAATTCGAATCCGTTATACATCCCCCAAAGCCCCGACAGGGTCGTGGCCAGCGCCGCGCGGATCAAAAACCCGCCCCGGCCGGAGGTCTGCAGGAAGATCGGGTTGATGTCGGGCGTGTTGACGAAAAAATGCGGCCGGAAAAAATCCTTGGGTGCCGTGGTCGTCAGATCGGTCAGATAGTCCTCAATCTCTGCCTTGGTATTACGCCACGTGAAATAAGTGTAGGATTGCGAAAAGCCGATTTTGGCCAGCCGGTACATGATTTTTGGCCGGGTGAAGGCTTCGGCGAGAAACACCGTGTCCGGATGCCGCGCACGGATATCGGCGATCAACCACTCCCAGAAGGGAAATGGCTTCGTGTGCGGATTATCGACCCGGAACAGCCTGATGCCCTGATCCACCCAGAACTGCACCACGTCTCGGAGCGCCATCCACAATGACGGTTGCGCGCCCTCCGTATAGAAATCGACATTGACGATATCTTCGTATTTTTTCGGCGGGTTTTCCGCATAGCGCAGCGAGCCGTCGGGCCGCCAATCGAACCATTCCGGATGTTCGCCGAGCCAAGGGTGATCGGGCGCACATTGGATCGCAAAATCCAGCGCCACCTCCAGCCCATGATCCTTCGCCGCCGCGACCAGCTCATGGAACTCATCCAGCGTGCCGAGTTCCGGATGCAGCGCATCATGGCCGCCCTCTTTGCTGCCGATCGCATACGGGCTGCCCGGATCGCCCGGCCCGGCGCGCAACGCGTTGTTTTGCCCTTTCCGGTTGATTTCGCCGATCGGATGAATCGGCGGGAAATACAGCACGTCGAAATTCATCGCCGCGACGCGCGGCAACTGGTCGATCACGTCTTTGAACGTCCCATGGCACGCCGGGTCGCCGCTCTGGCTGCGGGGAAACATCTCGTACCAGCTCGCGAACGAGGCAGCCGCTCGTTCCGCGTCAATGATGATGTCATGCGATGTCACATGGAATTTTCGCGGCGCCGCCTGGCGCATCAGCGCCGCCAGCGTGTTGCTCAGCAACATCGCCCGCAGCGCGTCGTCCGGCAGGCCCTGCAAATTCGCCAGCATCGCGCTCAACGCCTCATGCCCCGGCGCTGCCTCTGCCACCAGCGCCAGGCCTTCCCTGAGCTCGAGCGATGTCGGAACACCCGCCGCGTGCTTTGCCTGGACTTCGTGAACGAAGCTTGCAAAGGCATCTCTCCAGGCGGACACCGTGTAGATATAGCGGCCCATGCGCTCCAATGGCACCTGGGCGCGCCATCGGTCATTAGCGACCAGCGTCAGCTTATAAGCCCGCGCTTCCTCCCCATCGGCGGGGCGGACCAGAACCTCGCCGGCCAGTCTGTCATGCCCGTCGGCGAGAAGGTCGGCTTCGATCGTGACCAGGTCTCCAACCTGGCGGCGCACCGGGTAGCGCCCGTCATCCACCTGGGGCGTGATGGCCTCGATGGCGATCCGCGGCGCGTGGCAATCGGGTTTTACCGCCGCGTGCAGCAGCACGGGATCAGCCTCGATGCAGGTGAAAAAATCTATGCCGCCCGGGGCGAGCGTCATTGTGTCGGCCGGCGTCACCGCGGCCGGCGCCCTGCCGAGGGCCTGGAGCCGCGCCGCGTCGAGCACGGGCAAAATCGCCGCGGCGTGTTGCGTGACCGCGCGGTCCAGCGACGCGTTGGCGGTGATGATGAAATCGCTTCGCGCCAGCACCGCCAGCCGTGCCCCCGGCGAGGAGCGGAGCGTGGCCGGAGCCGCGCCGCGCAATTCGGCACGCGCATGGCGCAGGGCGTTCAGCCAGACCGTCTCGGCGCGGAGCTCGTCATGTGGCGCCGACAAAAACCCCATCTCGACCAGCCAGCCAGGCGCATAGGTCGCTGCGAAACGCAGCGCGCGGGTCGCGGCGGTTGGCGTCCAGCCGGTGCTGCCGGGTGGGGCGGCCCAGGCGATGGCCGGGCCAATGCCGGAGAGGCGCGTGGCATCCTCATTCAGCCAGGCTGACGAAAAATCCCACCAGCAAGAAGACGAGACGCTGAAATCAAAATCCAGGCCATACAGGGCGGAAATTTCCGCCGGCATTGCGCCGAAGCATTCGGCAATGAAAATCGTCGCCGCGCCGCGCCGCGCCGCGCCCTGCAACCGCGCCCAGACGGAAGGGTCCGTCAGATGCGCATCGTGGCAATAAAACCCCGCATACCCGGCGCCCAACAGCCGCGCCAACTCGGCCTCCCACCAATCCACCGTGGCGTCGCTGGCGGATAAAAGACGAAAATGGGGACCTTCCGGGCCATGGACGAACCAGTCGGGACGTTCTTCCAGCAGCGCATCACCGGAGGCGGGCCGGTGCAGGGAAATTTCGCGCAGCACGCCCAGCCCGGAAGCCAGTGCCGCCCCCAACAACGAATCATCCGCCAAGAGCAGGAAATTGCCGCCCAGCGTTGCCGCATCGGCAATTTCCGCCGTATGCGCGACGCGCAGGATTGCGGGCGCGCGGCGCTCTTCGACGGCGGTGGGCTGCGTTCCCGGCTTATGCGCCTGCGGTGCGGGGGCCCGCTGCAACGCGGCAACAGCGCTCCCGGCCTGGGCAATGGCGCCGTGGCTGCGGAGCGGCACGCCATCCCTCATCTCGGGCCTCAGGACCTGGCGCAGAGATGGGCGAGGAAGGTATCACAAAAACGCTGCGCCGTGGTGTGGCAGACTTTCTGGAACAGCGCGTCATAGCGGGCGCGCCGTTCTTCCCGGCTCATCACCAGCCCCTGATGGATCGCGGCCGCGACCTCGTCGGCATCGACCGGGTTGACGATCAGCGCCTCGGTCAGTTCGTCGGCGGCTCCGGCGAAGCGCGACAGCACCAGCACGCC
>NZ_DATLPB010000086.1:0-35337 GCF_035535915.1 Acidocella sp.
CGTGCTGCGCCGGGCAGGACATCCACGACGCGAAACGGGTCGCGGACCGGCTGGGGATCGCGCATTATGTGATCGATTCCGAGGCGCGCTTCCGCGGCAGCGTGATTGCGGCGTTTGCCGACAGCTATGCCAGTGGCGAGACCCCGGTGCCCTGCATCGCCTGCAACCAGCATCTGAAATTCGGCGATCTGCTCGGCATGGCCCGTGACCTCGGCGCCGAGGCGATGGCAACCGGCCATTATGTCCGCCGACTCGAGGGGCCGCATGGTGCAGAACTGCATCAGGCGGCCGATCCGGCGCGCGATCAGAGCTGGTTCCTGTTCGCCACCACGCGTGAGCAACTGGAATTCTGCCGCTTCCCGCTGGGCGACATGGTCTCCAAGGCCGAGGTGCGAGCGCTGGCGGCGGAGATGGGGCTGGTGGTGGCGGAAAAGCCGGACAGCCAGGATATCTGCTTCGTGCCGAGCGGCACCTATGCAGGCATCGTCGAAAAATTCCGCCCCGAAGCGCTGGAAGCGGGCGAGATCGTCACCGAGGATGGCGCGGTGCTGGGCACGCACCAGGGCATCGCCCGTTACACGGTGGGCCAGGCCAAGGGGCTCGGCAACGCCGCGCAGCGCGCCGGCGCGCCGATCGCGGTGAAGCGCATCGAGCCCGGCACGCGGCGCATCATCGTCGGGCCGCGCGGTGCCGCCGGGCGGGAGATCAGGCTGCGCGACGTGAACTGGCTGATCGATCCGCCGGAAGGCGTGCTGCGCGCGACCGCGAAACTGCGCGCACGGGACGGCCTCCACCCAGCCTCGATCACAAGTGACGGCACCGGCGCCCTCGTCACCCTGGATGAAGCCGCCATTGCCGCCCCCGGCCAGGCGGCGGTGTTTTATGACGGCTCGCGTATCCTGGGCGGTGGATTTATTCTTTAAAAAGGAAGGAAGTAAGCGCTACTTTTTGTGAACAAAAAGTAGCAAAAAAACTTTGTTATGCTGGGTCATGGGCTGTGTCGGCGACAACGCCCATGCCCCAGCATAACAAAAGTTTTTGGTGCCGCTTTTTTCAAAAAGCGGCTACTTTCTTCCCTTAAGCGACCGTCGTCCCAACCGGAGCCAGCGCGCCATTGGCGAGTGTCAGATGCCGGTCGGCCGGCCCCACCATATCGCGGTGCATGATCGCGACGATGGTGGTGTTGGGCAGCTCCGCCGCCAATACCGCCTGAATGCGCGCGGTCAGCGGCGCATCCAAAGCTGAGGTCGCCTCATCGAGGAACAGCCAGTCGGGCTTGATGAGCAATGCCCGGGCGAGGGCCAGGCGCTGCTGTTCGCCACCGGACAGAATTTGCACCCAGTTCGCCGTGTCTTGCAGCCGGGTTGCCAGCCCGCCCAGTTCGACCGCCTCCAGGGCCGCGCGCACCGCGTCGTCGGAAAAATCCTGTTCCTGAGCGGGATAGACGACGCTGCGCTTGAGGCTGCCCAGCGGGAAGTAAGGGCGCTGCGGCAGGAACAGCACCGTGCCTGTGGGCGGCGTGATCTCGCCATCGCCAAAGGGCCAGATGCCGGCAATGGCCCGGAATAAGGTGGATTTGCCGATGCCGGAGGGGCCGGTCAGGGTGACCGGCTGGCCCGGCGGCAGCGACAGGCTGGCATGGTCGAGAACACGCCGCCCGTCCGGCAAGGTCAGAGTCAGATTGTTGAACTTGAGCGCCGCGCCGGGCTGGCTGCGCTGAGGCCCGCTGGAAGCGGCCAGCCGCGCCGCGCTCACGGCTTCTTGGAAGCCATGCAAACGGGAGACGGTGGCGCGCCAAGTCACCAGTCCTTGGTAGGAACTGACGAACCAGGAAAAAGCCCCTTGGACTTGGCCGAAGACACTGGTGATTTGTGTCAGGCCGCCAAGGGCGATCTGGTGCGAGAAATAGCGCGGCAAAGCGACCAGAAGCGGGAAAATATTCGCCACCTGGTTAAAGCCGGCGGTGAAAAAGTTCAGGGCCTTGGTTCGGCGCATGATCGCCCAGAAATTCTCGAACACCGCCTGGAACCGTTCGCGTAGCGCGGTCTGCTCTTCAGTCTCGCCGCCATACAAAGCGACGGCTTCCGGATTCTCGCGCACGCGGATCAGGCCGAAACGAAAATTCGCTTCGACCCGCTGCTGGTTGAAGGTAAGCGGCACCAGCTTGCGCCCGATCAAATGTGTGAAGAGTGTCCCGAACACGGAATAGAGGACGGCGACATAGACCATATAGCCATGGATTGTGATGCCGAAGAGCTTCACCGACCCTGAAATGGCGTAAAGCACGAAGATGAAGCTGAGCAGCGTGACGACGTTGGAGATGAAATTCAGGCCGAGCGCCAGAGTGTTGTTCGTGAACGAGTTCAGGTCTTCGGAAATCCGCTGGTCGGGGTTGTCGACAATGCTGCTGGCGCCTTGGTTGAGGCTGATGTGATAATAGGCGCGGTCGGCCAGCCAGTTCTTCACGAAATGCCCGGTGAGCCATTGCCGCCAGCGGATTTGCAGCATCTGGTTCAGGTAGGCGGAATACACGTAAATGAGAATGTAGGCGATGGCGATTTCGATAAAGCCCGGCATCGGGTAGGGCTCCCCCGGCGCGCGAGCGTAGAGGTAGATCAGATGGATCACGGATTTGGCGTCATAGGCCTGGATCGCGTTGAAAAAATCGCGGCTCCAATAGGTAAACACGACGTTGATGAAGACCATCAGAAGATTCAAAGTGATAATCACCACCAGCATGCCGATCGCGAAGACACGTTCCTCGGATGAGAAATAGGGGCGGGCAAGGGCCCAGCCTTCCTGCAATCCGGTGAAGAAATTGGTCATTGAACGGCGCATCAATCGGAAACCTTTTGCTGCAGGGCGGTGGATTTGGCCCGGATGAGGCTCATCCCGAAAAAATCATGTTCGGTGTCTCAAAGAAGCGGCCGGCGCGGTAGGCGCATGGATCAAGCCGTTTTCGTCAATCGCAGCCGGATCACCCCGCGCGCCTCTTCCGGCGGAACCGGCTTGCCCTTGCGCAGAATTTCGATCCGGCCGGCTTTGGCGAGACGGAATGCGGCCAGCCGCACGGGCGACAGGCTGCCGCGCCATTTGTCGCCCTCGGGATGGCCGGCCAGCGCGCGGGCCGCTTCCGTCGGGCAAATTGATTTATCGCCGCGCGTGGCCAGCAGATTAAGGATCGCCAGTTCGGCGGGATCGGAAGTTGCGGTCATGAGGTCCATGCGGTTCATTGGCAAGCGGTTCTTTGGCAAGCTTTATGCCGAAAGCCGTGCCCGATAGAAAGCCGCCATTTTGAACATGCCGTGGCCAAAGCCGCAAAGCCCGGTATTTTTCCTGAAAAAAACGCGGTCCCGCGTTTTGTAGCAAAACGTAGCATCATCGGGTCCGTGCCGACCTGCGCGCCCGCAACGATCACGTGACCGAGCGACCGTCGCGATCGGGGGTCGCGGGTGTTGATCAGGTTTGCCCGAGCCGAGCGACCAATTGCGCCGCGCCAAGCGGCGGGCCGAAATAATGGCCTTGCCCTTCGTCACAGCCCCATTTCAGCAATTTGTTGAATTGCCGCTTGGTGTCGACATTTTCCGCCAACGTCGTGCCGCCGAGATCGTGCCCGGCCTCGATGGCGTCCCGGATCATGGCGTTGCTCGCGGGGCCGTCATCGACGCCCTGCGTGAGGGAGCGGTCGAGCCGGAGGGTCGTGAGCCGCATGTGGCGCAGTGCCGGAAATTTGGCGTGCCCGGCGCTGAAATTGGCCAGTGCCAGGCTGATGCCAAGGCCCTGCAACGCTTTCAGGTTGAAGATGACGTTGGCTGAGGCGTCGGCCAGCATGGCCTCGGTCAAAACGAATTCCAACCGCTCGGGGGCGATGCCGGTACGGCCCAGCCGTTCCAGAATCTGGTGAATGAATTTACGGTGCTGCAATTGCCGCAATGCCAATGTGACGGTGACGCGGGCGGGTTCCGGCCAGCTCACCGCCTGGACGCAAGCCTGTTCGACCAGCCAGCTGCCAAGTTCGAGAATGATGTCCGCCTGTTCGACACCTGGCATGAAATGCTGCGGCGAAAGCAGACCAAGACGGTGATGCCGCATCCGCACCAAAGCCTCGGCGCCACGGATCTGGCCGGACTGCAGCGCCACCAGCGGCTGGTAGTGGAGCTGCAAATCACCGGCAGCGAGGGCATGGCGCAAGCGGCGCGTCACCCGCCGGCGCTCGGCGGTGTCGTGCCGCTCACTGCGCGGCCGTGGCTCGTGGCGGAGCGTGGACGCCGGCAGAATGACGGCGCGGCTGGGAGCAGGGAAGGGCGGTGAATGGGGCATGAGACGAAGTCTCGCCCAGAGACCTTAACAAGATCCGAAAAATGGCCAAAAAAGCAGAAGGCAAGTGCTACTTTTTGTGAACAAAAAGTAGCAAAAAAACTTTATTATGCTGGGTCATGGGCGTTGTCGCTGACACAGTCTCAGGCCCAGCATAACAAAGTTTTTGCGCCGCTTTTTTCAAAAAGCGGCTTCTTTCTTCCCCTTAAGCCTCCAGCGCCGCGCGTAAGGCGCTGAAACTGGCCTCGAGGCTGTAATGCCGCGTCACGTAATCGAGGGCGAGGCCGGACCGTGCCGGCACGGCCAATTGCTTGAGGATGGCGGCGGCAAAATCTTCAGGAGATGAGGCCGCGACAAAGGGGGCGGAAACATCGGGCGCAAACCCTTCCAGGCTGCAAGGCGTGGCGACCGTGACGAGCCCGTGCCTGGCATAGTCGAGCAGCTTGATCTTCAGCCCGGAGCCGACACGCAAAGGCGAGATCGCAAGGCTGGCATCGTGGAGCTGCGTGCGCAGGTCCTGGACCCTGCCATGGCGTGTCACGCCAGCCGGCACGGCGCGGAGCGCCGCGCCGCAATCGCCGATCAGGTCGAGGCTGATATTGCCGCCCAGGCGCGGCCAGATTTCAGTGAAAAACCAGCGCAACCCGTCCAGATTCGGTAAATTGGCGCTGCCGACGAAGACCAGCCGCCTGGGGGTGCGCCGCCAGCCGGCGGGGGGCGGGCAAGGCGAGGCCGGCATCGGCGCGGCGAGCACATGCTGCGTCGGGCAGAGTTTTTGCAGCAAGGCGGCCTCGTCGTGCTGAATGGCGGCGATACAGCGCGCGCCGCTGAGCGCGGCGATCTCGTCGGCGCAGGTGAGGCGCTGCGGTTGCACGCTGTAGCCGGCCTCGGCCAGGGCCCGGTGGCGGCGGTGAAACACATCATGAGCGATGATCACGCTGTTGATGCCGCGCAGTGCCGGCGCGGCCAGGGGTGCGGCGCGGAACAAAGTGTCGACTAGCACGGCATCGGGTTTCTCGCTGGCGATATAGCGCGCCGCCCAATCGGCCTCGGCCGCACTGCAGAACTGGCCAAGCACCGCGTCGGCCTGATGGCGCCGGCGACGAACCCAGCGCGCGGCCGGGGGCGGCAGGAAGCGGACCGCGGCGCGGAGCAAAATGGCGGCCAGGGCACGGGGAGAGCGCGGCAGCACATGGCCGGCGCGGGCGACGATTTGCGGGCCGGCCACCGGGGCGATGCCGTAGCGCTGCGCCGGCCAGGCCAGCCGCGCGCCGAGCAGCAGCACCGTGACCTGATGGTCCAGCCCCTGCAGCCAGGAAATAATCGCATGATTCATCGCCAGATGACCGGCGGAGCCGGGGCGCGGCAATTCGTCGGTGAGAAAGACATAGCGCATGCGGCACGGCCTGCCTTTTTATTCTTCTGGGCCGGCTAAGAAAGTAGCCGCTTTTTGAAAAAAGCGGCGCAAAAACTTTTGTTTACGCTGGGCCTGAGACGCTGAAACGGCACGGGCCCAGTTTAACAAAGTTTTTTTGCTTCTTTTTGTTCACAAAAAGAAGCGCTTTCTTTCTCTGCGGTTAAGCAGCGTCCTGGGCAACGCCTTTTTCGGACAGAAGGGTCTGCAACTCACCGGACTGGTACATTTCGGTGATGATGTCGCAGCCGCCGACGAATTCGCCCTTCACGTAAAGCTGCGGAATGGTCGGCCAGTTGCTGAACGCCTTGATGCCTTCGCGAATTTCCTGGTCTTCCAGCACGTTCACGGATTTGAACGGCACGCCCGCATGTTTGAGGATCTGGATGACCCGGGCGGAGAAGCCGCATTGCGGGAACATCGGCGTGCCCTTCATGAAGAGCAGCACCGGGTTGGCGTCGATCTGCGCTTGAATATCGGCAAAGACGGGGTTGTTCATACAGTTAAATCCTTATTCGGGAGCTGCGGTTTGCAAGGCCAGTGCATGCAAGGTTCCGCCCATGCGTCCCTGCAGAGCGGCGTAAACCATCTGGTGCTGGCGCACGCGGGGTACTCCGCGAAACGCCTCGGTCACCACGGTTGCGGCAAAGTGATCGTCGTCACCGGCCAGGTCTTCGATCGTGATTTTCGCATCCGGGAATGCGGCTTTGATCAAGGCTTCAATTTCGCCGGCAGTCATCGCCATAATTCGAATCCTTACAGGGCGAACCAGGAGGGGAAGAACCGCTCATGGGCTTCGCGCAACTGTGGCAAAGATATGGCGACGGTATCCGAATGTGTCAATTTCCCGTTGCCGTTGGCGCGGCCGATTTCCACGGCCGGGATGCCCGCCTGTGCCGCCGCCGCGAGAAGGGCGGCGCGGTCCTGCGCACTTTCCACAGAGAGCACATAGCGCGCCTGTTCCTCGCCGAACCAGAAGGCGTGCGAGGTCTCCGGCGCGGTCAGGTCCACGCCGGCATCGCCGGCCAGGGCCATTTCCGCCACCGCCACCAGCAGGCCGCCATCCGAGACGTCGTGGCAGGCGGCAACCTTGCCGCTGAGGATTTGCGCGCGCACGAACTCGCCATTTCGGCGTTCGGCGGCGAGGTCGATGGCAGGCGGCGCCCCGGTCTCCTGGCCAAGGATCTCGCGCAGCCAGAGCGAGCGGCCGAGTTCCCCCTTGCTGGCGCCGATCACGATCAGGTCATGATCCGGTTTCAGCGCCAGGCCCACCGCTTTCGCGGCGTCCTCGATTACGCCCACGGCGCCGATCGCCGGAGTCGGGAGGATGCCCTTGCCCTCGGTCTCGTTGTAAAGCGAGACGTTGCCGGACACGACCGGGAAGTCGAGCGCCGTGCAGGCCGCCGCCATGCCTTTGATCGCGGCCGCGAACTGGCCCATGATTTCGGGCTTTTCCGGATTGCCGAAATTCATGTTGTCGGTGATGGCGAGCGGGGTCGCGCCGGTCGCGGAAATATTGCGCCAGGCTTCTACCACCGCCTGCGCGCCGCCGGCCTCGGGGTCGGCCACGCAATAGCGGGGGGTGCAGTCCGTGGTCAGCGCCAAAGCGCGTTTGGTGCCCTCCAGCCGGACGATGGCGGCATCCGCCTGGGCCGGGCGCTTTACCGTCTGCCCGCCGACTGTGGAATCGTACTGGTCGAAAATCCACCGCCGCGAGCACAGATCGGGGCTGGCGATCAGTTTCAGCAGCGCGTCGCCCAGCTTCATGTCGCTGTGCACCGGGCCGAGCGGCGCCGGCTTCGGCGTCTCCGCGATGGGGCGGCGGTAAAGCGGGGCGGCGTCCGCCAGGGGGGCGAGCAGAATATCCGCCTCCACCGCGCCCTTATGCTTGACGACGATGCGCCCGGTATCGGTGATATGGCCGATGATGGCGTAGTCGAGATCCCATTTCTCGATGATGGCCCGGGCCATTTCGGTGCGCTCGGGCTTGAGCACCAGCAGCATGCGCTCCTGGCTTTCCGAGAGCATCATCTCATAGGCGGTCATGCCGGTCTCGCGCTGCGGCACGTCGTCGAGGATCAGCTCGATGCCGACTCCGCCTTTGCCGGCCATTTCCACGGAGGAGGAGGTAAGGCCGGCCGCGCCCATGTCCTGGATGGCGACGATGGCGTCGGTCTGCATCAGCTCCAGGCAGGCCTCGATCAGCAGCTTTTCGGTGAACGGGTCGCCGACCTGCACGGTCGGGCGCTTTTCCTCGGAGGAGGCGTCGAACTCGGTGCTGGCCATGGTCGCGCCATGGATGCCGTCGCGCCCGGTCTTGCTGCCGATATAGACCACCGGGTTGCCGATGCCGGCGGCGGCCGATAGGAAGATCTTGTCCTGCGCCGCGATGCCGACCGTCATGGCGTTGACCAGCGGGTTGCCGTTATAGGCGGGGTGGAAATTGACCTCGCCGCCGACGGTCGGCACGCCCACGCAATTGCCGTAGCCGCCGATGCCGCGCACCACGCCATCGACCACGCGCTTCGTCACCGGCAGCGCCGGGTCGCCGAAGCGCAGCGCGTTGAGGTTGGCGATGGGCCGCGCGCCCATGGTGAACACGTCGCGCAGAATGCCGCCGACCCCGGTGGCCGCGCCCTGGTAGGGCTCGATGAAGCTGGGATGGTTATGCGACTCCATTTTGAAGATCGCGGCCATGCCCTCGCCGATATCGATCACGCCGGCATTTTCGCCCGGCCCGTGGATCACCCATGGCGCCTTGGTCGGCAGTTCCTTCAGCCAGACGCGCGAGGATTTGTAGGAGCAATGCTCCGACCACATGACCGAGAAAATGCCAAGCTCGGTGAGGCTCGGCGTGCGGCCCATGATCTCCAGGACTTTGGCATATTCCTCGGCGTTAAGGCCGAAGGATTTGGCGAGAGCGGCGTCAACTTTTTTCATGCGGCGGCCAGTGAATCGAAAAGGGGTTTGCCATCGGTGCCGCCGAGCAGCGGGTCCACCAGATCCTCGGGATGCGGCATGAGGCCGAGGATGCGCAGATTCGGCGAATAAATGCCGGCAATGTCGCGGGCCGAGCCATTGCGGTTGCCATCGGCATAGCGGAAGGCGACGAGATTCTCGCCCTCGAGCCGGTCCAGCGTCGCGGTATCGGCGGTGTAGTTGCCGTCACCATGGGCCAACGGCGCGCGGAAAACCGCGCCTTTCGCGTATTTCGCAGTGAAGACGGTGTCGTTGCGCTCAACCTTCAGCTGCGCGTCCATGGAGAGGAAGCGCAGGGAGGCGTTCCGCAGCAGCGCGCCGGGGAGCAGCCCGGCTTCGGTGAGGATCTGGAAGCCGTTGCAGACGCCCAGCACATAGCCGCCGCGCGCGGCATGGTCTTTCACCGCACGCATGATCGGGCTCTGCGCGGCCATGGCGCCGCAGCGCAGGTAGTCGCCGAACGAGAAACCGCCGGGAATGATGACGAGATCGATGCCGGTCAGGTCGGTTTCCTTGTGCCAGACCATTTTCGGCTCGGCGCCAAAACTCTGACGGACCGCGATCGCCATGTCACGCTCGCGGTTGATACCGGGAAAAAGAAGGATTGCTGTGCGCATGGGGCTCATCTGCCGAAGGGCGGCGGGGAAGTAAAGCGGGACTTTCGGGCACCAGACCTGAAAGCGAATCGCGGCGTAGAGGAAGGAAGCGCTACTTTTTGTGAACAAAAAGTAGCAAAAAAACTTTATGACTCTGGGCCAAGGGCGTTGTCCCAGACACAGCCCACGGCCCAGCATAGAAAAAATTTTTTGCGCCGCTTTTTTTCAAAAAAGCGGCCACTTCCTTAACTATGCTGCGCCTTTACGTCCAGAAACCGCGACACGAGACTGGCGCCGTCGATTTTTTCATCCATGAGTGCCATGGCCAGGACCTCGCCGCCGAACACGTTGGGGGCCAGGATCATGTCGGGCTGCACACGCCGCACCCGCTCCAGGTTTTTGCGGTTGCTGACCGCCGCGACTTTTTTGGCGTCCGTGGCGAGTTCGCGCAAGGCGAGGATGACGAAGGCGTTTTCGGCGTCGTCGTTGGACAAAGCAAGAACGGCGCGCGCCGTTTCGGCGCCGGCGCGGCGCAGCACGTCGAGGTCGGTGGCATCGCCGATCAGAATTTCAGCCTCGCCGAAAGCGGCGGTGGTCTCCTCGGTGAGGATGATGAGCACCGGGCAGGAGCGAGCGAGCAATTCGCGCGCGGTGTTGCGGGCCAGGGCGCCGTCTCCGGCAATGATGAAATGGTCGATCCGTTTCATGGGCTTTCGCTCCGGGGAGATGATGCGGCTGAGGCGTCCCTGCACCAGCGGGCCGATCACGGCGGTGAGCGAGGTGAGGAAGACGCTGATGCCGACGATGATCAGCGAGACGACGAACAGCCTGGCATCGTCGCTCTTCGGCAGGATGTCGCCATAGCCGACCGTGGACATGGTCACGACCGTGAAATAGGCCGCCTGCTGGAATGTGATGATGGCCGGCGTGAAGCCCTGGCCGAGGATCAGCGAGCCGAGGACGCCGTAGGCGAGCATCAGGCCGGTGGCGGCCAGGGCAAACAACGTGCCGGCGGCCAGCGAGGATTTTTGAAACGCCCGTCCCGTGATCGCCAGCGCGATGATCAGGGCGGCAAGGTATAAAGTCGTGCTGGAGTGCCAGGAATAATGCGTGTAGCCGACCGCCAGCACCAATTGCGCCACGGTGATGAGCAAGGCGGAAATCCACGCCACGCGGGAGCGAAGCAGCAAGCCGAGGGCGACGAAAATCTGCATCCAGCCGATGACGGCGTTGGGCACGCCGCTCAGCACCATGGGGGGAATGCCCGCCGTCAGCGGATGGAGCGCATCGAACAGCCCGCTGAGGTTGAGGTGGAAATATTCATAGAGAAAATGCCTGATGGTCGGCACCAGAGCGAGCGCCCCCGCACCGCCGACGGCAAAGGCGATCGGCAAATGCGGGAACCAGGCATAGAGCCGGACACGGTGGGCGAAGCGCCGGAAATCCGGCTGAAGACGAGACCGGCGGAAGAGGTCCCCGCGTAACCTCAACCGGTGAGCTCGACCCGGAAGCTTTCAATCACGGTGTTGGCGAGCAGCTTTTTCGCCATTTCCTCGGCGGCCGCCTTGGCTTTCGCCCGGTCGGTCTCGTCGAGTTCGAGTTCGATGATTTTGCCGGCGCGCACGTCGCCGACCTGCGGAAAGCCGAGCGTGTGCAAGGCGTGCCCGATGGCCTTGCCCTGCGGGTCAAGCACGCCATCCTTCAGCATCACGGTCACGATCGCTTTCATTGCATCATCTCCGGGCCCTTGAGATCGCGGCTGCCGGCTTCCGGGAGGATGCCGAGGCGCCGGGCGACTTCCTGGTAGGCTTCCTCGATCTTGCCGAGATCGCGGCGGAAGCGGTCCTTGTCCATTTTCTCGTTGGTCTTGGCGTCCCAGAGACGGCAATTGTCCGGGCTGATCTCGTCGGCCAGGACGATCCGCATGTCCTCATTCTCGTACAGCCGGCCGAATTCTACCTTGAAATCGACCAGAGTGATGCCGACGCCGAGGAACAGGCCGGTGAGGAAGTCGTTGATGCGCAAAGTGAGATGGACGATGTCGTCCATGTCTGGCGGCGTCGCCCAGCCGAAGGCGGTGATGTGCTCTTCCGCGACCATCGGGTCGTTGAGCTGGTCGTTCTTGTAATAATATTCGATGATCGAGCGGGGCAGGCGGGTGCCCTCGGGAATGCCCAGGCGCGAAGACAGGCTGCCGGCGGCGACATTGCGGACCACAACCTCGACCGGGATGATCTCGACTTCCTTGATGAGCTGCTCGCGCATGTTCAGGCGGCGGATGAAATGCGTCGGGATGTTGATTTCCGCCAGCTTGGTCATCAGAAATTCGCTGATGCGGTTGTTCAGGACACCCTTGCCGGTGATTGTGCCCTTTTTCTGCGCGTTGAACGCCGTGGCGTCATCCTTGAAATATTGCACAAGGGTACCGGGTTCCGGTCCCTCGAACAGAATTTTTGCTTTGCCTTCATAAAGCTGCCGGCGGCGGGCCATTTCGTACCTTCAGAAAATCAATGGTCAGGGTCTATACCAACCAAGCGCTGGTCGCGCTATGCCTGCCATCGCATGGACGATAAGACATCTTTTCCCCTCTATCGCGCTGCGGTCAGTGGGTTGCTCGCAATGCTGGTGGGGATTGGGATCGCCCGGTTCGGCTACGGGCCGCTGGTACCGGCTCTGGTCAAGGCGCATTGGTACAGCGCCAGCGCCGCCTTCTGGCTGGGGGCGGTCAATCTCCTGGGGTATTTTTTCGGCGCCGCCTTTATGCGCTTCTGGCGCGGGCGGCTCCGGGCCAAGCGCGTGATCGTCGGGCTGATGGCGCTTACCGCCTTGTCGCTGCTGGCCTCGGCGCTGAACTGGGGCCTGGTCTGGTTCGGTTTCTGGCGGCTGCTTTCCGGGGTCACCGGCGGGGTGCTGATGGTGCTGATGGCGGCCGCCGTGGTCGGCCGCGCGCCGGCGCAGAGCAAAGGGCGGGTGGGCGGCATCACCTTCGCCGGCATGGGCACCGGCATCACCTTGAGTTCGCTGCTGATCCCGCTGCTGGTGAGCCAGGGGCTGGTGTTCACCTGGATCGTGCTGGGCCTGGTTGCGGCGGCGGCAACGCTGGCGGTGGCGTGGCTGATGCCGGACTCGGCCATCGTCGCCAGCCCACCGAAGCGCGGCGAGGCAAAGCTGAACCGGGCGGTGCTGCTGCTCGTGGTCGCCTATGCCGGTTCCGCATTCGGATTCGTGCCGCATATGCTGTTTCTGTCGAGTTTCGTCGCCATCGGCTTGCAGCGCGGGGTCGCCGCCGGGGCCGATGTGTTCGCCTGGCTGGGCGTGGCCGCGGCCCTGGGGCCGGTGATTCTGGGGCGAGTCGCCGACCGCTTCGGCTTTCTCCCGACCCTGGCGCTGGGCTACGCGGTGATGGCCGGCGCCGTGGCGTTGCCACTGGCCAATGACAGCAGCTTCGCGCTCGATCTTTCCGCCGTCGGCGTCGGTGCGGTGGGGCTGGGAGGGGTCATGCTGGCCGCCGGCGCCATTGCCGGGATGGTGCCGCCCGAACGGCTGGCCGCCGATTGGGGGATCGCCACCATGACCTATGCGGTGATGCAGGCGCTTACCGCCGCCGGGTTCTCGCATCTGTTCCACGCCACGGGCAGCTTTCTGCTGCTGTTCGGGATCGGGGTGGTGGCGCTGGTGGGCAGCGCCGCCCTGGTGGTCGGCGCTGCGCGGACAAAGAAAGAAGCCGCTTTTTAAAAAAACGGCGCAAAAACTCTTGTTATGCTGAGCCTGAGACTGTGTCGGCGACAAAGCCCATGCCCAGCATAGTAAAGTTTTTTTGCTACTTTTTGTTCACAAAAAGTAGCGCTTACTTCCTACCTTAAGCAGCCTTCAGGCTGGGATAGTCGGTATAACCCTGCGCGCCGGGCGCATAGAAAGTCTCGTTGTTCGGCGTGTTCAGCGCGGCGCCGGTGCGGAAGCGTTCGACGAGGTCCGGGTTGGCGATGAACAGCTTGCCCCAGGCCACGGCGTCCGCCTCGCCCAGCGCCAGCGTTTCCTGGGCGCTTTCCAGCGTGAAGCCTTCATTGGCGATATAGAGGCCGCCGAAGGCCTTTTTCAGTTGCGGGCCGATCCAGTCCGCGGCCTTGTGCTCGCGCGCGCAGATGAAGGCGATGCCGCGTTCGCCCATCTCGCGGGCGACATAGCTGAAGGTGCCGAGACGGTCGGAATCGCCCATGGAATGGGAATCCATGCGCGGCGCCAGGTGCAGGCCCACCGAGCCCGGCTCCCAGACCGAGAGCACCGCGTCGGTGACTTCCAGCATCAGCCGGGCGCGCTTGGCGATGCTGCCGCCATAATTGTCGGTGCGGGTGTTGGTGCTGTCCTGCAGGAACTGGTCGAGCAGGTAGCCGTTGGCGCCGTGGATCTCCACGCCGTCGAACCCGGCCATCTGCGCGTTCATCGCCGCCTTGCGGTAGGCTTCGACGATGGCCGGAATTTCCGCGGTTTCAAGCGCGCGCGGGGTGACATATTCCTGCTGCGGACGCACCAGGCTGACATGGCCCTTGGCGGCAATGGCGCTGGGAGCGACCGGGCGTTCGCCGTTCAGGAAGAGCGGCGCGGAGATCCGGCCGACATGCCAGAGCTGGGCGAAGATGCGGCCGCCCGCTTTGTGCACTTCATCGGTAACGAGCTTCCAGCCCTTCACCTGCTCGTCTGACCACAGGCCCGGCGTATCGGCATAGCCGACGCCCATCGGGGTGACGGAGGTCGCCTCGGCGATGATCAGCCCGGCGGAGGCGCGCTGGACGTAATATTCCGCCATCAGCGCGTTGGGCACGCGCACCGCACCGGCGCGGGCGCGGGTGAGGGGGGCCATGATGATGCGGTTGGGCAGGGTCAGGTCGCCGAGTTTCAGCGGGTCAAACAAAGTTGGCATAAGCGGAAATCCTCCAAGGTTGCACGAAACGGGAAAGGAAGGCGAACGGCAGGGTCGCGACCGAGATCGACGCCCGCGCGGCGGAACGGAGTCTCACAAAGTCCGCCCGAGTTTCACGACAAACGCGGCAATGGCCGGTTCGTTGCGCTTGTAGAAAACCCACTGGCCGACGCGTTTGGCCGTGATCAGCCCGGCATGCTGCAGCACCGCCAGATGGGCCGAGACGGTGGATTGCGACAGGCCGCAGGCTTCGTCGATTTTCCCGGCGCAAACGCCGAACTCATAGGGATGTTCCTGGCCGGGGAAATTCTGTGCCGGCTGCTTCATGTGCGCGAGAATTTCTCGCCGTACGGGGCTGGAAACGGCTTTGAGCTGCTCTTCGAAGAGATCGTGGCCGTCCGCGGGCATCGTCATGCAGCGATATGTATATCGCCGCATTCCGATATACACCCGCCAAAGTCATGCGTATCCCGCATTTGTGAAATGCACGTAATGTATAGGCAAAGGGGCGGAGCCCCTTTGCCTATTTATGGAGCGTGCCTAGCGGGCAGAGATGGGCACGTAATCGCGCGAGGGAGCGCCGGTATAGATTTGCCGCGGGCGGCCGATGCGCTGCTGCGGGTCTTCGATCATTTCCATCCACTGGCTGATCCAGCCGACGGTGCGCGCCAGGGCGAAGATCGGCGTGAACATCTGGGTCGGGAAGCCCATGGCCTTGAGAATGATGCCGGAATAGAAATCGACGTTCGGATAGAGCTTGCGGTCGACGAAATACGAATCTTCCAGTGCGATCTTCTCCAGCTCCATCGCCAGGTCGAGCATCGGCTCGTTCTTGATGCCGAGTTCGCCGAGCACCTCGTAGCAGGTGTGCTGCATGATTTTCGCGCGCGGGTCGTAGTTCTTGTACACGCGATGGCCGAAGCCCATCAGCTTCACGTTGCTGTTCTTGTCCTTCACCTGCTTGATGAAGTCCGGGATGTTGTCCTTGTGGCCGATTTCGGCGAGCATTTTCAGCACCGCCTCATTGGCGCCGCCATGGGCGGGGCCCCACAGGGAGGCGATGCCGGCGGCGATGCAGGCGAACGGGTTGGCGCCGGTGGAGCCGGCCAGACGCACCGTGGAGGTGGAGGCGTTCTGTTCGTGGTCCGCATGCAGGATAAAAATGCGGTCCATGGCGCGGGTGAGGATCGGATTCTGCTTATAGGGTTCCGCCGGCACGGCGTGGAACATATGCAGGAAGTTTTCCGAATAGGTGAGGTCGTTGCGCGGATAGATCAGCGGCTGGCCGACATTGTATTTATGCGCCCAGGCGGTGATGGTGGGGATCTTCGCGATCATGCGGAAGGCGCTGATCTCGCGCTGCTTGGGGTCGTGGATGTCGATGCTGTCGGGATAGAAGGCCGACATCGCGCCGACCACGGAGCACAGCATCGCCATCGGGTGGGCGTCGCGGCGGAACCCGTCCCAGAAGCGGCGGATCTGCTCGTGCAGCATGGTGTGCATGGTCACGCCATGGGTGAAGGCGGTGAGCTCCTCCTGCTGGGGCAGTTTGCCGTACATCAGCAGGTAGGCGACTTCGAGGAAGGTGGATTTTTCCGCGAGCTGTTCGATCGGGTAGCCGCGATAGAGCAGGATGCCTTCATCGCCGTCGATATAGGTGATCGAGCTTTCACAAGAGGCGGTGGCGCCGTAGCTTGGGTCGAAGGTGAAGATGCCGAGTTCGTTCTGCAGCTTACGGATGTCGATGCAAGCCGGGCCGAGCGAACCGCTCAGGATCGGCAGGGTCGCGATTTTGTTGTCATGGGTTAGGGTCGCTGTGCCGACCTGCTGGCTTGTGGCGGTTTGGGGCATGCGGAGTCACCTTCTCGTGGATTTTTGGCGTTCTCTTGGAACAATTAGCTCAAACTATCGCCTGGTAAGGCAGGGGTATAAAATCCCGGCCGGTCCGAAAAGCAAGCCTTCGCGCATGCGGTAAAGGGGGTGGACGGAAGCGTGCCGCGCAGGGCTGGAGCCGGCCGGCTTGAAAAAGCCGCGCTTAACCAGGATGGCGCGGATTTGTGTTTCAGGCGAGGTCTTTGGCGGCGACGAAAAGCTGCAGGCTGGCCGTGCTGGCGCCGATCTGCCGCCAGGGCGTGGCGATCAGGAACTCGGTCAGGGTCGCGGTCGGGTAACTCTCCGCCAGGCGGGCCTGCGCGGGGTGCTGGGGCGCGGTGCCCGCCAGTTTGCGTGCCAGCTCGTGCAGGCCGGGATTGTGGCCGATGATCATGGCGCTGCGCACGGTTTCCGGGAGGCCGCGGAGGAGGTCGCGCATCTGCAACGGCGCGGCCATGTACAAGGCGGGCAGGAGTTCCACGTTCGGCCATTCCGACCAGACCCCGGCGGCTTCGAGCGCCGCGAAGGTTTGTTGCGTGCGCAGTGAAGGGGAGACCAGCACGACGTCGGGGGCGAGCCCTGCCTGGCGCATGGCGCGGCCGATTCTGGCGGCGGCTTCGATGCCTGTATCGGTCAGCGGGCGGTCATGGTCGCAGCCGCCGCCGGCGGCTGCCGCTTTGGCGTGGCGGAGCAGGATAAGCTGGTGCATGTGGGCCATTGTGCCATGGCATGCCGGAACTGTCGCCCCTATCTATGCGCGATGCGGTACGTGGCCGCGCTGCGTTTCAAGAGGAAAGAAGACGCATGAACCGAAGGCTGTTTCTGTTGAGTTCGGGGGCGAGCGCCATGGCGGGGCCGGCCTTGGCCGCGCCGTTGCCGGTGCCGCCCAGCGGTAGAATCGGGTTCAGGGTGTTGCGCAATGGCACGCCGATCGGCGAGCACCATCTCGTTTTTACCCAGAGCGGGGACACGCTTCGCGTCGATCTGCATGTCGCTCTCCTCGTGCGGCTCGCGGGAATTTCCTTTTTTCGCTACACGGCCCAGGCAACCGAGATCTGGTCGGACGGGGCGTTTCAAAGCGTCTATAGCCAGGTGAATGACAACGGCAATCACCTGCAGGTTCAGGCAGAGCGTATCGCCAATGGCTACGCCATCAAGGGCACGCATGTGCCGCGCTATATCGGGCACCCGAACACGCTGCCGCTGACCTATTGGAACAAAGCGATGCTGTACGGGACGATCCTCAATATCCAGACTGCGCACAGCTATCCGGCGATCGTGAGGTCACCAGGCTGGAACCGGTTGCCAACGGCCGATGGCGGCTCGGTGGTGGCGCAACGTTTCGACGTGACCGGCAAGCTGCATCTCAGCGTCTGGTACGACCAGTACGCGCAATGGTCGGGGCTTGCCTTCCATGTCGACGGTTACGAAACTTACGAGAGGCTGCCGGCATAAAAACCCGCGCGGGCGCCGCCTCGCGCGGGGATCGGTTTCGTGTACGCGCCGCGTGACACAACGTTATCGCTGCGGTTTCAATAAGGCTATCAACCGGAGATTGAGTTAGCTGTAATTCTGCTCCGGATGGCGCAGATGCCAAAGCCGTTCATGCGCGGCCACAAGGCTTTCGATGCTCTTGCGGCGGTTGGCGTCGGGCGGCACGGTGCGGCGCGTCAGCATGCCTTCCAGGATATGCAGCAATTGTTGCGCGATTTCATAATCGCCCTGGTCGCAGGCGTGATGGAAGGCCAGCAGAATCTTGTCGGATAGACGGCGACTATAGCGCGGCGCACCGACCAACGTACGGGGGGCATTATCAAGATCGTCATCAGAGCCGGTCGTGCTTACCATTTTATCGATCCAAATGAAGTTGAGGCAACCTGCTGGTAACTAATCTCGTGTCTTTTGTTTGCCGCGTCAGGTCAAGTGGGTAAAAGATCATCCGACGCATTATAGTCGAGTTAGGCGAGGTACCATGCAAAAGAGCAACGCCACAGCACTGTCATGAAACCTAGCAGACCAGTTGCGCATCTGAAAAGTCTTTGTGAAACTGCGCTATATTTCTCCGGGCGTGCGTAACTCCGTCGAGACGAAATCCGCAAATGCGTCTTCCCAACTTCCGGTTGTAGATGCGCGGCTATATTCGGTGGCGCGGTTTTCAAAGAAATTGGTGTGCTCCACCGCGTTCAGCATTTCGTCCAGCCAGGGGAGCGGGTTTTTGTCGACGTGAAAGAGCGCGTCGAGCCCAAGCTGCGTCAGCCGCCGGTCGGCAATGTAGCGGATATAATGTTTCACGCTCGCCGCCGTCAGCCCTTCGACCGGCCCCAGCTCGAAAGCGAGGTCGATAAACGCATCCTCATGCGCGACAATCGTTTGGCATACGGAATAAATCTCCATTCGCAATTGTTTCGTCCAGATCTCCGGGTTTTCCTGCAGGAACGTGCGGAACAGCTTGATGATCGACAGGCAGTGCAGCGATTCATCGCGCACCGACCAGGTGATGATCTGGCCCATGCCTTTCATCTTGTTGAAGCGCGGGAAGTTGAGCAGGATCGCGAAGGAGGCGAACAGCTGCAGCCCTTCGGTGAAGGCGCCGAACGCCGCCAGGGTCTTGGCGATCTCATGCTTACTGTCGACCCGAAAGCCGTGCATGTAATCGTATTTGTCCTTCATCTCCTTGTATTTGAGGAAGGCGGTATATTCGAGTTCCGGCATGCCGACGGTATCGAGCAGGTGCGAGTAGGCGGCGATGTGCACCGTCTCGATGTTTGAGAAAGCGGACAGCATCATCAGAACTTCTGTCGGCTTGAAGACCTGCGCGTAGTGCTTCATGTAGCAGTTGTTCACCTCGACGTCGGCCTGGGTGAAGAACCGGAAGATCTGCGTCAGCAGGTTACGCTCGGGCCCGGTGAGGGTTTTGTGCCAGTCCCTCACGTCGTCGGCGAGCGGAACTTCCTCTGGCAACCAATGCACGCGCTGTTGCGTCAGCCAGGCTTCATAGGCCCAAGGGTAGCGGAACGGCTTGTAGACCGGGTTCTCGGTCAACAGGTCCAGTTTGGTGGCGTCGGTCATGGGGGCTTGGCCTTTATCGAAGAGCAGAACAGTCGGGCGTCACTGGCAGGCGAGGCATTCCTCGTCATTGGCCTGGGGCGCCGCTTCTGGGACCGCGCGGGCGGGAGACGGCAGCTCGTCCGGGCGCACCGCTTTTTCCGAGACATTGTCGGCGCGCTGGATCGATAGGGAACGGCAATAATAAAGCGACTTCATGCCCTTCTTCCACGCCTGGTAATGGATCCGGTGCAGGTCGCGCTTGGCGACGTTGGCGGCCATGAAAAGATTCACCGACTGGCTCTGGCAGATGAAGGGCGTACGGTCCGCCGCATGCTCGATGATCCAGCGCTGATCCAGCTCGAAGGCGGTTTTGTACACGTCCTTCTCGTGCGAGGTGAGAAAGCCGAGATGCTGCACGCTGCCTTTGTTGAGCGTGATCGAAGACCAGGTTTCGTCATCGTCCCTGCCATAATTGGCCAGCAGTTTCTGCAATGAACGGTTCCGCACAGTGAAGCTGCCGGACAGGGTTTTTTGCAAGAATACATTGGCGGCGATCGGCTCGATGCCGGGCGAGGCATTGCCGGCGATGATCGAGATCGAGGCGGTGGGCGCGATGGCGATTTTGTGGCTGAAACGTTCCTGGATGCCGTATTCGGCGGCGTCGGGGCAGGCGCCGCGCTCACGGCCGAGCCTGACCGAGGCGGCGTCCGCGCCGGCGCGGATATGCTTGAACATTTTCATGTTCCACACCTTGGCCATGACGCTCTCGAAAGGCACGTTCTGCGCTTGCAGGAAGGAGTGGAACCCCATCACCCCGAGGCCAACGGAACGCTCGCGCATCGCCGCATATTTGGCCTTTTCCATCGTGTCGGGCGCGCGTGCGATGAAATCGCTCAGCACGTTATCGAGAAAGCGCATCAAATCTTCAATGAAGCGCTCGTCCTGGTGCCACGCGAACCAGCTTTCCAGGTTCAGCGAGGAGAGGCAGCACACCGCGGTGCGTTCACGGCCATGCTGGTCGAGGCCGGTCGGCAACGTGATCTCGGCGCAGAGATTGGAGGTCTTCACTTCCAGCCCGGCCAGCTTGTGCTGCTCGGGGCGGGCATTGTTCACGTGGTCGGAGAAAATCAGATAAGGCTCGCCGGTCTCGATACGGGCGGTGAGGATGCGGATCCACAGCGCGCGGGCGGAGATGCTGCGCACCGGGGCGCGGTCCCGGGGCGAGGTGAGCCCCCATTGCGCATCGCTTTCGACCGCGCGCATGAACGCGTCGGAGATCAGGATGCCGTGATGCAGGTTCAGCGCCTTGCGGTTGGGATCGCCGCCGGTGGGGCGGCGGATTTCGACGAATTCCTCGATCTCGGGATGCCAGACCGGCAGATACACCGCCGCCGAGCCGCGCCGCAGCGAACCTTGGGAGATCGCCAGCGTGAGGCTGTCCATCACCCGGATGAAGGGAACGACGCCGGAGGTTTTGCCATTCTGGCCAACCTTCTCGCCGATCGAGCGTAGATTGCCCCAATAGGAGCCGATGCCGCCGCCCTTGGCGGCGAGCCAGACATTTTCGTTCCAGAGGCCGACAATACCCTCCAGGCTGTCATCGGCCTCGTTGAGGAAGCAGGAAATCGGCAGGCCGCGCGAGGTGCCGCCATTGGAGAGGATCGGCGTGGCCGGCATGAACCATAGTTTCGACATATAATCGTACAGGCGCTGCGCATGCGCGGCATCGTCACCGTAACAAGAGGCGACGCGGGCAAACAGGTCTTGATAGCTCTCGTCGGGCATCAGATAGCGGTCGTCGAGTGTGGCGCGGCCGAAATCGGTGAGCAACGCGTCGCGGGAACGATCGATGTGAACTTGAGGTCGGTCGCGCATCTGGACGCCGTCATCGAGCAGCGCCGTTTCAGGTTGAACCATGATTTTCATTACCGTTCCCCCTGAGTAAAAATTTGCAGACCACAACATATGGTCATTGTCCAGGATAGCCATGACTAAATGTAATGCGCCAGAAAAGTTTTGGCCGGCCGAGTCGCTGGCGGCCCGGCGCGGGCCCAACAGAATGTTCCTATTATGTTCTAGAGGCGCACGATGCAAGCCTGTCGCCGGCGGCTCAGAGGCTGATGGCGTGGCCGTCCCGCAGGACGGCCTGGGCCGCCTCGGTAATGCCGGCCTCATCATGCAGCACCAGGCCGGCCAGCACGCGATCGGGGCTTTTCCCGCCGCGCCGGGCGGAGAGAATGATCATCTTGGCCGCCTGGCCGCCCCGCGGCCATAACGGGAACAGGGTCACGCCGGCGCAATTTGCGAGTCGGAGCGACGCGGCGGCCTGCGCGAAGGACGCGGCGGGCAGAATCAGCGTGAGGCTGCCACGCGGCCGGAGCATGGCGGCCAGAGCCGCCACCCAGTCGCCGAGCAAGGCGGGATCGCCATGATGGGCCAAGGCCCGGCGCGCGTCCGGGGGCGGCGTGCTGGCGTGATCGAACCAGGGCGGGTTGGCAAAAACATGATCGAATGTTTCGCGCGGAAACGGTGGGCGCGCGACATCGCCCTGGACACAGAAAAACGTCTCCAATCCATTGTCTTTGAAATTAACGTTGGCCAACTGAGCCAGCGCGGAATCACGCTCGAGGCCGCTTGCGACAAGGCCGGGAACGCGGGCAGCGAGGCAGAGCAGGCCGGCGCCGGCGCCGGTGCCGGCTTCCAGGACGCGCTCGCCCGGCTTCGCGGCGATGGCGGCGGCGAGCAAAACCGGCTCGAACCCGGTACGATGGCCGTCGCGGCGCTGCCGGTAAGTGATGCGGCCGCCGAGAAGCGTGCCCGCCGTGTACTCTCCCATGCCGTCCGCCTTGACCCTTTTTTCCGTCCGCCCGATATGATGCGCGAGGTTATTCCCCCTGGCAATTTAGGGCGTGATAAATTGGATGGTGCAACGCCTGTGACGACCGATGCTTTGACGCGGCTGACAACTCTGCTCGAGACGGAGCTGCTCGCCACCAACCATGCGATTGTCGCGCGGATGGACAGCCCGGTCGCGCTGATCCCGCAGCTGGCGGCGCATCTCGTGGCCTCCGGGGGCAAGCGGCTGCGGCCGCTCCTTACTTTGGCCACCGCGCGGCTGTGCGGTTATGAGGGGGAACGGCAGGTCAGCCTCGCCGCCTGTGTGGAGTTCATCCACACCGCGACGCTGCTGCATGACGATGTGGTGGACGAATCGGTGCTGCGCCGCGGCTCGGCCAGCGCCAATGCCGTGTTCGGCAACAAGGCGTCGGTGTTGGTCGGGGATTTCCTGTTCGCCCGGGCGTTCCAGCTGATGGTCGATGACGGGTCGCTGGAGGTGCTGCGCATTCTCTCCGCCGCCTCGGCCACCATCGCCGAAGGCGAGGTGCTGCAGCTGACGACGCAGAATGACCTTGAGACCACGGAACAAAAATATTTCGACGTCATCCGCGGCAAGACGGCGGCCTTGTTCGCCGCCGCCTGCGAAGTCGGCGGCGTGATCGCCGAGCGCGCCGCCGCCGAATGCGCGGCGCTGCGGAGCTATGGGATGGATCTCGGCATGGCGTTCCAGCTGGTGGACGACGCGCTGGACTACAGCGCCGATCAGGCGCTGCTCGGCAAGACGATCGGCGATGATTTTCGTGAAGGCAAGCTGACCTATCCGGTGCTGCTGTCGATTGCCGCGGCCGAGGGTGAAGAGGCGGAATTCTGGACGCGCACGATCGGCCGGGGCGAACAGACGGAAACCGACCTGGAGACGGCGCTAGGCTTCATGCGCAAGATCGATGCGACCGGGCGCAGCCTGGCACGGGCCGATGCGTTCGTGACCTCGGCCTGCGCGGCCTTGGAGATTTTTCCGGACTCACCGATGCGCCAGGCGCTGATGGACGTCGCGCGTTACACCACCGCGCGGCGGTTTTAGACAGGAAGAAAGCGCTTCTTTTTTGAACTTGGGCCCGTGCGGTTTCAACGCCACAGGCCCAGCGTAACCAAAAGTTTTTGCGCCGCTTTTTTTAAAAAGCGGCCGCTTTCTTACTTCTTATCGTTCGCCGCTTCCGGCGCCAGCACCGTTGTGATCGTCGAACGGACCACGCTGACCGTGACGTTCGGGGCGATTTCGACTTCGATTTCATTGGCGCCGTCGGCGGCCTTCTTCACCAGCCCCACGACGCCGCCGGCGGTCACGACCTTATCGCCGCGCTTGATGGCGGCCAGGCGCGCTTTCTGCTTCTTCTGCTGCGCCTGCTGGGGGCGGATGAGCAGGAAATAGAAGACGACGAAAATAAGGACCAGCGGCGCGAACTGGACGAGGGAGGCGAACGGGCTGGACGCGCCGGCGGCGGCCGTCGTTTGCGCAAAGGCTGGCGAGATGAACATTTGGGCTCCTGGTTGCCGTGTGATGCGGCGGACCATAGGTTGCGCGGCGACGCAGTCAACTAGGAGTTTTGAAGAATGGATGAAACGACGCTGAGCAGGATCGCTGCGGCCCTGGAGCGGTTGGCGCCGCCGGCCCCCAAGGCGCCCGATCTGCAAGCGGCCGACGCGTTTGTGTGGCACCCGGAACGCTTCGCGCTGACCTCGGTGCCGCGTGTGTCACGCGTGGCCTTGGAGCTGTTGCAAGGCATCGGCCGGCAAAAGGACATATTGCTCGAGAACACGCGGCGCTTCGCGGAAGGGCTGCCGGCCAACAACGCGATGCTCTGGGGCGCGCGCGGCATGGGCAAATCCTCTCTGGTGAAGGCCGCGCATGCCGAGGTGAACCGCATGAAGCCGGGCGCCCTGGCGCTGATCGAGATCCATCGCGAGGACATCCGCACCTTGCCCACGCTGCTGAACGTGCTGCGCGAGCAGCCAAGGCGTTGCGTGATCCTGTGCGATGACCTCTCGTTCGAGAAAGAGGATGCGGACTATAAGGCGCTGAAATCGGTGCTGGACGGGGGCATCGAGGGGCGGCCGGAGAACGTGCTGTTCTACGCCACCTCCAATCGCCGCCACCTGATGCCGCGCGACATGATGGACAATGAACGCTCGACCGCGATCAATCCCGGTGAGGCGGTCGAGGAAAAGGTCTCGCTCTCGGATCGGTTCGGTCTGTGGCTTGGCTTCCATAATGGTGACCAGGACACGTTCTTCGCCATGATCGACGGTTACGCGGCGGCCTATAAACTGCCGATCTCCGCCGAGGAGTTGCACGCGGCAGCGGTGGAATGGTCGGTGACCCGGGGCGGGCGCTCGGGCCGGGTGGCCTGGCAGTTCATCCAGGACATCGCCGGCCGGCTGGGCGTGCGCTTGGGGGCCTGACAGGCAGGGGAAGGGAAGGAAGGCCTACTTTTTGTGAACAAAAAGTAGCAAAAAAACTTTGTTAGTTTGGGCCATGGGCGTTGCGGCCGACAACGCCCATGGCCCAGCATAACAAAAGTTTTTGGGCCGCTTTTTTCAAAAAGCGGCCGCTTCCCTCACTTAATCACTTGAATGGCTTCAAACCCCTCGAATTCCGGCGGTCCCATGTAAGAGGGCGCGTTGCCGGTCCGGGGGCCGGCCTGGCCGTGCGCGGCCCGGAAGGCGGCCGATTTGGTCCAGGCCTCGAACGCGGCTTGATCGTCCCAGACCGAGTGGCTGGCATACAGAGCGTGATCCGCGCGCTGCGGCCCCTTGAGCAGATGGAACTCCACAAACCCTGGAACGCCCCGCAGATGGCTCTCCCGGCTCTTCCACATTTGCTCGAAATCGGCCTCCGAGCCGGGCGCGACCTTGAAGCGGTTCATGGCGATGTACATGCGCGTGTTCCTTTGTCGTCTAGGGCCGTCGGATAGATGGGCGTCCGCCCGCCAGGAACAAGCAAGCCCGCCGCGACGGGAATGCCGGGCATGCGTCAGAATCGCTAGCTTTTCCTATTAACGGGCCTATCGTCCATTTGCCGACGATCGACCGTCGACATCCCAAAAGACTTGCCCCGGAGTGATCCGGGGTTTTTTGTTGACCGGCGATTGGTGTGGGGCGTCGTGTCGGCCATTCATGCTGCCGGCGAGAATGGCCTGCTTGCCTGCGGAGGGCGGGGCGAGTTCGCCGGGCGCCCACAAGACGGATCGAACCGTCGTCCCGCCGCCCATCCTTTTGGCAAAGCCACCCCTGGACAAGACTCCGTGACGCAGTGTTAGAATAACGGCCTTGCCGTATGACGGCGAACGATAATAAGGAGGAACAATTGCTCTTCGTGGCGATTTTATCCGCCTATCTGCTTCTTGTGCTCTTTGCCAGGGCGCTATGCGTGAACGCTGCGCCGAGGCGTACTGAGCCTTCCGCACGTTCCCACGCGCCTCAAGCCGCAAAGCAGGCGCCGGCCTACGCGAAAGAGGCGGAAACCCAGAGCTTCGGGGCCGGGGCTACGTTGGGGTGAGTTCATTCATCCAACGGGAGGGCGAGTTTCGCGTTCGCTCACCCCTGCCACTCATCGTCGCCCAGCGGCACCCTTCTACTGGATACGGCAGGATGGAGGGCAGGGCCACTCATACAGGGGGCGCTTGTCTAACGTCGATTTGATGCCGCTTCAGATGGCGCCGCTCGGCACGGTGCAGACACCAGCACGCGCCCGATCGTCACGGCTGCCGCACGGGCTCCTCGCGCTCTAAATTATGTTCCGCTACACTCGTCGAGTTGTGCGCGATTTGTTCTTGTCGTGTCGATTCTGTAACAGATTCGCCGCCCTTGCGGCTCGTGGTGGGGTCATTGCCCTTCGTGCCACCACCAGCGCCTTATGGCGATCGTGCCGTTGTCATCCGCTAGGGGCCAGACATGTCGGACGACTGAGTACGTCAAGTCAAGCGGCACCACGGCATTTGCCAGTACGGCGCCCCCATCGTGCGATCAGTTGCTGGGTGGCGCTTAGGGGGCACTGCGCCATGCGGATATGGCGAACACCTCAATTCGGCAGCGGCTCAACAATTTTCTTTATGACGATTTGGCGTTTTACGAACGGTTGCGAAATCGATAGTATCTCTTCAGGACATATCTGTCGTGCCTGCGGGAACGAACGAAAGGAGTTTACTCCCTAATGAAGCTATACAGCCATCCCATGGGGCTGCGTATCCACTTTACCTTAGGCTTGTTAGGAATTGTTTTTGTTTTTTTGGTGATCAATGCGCGATGGATATGGCTATTTCGTCACGGACAACCGCTCGACATCGATGAAGCGGGCTATCTTGGTGTCTCGATTGCCGATTATTATGGATTTGTGCATGATGGGATTCGAGGACTTCTCGAAGCTGTCTTGGGACCCAGTGTTCAAGCGCCCCTGACAACGGCGCTTGCTGGGCTGTTGTATTGCATCACCGGACCGCATGTGATTGTGGGGTTTGCGGTTCCTCTGCTCTCTGGTGCGGCACTTATCGCAGCAACCTACTTACTGGGATGTTCGCTCGGATCACGTCAGGTCGGACTGGTCAGCGCCGCTTTGGTCGCGTCATGTCCGCTTGTCATTACCTATTCCCGCAGCTTCATGTTCGCGCTTCCGACGACAGCCGTGGTTACAATGGCTCTGGTGGCGATTCTGCGATCCGATCGTTTTCGCCATTTCGGTTGGGCGTCAGTATTTGGCGTATGTTTCGGCCTGATGCCATTAGCAAGGACGATGACCGTCGCCTTCGTTCCAGGAATCGTATTGGGCGCATTCATCTACACGATTGCCGAACCTGCGGATCGGCGACGACGCTTGCTGGTCCTGGCATTGTCATTGTTGTTAGCGCTGGCCACCGCGGCGTCATGGTTTTGGCCCAACGGGCGCTACGTATTCGGATACTTGCTGAGTTTCGGGTATGGAAACCATGCTGCGGAATATGGCCAAAGCCAATCTCTATTCAATGTTGCCAATTGGCTCCTCATGGCGAGGATTGTCGTCTTCTATGTGCATCTGCCCCATTTCTTGGTTATGCTTGCGGGGTTTCTGTCGATACTCTTGCTCGCTGGACGGAGTGTCGCACTGAATGGAGTAAGCGCCTTTCTTCGTATCGCCGCGTGTGCAGCGCCGTTTCCGATTATTATTTATGTTATTGAGGCTCTGGCGGCTTTGGCTTCCTCTCAAAATAAGGGAGACGCCTTCTTGGCGCCGATAGTGCCCGCCGCAATCGTGCTTTCAGTCTGGTCGTGCAGCAAAGTGAACCGCAACAGGGTCCCCCGCGCGGCTATCGCGACTGTCGCGACGCTCGTCGTGGTTCTCGGCGTTATGCCATCTCTCGACCTGAATTTAAAAATCGCGCGTCCCTGGAGCATTGATGTTCCCGTATTTGGTTCTTATATCGTTACGGATGGCAGGGGCGAAATTGAAGTCTATGAGGCGAATGGCGGCTTCATCAGCAACGATCCAGCCCAACCGATCAATTCCGCGACGGGCAAAGCATGGGTTGATTTCAGTGCAGTCACTGGTGCTGGAATACACGAGATGGCGGGAGAGACTCCCACGGCATTCGGATTTCGTCACTACCTCTACAATGTGAATACGGTGGGTCTGCAGGAACTGATTAGTGGCGGCGCAGAGAACAGCCTCCTACAGGTGGATCCGATTGTGACCGGAGATACGGTGACGGGCGATCTGATGTGGTTGACGCGCGGCGATGCCGCGTTAGCATGTCTTTTGCTCACATCCGATGACGAGGCTAGGCAGTTTCGCCCGCTGGTGAATAATGGCCGAATGGTGGACGCGGCGATGCAAGCGGGTTTTCGATCCGTAGCTCGATGGGTCATGCCGAATGGGCATTACGTCACGGTATGGAAGCGCCAAACCAATGACCAGAGGTGTCCGACCACTGCCTATCGGATGGCAGGATACCGGCGGGTTTCTGGTGGCTATGGTGTTGTTGCAGGCGACGAGCGTTAAGAGGGCCCCACACCGCGCGGTAGAGAGGATAATGGTGTTGCCCCAAGGTTAGGGGGGCGCAATAATGTTTCCAACCAAATGGAGGGGTTTATGATCCGCCCGAAGACCCCAGGGCGTTCTATCCGGCATCCGAACCGAAGCAGATCGGGCTTTGCCCGCAAACGCGGCCCTGGGCGGATTGTATGTCCTGTCTGAAGCGGACATATCAGCTACGGTATCAGGTTGGGGGGCGGCTAGTCATCGCCGCGCAGCCATTCCGGCAAGGAATAGCGGGGCACATCTGTTCATTTAATTTTGCGTTCCGGCGGGCAATATCTGGCGGAAGAGGTGTCCGCCTTCACAGGTTCCAACAGATTCCATTTTTATACAATAAACTATTGAATTAGAAGTGTAAAATAGAGAAGTTATTCCAACCTCTTCCAACCAAATCCGGCATGTTCTACGTTTGTCTTGTGGGTAGAATTGGGGGTAGCCAAGTTGGGCGGACGGTTGGTTTCGCGCCTCACGGCGCGGTCGGCGGCAGCAATCAAGGTTCCAGGTTACCACCCGGACGGCGCCGGACTCTACCTCCAGGTGACCGGCGGAGGCGCCAGATCATGGATCTTCAGATATACGCTCCGAGGCCGCACTCGGGAAATGGGCATCGGCTCCATGGCTATTTTGCCCCTCGCAGATGCTCGCGCGAGCGTCCAGGAGTACCGCAAGCTTCTCTCTGAAGGTGTTGATCCGATAGAAGCCCGGAAGGCGAAGCAGGCCGTGGCGGCGGCGGCCGTGGCAGCAACGTCCTTCGCGGACTGCGCGACGGCCTATATTGAAGCGCACAAGCCGTCCTGGAGGAACGCGAAGCACAGCGAGCAATGGACCAGCACCATCCGGACCTACGCGAACCCGGTGATCGGTAAGATGTCCGTTAGGGACGTCGACACAGACGCCGTGATGGGCGTGCTCACGCCGATCTGGAAGACGAAGACCGAGACAGCCAACCGGCTGCGCGGGCGGCTTGAGGCCATTCTCGACTGGGCGAAGGTTCGCGGCTTCCGCAGCGGCGAGAACCCAGCGCGGTGGCGTGGTCACCTCGACAAGCTGCTGCCCGCCCGGGGGCAGATCCAGCAAGTGCGCCACCATCCGGCCCTGCCTTACGCCGAGGTCGCCTCTTTCATCCAGGAACTTCGCCGACAACCCGGCACCGGAGCCTGTGGCCTGGAATTCCAGATCCTCACAGCAGCGCGGACCGGCGAGGTAATTGGCGCACGGTGGGACGAAATCGACGAGGAGAAGCGTATTTGGACGGTGCCCGCCGAGCGGATGAAGGCAAAACGCGAGCACCGCGTTGCCTTATCAGAGCCCGCTCTCGCCCTGTTGGCGGCGATGCGCAAGAAGACCGAATCAGAATATGTCTTCCCAGCGAGCCAACCAAAGCGGCATCTCTCGAACATGGCATTCTTGCAATTGCTGAAACGCATGAACCGGTCGTCGATCACGGCGCACGGCTTTCGGTCAAGCTTTAAGGATTGGGCCTCAGAGCAGACCAATTTCCCTACCGAAGTCGTTGAGATGGCAATGGCGCATACGATTTCGGACAAGGTGGTGAAGGCATACCAGCGCGGCGATCTGCTGCAAAAACGCTTCCTTCTTGCCGACGCGTGGGGGCGGTACTGTGTACCGGCTGCCGCTGTACCCAAAACGCCTGATCGATGAACCTCAAAACAGAGGAGGCGCTCACACAAGAGATCGCCAAGCTCGAGGCGCAGCTCAGCGTTCTCAAGCTGAGCCTGCGCGGAATAAAGGCCGGCCGGGCGAGCGCCACTGCCAGATCACAATCCGTCCGGAATATGAAGATCCACGAGAAATATCTTGAGGCCGCCGGGACAGACGGGACCGTGGCGCGGCTCGCTAAGGAATTTACGCTGAGCGAGAAGCAAATCCACCGGATCCTCAAGGCTCAAAACGCGAAGGGGAAACCGGTACCTCCATCCGAAGTAACGCCGGATAGGATTCCCAAGCGATCTCGCACGCCGGGTCCACAAAGCCAACAATCCGAACTGGTCACGCCCTCGCCGGCGCCGAAGCCAAAACAACGGTCAACACGCCGGAACGCAGAGCCCGCAATGCCCGCGGGTCAGCACGAGTTCGACCTCTAGCCAAAGCGATCCGCCTACGGTTCTGGTTTTCCTTGATCGGCGCACGCGGCGATCGAGTGTCACCAAATTGGACCTGAGCGAACGGAGACTTCGCAAGGCACGGTTCGCATTGAATCCGTTCGGCGTCAGTGGCTTACCTAAGCATACACGAGACGCCGCTCACAAAAAAATAGGCTCACCAAACAATCCCGGCGGCGCGTGGCAATGACGCCGAAATACGGACATTAACAAAATCCCCCCCCTATGTCCCAGGTCGTGACGGCACGTTCCAGTCAGTTGCACCAACTGGAATTGCTCGTGTCTCACGTGACCAAAATCATTCTGCGCCGTCCCGAGGTTACCGCCCGTTACGGCCTGCCGACCTCGACCCTGTATGATTGGATGGCGAAGGGGTTGTTCCCCAAGCCGATCCAATTGGGCCCACGCTCGGTTGGCTGGTGCGTCGAGGACCTCGAGCGCTGGGAGATCGAGCGCATGCAAGCCTCGGCCGTGGCCGCCGCTGCGATCAACGCAAAGAAGGAGATTACCACCTTCTAGCGTTTTGACGGACGGTCTGCTGGACGGCTGAATACGGTGGCGGCAGATCGAATAACAGCGCGGATACCACTGGGTGCACCAAATCCGCGGGGCGAGGAAGTCAGCATCAGCTGCTCTGCGATCGCCCGTGCCTGGGGATACACCTCCTATGGGAGGCCCCGGCCAAAAAACGCAGACATCGATTGGCGGTGAGTGTCACCCCATCGTGACCGCTGCGAAGGGCCGGCTCCGGTGAGCAACCCCAACACCCGGTCAGGCTTCTCCCCCCATAGGACGCGCAAGTGTCCATGGGTTAGGGGGAAGTCTGACCACAACTCAGAGCCTCACCAGTAAGCAGCCCCTTTGATCAGTTCATATCTAAATATTGTTATTATTAGACTCTATACTGAAGCCTTTTATGCGTTGGCCACCGCCGGCCGCTTTGGATGAACAAAGCAGGGGTAAAGAAGCCCCTCACCAGCATCGCCGTGCGCCACAACGTCACATGTGCATCTGCAGGCAAAAGGAGCGTTTTCTTTTATCTCACCGAGTTCTCTCGTTCGGCTCACCCCACACCGGCAGATAGGAACAAGGACCGAATTGTCGGAGACTTTGCGGTTAACGGCACGCCGCTGGCCGGCCAATGGCGCGTCGGACAACCGTAGGCAAAGAAAAGCTTCTTTTTTGCGAACCAAGAGCAAAAAAGCTTGAAGGGTAAGCTTAGCTGATGATTTACGTTCACAAGAGCCGTCTATCTGTGTCCCGGCAGCAGCGCCTTCTGGAGCATTTTGTGGCTGGGACGACGGCGCGAGCGGCGGCTGAGCTTGTCGGCGTGCAGCCGAACACGGCGATCCGTTTTTACCAACGCCCGCGTCAACTAATCGCCAGCAAGCTACTGGCAAAGTGGAGGCCGACGAGAGCTATTTTGGCGGCTACCGGAAAGACAAGCACGGGCGTGGGGCGTCCGGAAAAGTCCCTGTATTTGGCTTATTAAAGCGAGGGGGAAAGGTCCCGCGATCATTCCGAATGCCAGGGCACGGCTTCCTCCGCATGGTCGTGGCCGACTCTCGTCAGTTTCCCTGGATCGCCGTAGAATTCGCCACCGTCATGGATCCCCAGACCGAGCGGCTTGTGCGGTATCTCGCCCATCTGACGTCGCTGGGCATTCTCGATTGCCACGATCCTGCGCTGGCGGCACACCAGTTCATGGGGATGCTCAACGAGCTCTCTCTTTGGCCTTGGATGATGGGGCGGGAAAGCCTACCGGTCTCGCTCGACGATGTGGTTGAAGAGACGGTCCGGATGTTCTTGCAGCGTTACCGGCGCCCGCAGTCGAACGCGGTGCCGTAAATTCTCCGCGCCGGGACAGCTTCCTTCCGGCTCCATGTCGCGGCAGGGTTGACAGTAATCCCGAGGCGCCGCTCGTTCACGGCGGTCTGGAGGCCCGGCACCTTTCGGTCTTCGCCCATACCAATCCACACAACGGTGATGCCTGGTACAGCGGTTCCCTTGGGGCGCGGATCGAGCCGACATCGCGGACAAGATGGCGCTGGTTGGCGAGGCCTGCGGCTGCGGCGCGCGTTCTGGCGGCCTTGCTCCCGGTACTTCAAGGCGGCCGTCATGCTGGGCGAGTTGGCGCCCGCGCGGCAGCAAGGCGCGATGCTCACGACCCGCGATCGCGCTAAGTCTACCCAGGCCATGGTGGCGCTGGACGCGGTCAATGCCCGGTTTGGCGCGGAATGTTGCGGGCCAGCATCAACCGGGATGGTCCGTGCTTGGGCGGGCAGGCACGCCACTCCTGATTAGATGCTGGTGGCGGAGGCGTTTTAGCAAGGCGCGATCGCGGATGGCATAATGTGTGTCGAAATAGGATTCGACCGCGCTTGGTAGGTCCTCGGGTTATGCGCGGTAATGGTCCGCGCATTGCGCCAGTAGCGATCGAGCTCCTCTGAAATTGCGGTCTCAGCTCGAAACTGTGCGGATAGATGGGCCGCTTCGATGTGTTTGACGTTGCGCCGCCTGTTGTCGCTCCAATCCAACGCATCGGGCGGGCACCGCCATGCATTGTAGCCGCAGTCGCCCGTCCATAAGCCATTGATAAGGCTTTAACTAACAAATTGTTTTTGCTACATAACGAGGGCTTAGCTCGACGCTGCATTCTGGAACTAAGGAGAAAATCAATTTTGACCATACGTAGACGATCTTTGCTCGGCGCTGCGGGTGCCGGCTTAGCGCTCGCCGGCTTGCCCTTGGCGCGGGCCCGGGCGGAAGGCGATATTACCGCTCAGCTGGCCAGTTATATGGCCGGTGCTGGCGCCGCCAAACTGCCGGACGAGGTTGTGATGGCCTGCAAGCTCCATGTTCTGGACACGTTCGGGGCGATGGTGTCGGGGTCTCGTCTGCAGCCCGGCAAGGAGGCCATCGCTTATGTGAAAAGCCTGGGTGGCAGCCCGGAGGCAAGCGTGGTCGGTACTCGGCTGCAAACCAATGTGGTCGAGGCGGCTTTGGCCAACGCCATGTGCGCGCATTCCGACGAGACAGATGATTTCGAGGCCAGCAGCAAGGCGCACCCGGGCAGCTCCACCGTGCCGGCGGCTTTGGCCATGGCTGAATGGCAGGGGCGCGACGGCGTCAATTTCATCCGCGCGGTGACGCTGGGTTATGATCTCGGCTGCCGGCTGATCCTGGCGCTGGGGCAGGCCTCAGTGCGCGGGCACCACCGCAGTGCGGAGGGCACGTCTTCGACCTTCTGCGCCTTGGGAGGAGCTGCCGTTCCGGCCGGGCTGGATGAGATGCAGATGCGCTATGCGATCTCCTATGCGTCTCAGCAGGTTTCCGGCCTGTGGAGCTGGGTGGAGGACAGCCAGCATATAGAAAAATCCTTTGATTTCGCCGGCATGGGCGCACGTAACGGCGTGACGGCGGTGAGCATGGTGAAGGCGGGCATGACCGGCGTGAGCGATGTGCTGGACACCGAGCATAATCTCTTCGCAGCGATCTCCCTGGCGCCGCAACCAGAACTGATGGTGGCTGGATTGGGCAAGGATTTCTACATCACCAAGACTTCGATCAAGGCCTATTCTGTCGGCTATCCGATCCAGTCGGTGATCGACGCGACGCTCAAGCTGCGGAAGCAGTATCGTTTGAGACCAGACGATGTGAAGGCGATCGAGGTGCAGTTGCCCACGGATGCTATCGGCATTGTCGGGGCCAGCGCCATGCCGGATGTCAATTGCCCCTATATCGTCGCGGTGGCGTTGCTCAAGGGCCGTGTCTCCTTCAAGGATGCGGACGATTTCGCGGGGATGCGCTACCCGGAAATCTTGGCACAGAGCGCCAAAGTGAAAGTGGTGGCCGATCAGGCGTTGATGGACCCGGCAGCTCCTCGTGGAGCGATCGTTACCATCACCACGAATGATGGTCAGCAGCTCCAACATTTCACAAAATATCCGCCCGGCACGGTGGAAAATCCGATGAGCCCGGATGATGTTGCAGATAAGGCAAGGGATCTGATGGGGCCCGTGTTGGGCACTCAGAAGACCGAGGGGCTGATCAAAGCCATCATGCACTTGGAGACACTGAAGGATGTCCGGCAGCTGCGTGGATTGATCGCCGCATAAGCCGTAGGGGCCTGGCGATTTGCTTTAGCCAGGCCCCACTAAAATTTATACAATTTTTAGAGCGTTTTTTTACAATGAAAGGCGGCTTGTCTGTCTGGCGTGGCATGATACATCTCGTCGGTCGCCGTAATGATGTCGGAGACCGCATTGACCAGCAAGCCGATCAAACGCTCGCCATGTTCGATCACGACGACCACTGACGTGCCGTGCAGCGGCATGCTTGGCAGGCCCAACCGTTCCGCCAGATCAATGATGGCCAGTACGCTGCCGCGTCGATACCCTTGATGTAAGACGCCGCGTGCGGGAGAGGGGTGGAAGAACTCCACCCCCTGATTTCCCGAATGGCGCGGATGCTTAGGGCAAGCGCCTGATCGCCCACGCGCATGCACAGTAACTGATCGTGGCCATGATCAGAACTCGCTCCAGTCATCCGCGCCGATGGGCACCGGCTGCTTCGCCTCAGTCTTGTGCGACAGCATGGCGACCTTGCGCGCGGAAGTGGTCACCACACGCTTCTCCGGCAGCGCCTTGGGCGTGGCGCGCTTGAGCATTGGTGCCGCTTCGGTCTCGGCGATGTTGAACTGGTTGACGAGACGCGCGAGTTCCTGGGCTTCGCCCGAAAGCCCATGGCTCGCCGCGGTGGATTGTTCGACCATCGCCGCGTTCTGCTGCGTCACCTGGTCCATCTGGTTCACCGCCGCGTTCACTTCGCCGAGGCCGGTGGATTGTTCCTTGGCCGAGGCCGCCAACTCTACCACCAGACCGTTCAGCTGGCTCACCTGCGCGACGATGCGCCCGAGCGCCTGGCCGGTCTCGCTCACCAGCTTCACGCCGGTATCGACCTGCTGCGTCGAGGCCGAGATCAGAGCCTTGATCTCCTTTGCCGCATCGGCCGAACGCTGCGCCAGTGCCCGCACTTCCGTCGCCACCACCGCAAAGCCGCGCCCGGCATCGCCGGCGCGCGCCGCTTCCACCCCGGCATTGAGCGCCAGCAGATTGGTCTGGAAGGCGATCTCGTCGATCACGCCGATGATGTTGGCGATCTGCTTG
>NZ_DATLPB010000087.1:0-4372 GCF_035535915.1 Acidocella sp.
GCCGCGCTTGGTCAGCACGATGCCGAGCGCGCGTGAGGCAATCTCGGCATCGGCGAAGAACAATTCGTAGAAATCACCCATCCGGTAGAACAGCAGGCAGTCCGGATTGGCGGCCTTGATGTCCTGATATTGCTCCATCATGGGAGTGACGCGACCGGCTTCGCCGGCCGCTATGGGAGTAACGGGGCCGGCGTCGCCGTTCTGCGGCGGAATTCCGGATGCGTCAGGTTCGGGCTGGCCGATGGGTCGCGTGAGCGCCATGGGCGCGGAGGTTAGCAGATGGTCCCCCGCCTTCTACCGGCGACCGCACTGCTTTGGGCCGTCATGCCCCGCTTTATGTCAGGCATCCACGACTTTCTTGTGCCAAAGACGTGGATGGCCGGGACGAGCCCGGCCATGGCGATGAAATCGAACACGGCGTCTCTCATCGTCATGCCCGGCTTTATGCCGGGCATCCACGTCCTTGGTTATTCAGCAAAGCAAGACATGGGTGGCCGGGAAAAGCCCGGCCATGACGAACTGAGAGGTGGTACCACACACTCAGCGTCATGCGCGGGCTTGACCCGCGCATCCATGATGAGATGCGCCATGCACAAACAGTACTGATTTCGCTGTTGCGATTCATCATGGATTGCCGGGTCAAGCCCGGCAATAACTCGTCGAGAGGCGCTGCAACACCCTCTGAATCATGCGCGGGCTCTTCAAACGAATGGACGATGCGCGAGGTTGCACGCGCACCATGGCAAAGCAAACGGTGTCGCAATTTTGCATCGCTTGCCCGCGGACTTTCGTTTTTTCGTTTTGGTCCAATCCTTAGTCGCGTCCGCCCAAGTCTCCACGCGCAGTCCTTCGTAAACATTGTTCCATTGCTGGCCGCGGGCGGACGGGCGTTCGCGATGCGAGCAAAAAGAGAGCGGGACATTATTCCCGCCGGGGATGGGGTCCATGGCTTCGAACGATCGGCACGCGCAAGACAATCAGCATGCGCACAAGCTGCGGAATGTTTTGAGTATCGCTTCGCTCTCCGCCGCGATGTCGGACGACCGCGGCCGCGCCGCAGGCAGCCCCATTCGCGCGCGTCTGTTGGGTAGCGCGTCGGGCGTCGCACTTTCCGTTGCCTCTGTCGCCGTGGCGCTGGGTGTTTGCGTGCCGGGCCCTGCGCAGGCACAGACCACGGTCAATCCGGTGCAGACGACAACCTTTACCCTTACCCCCGCCCAGAACCCGATTATTTTCGGTACTGGGACGAACATCAATACGTCAGCCGGCACCGGTGCAGTTAATGGCGGCCTCAATACCGCATGGACCGTGACCAACAACGGAACGCTTATTGGTGGCGACATTGGAGTTTTTCTTGCTGGGGCTGGCAGTAGTCTCACCAACAGTAACTCCATTTCCGGGACGACTGACAACGGTGTCCAACTCTTCGATGGCGGAACCGTCATCAACCAGGTGGGTGGGACGATTAGTGGCAAGCTGCAAGGTATCAAGATTGGCAGTGCCAGTAATAACGTCGGGAACGTTACAAACGCCGGAACAATCACCGGACTTGACCCTACCTTTTCGGCCGGAATCCTTCTCATAAGCGGTGGAACAGTTACCAACCAGGCGGGCGGAACGATCAGTGGTGCTGTTGGGATCGAAGTCCTCGCCGCCGGCACTGTAACCAACGCCGGCACGATCACTGGCAATACGGACGCGATCAATCTCGGCAAGGGAGGAACTGTCAACAACCAGGCAGGCGGAGTGATCAGCGGCAGCACCGGGATTGTTATCGGAGGCGCCGCCGGCACTGTCACCAATGCCGGAGAGATCACCGGGACCAGCGGTGCATCGGTGTTATTTCAAAGCACCGGCACTAACACGCTGACCCTGCAAACGGGGTCGGTACTGAACGGCGATGCGATTGGCCGTGCGGGTACGGGCGCAACCAATAACCTCATTCTCGAGGGCCATGGCACCGCCAATAACCTTTTTCAGTTCGATGTTCTCGATGTGCGGGCAAGCGGCGGCCCGTGGGTGTGGAATAGCGATTCCACCATCGGCTCGACCACGATCACCAGCGGAACGCTCGCGGTCGACAACGCGCTCACCAGCCCGATCGTTATAAACTCGGGCGCCACACTGGCAGGCAAGGGCACCGTGGTCGGCGATGTCACGGCGAATCTCGGTGCTGCGGTGGCGCCGGGCGCGATCGCTGCGTTCAGCACGCTGAAGGTCAGCGGAAGTGTCGGCTTTGCACCCGGCTCGTTTTTTAAGGTCAATGTCAATGCCGCGGGACAGAGCGATTTGCTTTCGCTCGTCAACGGACCAGCAAGCAAGGCCAACTTGTCGGGCGGCACGGTGAACGTGCTGGCGCAGAACGGCACCTATCAGCCTTCGACCCAATATTTGATCCTGAGCGCCAGCGGTGGTTTCGGCGGCACCACGTTCAGCGGTGTCACGAGCAACCTGGCTTTTCTCACGCCTACTCTTAGCTATGACCCCAACAATGTATTCCTGACGCTTACCTGTAATCCCGGGATTAACTGCAGCGGTGGCGGTGGCGGGGGCGGGGGCGGCGGCGGGACAGGTGGCAGCGGATTTGCCACGGTCGCGCAAACGCAGAATCAAACTGCCGTTGCGACGGCTCTCAATGGCGGCGCGGTCTCCAATCCGCTCGTGATTGCGATCCTGAATCAGACCATCGACGGCGCGCGGCAGGCCTTCGATGCACTCTCCGGCGAAGTCTTCGGCAGTGTGCATAATATGCAGGCCGGCGAGACGCAGTTCGCCCGCAGCGCAATGCTCGGCCGGCTGCGCCAGGCATCGTATGCAGGTTATGTCGGTGAGCTGGGCGCGCTTGCCTTTGGCGGGCCGGAACTGGCTTATGCAGGGGGCAATGCCAACGCGGCCTATGCCGCGGATATCAGGCCGGCGGTCCCGGGCAAGGCGCCGATGCGCACAGGCGAGCGGTCACGCGATTTGACTTTCTGGGCGCAGGGTCTCGGCGGCTGGGGCCACACCGACAGCGATGGCAATGCCGCCTCGGTGAAAAGCCGGTTCGGCGGCTTTCTTTCCGGTGTCGATGCGCGGTTCGGCGAGACGCTGCGCGCCGGCTTTGTGGCGGGCTATATGCGCTCGGATCTTAATGCCGACGCGCGGGCGAGCAGCGCCGGCATCGACAGCGTACAGATTGGCGCCTATGCCGGCGGCAAGCTCGGTGCGCTCAATGTGCGCGGCGGCGCGTCTTACTCGTTCGACAGCATCGATGTGAGCCGCGGCGTCTTCTTTCCCGGCTTTTCCGACCAGACCAGGGCAAGCTTTCACGGCAATGTCGGGCAGGTGTTCGGCGAAATCGGCTACGGCATGGCGTTTGGTCATGTGGCGGTCGAGCCGCTCGCGGGGCTTGCTTACGTGCATGTGCGCGATGGCGCGTTCCAGGAAAGTGGCGGCGCCGCAGTGCTGTCGGGCGCGAGCGCGCATGAGAACATCGGGTACTCCTTCCTCGGCTTTCGTGCCGCCACTGTGCTGCCGCTCGCCAATGGCACGGCGCTGGTGCCGCGCGCCTCGGTGCAATGGCAATATGCGTTCGGCGATGTGACGCCGGTTGCGGGGCTCGCTTTCCAGGGCACGGGCACGGCGTTCTCGGTTGCCGGCGTGCCGATTGCCCGCAACACGGCGTTCATCGAAACGGGCTTCGACTGGCGCTTCAGCCCGCAGGCCAGGCTGGGGGCTTTCTACCAGGGCGAGCTGGCCGCGCATGCACAGACCCACGCATTCAAAGGCGTGGTCAACTGGCAGTTCTGATCTGACTTGTTCGTTGTGATCCCGGCACTCGGCCGGTGAATCGGGACCAAATCCACAAATCCGTTCATTCCTGCGCAAGCGGGAATTCAGCACATGATCGATGCGTTTGCTGGATCCCCGCCTGCGCGGGGACGAACGGAGAAATGATCTCGTCGACTAACCTTTGAACTTCACGCCCGTAATGCGTTCGAGATTGCCGTGCCAGATTTTTTCCTTGTCGGCTGCCGGCATATCAATGCCTTCGATAATGCGCAGGGTTTCGCGCGTATACATGGTCCCCTTTTCGGGATCGAAGGGGCAGTCGGACGCAAACACGATCTTGTCGAGATCGTAGAACGCAAGACCGGCATGCGTCGCCGGAACGCCGCCGAACACGGCCGTGTCGGCGTAGAACGTGTGCTTGAAGTAATCGAGTGGCCGCTTCTTCAGCCGCTTCAAAATCACGCTCAGATCTTCGTCCGATGTGCGCGCGCCGAGCTGGTCCCAACCGGGCCCGATGCGGCCTTCCAGCATCGGCACGATGCCGCCGAAATGGTGCGTGATGATCTTCAGGTTCGGATACTTGTCCATGATGCCCGAGAAG
>NZ_DATLPB010000088.1:0-97964 GCF_035535915.1 Acidocella sp.
GCCGAGAACGCTTCCGTCAGGCGGAACATCAGATCGCCGCCGGAGAGCTTCACCAGACCCGCCGCCACCGAGTCCACCACCCGGCGCTGTTGCGCCGCCGTCTCGGCACGCGCCGCCTCGTTGGCCACGCGCTCCGCGTCCATTTGAGCGGCAGCCGCCTTGGCGTCTTCCTCCAGCCGCTGCTTCTCCAGCCCGGCATCTTTGAAAATCTGCACGGCCCGGGCCATGCCGCCGATCTCGTCCCGGCGCTCGATGCCAGCAACGACTGCCCGCAGATTGCCGCCTGCAAGGTCGCCCATCGTCTTCTGCAGCCCCTTGATCGGCGAAACGATCCAGGCCTGAACCACGAAAAATCCACAAACCAGGATCACGATCAGGCTCACCAAAACCAGGGCGAACGTTGTGAAAATCGTCTTCCCGGCAGCGGAATCCAGAATGGCTTGGTCATTGCCGACCTGCTTGCGCGAGCTATCGCGCACGGCGGCCAGATCGTTGATCAATGATGGAAAGCCGGGCAGGCAATGGCTCAGGAACTCCTTCTGGGACGCGGTAACCTCAGCCGGTGTCGCCGCCGCCGCCCCGAGCTTGATCGATTGCGCGCAGGATGCGTTCAGCAGGGTATCGCCCCGCGTTTGCAATGACGTGAGCACGTCGGCCTGCTGGGGAACGGCTTTCTCCGCGCCAACCATGAGAGCGTCAAATTTCTTGCGATTGGTCGCCAGCTTGCCGAGCGCGCCTTGAATGCCCGAATTGGTGGTGTCGATGAGCAGCCACTCGATGTCAGCCTCGGCCCCGTCCAGAGCCTGGTTCGCCGTGGTAATATCGAGGGCGGCTGTCCCGGCGGTGGCGTTGACGTGCTCGAAACCGGCCGTTAGCCCGCGCATCTCGGTCGTCACGTAGATCGTGGAGCCGATGACAAACAGGCCAAATACGCCAAGAATGGCAAGAAACTTCGTGACGGTCGGTAGGTGTTTCACGGTATCCTCTCTGGTATTGAAACAGGCGAGACAGCCGAAGGGAGACGCAGCCAAACAATCTTCAAGAAACTGTCATTCTTGTTAAGAAAGATGTTTTGGTTGTGTTTGTTAATAACCTTAGGTTGTGACGCTGACAACACGCAAATATGTCGCGGCCCGAACATTTCTCTTGCGGAACCGGCGCGCCGAACCGACACCAAGCGGCGACGCGTTTTGTTATCTGATTTATCGAAATGATAGAATCGGCAACAGAGCGAATTTGGTTTTCTCTGAACTGAAGTTCAGGATATTGAACTTGCGCGCTTTTTGTCGCGGCGCGGCGCTTGATAAGTCAGCCGAGATGTTCCTAAGTGCGCGCGGGCCGGCCGCCTCCACTGGATGCCAAATAAGCGGCCAGCACCGCAGAATAAACTGAGGAGAGACCATTGCGTATCGTCGAAATCCGTGAGCGCACCGTGCCGATTTCATCGGCCATCGCCAATGCCTATATCGATTTCAGCAAAATGACGCTGAGCCTGGTTGCCGTGATCACCGACGTGGTCCGCGATGGCAAGCCCGTGGTGGGCTACGGCTTCAATTCGAACGGCCGCTATGGCCAGGGCGCGCTGATGCGCGAGCGCTTCATCCCTCGGATCATGGAAGCCAAGCCGGAAACGCTGCTTAACGCGGCGGGCGATAATCTCAACCCGGACGCGATCTGGGCGACGATGTTCAAGAACGAAAAGCCGGGCGGCCACGGCGAGCGGTCGGTGGCGATCGGTACGATGGACATGGCGATCTGGGATGCGACCGCCAAAATCGCCGGCAAGCCGCTGTTCCAGATGCTGGCGGACGATCATGGGCGCAAGGCGAATCCGCGCGTCTTCGTGTACGCCGCGGGCGGCTATTATTACCCGGGCAAGGATATCGAGAAGCTGCGGGCCGAGATGCAGAGCTATCTCGACCGTGGCTACACCGTGGTGAAGATGAAGATCGGCGGCGCCTCGCTGGCCGATGACATCAAGCGCATCGAGGCCGTGCTGAGCATGCTGCCGTCCGGCTGCCAGCTGGCCGTGGACGCCAATGGCCGCTTCGACACCGCGACCGCGGTGGCCTATGCCAAGGGGCTCTCGGCTTACGACCTGTTCTGGTACGAAGAGGCGGGCGATCCGCTGGATTACGAATTGCAGGCGGAGCTGGCGCAGCATTACGCCAAGCCGATGGCGACCGGCGAGAACCTGTTCTCGATGCAGGATGCGCGCAACCTGATCCGCTATGGCGGCATGCGCAAGGACCGCGACTGGCTGCAATTCGACTGCGCGCTGTCCTATGGCCTGGTCGAATACAAGCGCACGCTGAAAATGCTCGAAGAGTATGGTTGGTCGCCCTCGCGTTGCATTCCGCATGGCGGGCACCAGATGTCGCTGGCCATCGCCGCCGGCCTCGGCCTCGGCGGCAACGAATCCTATCCGGATCTGTTCCAGCCTTATGGCGGTTTCCCGGACGGGGTACGGGTGGAGAACGGCCATGTCACGCTGCCGCCGCTGCCGGGCATCGGTTTCGAAGGCAAGAGCGATCTCTATAAGGAGATGAAGAGCCTGAGCGACTAAGCTCCCGGTCCGGCGCCCATCATGGGCGCCGGATTCTTCGATTCAGAACGCCCAGGAATGCAAATAAGGAAATAAATATGGCATCGGATGTAGTGTCGGCGCGGACGCGCTCGGGTTTTACGCTGGGGCCGCTGTGGTTGCAGGTGCTGATTGCCGCCGTGCTCGGCGTCATTGTCGGCGTGGTCTGGCCGCATGAGGCGGCAGGTACGCAAGCGCTGGCGGACGGGTTTGTGAAACTCATTCGCATGTTGCTGGCGCCGGTGATCTTCATCACCGTCGTGGTCGGCATCGCCCGGATGGGCGATCTTTCCGAGGTCGGCCGGGTCGGGATCAAGGCGATCCTTTATTTCGAGGTGCTGTCGACGATTTCGCTGATCATGGGCGGACTCGTCGCGGACATCCTGCGGCCGGGGGCGGGGATGCATATCGACCCGCATTCGCTCAATGCCGGCGCGGTCGCCAGCTACGCTCATGTCGCCGGGCAGATCACCGTGGTCAGCTTCATCATGGGCATTATTCCATCCAGCATCACCGATGCGTTCGCGCGCAACAACATGCTGCAGGTGATCTTCTTTGCCGTGCTGTTTGGTGTCGTTCTGGCGCAAATGAAAGACCGCGCAAGCCGGCTGGTCGACGTGCTCGACGAGCTGGTGCAGGCGCTGTTCGGCATGGTGCGCATCGTGATGTATCTGGCGCCGCTCGCGGCCTTTGGCGGCATGGCCTTCACCATCGGCAAATACGGTATCGGCAGCGTCGTGCAGCTCGGTGAGTTCGTGCTGGCGGTGTATGCCACCAGCGCCGTGTTCGTGTTCGTCGTGCTCGGCATCGTGGCGCATTTTGCCGGGGTGCGGCTGCTGGCGCTGCTCTCCTACTTGAAAGAGGAATTGCTGATCGTTTTCAGCACCTCATCGTCCGAGGCAGTGCTGCCACAGGTGATGCAGAAAATGGAAGCGATCGGCTGCCAGCGTTCGGTGGTCGGCCTGGTCATCCCCACCGGCATCACCTTCAATGCCGACGGCACGGCGATTTATCTCTCGCTGGCCGCTTTGTTCATCGCCCAGGCCACCGGCACGCCGCTCACCATCTCGCAACAGGTGGTCGTCCTGCTGGTGCTGATGCTGACCTCGAAAGGGTCGGCGGGGGTGAGCGGGGCGGGCTTCGTGACCCTGGCGGCGACGCTGGCGGCGATGAACGCGATCCCGCTCGCGGGCATCGTGCTGATTTTGGGCGTCGACCGCTTCGTGAACCCGCCGCGCGCGGTACTCAACGTCATCGGCAACAGCCTGGGCACGATCGTGGTGGCGCAGTGGGAGAAAGCCTTCGACCGTAGCCGCGCCGGAAACATCGTCACGCAGCGTTAAAGGCGCGCGCAGGGCGGATATCCGCCCTGCGCGCACTCTTTGTGAATTCCGCCGTTTTCGTTATACCGATCCTGTAATGACTGCCATAAACAATTTCAGGAAGGCGTTGAATGGATCAGGAAGACGATGACGTCGGCACCCTCGCGGTGGCGAGGGAAAACGAGTTCACGTTCAACATGGTCGGTCTGTCGAATATGAAGTTCGACATTACCGATCATTCGATTACTGCCAACCAGGCTGGGACGTGGCATGGAATTACCAAGATCGATTGTGGTAACAAAGGCTGCACGCTCACGGTCAAGGCGGGGCGAAAAGCTTCGAAAGATGTTGCTGAGTGGTTTAAGGCGCAGATAAAGCCGGGCTCCGCCATTGGGTGCGCAAGCTATGACACGTTGCCCGGAGAGCTGAATTTCGCTTTTATCGGCACGATGAGCTTTGACCATAAAGGCCGGCACTATGTGGGCGAAAAGATCGTGTTGGCGCAAGGTCACAGCGGGAGATCAAGAAATAATTGGTGGATTGGCGGCCCCAATCTCAGTCAGATCACCAATGTCCCCATCGTTCATTTGGCTGCCGCCGCACAAACTTTTTACTACACGAACATTATCAGCCTTCCCGCCAAGGTCACATTCGTGACGTTTCTCGAACAGGTGAATTCGATGAACATGGGGGTCATCGATCTTTAGCCTCCTTGCTCATGCTGAGATGTGCAGTTGCCGGCATTCCATGGTTCGTAAATCTTGGTTTATTCGGCATAATGGAACGTGCTGAACTGAAATTTCTGAACGGATTTCCATGGCGTCGTGTGCTCGTGGCGTCGGGTATCGGCCAGAACGAAATCGTCGCCGAGAAGGGTTGAAAGGCTTTCGGCGTTGTGTCGCGCGACCGGCAGGCCGCTGCATGTCGCGGGACCGTCCGGCGCGAAAGTGCCGATGATTACGTGCCCGCCGCGCCGGAGAGACTGCTTCAGCCGCCGAATATAGGCCTGTTGGTCTTGTGCTTGGGTCAGAAAATGGAAAGCGGCCCGGTCATGCCAAAGGTCATAGGTTTCATCCGAGCGCCATTCCGCCGCGTCGGCGACGATCCACTTCACTTTGTCGCCTGTCCTGCCAAGGCGCATGCGTGCCGCCGCAAGTGCGGCTGCCGACAAATCCAGGACGGTGATGTTCCCAAACCCCCGTGCGAGAAGGCAATCGACCAAACGGGAGGCGCCGCCACCGACATCGATCAGTGCCGCCGCTGGCTTCACGCCGACGCGTTCGAGCAATTCAAGGGACGGGGCCGGCGTTTCCTGAAACCAGCTGACCTCGTCTTCCCCTTTGGCAGTATAGACGTTTTCCCAATGAGTCTGCTTGCTCGGAGTCACCTGAATCAGTTCCGACAATTTGGATAAATCTGCCACAGCATACCAGATCTTCGTTCTTTCGTCATGGCGGCAGATAAGGCAATCTGTCTGTCATATCGAGCGCCTCACAGGGGCGCGCTACGGCTTTTCCAACAAAATTCCCTGAAAAATGAAGGGCTGCCGGCTGTGACCCGCAGGCGGGTTGAATCTGCCGAGGAAAAACGCCGCGCCGGGAATAAATGACAGGCAGGATTGTCTTCCCTATAACGCCAGACCTTCTCTGGCGCGGGGATGACCATGTTGTTGCATGCCGATGGCGGTTCGAGAGGATGTCACGATGGCTGAAATGGCGGAGCTCATTGAGCCCATCATCCCCGCCTTGCGGCGCTATGCCCGCACTTTCGTGCGCGACGCGGGAGCCGCCGACGATCTGGTTCAGGATACCCTGGAGCGGGCGATCAGCCGGTGGCATCAGCGGCGGGTAGACGGCAACCCGCGGACCTGGCTGTTCACCATCCTGCATAATCTGGCGGTCAACCATCTCCGCCGCGCGCGCCGGCGGCAGGAGCTGCCGCTGGATGACGCCAACGAGTCCGACATAATGGTGTCGTCGACCCAGGAGGATGCGCTGCGGCACGCCGATGTCCTGGCGGCGGTTGCGCAGCTTCCGGACGACCAGCGCAGCGTGCTGCTCCTCGTGTCCGTCGAAGATGTCAGCTACGCCGATGCCGCGCGCATTCTCGATATTCCGATCGGCACCGTGATGTCCCGCCTCGCCCGCGCCCGCGCGCGGCTTCTCAAGCTTGTCGAAGAGCAGGCGAAACCCGTATCCGACCGCCCCTATCTGCGGAGAATTCAATGATCCCCCCCCGTCCGATCTCGGAAGACGATCTCCATGGCTTTGTCGATGAAGTGTTGGATGGGGCGCGGCGTAGCGAGGTGCAGGCCTATCTCGATACGCATCCCGAGGTGGCCGCGCAGGTCGCGGCCTTTCAACGCCAGCGGGACGCGCTCCGTGCGGCCGCCGCGCCGATCGCCGATGAGCCGATCCCGCCGCATTTGAATCTCCGCCATTTGATGGATGCGCGGCGGCGGTCCGGCGAATGGCGTTCCTGGCGCTCGATGGCGGCCGCCGTCCTTTTGCTGGTCGCCGGTGGCATTGGCGGCTGGTCAATGCGCGGCCAGATGTCGGAAGTGCCGGAAAACAATGGCATTGCGGCTCTGGCCCATGAGGCCGCCTATACGTTCAGCGTCTTCGGGACGGATCGCGCGCATTCCGTGGAGTTTGGCGCGGTGGACAAGGCGGAGCTGGTCAACTGGATCGCCTCGCGCATCGGCCGGACGGTCGCGGTTCCCGATCTCACGGCGGCTGGCTATGTCTTCATGGGCGGCCGGGTGGTCGCGACTCCTCACGGGCCGGCCGGCCTCCTGATGTACAGCAACGACCAGGGCCAGCGCCTTGCCGTGCTGATGCGGCCGATGGCCATGGACATGAACACCCGGATGGCGGCGCACAGCTTTGGCGATCTCCAGGGCTTCACCTGGGCCAGCCGGGGCACCGGTTTCAGCCTGGTCGGTGTTGCCCCCGCCGAACTTCTCCATCCCATCGCGAATGCGGTCCGGCAGCAGGAGAAATCGGTCATTTGAAGGGGCTGAAGCCCGCCGGTGAATCGGCGGGGCGGTTTCCGCGCATGGTGCGGACATTTCGGAACCATCGGGAATAAAATGGCCCGCGCCGGTGTCATCATAGGGTGAGAGCGCCGGTCCGGTGACGGACACCTCGTTTGCACCAGGGCGGCGCCCATTTTGAGGAGGAAACCACCATGCCGCGCCGGAGAGATTTGCTTGGAATGACAATATTGGCCGGCGTCGGCGCAGTCGCGCTATGGCCGCGGCCTCATGTCGCGGAAGCGGAAACGGCAGCAACGGCCAATTTTCCCGTCACCCATACCGATGCCGAGTGGCGCAAGCTGCTCAGCCCCGCGGCCTATGAGATCTTGCGGCAACAAGGCACGGAATTCCCTTATTCGAGTCCGCTGGACCGGGAGACGCGGGCGGGCACTTATAGCTGCCTGGGGTGCGGCCAGAATGCGTACTCTTCGGCAACGAAGTATGATAGCCACACCGGTTGGCCGAGCTTTTGGCAGCCGCTGCCCGGCGCGATCGGCGAACGCCTGGATACGAGTTTCGGCGTGGAGCGCACCGAGGTTCACTGCGCGCGTTGTGGCGGCCATCTGGGCCATGTGTTTCCCGATGGCCCGCCGCCCACAGGCTTGCGTTACTGCATGAACGGCGCCGCCCTTTCATTCCAGCCGGCTTGATCAGCGGAGACATCAGGATGCTACGTCATAAAAATCATCTGCTCCCGGCGTCGGTATGTGCGGTGGCGGCCGTCGCGGTCCTTGGCCTCGCCAATGGGTTTGGCATCGGCGCGGCGCGCGGGGCCGATCTTGACCAGCGTGTGCCCGCGCCCGCCTTGGACGAAACCGTGAAGACCGCCGGCACGGAAACGCTGATCCTGGCCGGTGGCTGTTTCTGGGGCGTGCAAGGCGTCTTCCAGCATGTCCGCGGCGTGACCAACGCGGTCGCCGGTTACGATGGCGGCAGCGCGGCGACCGCTCAGTACGAGATTGTCAGCACCGGCACCACGGGGCACGCGGAATCCGTGCGGATCACCTACGATCCGCGAATCGTGACCTTCGGCCGGCTCCTGCAGATCTATTTCTCCGTCACCACGGACCCGACCCAGCGCAACCGGCAATACCCGGATGAAGGGCCGCAATACCGGTCGGAAATCTTCGCGACCACGCCGGAGCAGGCGGCCATCGCGCAAGCCTATATCGCGCAGCTTGGCCAGGCGCACGTTTTTCCGCGCGCGATCGTCACCGAAATCGGCAAGGATACCGGCTTTTATCCGGCCGAGGATTATCATCAGAACTATTTGGCGTTCCATCCGGACAGCCCCTACATCGCCACCTTCGATCTGCCGAAACTGGCCGCCCTGAAGAAAGTGTTTCCGGACGAATTCATGTCCGATCCGGTGCTCGTCACCCACACTGATAGCTGAAGGCTTCTCATGCTGCTGATCCTGGTCGCTTATCTTGGCGGCGTGCTCACGATCCTCAGCCCCTGCATTCTGCCGGTGCTTCCTTTCGTGTTCGCGCGCTCGGACCGGCCCTTCGTGCGCTCCGGTCTGCCGATCCTGATCGGGATGGCGGTCACGTTCACAGCCATTGCCTCGCTCGCCGCCATCGGCGGGGGGTGGATCGTCCAGGCCAATTATTTTGGCAGGCTCGCCGCGCTGGTCCTGATGGCGATTTTTGGCGTTACCCTGCTCCTGCCCCATCTGGCTGACCGTTTGACCCGGCCGCTGGTGGCCGTGGGGGCGCATTTGTCGCGGCGAACCTCCAGCGAAAATGAGAGTGCTTCGTTCGCCTCGTCGCTGCTGCTGGGCGCCGCGACCGGGCTGCTTTGGGCCCCTTGTGCGGGGCCGATCCTGGGGCTGCTGCTGACGGGCGCGGCCTTGAATGGGGCGAGCCTCAGCACCTCGCTGCTGCTGCTCAGCTATGCCGCGGGTGCGGCGACCTCTCTCGCTGTCGCGCTGCTCGTGGGTGGCCGGGTCTTCGCCGCCATGAAGCGCTCACTGGGCGCCGGCGAATGGATTCGCCGCGGCCTCGGCGTTGCGGTCTTCGCCGGGGTCGTCATGATCGCCCTCGGCCTCGACACCGGCCTGCTCACGCGCGTGTCGGTCGCCGGCACCAACGGCATCGAGCAGGGCCTGCTCGACCAATTGACTCCGGCCAAGCCGGCCGCGCCGACCATGAGCGCCGATTCCACGATAATGGCGGCCGCGACCGAACCCCAGCAGCCGGTGCTGCCCATCGAAGGCGATCTGCCACCGCTGGCCGGCGCCGTGGCCTGGCTGAACAGCCCGCCACTGACCGCGCAGGGGCTGAAGGGCCATGTCGTGCTGGTCGATTTCTGGACCTATTCCTGCATCAACTGCCTGCGCTCCCTGCCTTATGTCGAGGCGTGGGCGCAAAAATACCGGGACCAGGGCTTGATCGTCATCGGCGTGCACGCGCCGGAATTCGCTTTCGAACGCAACAGCGACAATGTCCGCGCGGCGATCAAGAAATTCGGCATCGATTACCCGGTGGCGATCGACAATCATTATGCGATCTGGCGCGGCTTCAACAATGAATATTGGCCGGCGGATTATTTCATCGATGCGCAGGGCCATATCCGCTACCACCAGTTCGGCGAGGGCGGCTACGGCGCGTCCGAGCGCGTGATCCAGGAGCTGTTGCGCGAAGCGGGCGACAAGGCGGTTCCTACCGGGATCGTCGCCGTCACGGGCGGCGGGATCGAGGAAGCCGCCGACGTGGCCGACATCGCCTCGCCGGAAACCTATATCGGCACGGAGCGCGCCACCGATTTCGTCTCACCGGGGGGCGCCGTTCCCGATCAACCCCATGATTATACCGCCCCGGCGGCGCTGGCGTTGAACCAATGGGCGCTGGCCGGAAACTGGCGAGTCGGCGCGGAGGATGCGGTCCTCGACCAGCCGGGCGGTGGGATCACTTTCCGCTTTCACGCGCGGGACCTGAACCTCGTGCTTGGCCCCGCCCGGAACGGCAAACCGGTCCGTTTCCAGGTCCTGATCGACGGCCACGCGCCCGGGTCCGACCGTGGCGCGGATATCGACGCGGCCGGCAATGGCACCGTGACGGCACAACGCCTCTATCAGCTTGTGCGTTTGACCGGTCCCGTCGCCGACCACGTATTTTCCATCCGCTTCCTGGATCCGGGGGTGGACGCCTATGCCTTCACCTTCGGCTGAGCCGCGGCCCCGCCGCGTCGCCGCCGGCCTTGCCTTCCGAAAGGAAAAAACGAGGAAAGGAAGCGCCACTTTTTGTGAACAAAAAGTAGCAAAAAAACTTTGTTTATTTTGGGCCCGTGCGGTTCAACGCCTCAGGCCCAGCGCACGATGCTCACCAACATTTTGTTAGGCTTCTTTTTGTTCGCAAAAAGAAGCCTCCTTCTCCGCGTCCACCAAAATGGCGAGCGCGACCTCGGCGGCACGTTCGACATGCCGGCGGCACGCCGCCGCGGCGGCGGCTGGGTCGCGGTTTTCCACCGCCGCGACGATTTCGCCCATCTCCGCAAGGGTGTGGGGAAGACGGTCGGGGCAGGAAAGGGAGGTGGCGCGCAATTGTGCGTTGCGGCAAAGAAGCCGTTCCAGCATGCGCGCCGCATAAGCGTTGCCGCAGCCCTGGCTCAGAATATCGTAGAAGCGCCGTTTCATGTCGAGCAGGGCTTGCCGCGTCTCGGTCGCGCCGTGATCACGCATTTCCTCGTACACGGCGCGCAATGCGGCCTGCTGTGCCGGGGTGGCGTGGCGTGCAAAACCCTCGCCCGCGAGGGGTTCCAACGCCGCCCTGACTTCATAGATTTCGCGGGCTTCCGCCGCCGAAAGCGGTGCCACGAAGGGGCCGCGGTTAGGATAGACGACGATCAGTCCTTCCGCCTCAAGCAACCTCACCGCCTCGCGCACGACGCTCCGGCTGGTGCCGAACGTCTCGCACAGGATGCGGTCCGGCAGATGGTCATTGGGCAGGAAGCGCCCCGTGACAATGGCTTCCCGCAAGGCATCTTCCACTTGGCGCCGCACAGGCTGGGGGACGATTTTTAGGGAATGCTGCATGACCCTCACCGATGAATGTCATCAATTATTATACGTTCCACCCTATATCATAGAGCGGAGCTGTGCATATTGACAGACGATTAGGGATCGATAAATTGTCTGACAATATGATGGTTATGGGTCGGCCAAACGACCCCACACGCCAGGAGCTCCAAATGTCAGACGATAAAGCGCTATTCGATAAAGGTTTGCCCATCCGCCGTGCGGTGCTGGGCGCAGAGTATGTCGACGCCTCGATGGAGAAGGCCGACGATTTCATGATGGCCTTCCAGCGCGCCACCACGTCCTGGGCGTGGGGCTGGGCCTGGGGCGACCCGACACTGGACCGCAAGACGCGCAGCCTGCTGAACCTGGCCATGCTGACCGCGACCGGTCATGCCGGCGAACTGAAGCTGCATGTCAAAGGCGCGCTCAATAACGGCGTCACGGTTGCCGAGATCAAGGCCGTGCTGATCCACGCCACGGCTTATTCCGGCATTCCGTCCGGGCTGAACGCCTTCAAGGCGGCGCATGAGGTGCTGGTGAAGGAAGGCGCCATCGATTCCGAAGGCAAGCCGGTATGAGCGGCGCCTTCAAAAAGGTCGCCTTTGTCGGCATTGGTAACATGGGTTGGCCGATGGCAGCGCGCCTGGTGGCGGCCTCGTTCAATGTGGCCGTGTGCGATGCCGTGCCCGGGCGGGCGGAAGCTTTCGCCGCCCAGGTTGGCGGTGTCGCGGCGAAGGACGCCAAAGCGGCCGCCGAGAATGCCGATGCCGTCATCACCATTCTGCCGACCAGCCAGTACGTTTCGGACGTGATCGGGCAGATCAAACCCCTGCTGAAGAGCGGTGCGCTGGTCGTCGAGATGAGCTCCGGCATCCCCAGCGTCACCAAGCGCCTGGCCGAAGACCTCGCCGGCCAGGGCGTGGCGATGATCGACGCGCCGGTGTCCGGCGGTGTGTCGCGCGCGAAGACGGGCGAGCTGGCGATCATGACAGGCGGTGAGGCCGACGCCCTGCGGCGCGCGGATCCGTTGCTGCGCGCGATGGGCACGACGATCACGGAAGTGGGCGCGATCGGCGCCGGTCAGGCGATGAAAGCCCTCAACAATCTCGTGTCCGCCGGCGGCTTCCTGATCGGCATCGAGGCGCTGCTGATCGGCAAGTCCTTCGGCCTGAGCCCGGAGAAAATGGTCGATGTGCTGAATGCCTCCACCGGCATGAACAACAGCACGCAGAAGAAGTTCAAGCAGTTCGTCCTGTCGCGGCAGTTCAACAGCAATTTCGGACTGGACCTGATGGCGAAGGATCTCGGCATCGCCCTCGAAGTCGGGAAAGACGGCGCTGTGGCAACGCCGTTTGCCGGATTGTGCCGCGAATTGTGGCTGGCCGCATCGGCCAGTCTCGGGCATGGCAAGGACCACACGGAAATAGCCCGGTTCAGCGAGAGCCTGGCCGGCCAAATTCTTGAGACCCCTGCCGGGGAATAAGGCGAAGACGACGAAAGGGGCTCGCCGCAAGGCGGGCCCCGATTGGTGTATAGTAAAAAGGGAAACGCCATGAGTGCTAGATTGGATGCTGTCGGGGCGCCGACGGTCTTTACGGATACGCTTGAACAACGTCGCAAGTCCGCGATCCGCGGGGCGTTTTTCTCGGAAGTAATCGATTTTTTCGACATCTATTTGCCGGTCGTCGTGCTGGTGCCGGTGCTGGGGTTTTTCCGTCCGCTGCATTTGTCGGCTGGGCTGGAGACCGCGCTCAACTCCCTCATTTTCGTCACCACTTTGCTCGGCCGCCCGGTCGGCGCCGTGCTGTTTGGGATGATCGCGGACCGGATCGGCCGGCGGATGGCATCCATCTACTCGATGAGCGGGTTCGGCATCGTCACCTTCGTGATCGCCCTGCTGCCGGGCTATGAGAGCATCGGCATTTCATCGTTCATTCTGCTGGTGCTGCTGCGCTTCGTCGACGGCATCTTCCTCGGCGGCGGTTACACCGGCGCGGTGCCGCTTGCGATCGAATATGCCGAGAAGGACCAGCGCGGTTTCGTCGGCGGGCTGGTCCTTGCCGGCTTCCCGGCCGCCTATGTGCTGATCAACCTGGTGGCGGTGGTGATGTTCGCGCTGTTCCCGCTGAACGGCCTTCACTCGCCCTACGCGGAAATCGGCTGGCGGATTCCCTTCGTGATCGGCGGCGTGTTGGCCGGCGGGATGGCGCTCTACTACGTCTTCCGGGTGTCCGAGTCGGAAATCTGGAAAACCGAGACCGCGACGGAAGCGGAGAAGGTGCCGCTTTCGGATCTCGTGTTCGGCAAGAGCGGGCGCAGCCTGCTCCAGGTTTTCGTGATGATGACCGGCTTCTGGCTGACGCAGAATCTCATCGCGTTCTTCCTGCCTTCCGTGTTGCTGCCGCATATTCTGCATCTTCAGAAATACCAGCTGACCTTCACGCTGATTCTCTCCTATGGGCTGGTGTGCTTCAGCTATGTGGGCTCCGGCATGATCGGGCAGAAAATCGGCCGGCGTCGCTGGTTCATCATCCTCGGGCCGGTGATCGCGGTGTTCGGTTCCGCTCTGCTCTACTTCCTGGACACGTCGAAAGGTCTGTCGTTCCCCGTCATCGTCGTGCTGGTGTGCCTGCTGTCGGTCCTGGTGACGGCGCCGTGGGGCATGCTCCTCGCTTACATCAATGAGCGTTTCGTCACCGATGTTCGTGCCACCGGATTTGGTGTCGGTTACAGCCTGTCGGTGATCATTCCCTCGTTCTACGCCTTCTATCTGAACTGGCTCGGCGCGGTGGTTCCGCCGTTGGCCGCGTCGGCGGTCCTGATGTGCCTGGGCGGCATCATCGGCACCATCGGCGCGGCGCTGGGGCCCGAAACCAAGGATGTGGATTTTTGAGCGAACACCGCAAGAGCTCTCCCTGGGAGGTAATCGCGGTCCGTTACGGGACGCGGGCGACGACCAAGGGAGGAGTCTATCTCAATTACGGTCAGTATGGCGAAGCTGACGGGCCGTTGCAGATGGACTATTTCTTCTGGATCCTGCGCAATGCGCAGGAGACCATCGTCATCGACACGGGGTTCAGCGCCGCCGCCGGTGAAAGGCGGCGGCGGCAAATGACGATGGCGCCGGCGCAGGCGCTGGCGCAGCTCGGCATCGACCCCGCCGCGGTGAAACGGCTGATTCTCACCCATGCGCACTGGGACCATACCGGCAATCTCGATCTGTTTCCGAATGCGCAGATCCTGATGTCGCGCACGGAGCTTGCCTTCATCGGCAGCGATGTCGCGCACCGGCCGATGCTCGCGAACGTCATGGATGAAGATGATAACCGCTTCATTCTGCAATTGGCCGCGCAAGGGCGCGTGACCCCGATCGACCATGAAGACCGTTCGATCGAAAAAATCGTGCTGCGCGAGTTGCCCGGCCACGCGCCGGGACAGCTCGCGGTCATCGTCGAGCGGCCGGAGGGGAATGTCATTCTCTCCTCCGACGTCACGCATTATTACGACGAACTGGCGCATGATCGCCCGTTCAACGTCTTTACCGATCTGATCGCGATGTATCGCAGCCTGGAAATCCTGCGCGGCCTGGCGGCGCAGCCGGGTACGGTGGTGGTGCCCGGACATGACCCGGAGGTGATGCGGCGCTTTCCGGCGATCGGCGATTTTGCCGTGCGGGTGGCGTAAGGCAAGCACAAGAAAGCGCTACTTTTTGTGAACAAAAAGTAGCAAAAAAACTTTGTTATGCTGGGCCATGGGCGTTGGCGCCGACACAGCCTGAGGCCCAGCATAAAAAAAGTTTTTGCGGCGCTTTTTTCAAAAAGCGCCCACTTCCGCTATCTTTCCTTTATGTCCAAGTCAGCATCCGATCAGCCTGCGCCGTCCTCCTCTGCGATCGCGGAACCTCTGGAAATTCTGCTGATTTTTCTGAGGCTGGGCTGCACCTGCTTTGGCGGCCCGATCGCGCATCTCGGCTATTTCCGGGCTGAGTTCGTGCAGCGGCGGCAATGGCTCACGGAGCAGGCCTATACCGATCTCGTGGCCCTGGCGCAGTTCCTACCCGGGCCCGCCTCCAGCCAGACCGGCTTTGCCATCGGTCTCCTGCGCGGCGGCCTGCTGGGCGGCCTGGCGGCCTGGACCGGCTTTACCCTGCCCTCGGCAGCCATCCTCGTGCTGTTCGCCTATGGGGCGGGCAGCATTGCCAGCTCCCATGCCGGCGCCGGGTTGCTGCACGGGCTCAAGCTGGTCGCCGTGGCGATCGTGGCGCAGGCCGTGATGGGCATGGCGCGGACGCTTTGCCCCGATCGCATCCGCGCCTCGATCGCCACCATCGCCCTGGTCGTGATGCTGATCGCGCCGTGGTCGATCTTCCAGCTCGGCACGATCCTCGCCGGTGGCATTGCCGGGTGGCTGTTATGCCGCGGCGAGGCCGGTCCGCAGACAGACCGGCTCGTCATACCGGTTTCGCCGCGATTCGGCGCGGTCTGCCTTGTCGCCTTCTTCCTGCTGCTGGCCGTTTCCTTCGTGCCGATGCGGGCCGGCGCCATGGCGCTGTTCGATGCGTTCTACCGCTCCGGCGCTTTGGTGTTCGGCGGGGGGCATGTCGTGCTGCCCTTGCTGCGCAATGCCGTCGTAGTGCCGGGCTGGGTGTCCGATAACAGTTTCCTGGCGGGATATGGCGCGGCGCAGGCGGTGCCCGGCCCGTTATTCACATTCGCGGCTTATCTTGGGGCGGTCGCCGGCGTGGCGCCCGGGGGCATCCTCGGCGCGCTCATCGCCCTGGTCGCGATTTTCATCCCCGGCATCCTCTGTCTTCTCGGGGCCTTGCGGTTCTGGCATGCTTTGTCCCTGCACCCGGCGGCGAAAGCGGCCATGCATGGGACCAATGCCGCTGTTGTGGGTTTGCTCGGCGCGGCGCTTTACAGCCCTGTCTGGACCAGTGCTGTACAGAATCCCGCCGATTTCGCGATCGCCGCAGCGGCCTTTGTGCTGCTCGTGGCGTGGCGCGCGCCGCCGCTGCTCGTGGTGGCGCTGTGTGCGGTGGCTGGCGTTGTTTTGAGCGCGTAAAGGAAGCGCTACTTTTTGTGAACAAAAAGTAGCAAAAAATCTTTATTATGCTGGGTCATGGGCTGTGTCGGCGACAACGCCTATGGCCCAGCATAACAAAAGTTTTTGCGCCGCTTTTTTCAAAAAGCGGCTGCTTTCTTTCTTCAAGGCGCCCCCGTTAGTGCAAGTTCGATAATGCGCGCGATCACCAGGCCGCCGGCCAGAAAGAGATAACCGCGCAGCGCCATCATCCAGACCCGCGTCGCCGGGGTGAAGCCGCCGGGCGGCAGCTTGTCGAGGGGCGGCATGCGCCATTCATCCTGGTTGGAACGATCGATCGGGGGCGCCTTCGCAGTGCCGTTCCCCCGCCGCATCGCGAACATCATGAGCACGACAATGAGGGCAAAGACGCCACCGGCACTTAAGGTCGCGATGATCTGGGTGCCTGTGATCGAGGGATACACCACAGATGCCGTGAGGATGACCGAGAGCAGCAGCATGACCGCGATGACGATGCCGGTGAGGAGGTTGATGAAGCGCCCATTCACCCAGGGCCCAAGCACCGCCTGGTCATTGCAAAGCAGCAGCAGGAACACCGTGGCGCTCGGCAGCAGCACGCCGGCGAGGCCCTGCACGGCGTTGGTGATGAGCCCGAGCGGCACGCCCGGGGTGAGCACCAGCGCCGCGGCGCCGAACAGCAGACCGCCATAGATGACGTAGAAGAACTTTGCCTCCTTTGGTTTGCGGTGCAGCGAATGGTTGGCCTTGAAAACGTCCGAGATCGCATAGGCCGTGGCGAGCGACACGGCGGAGGCGCCGATGATGCTGGCATCGATCAGCGCCAATGCGAACAACACCGCCGGCAGCCGGCCGACATATTTCTGCAGCCCGTCCGCGATGCCGAGATCGTCGGTGAAATTGCCGAATTCCGGGTGGTGCGCGAAGATTGTGGCCGCGGTCGTCATCAGCGCCACGGCGCCGCCGATCACGATGAAAAAGCCGATCACGAGATCCACGCGCGAATAGCGGATAAAGCGCGGCGTGATGCGCTTATCGACGACATAGCTCTGCTGGAAGAAGAGCTGCCAGGGGGCCAGCGTGGTGCCGATGATGCCGATCACCAGCAGCAGAACGGCGGCCACGCCGTTGGACGGGACATGCGGCATCTGTGGCAGGAAGAAGCCGTTCGCCACGGCGCCGAGAGGGGGGTGCACCAAAACAAAGAGCGGCACCAGCAGAAAGCTGAAGGCGATCAGGCACATCGCGAAGCGCTCGAACTTGCGGAAATCCCCTGTGCTGGCGGCACCGATGATGACAACGGCGGCGACGAACACGCCCGCGATCTTCGGCACGCCGAGATATTGCAGACCAAGATTGATGCCGATGAATTCCGAGACGATGGTCAGCGCGTTCAGCAGGAAAAGATCGATGACGCTGAACGCGCCCCAGAATTTGCCGAAACGCTCGAGAATGAGGCGGGCATGGCCAACGCCGCTTACCGCACCGAGCCGGATCACCATCTCCTGGTTGACGTAGAGCACCGGCAACATGAGCAACAGCGTCCAGAGCAGCGAATAGCCGTAATTCTGGCCGGCCTGGCTGTAGGTGCTGAAGGCGCCGGCATCGTTATCGCCGGTCATGACGATCAGGCCGGGCCCGATGATGGCGGCCAAGGTGACGAGGCGGGTCTTCCAGGTGCCGCGCGGGGCGATATCGCCTTTGGCAATGGTGCCGAAGGCACCGCGGATGTCGCCCAGATGGGCCTGGTCGAGAACGGCGACCGCCGGCTCGGTTGGGGTCTTGGTGATCTGGCTCATTTATCGTGTTCCATGGCGCGGCTGCGCCTTTTTATTTGTAACGACAATCAAACGGATGAAAGCGGAGAGCGCCCGGCCGGGCCGCACTTCATGCGGCGGCGCGCGGTTCGCCGAGCCTCTCATCGGCATGATGATTTCGGTGTCGGCGACGTGACGGGGCGTCAGGTCGCGGTGTCGATCATCCACTGCATGAACAGGCGGCCATTCGCATCCTGCCGCCAAACCGCACATAGGCGGTGGCGGTGCAGATTGCGCAGGCTGTCATTGCCGGGTGCCGCAACGCTCCGGCCGAATTCCGGCATTTCAGCACGCAAACGGCGTGGGGTGAATTTCAAAACCTCGGCCATTCAGGCCTCCTATTGCTAAAGCTGTTGCTCAAGCCAGGGAGGCCGGGGCCGGACGGATCAGCGGGCTGGATCCCTCGCGGTCACGGGGCAATCCCCGGCGCCAAAGCCACACAGCGGCGAGACGATCAGCGCAAAGCGCCGACTATCGCCCTCCGTGGGCTCGCTGCTAGATCGCGGGTTCATGTGATCCTTCTTTGCGTGATGACCGTGATTGGCCAAGGGTGTAATGCCCTCTGGCCGTCACGGCCCCTAGAACTCGGCATGTTTCAAGTCAAGACAGGGTGAGGGCAGGAGGCCTGTTCATCATCGTCGGCGGCGCATATCGTTCATGCCCGATTGCGGTGCGTTCACGAGGTCTATGGGCCATTCATACTTATTGGGCGGAGGGAGAGGCAGCATGGCGAAGAAGCAGCACCGGTATGCGGTACGGGTGGTATGGACCGGCAATAGGGGAGAGGGGACGGTCACGCATCGCGGCTACGAGCGGGCTCATCTCATAGAGGTGGCCGGGAAACAACCGATCAGCGGATCATCGGATCCGGCCTTCCGGGGCGATCCCAGCCGTTGGAACCCGGAGGAGCTGCTGGTGGCGTCGCTGTCAGCCTGTCACAAGCTCTGGTATTTGAGTCTGTGCGCCGAAGCCGGGGTGGTCGTCATTTCCTATGAGGACGATGCTGAGGGACTCATGGTTGAAGAGGCAAGCGGGGCGGGGCAGTTCGCTTCCGTGACCCTGCGTCCGCGCGTCACGATCGCGGCCGGCGCCGATGCAGACCGGGCGCGCGCCCTTCACCACCGCGCCCACGCGATGTGCTTCATCGCGCGGTCGGTCAATTTTCCGGTCACGCAGGAGCCGGTCATCCTACGGGAAGCGGCTTCCTGATGTCTCGAACCTTCGGACGATCGCGGCAAGCGCGGCGCCCTGGAGTTCGCCCTCGCATGGGATAGCGTGATTGAACGCGGTGAACGCCTTTGCCATGGTCGCGTTTTCGATTTTGTGCAGATGTTGCCGCGGATGACGGCGCTGTTAGCGATGCCGCAACATGACGTATTTAAGAATGTCACGTCACGTCCCTAAAAATATTTAGGGCAAAAATGAGCGCGAATAACGCCGACTCCTTGCCGTCACGGTTCGTACGACAATGTTTCCTGGAGGCCTGCAGCGAGTATTTCGGCTGCGTCCCGCGGTGCCGGAGCGCCAACAGGCTTTCTACTCACGGGCGAAGCCGTCGCTTGGAAGCCGTTGTCGTGATCACCAATTTTTGACCGGGTCACACAAGGGACCCGCAAGGATACCGGGCGTTTTGCGGTGCTGATCAGGGCGTGCGGCAACGCCGACCCGCAGGCGGCGGGGTCTTGGATCGTCTGCGCCGCGCTCCGCCGGACACCACCCAAAGGATGGCGCCGGACAAGCGCTCGCTCTTCGTTTATGGCGCAGAGATCGCGGTTGCACGACCGGGTCCTGGCGGTCCCGCCGGTTCCGGCCGGCCGCGCGCTCAAGGCCCGATATGGTATGTCCAGCGATTATTGCCGGCGCAGCTCGTCGCTTGTGCCGGCGTCATTCCCTTGCAGGCGCCGTGATAATACCATTGAGACAGGCGGTTGGACATCGCCGATTGGTCACTTGACCATGTCCCGGCATTTGCCACGGGAGTGCTGACAACAACACTCGCAACCAATAGTAAAGAGCTTAAGAACTTTTTCATCTGCTGAGCCTTGTCAGCTCGACATGTCAATTGCCGAGCCAACGATCTTTAGCCCGCGATCGATCGCAGGCTAAAGAGGCAAAATGCAGAGCTCGTCTGCGCGTATCGGTGGCACGAAACGTTACGGCGCCGGTCGATAGACTCACTTTCTACCGAACATTGAAAGTTTCCGATGCTCCGCAGCTGTGGAACCGGGGGCTCGTGCCGCGCCGCAAAGCGCCATGCCGCCAGTCGTGCTAACGCGCGGCTGGCGGTCCAACGCGGGCGCGTTAGTGCAGGATGATCTCGACGCGCCGATTCTGAGGCTCGCGAACGCCCGGCCCAGTCGGGACCAGCAAATGCGTCTCGCCGTAGCCATGAATCTCGATCTCGGACGCCGGCACGCCGTCGCTGATCAGCTGCGCCGCAACGGCCTTGGCGCGGCGGACTGAGAGCTTCTGGTTGTAAACCGCCAAACCGGACGTATCCGTGTAACCGGAAACGTTAATCGTCGTGACGGATTGCGACCGGCTGTCGGTGGCAGCGTTGCCGATGATCTCGACAGCGCGTGGCGTGAGATTGTACTTATCCCAGTCAAAGAATACCAGATAAGTATTCGCCGGTGCCGGAGCAGGCGCGGCCACGGGGGCCACCGCGCCAGGCACTGCAGGGGGCGCCGCCGTTGGGGCCAGGCCGAAGAGATTGGCCACGTCGACCTGGAACTGCAAGCCCAGAACCAGAGCATTGTGCTGGTTGGTTGTAGGATAAGCGAGCCCGCCGAGACCATCCGGATTCACGATATATTGGATGTTCGGCGTGAAATTAAGCCAGCGCGTGACCTGAGCGGTGTAGTTCAATTCCATCATGACCAGATTCGCGTTCGGGTTCTGCGTTCCGCCTTCGGCGATGCGCTCCTGATGGAGAAAATTGAGGAACCGGTTGTTATAATGAACCTCGTTCACCATCAGGCCGACATAGTCCAGCGGACGGCTGGGAAAGATCCCCTCATAGATCGCGCCGGCTTCCACCGAATAATTAGCCTGTTGCTTCGATCCTTGGGTGCCGACCATGCCCACCGCGAAAGCGTAGAGCCCTTGCGGGGCGTTTGCCACCGGCTGGTAGAGCATCTTTTGCGCCTGGGCATAAACGAAGTTCTGCCCGAATTGTTCCGGAGATTCCGCATTAAACCAGGGCGCTGCGAAATGTGTGCGCGACACGACAATGCCGGCATCATATTGGTCAGGTTGCGCGGCACCCGGCCGGCTCGTTGCGTAACCCACTTCCGCCGCGCCTTGCGCGCCATCGGAGTGGTTGAAAGACCAGTTGAAGCCATGGCCCGCCACCGGATTGATGTTGGGCGCGCCTTGGTAGAGGCCCGTCTTTAAATAAATATTGGGTGTCACATTGAATTGCACGAGGCCACCCCAGACGGCCACGGGATAGTACGATGATTCGATGCCGCCTGCCTTGCCCGCGTAACTGGGGTTGCCGCAAGCAGCATTGCTCTGGAAGTCGCAATAAAACGGCGACGTCACGAAGCTGTCGAAGATATCCGTCCGGCCGACCGTGAAATCGACCGCATCGTTGAACAGTTTTTGTTCGTACGTGAAGATCGTCAGCTGATAGGTCTGGCCGCCGCCGAAAATCTGCTGAACGGAGACGCTGTTGTTGATCGCCTTGCTGGCGAGATTATTGCCCGCGCGGGCGGTGAACAGCGTGTGGATCGTGCCGCCTTGCAATCCGACCAGGCGATCGAGGTCAAAATCCGCACCGAGGTTCAATTCGCCGGTGAAATCCGCGCCTTGCCGCTCGCCGCCGGATGGGTTGGCGGCAAATTCACCATTATACCGGCTTGAAACCGTAATGCCGTTGTCGGCCAGTGTCTGCCCGAGCTCCTGGATCGGCGCGGGTTGCAAATTGACGGTGGTCCCGTTCTCGGTCGCCGTTTGGGCCGCCACCGGGTGGGCCAGCGCCAGCGACAAACTTGCCATCCCCACCGAACTCAAAAGCCAAGCCGATAATGTCTTGCGTGCCAGAGTCGAGCTCATCCTGATTTCCTTCTTGATTTTTCTTATGGACAACTTCGAGCAGCCCGATTGCCTGTCGAAAACCGGGTGTTTTTCTTATGCGGTCTCCTCGTCTTCTGGGATTACTCCCATATCATGCGGCGTCTTCGCGATATTCACGGCGCACAATGTCCAGCAACTCCGTAACCGACGTGTTGGCGGAGTGGCCTGCGAACGTGCATATGCCGCGCTGGACCATCATGATCCGGTCCGCCACGTCCAGGGTCTGGACGTAGTTATGCGCGATCATGATCATCGAGATATCGCCCCGGGCTTTGAGCCGCTCGATCAGGGCGATGATCAGGCTTGCTTCTCTGGCGCCCATGGCGGCCAGAGGTTCGTCGAGCAACAAAATCCGTGCATTCGAGGCCACGGCCCGGGCGATCGCGATCGCCTGCTTCTGCCCGCCTGAAAGAGTGCCGACTTCCACATCCATCGAGGGAACGCTGACGCCGATCTCATCCAACGCCGCGGCCGCGCGCTCACGCATGGCGCGATGGTCGAGGAGCGAAATCGGCCAGCCGCGCTTGATTTCCCGGTTGAGAAACATGTTGTGGTAAACTGAGAGCGAATTGACCAGCGCGAGATCCTGGTAGACGCATTCGATCCCGAACGACCGTGCGTGGTCGACCGAGAGCAGACGAGTCGGCTTCCCGTCGACCAGCAAATCGCCGGATGTCTGCTGCTGGAATCCGGAGAGGATTTTCATCAGCGTCGATTTTCCGGCGCCGTTGTCGCCAAGGATGCCGAGCATTTCGCCGCGCGCCACGTTCAGGGAAATGCCTTTCAGCACCTGCGTTTGCCCGAAGCTCTTGGTGAGGTTCTTGGCTTCCAGAGTCAGGGTGTTTGTTTCCATGGCTTATATGCGCCTTTTCCGCCGCAAATCCGCGAATTGGACGTTGGCGATCATGGTGAGAAGAATGGCGGCGCCGGTGATGATGTCGAAGGCGAAAGCATTGACGCCAAGAAGCGTGAAGCCGTCTTGCAGGATGCCCAGAACCGCCGCGCCGGCCAGACCGCCCAGAACCGTCCCGGAGCCGCCCAAGAGCGATGTTCCGCCGATCACGGATGAGGCAATCGCCAGAAACATCACGTTCGACCCGCCGGCATTCGGATCGATCGAGGTCACGTGGAAAGCGTTGATGATCCCCGCGAAACCGCCCAGCGTGCTGCACAGGATGAAATTGCCGATTTTCACGCGGCGCACATGGATGCCGGCTTCGGCCGCGCCGGTGGCATTGCCGCCGACCGCTACGGTATGCAGGCCCCAGCTGGTATGGCGCAGCAGCCCGTGCATGAGCAGCGCGATGAGGACAGCCCAGGCGATTTCGCTGTACTGCCACCCGCCGAACAGCGGTGCAAACGGCGTGTTTGGTGTGTTGACAGGAAACGCGCCGCTCAGCGTCAGCGTCAATCCATTGAACAAGAGCAGAGCGCCCAATGTCGTAATGAAGGACGGCACGCGGAGAACGACAGAAATCATGCCGATGCAAAAGCCCAGAAAGGCGCATACGCCGAGCGCCACGACCAGAGCGAGCAGAAACGGCAGGCCCGCCATATAGGCGAAATTCATGACGAACGGTGCCATGGCAAAGACCTGGCCGACGGACAGGTCAACCTCGCCGCAGATCAGCAACATGATCTCGCCGCAGGCGAGAATGGCCCAGGGTGCGACGAACTGGCTAACGGTTTCGAGATTCGCATTCGACAAAAATGCCGGACGCATCACGCCGAATGCGATCGCCAGGATGACGGACACGATCGCCACGCCGGCTTCCGGAGCACGCAGCGTGATGCCGAGTGCCCGGAGGGCCGGGTGTTTGCCTGGTGACGGGGGTTTTACGGCGACGGCCGTTCTGCTGCTGGCCATGGTGCGTTAGCTCGCAATGGGCCCGGAACGCGATATGATGGCTTCTTTCGAACTTTTGCCTTCATAGCGGGTGGCGGTGGTGAGATAAGGGCCAACCGAATCCTTGGTGACGAATTCCAGGCCGGTATTGATGTCGGCCGGTCCGACCAGCCCGCCGGAGGCCAGGAACATGACCATTTCCATGACCGTGTAAAATCCCTGCAGATAAGGCTGCTGGTCGATGGCGAAATCCAAATTCCCCTGGCTGATATATTCGAGGCTCCGAGGCAGCAGGTCGAAGCCGCCGCCATGGATGCCCTTGGCCGTGAGACCAAATTCCTGAATCGTTTGCCCCACGGACTGGGTCGAGCCCGCGTCGACCGCGAACATGCCTTTGACATTCGGATTGCCGAGATAATAGGCTTTGACTTTGGGGATTTCCTCGTCGATGGTCGCGCCGGTGGCGATCGCCTCATAAGTAATCGGCTTGCCTGAGGCCTTGATCGCCGCGATCGCGCCGTCGATGCGCGGTTGGATGTTGAGCTGGCCCGGCGTGGCGATGAACAAGGCGACATGGCCGGTGCCGACCAGATCGACGATCCGGCTCCCCATCATGTAACCGGAGCGGAACAGATCCTGCCCGATATAGGCGAGACGCTGGTTGCCGCTGGTGGCCGGTGAGTCGGCGTTGTAAGAGAAAGTGGGAATGCCCGCGCGCAGTGCCGCGGTGACGGGGCCGTTGAACGCCGTCGGGTCCACGATCGAGACCGCCAGCGCATCCGCGCCGCTCGCGATGGCCGCATTCATGGAGTTGACCATTTCGCCGACCACCGCGTTCTCCGAGCCGGTCCATTGATAGTCGCAACCAAACAGTGCACACGCGTCTTGAATGCCGTATTGCGTGGCGACGAAAAATGGATTGGTGGTGACGTGATTGACGAAAACCAGGCGCCATCTTTTGTGGGCGGGAAAGGGGCCGCCCGGTGCTTGCGCCTGCGCCGGTTTGGCCAGCCCGCCCAAGGCGCCGACGGCGGCAAGAAGGCCCGCACCTCCCTGCATCAGCAAGCGCCGCTTGATGGCGAGCTCAGTCGATTTGGCGTCGTCGTTGATCATGGCGTCCCATTCCCTTTTGTTATTTGTTGTTCTGTTGCCGCGCCGCTTTTCACCGCGGCTTGCGGCCGTTTTTAATCGCGAGCGGAAATCATGCCGTGCCGTTGCTGCGGCTTTTCAGGTCCATCCGCCGTCGACGATAAATTCCTGGGCCGAGCAGGCCACGCTGTCGTCGGCCGCCAGGAACAAGGCCATGGCGGCGATATGTTCCGGCAATACGCGCAATGGCAAACACTGTTCTCGTGCTCGCGCGGCGTCGGCCTCCGGGGTAAGCCAGAGAGAAAGCTGCCGTTGCGTCATCACCCAACCCGGCACCAGCGTGTTGACGCGGATATTGTCGCCCCCCAGGTCCCGCGCCAGCCCGCGCGTCAGGCCATGAATGGCGGCTTTCGCGGCCGTATAAGCGGGCATGCCGCCCTGGGCTTTTTTCCAGCTCACTGACCCGAAATTGACGATGGACCCTTGCCGCTTGGCGCGCATGTCGGGAATTACAGCTTGCACGGCAAAGAACATCGGCCGCAGATTCACTTCCATGCGGTTGTCCCAATATTCTGGCGTGACATTTTCAATCGGATGCCGCTCGTCGTTGGCCGCGTTGTTCACAAGAACTTCGATTGGCCCCAGCTTGGCGCGGATCTCGTCCACCGCTTTGCGCAACGCCGTGATATCGCGAATGTCGCACGGCAGGAACAACGGCGCATTCCCGGTCGTCGCCGCGATGGAGTCGACCAGAGCGCGCGATTCGTCCAGGGCAATATCGACGAAGGCGACCTTCGCGCCATGCCGGGCGAAAGCCTGGCTGAGCGCGGCGCCAATTCCGCTGCCGCCGCCGGTAATGAACACAACCCGGTTGCGCAGGCTTGGATAGGTCGCGGAAGATTCGCTCATGCTTGCCTCCCATCAGCCTTGTTTGTGTGCCGTGGGTGAGACATGCAGGCGGGGCCGCGGCGCGGCCGTTCGCCAGCAGGCAACTCCTTGGATGACATTGCGTTTCCCTAAATCGTTTTCAGAAAGACTAACGTTAATTGAAGTTCTTAAGATGGCTTTTTGATAACGGTCAAATACGAAATTTATACACTTAGATATCTAATTCGATATCGAACCGGCTTCTAAAGTGCGGTGCGGGAGTCCCGTGGCCTGTGCAAGCTCGAGAATCGTGTCGTAGAGCATGGCAGCTCCGGGCGACAGCGTTCGCCCAGCTAATTGCAATAACCCAAAGGGTTCCAAGGAAATTTTCCGATTTGTCGTGAGTACGCGAAAGCGACCGAGCCCCGACAGTAGCCGCGCCACGCGCCACTCGAGGGCGGTGATATAGGTTGACCGATCCACCATGATCAACGCCGCCAGCGCGGATGTGGAGTTGACAACATTTTCATTCAACACCACGCCGGCCGCGGAGAACTCGCGTTCAAGAGCGGTTCGCAACGGCGATCCCGGCGGCTGCAGCACCCATGGCCAGGCAGAGAGATCGGAAAGAACCAGATTTCTTTTTTTCGTCAAAGGATGAGTGTCGCTGCACAGGAAGTGAATGCCTTCGCCCCACAGCTCATGATACAGGAACGGTGCCGGGTCTTGGCCGTAGGGCAGCCGCGCCAGGCTGAAATCGAGCTTTCCGTCGAGCAGCTTGTGCGCCAGGACATCGCTGACATCCAGATCGATCGATATTTTCAACTTTGGGTGCTGCGCTTTGACGCGCTCGATGGCTTCCGCCAGCAGCTCGACCATCGGCGCCACCACGGTCCCGACCGTGACAATTCCGGCATGGCCCTGAGACAGGGCGGACATTTCCTCATTGGCGAGCAGCAAGGTGCGGAGCGCAACATGGGCATTGCGGACCATGACTTCGCCCTGCAGATTGGGCGTAAGGCCCCGCGCATGGCGAATGAAGAGCGTCTGACCAAAGATGGATTCGATTTCGGCCAGAAGCTTCGAGGCGGCGGGCTGGGGAATGCACATGCTTTCGGCCGCGCGATGCAAATTCTTGTATTCATCGAGTGCGGTGATCAGGCGAAGATGGCGGATTTTCAGGCGTGACTTCAGGAGTCGGTCGTTTTGCATCTGCTGTGTCATGGATGTCCCCGATCACGGGCGCGGTCCTCAGTGTGGCATACCACCATGGTCGGTCGCCATGCCCGGGGTGCCCCTGGCTTACGGCCCGGGCGTTTCGAGTGGTTCTGAGAAAACGCGCGCGAGTTTGTTATTTTTGGTGTTTTGTGGGCGTAATCCAACAGGCGACTGCGCGGAGCGCGGTGACATATGCGCTACGGGAGCATCGCCCCTTTCGTGTCGACATATAAGGCGTAAACGGATGTACTGGCGGTCATGAACAGGCGATTGCGCTTGCGGCCGCCGAAACAGAGATTGGCGCAGCTTTCCGGTAAGTGGATTTTGCCCAAGAGAACGCCCTCGGGGCTATAGCACCTGACGCCATCCTCACGCGGGTCGGCCCACCCCATGCTGCACCAGACATTTCCATCGATGTCGACGCGAAGACCGTCCGTGATGCCGGGTGCGAAATCCTCGGCAAAAACACGGCCGTTGCGCAGCCTGCCCCCGCTGACCTCGAAGCTGCGTATATGCGAGGGGCCGCCATGCGTGAGCCCGGAATCGACGACATAGAGCCGTGTCCCATCCGGTGAAAAGGCCAGCCCGTTGGGCCGGACAAAATCATCCGCCACCACCCGGACCTCTCCGCTGTGCGGATCGAGCCGGTAGACATTGGTGGGCAATTCAGGCGAGGCCTTATGGCCTTCATAATCTCCGTCGATCCCATAGCCGGGATCGGTAAACCAGATGGCACCATCGGAAGCGACGACAACATCATTGGGCGCATTCAAGAGGCGCCCCTCGAAGCGGTCGATCAAAATCGTGATCGTGCCGTCGAGTTCCGTGCGTGTCACGCGGCGCGCATCATGCTCGCAGCTGATCAGCCGGCCCTCGAGATCGCGTGTGTTGCCGTTGGCGTAATTCGCGCCGCGGCGAAATTCGCTGACATGGCCGTCATCCTCGAGCCATCTCATGATCCGGTTGTTCGGAATGTCGCTCCAGAGCAAATAGCCGCCATCACGAAAATAAACCGGACCTTCCGCCCATCGGAATCCCGTGGCGATGCGCTCGATCCCTGCGTTTCCCTGGCGCGGGAAGCTTTTGTCGAACGATTCGATTCGCTCATCGGGATAGCGTGTTCCCGGCAGTGGACCCAGAGGTAGAGACGACTCGCTAATCACAACCGCAACTCTTCTTTTTGTTCATTGGTTGTATCCCCAGTGATTTCGGCGACACTAACGCGCTTTTGTGCGTCTCAGTAAATTTTTATGTTTATTCGTATAATCCGGCGTCGGGAACCAGACAAGTGCGGAAATCGCCCCGGAAGCCGCGTCTAAATCCATCTGTCTGAAAACGCAGGAATTTTGTCGATAGCCGGGGTTATATACAATATCAGAATAAATATCAATCGGCTAAAAATTGGTATTTGACAGATATCGCTGCGCTCCGTAGTCAATCATAGGCTTCGTGCGCCCACTCGTTCAAGAACGTTAGAAAACAAAGACGAGGGAAGGTAACATGTCGTTGGCCGAGTTTTGGTTTTCGTTCAGGGGCGCGCGCGTCCTTGGTTGAAATTGTGCGCGACGGTTTGGCGCGTACTTACCAGCACATCGTGCGTGCCGAAGGGATTTCTCTGTCCTACGGCAACATCCGCGCGCTATCCGATATCGACCTGGCGATCGGCCGGAACGAGATTGTCGGCCTGATCGGCGACAATGGCGCCGGAAAATCGACCTTGATCAAGGTTCTGACCGGTGTTGTGCGTCCCACCTCCGGGCGGCTCTTCGTCCGCGATGCGGAAGTGGATTGGGCGCGCTATTCGGTGCATGAAGCGCACCGGTTACGATTTGAAACAGTATATCAGGAAAAATCACTCGGCGACAAACAACCGCTCTGGCGAAATATTTTTGTCGGCCGGCAGATCACCAACCGGTTCGGCTTTATCAAGGTCGACGAAGAACGCCGTGTTGCCAACGATCTTTTAAGCCAAAGGCTGGGTTTTCGCGGTGTCGGCATCGACGCGAATTCCGCGGTTTCGAAACTTTCTGGCGGTGAGCGGCAGGGGGTGGCAATTGGCCGGGCGATGCATTTCGACGCGGACCTGATCGTCCTGGACGAGCCCACCGTGGCGCTGGCCATCAGCGAGGTCCGCAAGGTTCTCGATTTCGTACGCTCCATCAAGGACTCAGGCCGGGCCTGCATCTATATCGAACATAATCTGGCACATGTGCATGAACTGGCGGACCGCCTGCTCGTGCTCGATCGCGGGCGCCTCGTGGCGAACATCAAACCCGGCGACATCAGCCTGGAAGATCTTACGAAATTCCTGATCGACCTGCAGCATCGCCTGCCCTCCGGAAGGGAAGGGCGGTGATGGAGAGCGTGCTCCCGACCGGCGGCCTCGGCAAGCGGCTCGGACATTGGCGCAGGCTGGCGCAGATCGAAGGGTTGCCGATTATCGTGGTGCTGCTTCTGCTGACGGGCCTCTTCATGGTCGCGGCCCCCGGCGTCTTTTTGCGGTGGCCGATTTATCTTTCTTTCCTCACCACCGTGCCGCCGATGTTGGTCTTGGCTGCCGGGTTGACGATGGTGGTTGCCGCCGGCGAGATCGACCTGTCCTTTCCGTCGGTCCTGGCTTTCTCGGGCTTCCTCTTTGCCTGGGCCGTGGGGGTGACGGGCAATGCGTGGCTCGGGTTTCTGCTCGCCATGGCGGGCGGCGCGTTGGTCGGCTTCACCAATGGCGTGCTGATCGGCTTCGTCGGGGTGCCGTCGATCATCACCACCATCGGCACGCAGTTTTTCTGGGCCGGCGTGGCCTCGATTCTGTCGGGCGGCATGTCGGACGCCTTGCAGCAGCTGGCGGGCGGCTCGCTCTATGCGGTGTTCGCCGGGACTTTGTTCGGCGCGATTCCGATGCAGGCGGTCTGGGCGGCGGGGCTCACGGTGCTGATGTGGTTCATTCTGAACCGCCACCGGTTCGGCGAACATATTCTGTTCATGGGCGATAACCGCAACGTGGCGAAGGTGGCCGGCATCAACATCGCGTGGGAGACGGTGAAATTATTCACCCTCATGGGCTTGTTGGGCGGTTTCGCGGCCATGTTGCTAACCTTGGAAAATTTGAATTATTTCGCAACGCAGGGGCAGGGCTATCTGCTGCCGGCGTTGGCGGGCGTCTTCATCGGCGGCACCTCGGTTTTCGGCGGCACGGCCACCATGGTCGGCACATTCTTCGGTACGTTCATCATCGGCATGCTGGAAGCCGGGATCGTGGCGACAGGTATCGCCGGGTTCTGGGTCCAGGCGATCGAAGGTGTGATTTTCGTCGTCGCGGTCATCCTGCATCTGGTGGTCGAGTCGCCGACCCGGCTGCGCGCGTTTGCCGGCATGACCGGCCGTTGGCAGCGCTTTGGACGACGCGGGCCCGGCTGACACATCGCCTTCATGACCATGTCTCGTCGCAGACGAAAAAAAGGAAAAAACACGATGCGCGCACGGCACTTATGGCTTCTGGGATTGAGCTTGTTGGGGGCCGGCGGGGCCTCCATGGCGTCGGCCGTTCAGCCGACCACACCCGGCAAGCTCGGCGCCGGCATGAGCATTTACATGCAGATGGGGGGCAACCCCGGCGATGGTGCCACTTTGGGGCGGGAACTGGGGGCGGCGGATGCCGCTCATGCTTTCGGCATCAAAATCGTCGAGCAATTCTCCGCGTGGAGTCCCGAGATGATGCTCACGCAATTCCGCCAGGCGCTCGCGGCGCATCCCACCTGCATCGCCATCATGGGGCATCCGGGCGACGCCGCGTTCGACCCGCTCATCAAGCAAGCGGAGAGCGAGGGCATCATCGTCACGGTCGGCAATACGCCGTTGCCTGCCGCGGCCAAAAGCTATGTGGGCGGCGGCGATGGGTATGCCGGGGTCAATCTCTATGTTGGTGGGGAAATCACCGCGCAGGCGCTGCTGAATGCCGGGCTCAAGCCCGGCGATGAAGCCCTGGAATACGGCGTATTCAACGAGACGGAACGCAGCCAATCTGACCGCGGCTTGCGCGACACGCTGACGAAGGCCGGTGTGAAAGTCACCACGCTGGACATTTCGCCGCAGGTGGATGCCGATCCGTCGCTCGCCGTGCCGATCCTCGTCGCCTTCATCGAAGCGCATCCGAAACTGCGCGCCATCGGCACGCAACATGGCGGCGTGACCGCCTTCATTCCGCAGGCCTTGAAGATCACCGGCAAAAAGCCCGGGCAGATTCTCGTGGGCGGGATCGATCTGGCGCCGGCGACCATCGCCGGGTTGCAGAGCCATTATATTACCGCGACGCTGGATCAGCAGCTTTATCTCCAGGGCTTCCTGCCGGTCACCCAATGCGTGTTGTCGGCCGCCTATCATTTCAGCGGCCTGAACATCAATACCGGCGCGGGGGTGGAAACGCCGGCGAGCATCGGCGGGCTCATTCCCCTGATCCAGCGTGGCATTCGTTGAAAGCGGCGATGCGGCAGGATGACGGTGAACGCCGTCTTGTCGGCGCGGGCATGCCGGGACAGCGCCACACGCTGCGGGGCCGAGGCGGCCTGGCCGTCGAATTCCTGAATCAGGGTGGCATCGTCACGGAGATTCGCACACCGGACCGCGCCGGGCGCCTGGCCAATGTCGTGCTCGGTTATGGCAGCCTGGCGGAATACGAGGCGGCGGCGGGGCGTTATGTCGGGGCGCTGATCGGGCGTTACGCCAACCGCATTGCCGGCGGACAGTTTCACCTCGACGGGCGAACGCATCGCCTCACCCTCAATGATGGGGGCAATACATTGCATGGCGGGGCATGCGGCTTCGACCGCCGGCTCTGGACGGTTACGCCGATGCAGGATGACGGCGACGGCCAGGGCGCCACGCTGCGTTATGTCAGCCCGGAGGGCGAGGAGGGGTATCCCGGAACGCTCGATGTCACCGTCACGTACAAGGTGACCGACGCGAATGAATTCATCATCCGCTATCACGCCACGACCGACAAACCGACCATCGTCAACCTCACCCATCATTTGTATTTCAATCTCTCCGGCATCGCCTCCGGCAACGGGATTGACGACCACCGCCTCATGGTGAACGCGGCGCTTTACACGCCGGTCGATGAACAGCTGATTCCGCTGGCAGGGTTGGCCTCCGTCACGGGAACGCCATTCGATTTCCGGACCGAGGCGCGAATCGGCACGCCGATGTCTGCCGGCCACGAGCAGATCCGTCGGGCAAGAGGCTTCGACCATAACTGGGTGTTGGCCAAGGCCGGCAACATCGAGGGGCCGCAGCTCGCAGCCCGGGTCCGCGATCCGGCGAGCGGCCGGGTTCTGGAATGCCTGACCACCGAGCCGGGGCTGCAGATCTACACGCGCAATGTCGTTCGTGGCGGCGAGACTCCGCACAGCGCCTTCACGCTCGAGACACAACATTACCCCGACAGCCCCAATCGCCCGGATTTTCCGAGCGTGGTGCTGCGGCCCGGAGAGGCCTTCGACAGCGTGACGGTTTTTCGTTTCCTGACGGATCATTCCTTTGCGGAGGGCGGGGTCTGATGGCGCTCCTTGAATTGCACAACATCGGCAAGTCCTATGGTGCGGTCCAGGCGCTGAGCAATGTCAGCTTTTCGATCGAGCCCGGCGAGATCGTCGGCCTGATGGGCGATAATGGCGCGGGGAAATCCACGCTCGTCAAAATCGTCGCCGGCGTGTTTCCGCCGAGCGAGGGCACGATGCGTTTCGCGGGAAGCGATGTGCGCTTTCAGGCGCCGGTGAATGCAAGGAGCGCGGGGATCGAGGTGGTCCACCAGGATCTCGCGCTGGCCGATAATCTCAGCGCCGCCGCCAATATTTTCCTCGGCCGCGAACTGCACCGCCAGATCGGCCCGGTCCGGCTCCTTGACCATGCGGCGATGGAGCGCCGCGCCGTGGAACTGTTCCGGGAGCTGAAGAGCGAGACGCGCGCGGGCGAACTGGTGCGCCGCATGTCGGGCGGGCAGCGCCAGGCGGTGGCCATCGCGCGCACGCGCCTGGCCAACGCCAAGCTGATCATGATGGACGAGCCCACGGCGGCGATCAGCGTGCGGCAGATCGCCGAAGTTCTGGCGCTGATCGGCCGCTTGCGCGAGGCGGGCATCGCCGTTCTGCTCATCAGCCACCGCATGCCCGACGTGTTCGAGGTTTGCGACCGTGTGGTGGTGATGCGGCGCGGCCGGGTCGTCGCCAACAAAAACATCGCGCACTCCTCGCCGCAGGAAGTCACCGGCCTGATCACCGGTGCGGTGGAGGCCGCATGATGCGTGTCACGTCATCGACCAAACAGCCGAGAACGGAGCGCCGATGAGCGATTTTACCAATGTCCGTCCGGTTGTATGGCACTCGCGCGGGATCCTGGCGTCGCAGACCGGCTATGTGGCGCTGGCGCTGGTGCTGCTCAGTCTGGCGATGTCCATCATCTCGCCGGAATTTCTCACCATCGGCAATCTCAGCAATGTGCTGACGAATTTCTCCTATCTCGGCATCGCGGCGTTGGGCGCGACGGTGGTGATCATTACCGGCGGCATCGATTTGTCCGTCGGCTCGGCCATGGCGCTTTCGGCGATCATCACCGCCTTGCTGTTTCATGGTCTCGGCGCGACGTCCCTGGCCGCGATACCGGGTGCGGTGATGACGCTCTCGGTGCTCGGGGGCATGGGGGTGGGCGGGCTGATCGGCCTGGTCAACGGGTTTTTCATCGCGCAAGTGGGGTTGGCGCCGTTCGTCACCACGCTCGGCATGCTCAGCATCATCCGCGGCCTGTGTTATGCAATCACCAGCGGCCAGGGCGTCGATATCAACGGTGCCGACAGCCAGCTGTTCTTTCGCCTTTCCGATGGCGTGCTGTTCGGGCTGCCGGTGCCGTTGTTCTATCTGGTCGGCCTCGGTCTGTTGATGGGAATGCTGCTGCACCACACCGCGCGCGGCCGCTACGTGTTTGCCATCGGCGGCAATGAGCGGGCGGCGGCGCTCACCGGCGTGCCGGTCACCCAGATCAAGATCGGCGTCTATGTCGTCTCGGGCATGTCGGCAGCGGTCGCCGGCATTTTGCTCGGCGGCTGGCTCGGCTCGGTGCCCGCCAATCTTGCCGAGGGCTATGAGCTGCACATCATCGCCGCTTCGGTCATCGGCGGCGCCAATCTGCTCGGCGGCGTCGGCGGCCCGTTGGGCGCCATTGTCGGGTCTGCCCTGATCGAGGTAATTCGCAACGGCCTCGTGCTGGCACGGGTGAACACTTACTGGCAAGATAGTTTTGTTGGCGCAATCATCATCGCGGCGGTATGTGTGGACCGCCTGCGCAGTCGTGCCGGCCGCTAACCCGCGTGATTCTTCATATTAAAAACGACAGAAAAATAACAAACAAAATAAAAACGGAGGACGCAACGATGAAGACATGGCTTCTCACGACCTGCGCCGCGGCGCTCGTTACAACGTCTTTGCTGGCGCCAGGCCAGGCCAAGGCCAAAACCTATGACTTCGCGATCGTGCCGAAATCCCTGAACAATCCGTATTTCGACCTGGCGCGCGATGGCTGCATGGCCGAAGCCAAGAAGCTCGGCAACGTCAAATGCACCTATACCGGGCCGGTGACGCAGGATGCGGCGGCCGAGGTGCAGACCGTGGAGGATCTGATCACGCGTGGCGTCAGCGGCATCGCGATCTCGGTTGCTGATGAGGGCTCGATCCAGCGCGTGATCGCCCGTGCCCGCCAGTCCGGCATCCCGGTGATCACGTTCGATGCCGACGCCCCGAATTCGGCGCGCCAGGCCTATGTCGGCACGGACAATGCCACCTTGGGCAAAACCCTCGCGGAGCAGCTCATCAAGGCTCACCCCACGCCCGGTTCTTATGCGATCATCTCGGGTGGCCCGGCGGCGCAGAATTTGAACCTGCGGGTGGAGGGCGCGCGCGCGGTCCTCAAAGCGGCGGGCTGGACCGAAGTCGGCGGGTCGCCGACCTTCTGCAATGACGACAGCGCGCTCGGCATGCAGCAACTGAACGATCTCGCCACCGCCAATCCCGGTCTTTCGGCGGTGGTGATGGTGGGCGGCTGGCCCTTGTTCACCGAGAACGCCTACACGTCCTTCTATCAGGCCCATAAGGCGGCGATCGATGGCGGCAAGCTCACCATCGTCTCGGCCGACACGCTGCCGGCCGAACTGGATGAGCTGAAAAAAGGCGAGGTGGCCGCTTTGGTGGGCCAGCAGCCTTATGCGATGGGCGCGAAGGCGATGCAGATTCTGCTGGCGCTCGCCCATGGCAAGACGGTGGCCCCGATCCAGTATGTCGGGCTGGATATCGTCACCAAAGACAATGTCGCGCAATTCATGACGAACTGATTCTCGTGGCAGGCCCGGCATTCGGGCCTGCCCAAAGAGGCGTTAAGGGAGTGGAAGAAACGATGGTCTCAATAATCAAGCGGCGCCGCCTGCTGCAATCCGCCGGCATGGCTGTCACGGCCACCGGTGCGGGACTGGTTTTTCCCGGGCTGCACATGGCCCACGCGGCCGATGCGCCGAAAGTCAAGATTGCGCTGTCCAACTCATATATCGGCAATAAATGGCGGCTCGAGATGGAGAATGTCTATAAGGCCGCGCTCCAGATGGAGCCCTATGCCAGCCAGGTTGAGGGGTCCTGGTATAATTCGGGCAACAATGTCACCGAGCAATCGCAGCAAATCTCCAACCTCATCGCGTCCGAAGTGGACGCGATCCTGATCGATGCCGCCTCTCCCGTCGGGTTGAACGGGATATTGCGGCAGGCGACGGCGCGGGGCATCGTTGTCGTGGCGTTCGACAGCGCGGTGACCGAGCCTTCGGTGCTGAAAGTGAATATCAGCCAGTACCAGCTCGGCCGGACGCTGGCCTTGTGGCTGGCAAAGAAACTGAACGGCCGGGGAAATGTCATCATGGTGACGGGCGTCGCCGGCACGCAGGTCGACGAGGACCGCAACAGAGGTGCCGACGATGTCTGGAAGACTTACCCCGGCATCAAGATCGTCAACCGCTTCACCGGCATGTGGGATTCCTCGACTGCCGAACGCAACGCCGCCGCGGTGCTGCCGTCTTTGCCGCAGATCGACGGCATCTGGTGTCAGGGCGGAACGGACGGCGTGCTGAAGGCCTTCATCGCGGCTGACCGGCCTTTGCCGCCGACGGCGGGCGAGTGCGAAAACGGATTCCGCAAATTCATGATCGGCTATATGGGCCACAAGGTTGATGGCATTTCCATCGGTTCGCCGCCCTTCCTGTCCGTGGTCTCGCTCGAACTGGCGCGGCGCGTGCTGAACAAATCCTATCCGAAGCAGAATATCGACGTGCCACTGACCATCGTCACCAGCGACCAGGTGAAAGTGGGCGAGACGGTCTTTCCGGATCTGCCCGACAGTTTTTTTGCTGATTTTACCGGGAGCGGCCCGAACGCGATCGTGAAACTTCCCGTCGGGGCGGCGCTGAACGGCACGGCCAGCGGGACGCTCGACGTGAATCTGCCGCTGGTGTGACCGCGATGCTGCAAACGGTGGCGGCCGATCTCGTTCCCGCGGTTGAGGGGATCGGCCTGAGCCGCTCCTATGGCGGGGTGCGCGCGCTGAACAATGCCACGTTCAGCGCGCTGCCCGGCGAGGTGCACGCGCTGGTCGGCGAGAATGGGGCCGGCAAGAGCACGCTGATCAAGGTGCTGGGCGGCCGGGTGCGCCCCGAGTCCGGCACGGTGCGCGTGATGGGCGAAAACATGTCGTTCGCCGGCCCCCATGATGCGCATCGCGCCGGGGCCTGGACGGTGTTCCAGGAACTGACCTTGCTGCCGGCGATGACCGTCGCCGAAAACCTGCTGTTCGGGCGGCCGGTGCGCAACCGGTTCAAACTGATCGATCGCGCCGGCACGGAACGCGCCGCCGATGCGCTGCTGAACGGGCTCGGAATCACCTACATCGACCCGCGGGCCCTGGTGGAGGATATCTCGCTCGCCGAGCGCCAGGTCGTGGAAATTGCCCGGGCCATCACGCAGGATGCAAAAATCCTGTTTCTCGATGAGCCGACATCGTCGCTGGTCGAACGGGAGGTGGAATGGCTGTTCAGGCAGATCCGCCGGCTCCGCGCGGCCGGCACCAGCATCGTCTTCACCTCTCACCGCTGGCACGAAATCCGCAACATCGCGGACCGGATCACGGTGTTTCGCGCCGGCAGAGAGGTTGGAACCTATACGGAACTCGATGAGGACCATGCGGTGACGCTGATGACGGACCGTCGCGTCGATGCGCTTTATCCGGCACGCAGCCTGTTGCTGGCGCCGACGCCGACGCTTGAGGTCAAAGGCCTGGCGGGTACCGGAATCTCCGGCGTCTCTCTCACGCTGCACAAAGGCGAGATCCTCGGCGTCGGCGGCCTGGCCGGCCATGGCCATCGCGAATTGTTCTTCATGCTGTTCGGCGCGGCGCGCGCCGCCGGCGGCACGGTCACGCTCAATGGCAGGCCCGTCCGCCTGCGCCGCCCGCGCGCCGCCATCCGCGCCGGCATTGCCCTGGTCCCCGAAGACCGCAAATCCGAAGGCCTGCTGCTCTCGATCGGCATTCGCGAGAATTTGACTTTGTCGGTGCTGCGCCGCGTGTCGCGCTTTGGGGTGATCGGCCGGCGGCGGGAACAGGCTCTGTGCCGGCAAATGGTCGACCGCTTGAGAATTCGCTCGGGCGGACTCGGCGCGCCGGTGGGCACGCTCTCCGGCGGCAACCAGCAGAAAGTCCTGCTCGGCCGCTGGCTTTTGACCGATTGCCAGATTCTGCTGCTCTATGATGTGACGCGCGGCGTGGATGTCGCGACCAAGCACGAGATCTACGATCTGATGATGCGGCTGGCCGGGCAGGGCAAGGCGATTCTGTTCTATTCGTCGGAAGCCGAGGAACTGGCGCATCTCGCCCATCGCGTGCTGGTGCTGCGCGAGGGGCGGGTGGCGGCGGAGCTGAGCGGCGCGGCGCTTACGGCGGAGCGGATCGTCGCGGCTTCGGTGCGAGACCATCATGCCGTCTGAAGCGCTCGCCGATCGTCCCGCCATCGCGAAACCGCGCCGCCGCGCGCTCACGCACGGGTTGACGCAGAACGCGCCCGTGCTGCTGGCGCTGACGATGCTGATCGTCAGCCTCGTGCTGTATGTCGCGATCTTCCTCCTCACCCAGCATCATCTGCCGGGCGGGTTCGAAATCACCACCACGGTCAACGACACCATGCCGCTCGCCGCTGCGGCGGCCGGGCAAACCCTGGTGGTGCTGACCAGGGGGATCGATCTTTCCGTCGGCGGCATCATCGACATGAGCAACGCGATCGCCGCCGTCACCTTGCGCGACACGCCCGCCAGCATGAGCCTGGTGACGGTGATGGTTCTGCTGATCGGCGCCGCGGCGGGGCTGGTGAACGGGTTGCTGGTCGCGGTCGGGCGTTTGCAGCCGATCCTGGTGACGTTGGCGACTTTGTCGATCTTCCAGGGCATCGCCATCCGCATCCTGCCGCAGCCGGGCGGCAGCGTTCCGCAAATCTATACGAACATCCTGGCCAATCCCAACGCCCCCTGGTCGCTCGTCTATATCGCGCTGCTCGGCGCGCTGTGGTGGGCCTTCCGCCGCAGTTCGCTGGGCGTGGCCATCCTCGCCATCGGCAACGACCCGATGGCCGCCAGCAGCAACGGCATCAACGTGGTCCGTGCGCGGGTCATGGCCTATGTTCTGGCCGGCATGCTGGCGGCGGCCGGCGGGCTGTTTCTCGCCGCGTCGGCCACCGGCGGCGATGCGACCACCGGCGACAGTTTCACGCTGCGCTCGATCGTCGCCATCGTGCTCGGCGGGGTCAGCCTGTTCGGCGGTCGCGGCAGCGCTGTCGGCGGCATCATCGGCGCGTTCATCACCATCATGATCGCCAACCTCCTGTTCTTTGCGCATGTGAACCAGCTTTATGAAAGCTTCTTCGAAGGCGTGTTCCTGTTGATCGCGGTGGTGGCCGCGTCCGGCATCGGTTATTTGGCACGGAGGCGCGCATGAGCGTCATGGCAATGCGGCAATGGCTCACGGTCGGGCGGCGCCGCGTGCTTTACGCGTGCGGCGCGGCAATCCTACTGTTCGCCGTTGGCAACGTACTTCGTCCGGGCTTCGCCGGCCTGGCCAGTGTCGAAGCGGTTCTGGTCGTGGCGAGCTTCGTCGGCCTGGTGGCCGCGGGCCAGACCTTCGTGATTCTCATCGGCGGCATCGATCTCTCCGTGCCGTGGATCCTCAACGCCGCGGCCATTCTGCTGGTCACGAGTTCGCTGGGCGAAAACATCCGGGCGCCCTACGCGCTGCTGCTCACCCTCGGCATGGGCGCGCTCGCCGGCATGGTCAACGGGCTGGGCATCGCCCTGCTGGGCGTGCCGGCGGTCGTCATGACGCTCGCCATGAACGGCATCATGCAGGGGCTGACGCTCGGCCTGAGCGGCGGCATGACCTGCAGCGCCTGCGCCTCCTACGCGCCGCCGCTCATCCAGCAGGCCGTGCATGACCGTCTGCTGGGCATCCCCATGGCCTTGTATCTGTGGCTGGCCGTGATCCTGATCGTCTCCTTCGTCCTGTCGCTCACCATGTTCGGCCGGGCGACCTACGCCGTCGGCACCAATCCGCGCGCCAGCTACCTCGCGGGGGTGAATGTCAGCGCCATCACGGTCACGCTCTACGCGCTGAGCGGGCTGTTCTCCGCGCTGGCGGGCATCATCCTGGTCGGCTTCGGCGGCCAGGCCTCGCTCGGCATGGGCGACCCGTATCTCTTCCAGTCCATCGCTGCGGTGGTCATCGGCGGGGTGTATATTCTCGGCGGCCGCGGCAGCTATGTCGGCGCGGCGGCCGGGGCCGTGACATTGGTCACGCTGGTCAGCGTGCTGCTCACCATGAACATGCCGGACTATGGCAGGAGCATCACTTACGGCGTGATTATCCTGATGCTGTTGCTGCTTTATGGGCGGGAAGAGGCGGGAAGTTAGAAAAGATAAAAGGAAGGAAGCGCTACTTTTTGTGAACAAAAAGTAGCAAAAAAACTTTGTTTACGCTGGGCCATGGGCTGCGTCGGTGACAACGCCCATGGTCCAGCATAACAAAAGTTTTTGCGCCGCTTTTTTCAAAAAGCGGCCACTTTCTTCACCTTATGCCGATAGGCCAGAGCCTCCGCGACGTGGCTCTTTTGCACTTCCGCCCGGCCGGCGAGGTCGGCGATGGTGCGGCCGACGCGCATGGCGCGGGTAAAGCCGCGTGCCGAGAGGCGCAGTTGCGTCGCGGCTTTTTCCAGAAAATCTTTCGCCTCCGGCGTGAGGCGCAAGAAATCGCCCGGCGCCTCCGCATTTGTGGCCGGTCCCGCCTCGCCATAGCGTTGGCGTTGCTGCGCCCGCGCCGCCGCCACGCGCGCCGCGACAACGGCGCTGGCCTCGCCCGGAGGGGCCCAGCTCAGCTCCTTGGGGCTGAGCGGGGTGATTTCGATGACAAGGTCGATCCGGTCCAGCAGCGGTCCGCTCAGCCGGCTCTGGTAATCCTCGCCGCAGCGGGGCGCGCGGCCGCATTCGCGCGCCGCATCGCCCAGATAGCCGCAGCGGCAGGGGTTGAGAGCCCCGATCAGCTGGAAGCGCGCCGGGTAGGTCACATGGGCGGCGGCGCGGGAGACAGTGGTCTGCCCGGCCTCCAGCGGCTGGCGCAAAGCCTCCAGCGTGGCGCGGGGAAATTCCGGCATTTCGTCCATGAACAGCACGCCGCGATGCGCGAGCGACACTTCGCCCGGCCTGGCGCGGTTGCCGCCACCGCTGATCGCCGCCATGCTCGCCGAATGGTGCGGCGCGCGGAAAGGCGGGCGCATGACCAGCCTTCCGCCGTCCAGCAGCCCCGCCACCGAATGCACCATGCTGACCTCCAGCGCCTCGCGCGGGGTAAGGTCCGGCAGCAGGCCGGGCAGGCGCTCCGCCAGCATCGATTTGCCGCCGCCGGGCGGGCCGATCATCAGCCTATTGGCATCTGGAGACCAAGGCGGTAGTGGCGGATACCCGTTATCCGAGAGGTCGCCATGCCGCCACGCGCCTATTCTTACCTGCGCTTTTCGACGCCAGAGCAAGCCAAGGGTGACAGCCAGAGGAGGCAGGCGGCACTCGCTGCGGGATATGCCCAGCGTCACGGCCTGGAACTTGACGCGGAGTTGACCTTCCGAGACCTGGGAGTATCGGCATTCCGTGGTACCAACGCTGAGACGGGACGGCTTGCCGACTTCTTGGAGGCCGTCAGTTCTGGTTTGGTGCCAAGCGGGTCGTTCCTCTTGGTTGAGAGCCTGGACCGGATCTCCAGGCAGGCGGCGCGTCGAGCGTTTCGGCTGCTCGATGAGATTGTCGAATCCGGGGTTGTGCTCGTCACGCTGAATGATGAACGGCGGTATTCAGCCGATAACCTCGACAGAGACCCCACGGCCCTGATGATCGCCCTGTTGACGCTGATCAGGGCGAACGAGGAGAGCGAGACCAAAAGCCGTCGTGTGGCAGCAGCGTGGGCGGCGAAGCGGGAGAAGGCCACTGAAAAGCCGCTGACCTCACGCTGCCCTGGGTGGCTTCGTCTGGACAAGGCGACAGGCCGCTTTGAGGTGATCCCGGACCGATCAGCCATCGTCTCCCGCATCTTCAACGAGGCGCTGGCAGGCGTCGGCCAGAACAGCATTGCGCGGCGTCTGAATGAACAAGGCGTTCCGGTGTTCGGCGGTGGAGGTCGCCAGAGTTCGCAATGGCACCGAAGCTACGTCGTGAAGATCCTCAGCAACGCGGCGACTGTCGGGACCATGACGCCGCACCGGCTGATGCATGACGGCGCTAAGAAGACCCGCAAGGCGCTGGACCCTGTGCCCAACTATTACCCCGCCATCGTTTCGGCAGATACCTTTGACCGGGTGCAGCAGATGCGAGACGGGACCCATGCGCCCAGGCGGGGCGTCCATGCGAAGCGCCCGGTGGCAAACATCTTTGGAGGCCTGCTGAGGTGCCCGACGTGCCAAGGGGCAATGACTCGAGCGACCAAAGGCCGCTGGTCCTATTTGGTCTGCACCAAGGCCAAGGGCGGCGCTGGATGCGCTTATAAGGCTATCCCCTACCCAGCCGTTGAGGGCAACACGCTTGCCCGCATTGATGAGATCATTGCCGAGTGCCCGACGCCCCGAGCCGAAGGACTCGATGCGCGGCTGGAAGAGATCGATACGGTGCTTGGCATTATCACGGACGACCTCGAAACGCTCGCTGATGCCGTGACGGGCCGAGGCGGGGCCGTTGAGACCCTGGTGGAGCGTATGCGGTCTCTGGAAGCCCAGCACGCGGAACTGAAGGCGGAACAGCGGACCCTGCAAGATCGTCGAGCGGTGGCGATGGGGTTCGGATTTACGGCGCGGCTTGAGGAACTAAGGGAAGCTGCGCGCACCGCCCCGCTGGACCGGACGAGGATCAATGCGGCTCTGCGCGTCCTGTTGGCCCGAGTGACCCCCAACAGGGGCTCCGGCATGATTGAGTTCGAGTGGAAGCACGGCGGCGAGAGCCGGATCATGTATGGGTGGCCCGAAGACTTCGACTGACCGGGAACTGGATGGTCTGCGGCTGCGCGGGAATCGTTGCAACGGCTTGCCGAAGCCATAGGGAGAGGCGGACGGTAACGCTACTGACGCACCTTATGCGGGCAGGTGTAATGCCTTCAGGACTACTGCCGAAATGACTGACTGCAGGACGGGGGCGACGTACGTCGTTGTGAAATCCTTAAGCTCGGAGGTGATTGTGGGCTTGTCGATTTTAGGCGCTTGAAGCCCCGACTTGATTTGCTCGAGTATCTGTACAGCTTTTTCAGACTGCTGATCGACCGCATTGTTCACAGCATTTTGGTCTGCCGTGCATTGACCGCCACCTGCCGTGACGACCAATCCCGTGGTTCGCGAGCCTGGTCCGCCCCCTGTAGCGGTAACGCTAAGCCCTGTTCCACTTCCGTTTGATATGGCTTCAACCCCAACGCAGTTCACCTGAAGATAAAATTGATTCGGCTTTTGCTGCAGAGACTGGATTGCGGAATTGATTACGGTGATAGCGGACGCAATGTCCGGTGTCCGAGCATTAGCGCCCGCACTCGGGCTCATCACCAAGATTGCTGTCAATGCTACAGCCAATTGTGACACTCTCATTGGACTTTCCTCACGTTGGTGTTTCGACGGCGGGCGACTCTCTGCCAAGATCGTAGGGTAATCAAATCGTTGCGTTCTGAGAAGTGATAGGCCACCTAGCACACTGCCGGTGCTCGATGACGCCCCTGGCCGTCCACCAGACCGCCCCCGGCCCACCGCCCGGTAGGTCAGAATTCAGCGGGACTTTGCGTCACACCGAGAGTGGGAGAGGACGACGATAATTAACAACCCGAAGCCGACTTTTTTGAAATGGCTGTGGATTGCTGCCCGGTGCCCGTGATTTTGGTCTGATCAATTCGCGTCACGTCGCGTCAAATCAAACGATCAATCAAAACGAATCGTGATGACACCAAACGATCGCGATAAGTGACTGATAAGTCAGCAACAATCATCACATGCGACGCTGGATGACTACACAGTGTGTGCTGTGCGGAATGCTTAGCGGCTGGCGTCATGGTCACGGTGAGCCGCTGACGCGATGACAAGGGGACCGATCCGATTGGTTCCCTTTATCGTGTGACCCCGCAAAAAAGTACGGGTGATGCCACGGCAGGAAGCATGCCAGCGCCCGCCATCGAGTCATGCGTTTGGCGAATCACACCGATTCCATTTCGACTCACCTGCGCTGATTCGTTCCGCCGTATGAACACTGTCACCGAACGGAGACGGTCTTCGTACGGCAGCACAGGGGCGGCGCGATGACGGGCAGGTATGTTTCCTACCTTCGGGTTAGCACAGAACGGCAGGGCAGGTCCGGCTTGGGACTTGAAGCGCAGCGTGCAGCGGTCGCAGCGTTCCTGAAGGACGGCGCGGTGTTGCTAGGCGAGGTCATCGAGGTGGAATCCGGTAAGCGGTCAGACCGGCCAAAGCTGGCTGAGGCGCTGCTTTCGTGTCAGCGCACGGGCGCTACGCTGCTCATCGCTAAGCTGGACCGTCTGAGCCGGGATGCGCACTTCCTGTTGGGTCTGCAGCGGGCTGGGACGGCATTCAGAGCCTTGGATATCCCGAGTGCCGATAACTTCAGCGTGGGTCTGATGGCCCTGATGGCCCAGCGAGAGCGTGAGCTGATCAGCGAGCGGACCAAAGCTGCCTTGGCGGCGGCTAAGGCGCGTGGGGTGGCAATGGGCGGCTTCCGTGGTCACCTGCCTGATGGACGGCTCGGCGCAGCAGCTAACGCCGACGCAGCGCGTGACTACGCGGCGCTCGTTGGGCCGATGATTAAGGCAGGCATCGAGGCCGGTCAGAGCCTGCGGCAGGTGGCCGCGCAGATGGTTGCGGCGGGCATCAGGACTCCACGGGGCGGGCAATGGTCAGCGGCTGCAGTGCGCTCTGTCTGGCTACGGCTGCAGGCCACCGCAGGAACGCTCAATGAGGCTGAAGGCAGGCAGCGATGGACTGGCCGAGCGGTATAATCCTACACATAACGTAGAGATATCTTATTGCGCAACGACGCTAAGTGAAGACATAAAACTAAACAATGGAGACTTGCCTTGACGAAACTTGATGACCCCCAGTGGGGCCAACCCTTCACCATCGAAGAGCTTGAGACGGCCTTGGGGCTTGCTGCTGACATTGGGTTGCCCCTCAGCATCGGCGAGGAACATGAAGGCTGCGACGAGGTGCTGGAGATACCGCACAGGGTCCAGAACCTGCGCGATGGCGGCGAGATGCTCTTCATGATCTGGAAGGACGCGGACGGCGGAAGGTTTGTCGTGCAGGAGCTGGCATGCCCCGAGACCCGCACGATGACCACGAACAGCCTCAGCGATGCCTTGCGGTTCTGCAGGGAGCAGCGCGGCGCTGACTGGGCTGTAGTCGCTCAGTGAGTCCGTCCGGCGGTGAAGGCTTAGTGTCTCCACGGCGAGCGGCGTTGCGACGTCTGAGTGGTAGCGCAACGACGAGCACCACAGTACAGGCGCTGGACGCCTTGATGATGCCCCGAACAGAAAGACCGACCATGCAGACCAGTGCTGAAGATGCTTTGACTTTGCCACCCGCCGTCGCTGACGACCTACGCAAACTCGCCGCCGACCGAGGCGCTGATGGCAGTACCGTGGAGCGGTTCCTCGATAAGGTGCGCCTGGGAACCGACAGCGACACTGCGGAAAATGAGTCAGCCGAAGCGCAGGCGGCTTTCCTCCGGAATCTCCGTGGCGATAGTGCCGACCATCAACCCGACGGCGACGGGGTTCCGCCGACAGAAGACCTCGGACACTGTTTGATCTGGACAAGAGGGAAGTCCGGGAACGGGTATGGGGCGTTTAAGCTGGATGGAAAGATGCAGCGCGCGCATAGAGCCTCCTACGAAATCTTCCGTGGGCCTATCCCCGAAGGGTTCGTCGTTCGCCATCGATGCGACGTTCCCCTCTGCGTAAATCCGGAGCACTTGGAGCTTGGTACGTCGGCGGAGAATGTTAAAGACAGAGATGCGCGTGGAAGACGCGGGATTCCGTCTGCAGATCTCACGGACTCAGTAAAGGCTACAGTTGTCGAGTGGAACGCCAATGGCATGACGCAGCAGGAAATCGCCTATAGGTTAAGCGTTAGCCGGAGTACCATTGAGAAGGTGTGCCGGGATGATCGGAAGAGGGCGAAGCAAACGCACGATTGAAGGTCGGGGGCGGCGCAGACTGGGCTGTAGCCGCTAAGTGGATCTGTATGGCCAGGAGAGGCTCTACGTCTCACACGCCGGGTCATGCAGATCACCGCTACACACGACTGTAAGCAGCTGCAGGACTCTTCAAGAGGTCTGCATGCCCCCCTACGGTATGGATTATCTACAATCGTTCACCGCTCAGGGTGGACCAGCAGGGACTGAATGACCGACCTACAGCATCTTAAAGATGATCTTAAGGTAAATCTTGCGGCGTCTCACGTAACCAGCGGAGATTCGAGAAGTTTGGCTCCGCGACTACATCAAGCCGAATTTATGATGCTGGTCTCTACGCCCCGTGACGCCGCCGCCAAGGCGCTCGTGGAGCGTCTGACAGCCGATGTGGCCGCCCAGGAGCAGCGCCTCAGACCTCGGGGCCAGAAGGAGCGCAGGTATCTTGGCGAAGCGGTAGCGGCTGTTGTCGGGGGCGTGCTGAAGCCCGCGCTGAGACGTGGCAATGCCGTCTTCCGGAGCCGCAGCGAGGACGCCTACGGCGGCGACGTCGGATACTCAGCAGCACTCGCCGCGCTCGATGGGCTGGCCGCTCTGGGCTACCTGCGGCATCACCCAGGCGTCCGCTACGAGCATCACGACGGTTTCAGCGCTAGCCAAGCCTGGACAGGCTTGGCGAGCCGGTATGAAGCCACGGAGACGCTCGTAGGTCTGGCAGCGTCCTACGGCATCACCGCCGAGACCGTGAAGAGCGCGTTTACCACCCGCTTTCCGGCGAAGGCCGAGGTCATCAAGACACCCGTGGAGCTGAAGCAATTCAAGACGGGCAAATCGAAGATGAACGGCGGGCAGTCCATCCGCGTTCCTCGGAGCGACGACACATACAAGCAGCTCACGGCGGAGGTGAGGCTGGCAAACCAGCTGCTTGCGGCTCCCTCATGGTCCAACTGCCGCCCGCCATCGCTGCGCCGCACCTTCCGGGGCAACTGGAGCTTCGGAGGGCGCTGGACAATCCCTGGCGATTCTCCTGTCCAGCAGATGTCTGGAGAAGAGCGGCTAGATATCCTGATCGACGGCCAGCCAGTCTGTGAGCTGGACGCGAGCGGCTCGCAGCTCTCCATAGTCGCCGCGCTGGCCGGTGTGGCGGAACTGCCGGGCGACCCGTACCAGCTCGGGCCGCTCGCTGCGTTCGACCGCGACGTGGTCAAAGCGGCAGCGACGGTTATGCTCGGCAGCGGCAAACTGCGGCGGACATGGCCAAAGGAGATGGAGGACGATGCGACGGTGAGCTGGGCCGAGATCTCATCCGCGCTGGTCTCAACTCACCCCTACCTACGCCACCTCTCTGAGCTTCTCCGGGTTCCTTCTGACCGCGTTGCGCTTCGCCTTCAGAACATCGAGGCGCAGTGCCTGACCCACGCCATGCGGACGCTGTGGGCGGAACTGCTACCGGTGGTGCCCATCCATGACGGCCTGCTGGTTCCCGTCGCAGCTGCTGGGATGGCCGAGGTGGCGCTGAGAGACGGCTACAGGACCGTCGCGAGGGCAATCATCCGGACGACGCGGAGTGTCGGAGGGTGCGCCGCATGACATGCCCTCCACAGACTCACAGAGACTCGCCTGGACCCGTGGCGGCGTCTTCTGGTGGGTGACTAGCGGAGGCTCTGTGGGGAGGCTGTATGACTCTCCTGAGTCGTCCTACCGAGCGGAGACAGTGGCGCGGCTCATTATGAATGCCCAGCGAGGGCGCGTGCGTACCTGGACCACGGAGCCGCCGCCCGCCTATGACCTGAGTGCCTGTTACGCCGCGCGACATGTCTTCTTTGTGTCGCGCGGCGGGAGGGGCGCATTAGGCATATCCCTCCACGCCAAGTTGTACCCCCTCTTTCTCAGCCCGCAAACGCACGTAACCGCGCACTATATTTTCGCGAAACTCGTACCAGCCCGCACCCGTCCCAACGATGATCTGACCGTGCCGTGCGGACTTGAGGGCGTTCAAACGGAGTGAAAAGTTATGCTTCACTAGTGGTTGGCGCGGATAGCGCTCAGCCATTATACGCAGATAGGATTTTTCGTAGATGTCTGTCGTCTGCCGACGGAGGAGTTGGTGATCCGCTACCGCCCACAGGACCTCCTCATAATCGTCCAGGTACTTCTGCACCGCATTGTCATAGATCATTTTGAGCGTCGTCTCAGCTTCCGCCACGGCTTGAGATACGCCGCTCTCAAAATGCTTCTGCGTGCAAACGTCAACCAAGTCCTCGTCATCGAACATGCTCCAAAAGAGCTGCTCTCCGATTAGGTGAATGTAGGACGGAAAGCCGTCGCTGATTTGCCCAATCCGGACAAGATGCCCGTGGCTGACTTTGACGCCAAGCGCGTTGGCCGCAGCGTTTATGATCTCCCAACGGGCGTCGTGCGTTAGCCGCTCCAGGTGGATCGGAGAAAGATAGCGTCCAGTAGAGAGATGAACACCGATCAAATTTTCCAGGCTGTTCCCGATCCCGCAGAATATAAAGCGAACATTCAGATTTTGATCAGATACCTGCTTAATCACTTCCGCGCAGCATTTACGCTGCTCGTTATCCACCATTTGATCAAACTCATCGAAAATTATGACCGGCTCAGCGGAGTGGGCCTCGCCCACGTATTTGAGCAGCTGAATCGCATCGTTGACGGTCTCAATCGGTGGTACGTCACCATTCGAAATGTTGGCTGCCCAATCGTATCCAAAACCGCCCACGCTCGCCTTGACGCGGTGCTCCGTCTTTTTTTGCTTGATCCTCCCGCCCAATGGTAATGCTTGCCGAACAGCGTCGCGGACCGTCGTAAGAAACGGCGCTGCCCCACACGTTAGCAAGATTGGCTCTGCGTCCGCCGACTGGTGTAAAAACGCAGCAGTCTGGGCCAAGGACGTTTTACCGACACCCCGGTCTCCGTAGATGAATATATGCTTGCCTGCGGAATTGAATGCCCGGTCGATCTGCCTAAGGTTCTGGGCTCGTCCCTTTAGATGTTCCGGACTGGAAATCGCCTGGGCGGGGGTTAGGTTCTCTTTCAGGATCTGCTTAAATGTCGTTTCGTCTAAATTTTTAATCGCCACCTTGAATGTCCCCGATTAGACAGCGCCCACTACCGCCCCGGATATTCCGCGCAGATATCATTACGAGTCGCAAGGTCAGGCGCGGGGCTGGCCAACGTGTTGGTCTTCACGATCTAACAAGGAGCAAATTATGCCCGCCCGCCGCGGCCACTTCCAGGGCCCGCCGCGCCGTTTCCATGCCGCGCACATCCGCGAGGTCCGGCGCCGTGCGCTCGAGCCCGAGCTGCCCCGCGGGCGGCGCCGAGAGCAATTGCGTGCCGCGGAAATGGTTGATGAGGCAGAGCAGGTCGGGCGCGGCCAGGATGGTGATATCCCCCGCCCAGCCGGCTTCCGGCCCCTGCGCTTCCGGGCAGATCAGCCCCAGCTCGCGGGCGGCGGCGGCGATGGAGGCGGGCAGCACTCCGGCCACCGGATTGATCCGCCCGTCCAGCGACAATTCGCCCAGCGCGGCGAACTGCGCCAGCTCCTCGGCCGGCAGCACATCCATCGCCGCCAGCACCGCGAGCGCCACCGGCAGGTCGAAATGGCTGCCCTCCTTCAGCACATCGGCGGGCGCGAGATTCACCAGGACACGCTTGGGCGGCAAAGCCAGCCCCCATGGCGGTGAGCGCGGCGCGCACCCGCTCCCGCGCTTCGCCCACCGCCTTGTCCGGCAGGCCGACCATCAGAAAATTCGGCAGGCCGCTGGCGATCTGCACCTGCACTTCCACCGGCTGCGCCTCGATGCCGGCGAAAGCGAAACTGTTTGCACGTGCAATGGCCATAACCCACCGTAGATTGTTACGGAAAGGTTATAATTTGGCGGGCCTATTGTCTACGTGGAAAGAAAGCAGCCGCTTTTTTGAAAAAAAGCGGCGCAAAAAACTTTTGTTACTCTGGGCCGGCGGCGTTGAAACCAGCACGGCCCAAGTTAACAAAGTTTTTTTGCTACTTTTTGTTCACAAAAAGTAGCGCTTACTCTTTTCTTGTCTTAGCTGCTGCGCTTCACCGCGAGGCCGGCGCTGGCCTGGCAGGTCGGCATCATTTCGATGCGGTTGATGTTCATATGCTCCGGCAGTGCCACGATCCAGGATGCGGCCTCGGCGATGTCCTCGGGCATCAGCGGGGTGGTGCCGGCATAGACGGAGGCCGCCTTTTCCTTGTCGCCGCCGAAGCGCACGGCGCTGAATTCCGAGCCGCCGACCAGGCCGGGCTGGATGTCGGTCACGCGGATATTCTTGCCCGCGAGGTCGGCCCGCAGATTGAGCGAGAATTGCTGCACGAACGCCTTGGTGGCGCCGTACACATGTCCGCCCGGGTAGGGGTAGTTGCCGGCGATCGAGCCGAGATTGATGATCGTGCCGCGGTTGCGCGCGACCATGCCGGGCAGGATGGCGCGGGTCATGTGCACCAGGCCGGAGATGTTGGTGGCGATCATCGTGTCCCAGTCCTTGAGGTCCGCATCCCAGGCGGGGGAGAGGCCAAGGGCGAGGCCGGCATTGTTCACCAGCACGTCGATCTCGCGCCAGTCCGCCGGCAGCGTGTCGAGGAAGCCGGCGACGGCCTTCTCGTCGGTCACGTCCAGTTTGGCGATATGCACTTTGTCGCCCAGTTCCTTCTTCAGCTCGGCCAGGCGGTCCTCGCGGCGGCCGGTGGCGATGACGCGGTGGCCATCCTTGACGAAGCGGCGGGCGAAGGCGGCGCCGAAGCCGGCGGTGGCGCCGGTGACGAGAATCGTTTTCATGAACCTCTCCAGATAGATGCGTGTGTCAATTAAGCTCATAGCCTCGCGGCGCAAGACGCGTTCCGCTGGTCTTCAGAGGTGTGCGCGGAATCAATTGTCCGGCCGGGCGGTTGCCGTGCAAGCCGCACATGGCTACATCCCATGCATGCGCTGGACCTGGACCCCCTGCCTGCTTTTGCTCGCCCTGTCTGCCTGTGCCTTGCCGGGCCGTCAGACATTCGCCGCCAAGCCCGCCGGCGCGGATACCGCCTCGGTCAACGCGACGCAGGCCTTTTCCGGCCGCATTCCGCTGGTGACGATCCTGCCGGGCACGCAGGATTTCGCCCAGCCGGTGCAGAACGCGGTGAAACAGGCCCTGGCGATCAAGCCGACGGCGCAGTTCGAGGTCGAGGCGCAGACGCCCGTGGCGCCCTCGCCGGAGCAGAGCGCCGAGGCTCTGTCCGGCCTGGCCGGCACCGCCGCCGCCGTGGCCAAGTCCATTGTCGCCGATGGCGTGCCCGTCGACCGTGTCAGCCTCACGGCGAGGACCGCCGGTCTGGATGCCGGCATCCTCGTTTACGTGAAGTGATCTTCCCGCTCCTGATGCCGCTCATGCGGCGGCTCGACCCGGAGACCGCGCATGATCTGGCGTTGCGCGGCCTGCGCGCGGGCTTCGGCGGATTCGATCGCACGCCGGACGATCCGATCCTGGCGGTGCAGGCTTTCGGCCGGACGCTGCGCAACCCCATCGGCCTCGCCGCCGGGTTCGACAAGAACGCCGTGGCGGTGAACGCGCTGGGGCGGCTGGGCTTCGGCTTCGTCGAGGCCGGCACCGTCACGCCGCGGCCGCAGGCAGGCAATCCGCGCCCGCGTCTGTTCCGCCTGCCCGAGGACAAAGCGGTCATCAACCGCATGGGCTTCAACAATGGCGGGATCGACGCCTACCTCGCCAATCTGCGCGGGATCGATCGCGGCCTAGTGGCGTTGGGGGCGAATGTCGGCATCAACAAGGAAGGCGCGGACCCGGAACGGGATTACCCGGCTTTGGTCTCCGCCGTTTCACCCTTCGCCGATTATGTGACCGTGAACATTTCCTCGCCCAACACGCCGGGCTTGCGGGACCTGCAAGGCGAGGCGCGGCTTTCCGGAATCTTAAGCGCCATCGTCACGGACAAGCCCATCTTCGTGAAAATCGCCCCCGACCTCGCGCCGGAAGGGCTCGAGGCGGTGATCGGCGTGTGCCTGGCGCGCAAGGTGAGCGGGCTGATCGTTTCCAACACCACCATCGCCCGGCCTGACACGCTGCGCGGCGCGGCGCGAACCGAGGCCGGCGGCCTTTCCGGCGCGCCCTTGCTGGCGCCCTCCACCGCCATGCTGGCGCAGGCCTACCGGCTGGCGGGCAAGAAACTCATGCTGATCGGCGTGGGCGGGATTTTCACGGCCGAGGACGCGCTGGCGAAAATCCTCGCCGGGGCCAGCCTGGTGCAGGTCTATACCGGATTCGCCTATCAGGGGCCGCCGATGATTCCGAAGCTTAAAACAGGCCTCGCGCAATTGCTGCGCGCCCGCGGGTTCCCGCACATCCAGGATGCGGTGGGGGCAGGGGCATGAGCGGCTTCGGGCGCTTGAGCGTAGATTATGACGGGTTCATCGTCGATCTCTGGGGCGTCGTGCATGACGGCGTCAAACCCTATCCCGGCGTGCTGGATTGTCTGGCCCGGCTGAGGGGCGCGGGCAAACGCGTGGTGTTCCTCTCCAACGCGCCGCGCCGGGCGGACAAGATCGCCGAGGCGCTGGCCGACATGGGCATCACCCGGGACTTCTACGACGCCATCATGTCGAGCGGCGAGGCGGTGTATCAGGCGCTGCGCGACCGTACCGATGAGTTCGCCGCCCTCGGCAACACGCTCTACCATCTCGGGCCGCCGCGCGACCGCGGGCTATTCGACACGCTGCCCTTGCGCGAGGCGAGCAGCCCGGCGGCGGCGGATTTCATCCTCAACACCGGGCCCGACGACATTCTCGGCCCGCAGGACCCCTCGGTGTACCAGCCGGTGCTCGATGAAGGGTTGAAGCACGAGAAACCGATGGTCTGCGCCAATCCGGACCTGGAAGTGATCCGCGACGGGCAACGCATCATCTGCGCTGGGCTGCTCGCGGAAATATACGAATCGGCCGGCGGCAAAGTCATCCAGCGCGGCAAACCCGACCCGGCGATCTACGCTCCCACCCTGGCGCTGCTCGGCACGGAACGGCGCAGAACCCTGGCGGTGGGCGATTCGCTGCGCACCGACATGGCCGGCGCCAAAGCGGCCCGGATCGACGCATGCTGGGTGCTCTCGGGCATCCACGCGCTGCGGCCCGAGGAAGCGCCGCAAGAGGCGGAAATGGCGGGGATTACGCCAACGGCGATTTTGCCGGGGTTGGTTTGGTAAGCAAGGAAGCAAGCAGGCGCTTTTTGAAAAAAGCGCCGCAAAAACTTTTATTTATGCTGGATCATGGGCGTTAGCGCTGACACCGCCCATGACCCAGCATAACAAAGTTTTTTTGCTACTTTTTGTTCACAAAAAGTAGCGCTTTCTTGCCTTGCCTACGCCTTCGCTAACCGATCAAACGCCATCAGCCGTTCGATCAGCGCCGGCATCTCGCGCAGGGGGATCATGTTCGGCCCGTCGGAGGGCGCGCGGTCCGGGTCCGGGTGGCATTCGATGAAGACAGCGGCGCAGCCCACCGCCAAAGCGGCGCGGGCCAGTACCGGGGCGAAGCGCCGGTCGCCGCCGCTCGAGGTGCCCTGGCCGCCCGGCTGCTGCACCGAATGTGTGGCGTCGAACACCACGGGGTAGGAGGTTTCGGCCATGATCGGGAGGGAGCGCATGTCGCTCACCAGCGTGTTGTAGCCGAAGCTCGCGCCGCGCTCGCAGAGCAGGATGTTCTCGTTGCCGGTGCTGGCGATTTTCGCGGCGACATTCTTCATGTCCCACGGCGCCAGGAACTGGCCCTTTTTCACGTTGATGGCGCGGCCCGTCTCGCCGGCGGCGAGCAGCAGGTCCGTCTGGCGGCAGAGGAAGGCCGGGATCTGCAGCACGTCCACGGCCTGCGCGACGGGGGCGCATTGCGCGGCGTCATGCACGTCGGTCAGCACCGGGAGGCCGAAGCGCTGCCGCACCTCGGCGAGGATTTCCAGCCCCTGCGCCATGCCGATGCCGCGCGCGGCGTTGGCCGAGGTGCGGTTGGCCTTGTCGTAGCTGGATTTGTAGATCACGCCGATGCCGAGCCTTTGGGCCATCTCGGCCAGCGCGCCCGCCACCTCCAGCGTGTGTGCGCGCGACTCGATCTGGCAGGGGCCGGCGATCAGGGTGAAGGGCAGGTCGTTGGCGATCGTGAGACCGCCGACCGTGACGCGCTTCATACCAGCCTCGACTGGTGCACCGCGGCGGCGATGAAGCCTTCAAACAGCGGATGCGGCGCGAACGGCTTGGATTTCAGCTCGGGGTGGAACTGCACGCCGATGAACCACGGATGGTCCGCATATTCGACGATCTCCGGCAGCACGCCGTCGGGCGACAGGCCGGAGAAGCGCAGGCCGGTGGCTTCGAGCTGCTCGCGGTAATGGACGTTCACCTCGTAGCGGTGGCGATGGCGCTCGGAAATTTCCGCAGCTCCGCCATAGACGGCGCGGACCAGCGATTCCTGGGCGAGGACGGCGGGGAAGGCGCCGAGGCGCATCGTGCCGCCAAGATTGCCGCCGGCATGACGGCGCTCAATGTCGTTGCCGCGCGCCCATTCGGTCAGCAGGCCGACCACGGGGATCTCGCAGGGGCCGAATTCGGTGGAGGAGGCGCCGCGCAGCCCAGCCAGGTTCCGCGCCGCCTCGATCACCGCCATCTGCATGCCGAGGCAGATGCCGAGGAACGGCACCTTGCGCTCGCGGGCGAAGCGCACCGCCTCGATCTTGCCCTGGGTGCCGCGCTCGCCGAAACCGCCCGGCACCAGAATGCCGTCCACGCCGTCGAGCTGCTGCACAGTGTCGGGCTGCTCGAACACTTCCGAGTCCATCCACTCGAGCCGCACCTTCACCTTGTTGGCGATGCCGCCATGCGCCAGCGCCTCGGCCAGCGATTTATAGCTGTCCAGCAGGTTGGTGTATTTGCCGACCACGGCGATCCGCACCTCGCCTTCCGGCGCAACCACGGTATTGACGATGCGGCGCCAGCCGGACAAATCGGGCTGGCTCTCGAAGGGCAGGTTGAAATGCCGCAGCACTTCGCGGTCCATGCCGGCCTCGTGGTAGGAGATCGGCACGGCATAAATCGTGTTGACGTCCAGCGCCGGCACCACGGCCTCGGTGCGCACATTGCAGAAGCTGGCGATCTTGCGCCGCTCATTGTCGGGGATCGGCCGGTCGCACCGGCAGATCAGCATATGCGGCTGGATGCCGACATTCTGCAGCTCTTTCACCGAATGCTGCGTCGGCTTGGTCTTCAGCTCGCCGGCCGACTGGATATAGGGCACCAGTGTCAGATGCACGAACATCGCGCGTTCCGTGGTCAGCTCGTTGCCGAGCTGGCGGATCGCTTCGAGGAAGGGCAGGCTTTCGATGTCGCCGACCGTGCCGCCGATTTCCACCAGGACGAAATCGAACGAAGCCGAGTCGCGCAGCACCGTTTCCTTGATGGCGTCGGTGATGTGCGGGATCACCTGCACCGTGGCGCCGAGATAGTCGCCGCGCCGTTCCTTGGCGATGACCTCGGAATAGATCTTGCCGGTGGTCGCATTGTCCAGCTTGTTGGCGGCGACCCCGGTGAAGCGCTCATAATGGCCGAGATCGAGATCGGTCTCCGCGCCGTCATCGGTCACGAACACCTCGCCATGCTGGTAAGGGCTCATCGTGCCGGGGTCGACGTTGAGATAGGGGTCCAGCTTGCGCAGCCGGACCGAGTAACCACGGGCCTGCAACAGGGCGCCCAGCGCCGCCGAGGCAATGCCTTTACCGAGAGACGATACCACGCCGCCGGTGATGAATACGAACCGCGTCATGGAATCCGTTCATACATCATGAATCGTAGAAAAAAACGTGGGGCGAGGGGAATTATTGTCCGCTATGCCCTGGAAGCGGGGGTGCGGGGACGGAAGGCGCGGGGACGGCCGGTCCGCCGGTCGGCGCCGCCGGGGCGGCGGGCGCGGGCAGCGCGTCGGCCGGGGTCTGCGGCAACGGCGCCGGGCCGGGCGGGGCGACGGGCGCGGGCACGGTCGGCCCGCTATTGAGGATCGCCGCCGCGCCGGTGCTGGCGCTGTTGTGGTAAAGCACGGCCAAGCCCAGCGAGAGCGCGAAGAACAGGGTGCCGAGGATCGCGGTGGCGCGGGTCAGAAGATTCGCCGTACCCCGCCCGGTCATGAAGTTGCCCATGCCCTGGCTGGCGCCGAGGCCGAGGCCGCCGCCCTCACTGCGTTGGATCAGCACCACGCCGATCAGCGCGATGGTGACGAACACGTGGAGCACGAGAAGAACTTCAATCATCCGAGACCGAGACCCTGTAAAACTGTCCGCTGGCTTCTAGACGCCTCGCGCGCCGGCAGCAATGGCCAAGAAATCATCGGCCTTCAGGCTGGCGCCGCCGACCAGCGCGCCGCCCACCTCGGGCAGGGCCAGCAGGCTGGCGGCGTTGCCCGGCTTCACCGAGCCGCCATAGAGAATTTTAATGCCGGCGCCGCCGGCGCCGAGTTGCGCGACCAGGGCGGCGCGGATGGCGCCGTGCATCGCCGCCACATCGGCCTCGGTCGGGGTCTTGCCGGTGCCGATGGCCCAGACCGGCTCGTAGGCGATCACGCCGGAAAAATCATGGGGCAGGCTGTGGCGCAGCTGGGTGCGCACCACGTCTTCAGCCGCGCCCGCCTCGCGCTCGGCCAGGGTCTCGCCGACGCAGACGATCGGGGTCAGCCCGGCGGCCAGCGCGGTTGCCGTTTTCGCGCAGACCACGGCATTCGTCTCGCCATGATTTTCCCGCCGCTCTGAATGGCCGAGGATCACATAGACCGCGCCGGCTTCTTTGAGCATGGCGGCGGAAACGTCGCCGGTATGGGCGCCCTGGGGTTGGGCGTGGCAGTCCTGCGCGCCGAGCGCGACGGCGCCGCCGTTGAGCGCCCCGGCAAAGCGGTCGAGCAGCGGGAAAGGCGGGCAGATCGCCAGGTCGACATGGCCGGGCGCCTGCAGCAGCGCCGCCGCATAGGCGGCGATGTCCGCCAGCTTGCCGTGCATTTTCCAGTTACCCGCGATGAGCTGCCGCATGCTTTGGTTCCTTTAAGAGTGCTCCCGTCGCTCTAGAGCATTCCTTGTTGGAGAAGGAAGAGGCCGCTTTTTTGAAAAAAAGCGGCGCAAAAAACTTTTGTTATGCTGGGCCCGTGCCGGTGAAACCAGCGCGGTCCAAAGTTAGCAAAGTTTTTTTGCTACTTTTTGTTCACAAAAAGTAGCGCTTACTTACTTGTTTCCTACCGCCAGAGCAGCACCACGATGATTTCGGTAAGAAAACCGATGGTGAAGGCGATGCCGCCCACCGGCTGGAGGATTTTCGCCATTTCGCGGCGGATGATCTGCCGCGCGAAACCGGGGCCGCTGCGCGCCGCGATCGCCTGCTGCAATTGTCGCTCGATGCGCGGCAAGGAGAGGCGCTGGAATCCCCAGATGATGGCGTTGCAGAGCAGCAGCGCGAGCAGCAGCGCCAGCAGGTGCGCACCGCCTTGCTGGGCGAAGCCGCGGGTCGAGACGCCGATGACGAGGCCGGCGGCGAAATACAGCCCGGCGACCATCCAGGTGGCGACGCGGGTCGCGTCGGCATAGTCGGTCGGCGATACGCGCATGCTCAGGCCCTTCCTTGTCTCGCAATTGCCCGATCCTGGTGGTCTAGCTATAGAGGCGACGATTTGGGGTAAAGAGAGCGCATGCTGGTCTCGGTTCGCAAACTGCTGGAAAACTGGATCGCGCGGATATTTTTCGCGCTGCTCGTGTTGGTGTTCGTGTTCTGGGGCATCTCCAACGTGGTGACCATGATCGGCAGCAACACGGCGGTGGCCGAGGTCGCGGGGCAGAAGGTGGACATTTCTGTTGTGCAACAAGCCTATCAGGCGGCTTTGGCCCGGGCGCAACAATCGGGCCAGGGGCAGCCGGACGTGGCGGCGCGTGAGCAACTGGCCGAGACCGCGCTGAGCGGCGTGCTGCGTGAGCGGGTTCTGGGGCTCGAGGAGAAGCGGCTCGGCGTGACGGTGCCGGATGCGGTGGTGCGCCAGCAGGTGGGCCAGATCCCCGCTTTCCAGACCAACGGCGTGTTTGACAAACAAAAATTCGCCCAGGTTCTGGAGCAGAACAACACCACGCCGGATCAGTTTGTGCACGATCTCACAGCGGAAATCGCCGGGCAGCAGTTGGTGGCCCCCCTGGTCTCCGGCGCCGCGGCGCCGCAGGAGCTGGTGAACCGGATTTTCCACTTCATCTCCGAGCAGCGTTTCGCGGACATGGTGCAGATCCCGGTCGCCGCGCAGCCGCGGCCGGCGGCCCCCGCCGAGGCGGTGCTGCAGCGTTATTGGCGCAATCATCCGGCCCAGTTCACGGCGCCGGAATACCGTACGATCCAGCTGGTCGTGCTCTCGCCCGCTTTGCTCGCCGCGCACGAAACCGTGTCGCAGGCCGATGTCGATGCCGCTTATGCGCGCATCGCCGCGGCCAACCCGAGCCAGCCGCTGCGCAGCGTGCAGGTGATCGTGGTGGGCAATCTTGCCGCCTCGTCGCAGCTTGAGGCGGCGTGGCGCTCAGGCGCGAATTGGGCGCAGATGCAGGCGATGGCCAAGCGGTTCGGCGCTAACCCGGTGGAGATCGACCGGACGCAGGAGAACCAGATTCCCACGCCGAGCCTCGCCGCGGCGGTGTTTGCCGCGCCCGCGGGGCAGGTTACCGGGCCGGTCGCCGGGCCGGCGGGCATGTATCTTTTCAAGGTGACGGACATTGCCTCCAACACTCCGGACGCGGCGACGCTGAAGGCGCAGATCGCCCAGCAGCTGCAATTGCAGCAGGCGCAGGCCCAGGTGGCGGCAAGCGTGAACGCGCTGCAGGACGCGCTGGCGGGGCAGACGCCGCTTGACCGGCTGCCGGGTAATCTCGGCCTGGCGGCGGTGGAGGGCACGCTGGATGCCAACGGCGACACCCCGACGGGCGATAAGGCGCCGTTGCCGGGAAGTGCGGCGTTGCAGGCGGCGGTGCTGAAAACCGCCTTCGCCGCCCGCCCGCACCAGCCGGCGCAGCTCGTCAACGGCCCGGATGGCGGTTATTTCGCCCTCACGGTCAATGCCGTCACGCCGCCGGCGCAGCAGCCTTACGATCAGGTGCGTAACCAGGTGCTGGCCGCCTGGACCAATGATGCGCAGATGCGCGAAGCGGAGATCAAGGCGGCCGGCCTGTTCCATGCCGTCAATGCCGGCCAGACGCTGGGCGCGGCGGCGCAGGCCGCGGGGTATCAGGTGAGCAGCTCTGCGGCCTTCACCCGCAACGCGCCGGCCAGTGGCGCGACCACGCAAATGCAGAATGTGCTATTTTCGCTCAAGCTCGGCCAGGCGACGATGTTGCAGACCGATACCGGTTTCACCGTCGCCACGCTCGCGAAAATCGTGAATCCGACTCCGGCGCAGGACCAGGCCGATTATAACGAAGCGCGGCAATCGATGACGAAGTCGTTGCAGGATGATGTCGGCGGAAGCCTCCTGGCCGGGTTGCAGTTACGCGACAAGGTGACAATTAATCAGAAGCTCTTTTCACAAATTTACCAGTGATTGATACCGTACCATGAATGCTGTGCCCGACCGTTTTGACGCCTTCCGTGCCGCCTATGAGTCCGGACGCGGCGCGCTGGTCTGGCGGCACGATAGCGCGGATCTGCTCACTCCCGTCGCCGCGTTCCTGAAGGCGGCGCACGGCAAGCCCTTCTCGTTCCTGCTGGAAAGCATCGAAGGCGGCGTGGTGCGCGGCCGCTATTCCGTCATCGGCATGGAGCCGGACCTGATCTGGCGCTGCGAGGACGGCGCGGCCTTCATCAACCGCGACGCCGCGACCGACCCGGCGGCCTTCGTGCCCGCCGGCGTGGCGCCGATCGCCAGCCTGCGCGCCTTGGTCGAAGAGACGCGGCTGGACGTGCCGGACACGCTGCCGCCGATGACCGGCGGGCTGTCGGGCTATCTCGGCTACGACATGGTGCGGCTGATGGAAAAGCTGCCGGCGACCAAGCCGGACGTGCTCGGCATTCCCGAGGCGATCCTGGTCCGCTCCGGCTTGTTCATCATTTTCGACAACGTGACCGATGAGATGACGATTGCCGCGCCGGTCTATCCGCGTGCCGGCATTTCCGCCGAACAGGCCTATGCCAATGCGCAACGGCGCCTGAACGAGGTGGTTACCGCACTGGAACGGCCGGTGCCCAAGCTCACCGGCACGATGCAAGGCAAGCTGGAACAAAGCTCCAACATGGAGGAGCAAGAGTTCTGGGGCGTGGTGGAGACGGCGAAGAACTATATCCGCGCGGGCGATGTGTTCCAGGTGGTGCCGAGCCAGCGTTTCGAGGCGCCGTTCCCGCTGCCGCCGTTCGCGTTGTATCGGAGCCTGCGCCACATCAATCCGGCACCATTCCTGTTCTACCTGGATTTCGACGGTTTCGTCGCGGTCGGCTCCAGCCCGGAAATCCTCGTGCGGCTGCGCGACGGCAAAGTGACAATCCGTCCGCTCGCCGGCACCCGCCGGCGCGGCGCCGACAAGAAAGAGGATGCGGCGCTGGAGGCGGATCTGCTCGCCGACCCGAAGGAGCGTGCCGAGCATCTGATGCTGCTCGATCTCGGCCGCAACGATGTCGGCCGGGTTGCTGAGATCGGCTCGGTGCGGGTTGCGGAGAGTTTCGCGATCGAGCGTTTCTCGCACGTGATGCATATTTCCTCGACCGTGGAGGGAACGCTGCGCGCCGATTACGACGCGCTGGACGCGCTGATCGCGGGCTTCCCGGCCGGCACGCTTTCCGGCGCGCCGAAAGTGCGGGCCATGGAGATCATCGAGGAACTGGAGCCTTCGCGGCGCGGCCTCTATGCCGGCTGCATCGGCTATTTTGCCGCCAACGGCACGATGGATACCTGCATCGGCCTGCGTACTGCCTTGGTGAAGGATGGCACGATGTATGTGCAGGCCGGCGTTGGCGTGGTCGCCGATTCCGATCCGCAGGCCGAATATGCCGAGAGCGTGCAAAAGGCGCGGGCGCTGTTTCGTGCGGCCGAGGATGCTGCCCGCTATGTCTCGCCGGAGCCCACCTGATGATTTTGCTGATCGACAATTACGATAGTTTCACCTTCAATCTGGTGCATTTTTTCGGTGACCTTGGCGCGGAATGCGTGGTGCGGCGCAATGACACGCTCACGCCCGCGGAGGCGCTGGCGATGCAACCGGAGGCCATCGTGCTCTCACCCGGGCCCTGCACGCCCAACGAGGCGGGGATCTGCCTCGATCTCGTCACCGCGGCGGCGGGCAAGATCCCGCTGCTCGGCGTCTGCCTCGGCCATCAGGCGATCGGCCAGGCCTTCGGCGGTCAGGTGATCCGCGCCAAGGAGCCGATGCACGGCAAGACCAGCCAAGTGTATCACGACAACACGGATATCTTCGCGGGGCTGCCGAACCCATTCACGGCGACGCGCTACCATTCGCTGATCGTGCCCCGGGCGACGCTGCCCGAGACTCTGGTGCCGACCGCCTTTACCGAGGACGGCATCATCATGGGGCTGCGCCATACGGTCTACCCGGTGTTCGGCACACAGTTTCATCCCGAGAGCATCGCCACCAGCCACGGGCATGAGATTCTGAAGAATTTCCTCGACATCGCCCGTGGCCGCAACGCCCCGCCTCAGGCGGCATGAACGACGGGCTGAAGCCGTTTCTGGCGCGGCTCGCCCGCGGCGAGACACTCGATGCGGCAGCGGCGGAAGACGCGTTCGGCATCATCATGGAGGGTGCCGCGACGCCGGCACAGATCGGCGGGATGCTGATGGCGATGCGCGCCCGCGGCGAAACCGTGGCGGAGTTGACCGGAGCGGTGACGGCGATGCGCCGGCGCATGACCAGAGTGGCGGCGCCGGCGAACGCCATGGATGTGTGCGGCACCGGCGGCGACGGGGCGGCCAGCCTCAACGTGTCCACCGCAGTCACGTTCGTGCTCGCGGCCTGTGGCGTGCCGGTGGCCAAGCACGGCAACCGTGCGCTTTCCTCGCGGGCCGGCGGCGCGGACGTTCTGGCCGCGCTGGGCGTGAACATTGAGCCGGATCTGCCGCGCCTGCCCGACATATTGCGCGCGGCGGGGTGCGTGTTCCTGTTCGCGCCGCGCCACCATCCGGCCTTGCGCCACGCGGCGCAGGCGCGGGTCGAGCTGGGCACGCGGACGATTTTCAATCTCACCGGGCCGATGGCCAATCCCGCCGGCGTGAAACATCAGCTCATCGGCGTGTACGACCCGGCCTGGGCGCGCCCGATGGCGCGCACGCTGAGCGAATTGGGCACGGAGAGCGCCTGGATCGTGCATAGCCAGGGGCTGGACGAGCTGACTCTGGCCGGGGTCAGCCAAGTGGTGGCGCTGAAACATGGCGAGATCACCGAGTTCACGCTCGAGCCCGGCGATGCCGGGCTGGCGCCGGCGCCGCTGAGCGCGCTGCGCGGCAGCGACGCGGCGGAAAATGCGGCTTCGCTGCTGACGCTGCTCGAGGGCGGACGCGGCGTTTACCGCGACACGGTGTTATTTAATGCGGCGGCGGCGTTGATTGTGGCCGGGGCCACGACAAGTCTCGCCGAGGGTGTTGGGCTGGCGGCCGGCGCGATCGATCGGGGGGACGCAAAACGGGTTCTCGACCGGTTGCGCGCGGCATCGCAGGCGTAAGGGGCAAAGATGGGCGCGACGGAGAGCGATAATATTCTGGCGAGAATCTGCGCCGACACCAGGGCCGAGACGGCGCGGCGCAAGGCGGCGACCAGCCTGGAGGCGATTCGCGCCCAGGCGGTGCAGGCGCCCAAGCCGCGCGGCTTTGCCCGGGCGCTGATGGATGACGCCGTGCGCGGCCGCACCGGCCTGATCACCGAAATCAAGAAGGCCTCACCCTCCGGCGGCCTGATCCGCGAAAATTTCGATCCGTCGGCGCTGGCGGTTGCCTACCAGGCGGGCGGGTCCTCCTGCCTGTCAGTACTGACCGACCATAAATATTTTCAAGGGACGCCCGATCATCTGCGGGCGGCGCGCGCCGCCGTCTCGCTGCCGGTGCTGCGCAAGGATTTCATCCTCGAGCCCTGGCAGGTGTTCGAGAGCCGCGCCATGGGGGCGGATTGCATCCTCCTGATCATGGCGGCGCTGGGTGACGACGAGGCGCGCGAGCTGGAAAGCCTGGCGCACGACCTGGACATGGACGTGCTGGTGGAAGTGCATGACGAAAACGAGCTGAGCCGCGCACTTGGCCTGCGGACCAAACTGCTCGGCATCAATAACCGCGACCTGAAGACGCTGGTGACCTCGTTGGAGACGACCGAGCGTCTCTCGCGTTTTTGCACTCCCGACCGGTTCCTGATCTCGGAATCGGGCGTGAAGACCTATGAGGATATCGTCCGCCTGCAAAAAGTCGGCGTGCAGGGATTCCTGGTCGGCGAGTCGCTGATGCGCCAGCCCGACGTCACCGTGGCGGTGCAGAAGCTGCTCGGGGCATGACGTGGGGAACCCGATGAACAAACTGACCCATATTGACGAGACCGGCGCGGCGCGCATGGTCGATGTCTCCGCGAAAGCGGAGAGCGTGCGTGAAGCCACCGCCAAAGGCCGCGTGGTGATGCAGCCGGAGACCGCTGCGCTGATTGGCGCGGGCCAGGCCGCTAAGGGCGACGTGCTGGCCGCGGCCCGGCTGGCCGGCATCATGGCGGCAAAGCGCACCTCCGATCTCATCCCGCTGTGCCATCCGCTCGCGCTCTCCTCGGTGGCAGTGGACCTGTCCGTGACCGCGGACACGGTGGAAATCGCCGCCACCGTGCGCACCACCGGCCGCACCGGGGTGGAAATGGAAGCGCTCACGGCGGTGAGCGTGGCGGCGCTGACGATCTACGATATGGTCAAGGCGGTGGACCGCGCGATGCGCATCGAAGCGGTGCGCGTGGTACGCAAATCCGGCGGCAAATCCGGGGATTTTACGCAGGAATGATTAGCGTCGACGAAGCCAGGCGACAGATTCTCGAAGGGCTGCAGGTCACCGGCAGGGAGACCGTGCCGCTCGCCGTCTCCCTGGGCCGCGTGCTGGCCGTGCCGGTCGCGGCGCGGCTGTCGCAGCCGCCGGCGGACGTGTCGGCCATGGATGGCTATGCGGTGCGCGCCGCCGATGCGGTGCAGGGCGCCGCTCTCAGCATCATCGGCGAAGCGCCGGCCGGGCACCCGTTCGGGGGCAGCATCGGCGCGGGACAGGCGGTGCGCCTGTTCACCGGCAGTTTTGTGCCGCCGGGCGCGGACGCGATTCTGCTGCAGGAGAACGCCACCGCGGCAGGCGGGACCGTCACCGTGAACGAGAGCTGTGTGGCCGGGAAGCATATCCGCCGCGCCGGCCAGGATTTTCACGCCGGCGCCGAGCTGATCGCCGCCGGGCGGCGGCTGACGGCGCGCGATGTCGGCCTCGCGGCGGCGGGCAATCATCCCTGGTTGCAGGTCCATCGCCGGCCGCGCATCGCCATTCTCGCCACGGGGGACGAGATTTCCCTGCCTGGCGAAGCGATCGGGCCGGGCGGCATCGTCAGTTCCAACGCGCATATGCTGGCAGCGTTCGTCACCGCGGCGGGCGGCGATCCCGTGGTGCTGCCGATCGCCGGCGATGATCTCGCCGCCATCGCCGCCGGGGCCGATGCGGCGCGCGGCGCCGACCTGCTGGTGACCACCGGGGGTGCGAGCGTCGGCGTGTACGATCTGGTCCAGCCGGGGCTCCAGGCGCGGGGCCTCGCCCTGGATTTCTGGAAAATCGCCATGCGCCCGGGCAAGCCGCTGATGTTCGGCCGACTGGAGAGCCAGCCGCTGCTCGGCCTGCCGGGCAACCCGGTCTCCGCCTATGTGTGCGCGGTTCTGTTCCTTGGCCCGGCCATCGCGCGTATGAGCGGACTGCCGGCGCAGCCGCCCGAGACGGAGCGGGCGCGCCTGACCGCGGCGATGGCGGCGAATGACCGGCGCGAGGATTATGTCCGCGCCGGGCTCGAGCGTGGGGAACATGGGTGGCTCGTCACCCCGTTCCCGGTGCAGGATTCCGGCATGCTGAGCACGCTGGCGCGCGCCGATGCGCTGATCCGCCGGCCGGCGCACCAGGGCGCGCTGGTGGCCGGGGCTGAGGTGGAAATTCTACGTTTTTAGGAAGAAAGCAGCCGCTTTTTGAAAAAAGCGGCACCAAAAACTTTTGTTTATGCTGGGCCATGGGCTTTGTCGCCGACACAGCCCATGGCCCAGAGTAAACAAAGTTTTTTTGCTACTTTGTGTTCACAAAAAGTAGCGCTTCCCTTGTCTTTCTTCTGTTTTCGCGATGCTTGACGCGGCAACGAGAACTAAACTAGAACATCGGCGCGTTTGTGCTTTGTTCTTATCAGAATTTCTCGCGTCGGAGACATCAATGTTAACAACCAAGCAACATGAATTGCTGGTGTTCATCGACAAGCACCTGCGCCAGACCGGCTGCAGCCCGAGTTTCGAGGAAATGAAGGAGGCGCTGGATTTGCGTTCCAAATCGGGCATTCATCGGCTGATCACGGCGTTGGAGGAACGCGGGTTTCTCAAGCGCCACAAGCATCGCGCCCGGGCCTTGGAGGTGGTGCGGCTTTCCGAGGATCTCGACCCGCCGACACGGGAAATCCCCAAATTCGCGCCGACCGTGATCCAGGGCGATTTCACCGGCAAGCTGCCCGGCGTGCGCGCCGCGGCGGCGGCCGAGGCGGTGACCTTGCCGCTTTATGGCCGCATCGCCGCCGGCCTGCCGATCGAGGCGCTGCAGGAGAATGACGAGGAGATCGAAGTGCCGGCGAGCCTGGTCGGGCTGGGCGAGCATTTCGCGTTGCTGGTCGAAGGCGATTCCATGGTCGATGCCGGGATCCTCGACGGCGACACGGTGATCATCCGCAAGGGCGAAACCGCCGAGACCGGGCAGATCGTCGTGGCCCTGATCGACCGCACCGAGGTGACGCTGAAGCGGCTGCGCCGGCGTGGCCAGTCGATCGCCCTGGAGCCGGCGAATGTCCGCTACGAAACGCGGATTTTCCCGCCCGAGCGCGTGGCAATCCAGGGCCGCCTGGTGGCGCTGCTGCGGCACTACTAAGAAAAGGCGAGTAAGCAGCCGCTTTTTGAAAAAAGCGGCGCAAAAACTTTCTTGAAACTGGGCCTGAGGCGCCGAAACGGCACGGGCCCAAAGTAAACAAAGTTTTTTTGCTTCTTTTTGTTCACAAAAAGAAGCGCTTCCTTCCTTCTTTATCCTGCCCGCTTGGCCTTATTCTGCCGGCGGCGCTGCTGTTCGTTCGGCTTGCCGCCGAACGGCGGCCGGGCCGGTTTGTCGGCGCGCGGGGGGCGGGGCGCATGGGGCCTCGGGCCGCCGCGGCCGGCGCCGGGCGGCGTGGAGGGCTCCAGCGGCAATTCCGCGTTGCTGTGCGCGGCGATGGAGGCGGCGAAGCGTTCGGCGGCGTGCGGGGCGATTTCGAATTTCGTCTCGGTGTCGAAAATGCGGATCGCGCCGATCTCCGGCTTCGTCACCCCGCCCTGGCGGCAGATCAGCGGGATCAGCCATTTCGGGTCGGCCTTGTCGCGGCGGCCGACCGGGGCGCGGAACCAGCTGCCGGTGCCGGCCTCGCCGCCATAGGGGGCGGCCGGCTCGCGCGCGGCGCGGCGCGGCGCTTCCGGCGGCAGGATGGTGACCGGTGCGGGCTCCGGCAGACGCGCGCGGTAAAGCCGGATCAGCGCGGCGGCGATGGCCTCCGGGCTTTGCCGCGCGAGCAGCTCTTGCGCCAAAACCAGCTCATCGCCTTCGGGCGGGAGGGAAAGCCGCTCGTCGGCGAGCAGGCGCTCCTGGTCGCGGGCGCGGATCTGTTCCGGTGTCGGCGGGTCTTCCCAGGTCGCGGTGATGCTGGCCGAGCTGAGCAGCAATTCCGCGCGCCGGCGCTTCGAGGCCGGGACCAGCAGCAGGCTCAGCCCCTTGCGCCCGGCGCGGCCGGTGCGGCCGGAGCGGTGCAGCATGGTCGCCTTGTTGGTCGGCAGCTCGGCATGGATCACGAGGTCGAGCTCAGGCAGGTCCAGGCCGCGGGCGGCGACGTCGGTGGCGATGCAGACCTGGGCGCGGCCGTCGCGCAGCGCGCTCAAGGCGGCGTTGCGCTCGCTTTGCGAGAGTTCGCCGGAGAGGGCGACGGCGTTGAAGCCGCGCGCCAGCAGGCTGGCGTGCAAATGCCGCACGGTGTCGCGCGTGGCGCAGAACACCAAAGCGCGCGCCTCATGTAGGCGGAGCAAATTGACCAGGCCGTTTTCCAGCTCGTGCCCGGAGAGGCGGATGGCGCGGTATTCGATGTCGGCGTGCGGCTGGTTGCGGGCCACGGTGTCGATGCGCAGCGCGTTCTGCTGGTAGTTGCGCGCCAAAGCCGCGATCTCGCGGGCGATGGTGGCGGAGAACAGCAGCGTGCGGCGGCTCTCGGGGGCGGCCTGGAGAATGAATTCCAGCTCGTCCTTGAAGCCGAGATCGAGCATCTCGTCGGCCTCGTCGAGCACCACCACCTCGCATTCATTGAGCTTGAGATGGCCGCGCTCGAGATGGTCCTGCAGCCGGCCCGGCGTGCCGACCACCATGTGGCAGCCGCGCTGGAGCTCGCGCTGCTCGACGCGGATATTCATGCCGCCGACGCAGGAAACGATGCGCCCGCCGGCTTGTTCATATAGCCAGGTGAGTTCGGCGTGGACCTGCAGCGCCAGTTCGCGGGTCGGGGCGATCACCAGCACCAGGGGCGCCACCGTCGCGGGCAGGCGCTCGGCGTCGCCGAGCACGGTGGAGGCCAGGGCCAGACCATAGGCCACGGTTTTGCCGGAGCCGGTCTGCGCCGAGACCAGCAGGTCGCGGTCTGCGGCTTCCGGCTGCAGGACCGCCAGCTGCACAGGTGTGGGTTCATCGTAGCCGCGCGCGGCGAGGGCGCGGGTCAGGGCAGCATTGCTAATTGGGAAAGCCATGGCGGCTCCTAGCCCGGTCAGCGTCCCGCGGCAACGCTGCGTGCCTTTATTTTCCGTTTATCGGCCCTGCAAGGAATCCACATCGCCTTTTCATGCCGGACGGGTTACATGGGCCTCGTTGCTACTGAGGTTTTAATGCTGCGTTTCTCCAACCGGCCCCGCAAGTCGCGGCCGGCGGCGCGCCAGAATTCATGGCGCCGCTTGTTCGGCTCACGCCGGTTGTTTGATACTGTGTTGCTGGGGTTGACCTTCGTGACGGCGGCCCGTTTGGTGTCCGCCGCGGTCGCCCAGTCGCCGCAGGTGGCCATGCCCGGCGACATCGTTCCCGTCGAGCGGACCACCAACTGGATTGCTGGCGTGAATGTGATGAAGGCGCATGACCTGTCCGACGCGTTTGCCGCGCCAGGCCACGCCTGTCAGCTCGACATCAAATATATGGCACGGACGGGCGGCAGTTTCGCGGTGCTGGCGGTGCGCGCTGACGGCGTCATGCTGTCCTGGGCCGGCGGGCCGACCGCGCCCGGGCAAGCCTGTGCCGGCGGTGAAACCGGCATTCTCGTTTCCGATGCGGACTACCGCTCAATGTTGTTGCGGGTTCCGACCGGCGGATAATCGTAATGTTTTGGAAAGATTGAAGACCGCATGGGCACGAATCGCCGCGCCCTCCCGCATTTCGGGATTGAAGGACGTGCGACGCTGGCCTATGCTTCCTTTATCTGGCGTTGGCCGGATGCCTTGAACGATTGCAGAGGACTTTTTTTATAGTGCGACCCCCCAAGAACGACCGCCAACGGCCCCGCCGCCGCGGTTTCGACGACGATAATTTCTATGGCAACACCCCGCCCATGCCGTCCTTTTCAGGGTTCGGGTCCACGTCGATGTCCTCATCGCCCGAGGCGAAGGCCACCGTCAAATGGTACAATCCTGACAAAGGGTTTGGTTTCGTTGAGATGGCCGATGGTTCGGGCGACGTGTTTCTGCACGCCAACTCGCTGCAGAACGCCGGCTACCAGGCGGTGACGCCCGGTTCCATTCTGCAGGTGCGCGTCGGCCAGGGCCAGAAGGGCCGTCAGGTCGACCAGGTGATCTCGGTGACCGAGGGCGAAGCCCCGGCGCGTAGCTTCGGGGGCGGTTTCGATCGTCCGCGTTCCGGCCCGCGCCCGCCGCGCCAGCAGGCGACCGGCCCGGCCGTGGAAATGACCGGCACCGTGAAATGGTATAATGCCACCAAGGGGTTCGGCTTCATCAGCCCGCAGAGCGGCGGCAAGGACGTGTTCGTGCACGCCACCGCGCTGGAGCAGGCCGGTCTGCCGCCGCTGCAGGAAGGTCAGGCCGTGCGCATGAACGTCGTGCAAGGCGCCAAGGGGCCGGAAGTCAGCTCGATCAGCGTCGACTGAGTTTCGTCGATTGAATGGCAGACGGGCTCGCTGTGGCGGGTCCGTCTCATTTGGGGGCTGGGCCCGTGGCGCTGAAACCGCTACGGCCCAGATTAATAAAGTTTTTTGCTACTTTTTGTTCACAAAAAGTAGCACTTCCTTCCTTGTTATAAGTCGCCTGAGGAAGTGCGGCGGACGCCTGCCGCCGTCAGGCGCTGCCAGGCCTGTTCGAGCGACCCGTTCAGGTCGATGGCGCGGCAGGCATCTTCGATCACCGTGGCGCGGAACCCGAATTTCTGCGCGTCCTCGGCCGACCAGGCGACGCAGAAATCCGTCGCCAGGCCGGCGACATAGATGTCCGTGATGCCCCGCGCGGCGAAGAACCCGTCCAGCCCGGTGCGGGTGACCCGGTCGGCCTCGAGGAACGCGGAATAGCTGTCGACATGGCGCTGCAGCCCTTTGCGGAGGATCGTCGCCGCGTGAGGAATGTCGAGGGCCGGATGCAGCGCCGCCCCCGGGCTCGCCATCACGCAATGCGTCGGCCACAGCGTTTGCGCGCCATAGGGCATCGGGACCGTCTCGAACGGTTTGGCCCCCGGATGGTTGGCGGCGAACGAGGTGTGATCCGCCGGGTGCCAGTCCTGGGTGAGGACCACGGTGGCGAATTTCCGGGCGATGCGGTTGACCAGGGGCACGACGGCCTCGCCCTCAGGGACGGCGAGGGCGCCGCCGCGGCAAAAATCGTTCTGGACGTCGACCACGAGCAAAGCGGTATTGTTTTGCATGCCTGCTTATATGCGCAAAAACCGGGTGGGGTGCTAGACAGGGGGGCGCGCGATGGGGTAAGGCTCCGCCCCTCAGGAACGCGGGAGATCGGGCGAAGGTGTCGCCTGGTCGGTTGAACCGCGGTCCGTTGGCGTTTGCCAAAGGATGAAGGAGCCAGAAATGGCAAAGAAGATTGTCGGCTATATCAAGCTGCAGATCCCCGCGGGCAAGGCAAATCCTTCGCCGCCGGTCGGTCCGGCCCTCGGTCAGCGTGGCCTGAACATTATGCAGTTCGTGAAGGAATTCAACGCTGCGACGCAGGGCATGGAGCCCGGCATGCCGGTGCCAGTGGTGATCACCGCGTTCGGCGACCGTACCTTCAGCTTCATCATGAAGACCCCGCCCAACACCTACTTCCTGAAGAAGGCGGCGGGCATCGCCAAGGGCACGACCACCCCGGGCAAGGGTGCCGCGGTCGGCAAGGTGACGATGGCGCAGCTGCACGAGATCGCCAAGACGAAGATGATTCATATGAACGCCAATGACGAGGACGCTGCCGTGCGCATGCTGATTGGCTCTGCCCGTTCGATGGGCGTCACCGTGGTGGAGGGCTGATCCGATGGCACATAACAAGCGTTTGGCCGCGGCGCGCGCCACTGTGGATCGCAACAAGGCTTATGCCCTGACCGAGGCCGTGGCGCTGGCCAAGGCCAATGCCAAGGCGAAGTTCGACGAGACGATCGAGATCTCCTTGAATCTGGGCATCGATCCGCGTCATGCCGACCAGATGGTCCGTGGCCTGATCTCGCTGCCGAACGGCACCGGCAAGACCCTGCGCGTCGGCGTGTTCGCCCGCGGCGCGAAGGCGGAAGAGGCTTTGGCCGCCGGCGCCGATGTGGTGGGCGCCGATGATCTGGCCGAGAAGGTACAGGCCGGCGAGATCGCGTTCGATCGCTGCATCGCCACCCCGGACATGATGGCTCTGGTCGGCCGTCTGGGTAAGATCCTCGGGCCGCGCGGCCTCATGCCGAACCCCAAGCTCGGCACCGTGACCATGGATGTGAAGGGCGCGGTGAGCGCCGCCAAGTCCGGCCAGGTCGAGTTCCGCGCCGAGAAGGCGGGTATCGTTCATGCCGGCATCGGCAAGGCGAGCTTTGACGAGGTCAAGCTGGTCGAGAATGCCAAGGCGCTGGTCGATGCGGTGCAGAAGGCCAAGCCGTCGGGCGCCAAGGGCGTCTATCTGCAGAAGGTCGCCATTACCTCGACCATGGGCCCCGGCATTCGCGTCGACGTCGCTTCCGTCAACGCCTGATTTTTCTCGGCGCCCGCGGGCGCCGGTTCTGAAGAGATACGCCGCGGCCTCAAGTCGCGGCGGGCAGGCAGGGGTAAAATCCTGCCGAAACCTGTCCGAGACCGGATGTTCCCCCTCGTCGGGGATTGAAGGGGATTGCCCCCGCACACGGTAGACGAGGTGCCACAAGACTTTGCTCATGCAAGGGCTTTGGTTCTGACGATGGACAGGCGAGCGATGTTCCGGGGTGGTCCCGGGCATCTTGGGTAACCTGGCGGCGCGGGGGATTTTCCGTGCCGTCGCAAGTTGGAGACGGATGTGGATCGCATAGAGAAGCGTGAATTCGTCGCTGAGCTGTCTACGGTGTTCGCCGAGACGTCGATGGTTGTCGTCACCCGCAACGAGGGGATGACGGTGGCTGACGTCACGGATCTGCGCCGGAAGATGCGCCAGGCGGGGGCGAGCTTCAAAGTTGCGAAGAATCGTCTGGCTTTGCTTGCTCTCGATGGCACCCGGTTTGACGGTCTGAAGCCCATGATGAAGGGCCCGACGGCGATCGCTTGGTCGAAAGACCCGGTCGCGGTCGCGAAAGCAGCCGTCGAGTTCGCCAAAACCAATGACAAGTTCGTTCTGCTCGGTGGTTCGCTGGGCACGCAGGTACTCGATGTATCCGGCGTGAAAGCCCTGGCCGAACTGCCGTCGCTGGACTCGCTGCGCGCCAAGCTGCTGGGGATGCTCAACACCCCGGCGACGCGGATTGCCGGCGTGCTCCAGGCTCCGGCCGGACAGCTTGCACGGGTTTTTGCGGCTTACGCCGATGCCAACAAGAGCAGCGCGGCCTGACGGCTTCGCCAAGCTTGTCGCAGAACGCAGGGCCGCGCGGTGCGGGCTTGCAGTAAAACCAATCAAAGCCTACTTACATGAAAGACATTTACAATGGCTGATCTAGCTAATCTGGTTGAAGAGCTTTCCAAGCTGACCGTCCTCGAAGCCGCTGAACTCTCCAAGCTGCTGGAAGAGAAGTGGGGCGTTTCCGCTGCCGCGCCGGTGGCCGTTGCGGTCGCCCCGGCGGCTGGTGGCGGCGCTGCCGCCGCTGCCGCGGACGAGCAGACCGAGTTCACGGTGATCCTCGCCAATGGCGGCGACAAGAAGATCAACGTGATTAAGGAAATCCGCACGATCACCGGCCTGGGCCTGAAGGAAGCCAAGGACCTGGTCGAGGGCGCGCCGAAGACGGTCAAGGAAAACGCGACCAAGGACGAGGCTGCCGCGATCAAGAAGACGCTGGAAGAGCAGGGCGCGACTGTCGAGATCAAGTAACTTTCTTCCCCGTCGCGGCCTGATGGGCCGCGACGTGCATACCGCCTAAAGGGCAGGCGATTACCGCTTGGGTAGTCGCCTGCCGGCTGTTTTTAGTACGACTGAGCTGAATTTTTACGCGAGGGTGATGCGATGAACGCGATCAATGGTGGTCTTGGCAAAGGGTCTTTCACCGGACGGAAGCGTATCCGCAAAAGCTTCGGGCGGATCCCCGAAGTCGCCCCGATGCCCAATCTGATCGATGTGCAGCGCGCGAGCTACGATTCGTTTCTGCAGATGCATGTGAAGCCGGATGCGCGCACCAATTCCGGGCTTCAGGAAGTTTTCAAATCGGTCTTCCCGATCGACGATTTCGCCGGCCGCGGCCGGCTTGAGTTCGTCTATTACGAACTGGAAGAGCCGAAATACGACGTCGAGGAATGCATCCAGCGCGGCATGACCTATGCCGCCCCGCTGAAGGTGATTCTGCGCCTCATCGTCTGGGACCTGGACGAGGATACCGGCGCGAAGTCGATCCGCGACATCAAGGAGCAGCCCGTATACATGGGCGACATGCCGCTGATGACCGATAACGGCACCTTCGTCGTGAACGGCACCGAGCGCGTGATCGTGTCGCAGATGCATCGCAGCCCGGGCGTGTTCTTCGATCATGACCGCGGCAAGACGCACTCATCCGGCAAGTATCTTTTTACCGCGCGCGTGATTCCGTATCGCGGCTCCTGGCTCGATTTCGAATTCGACGCCAAGGACATCGTTTATGTGCGCATCGACCGCAAGCGCAAGCTGCCGGCCACCACGCTGCTTTATGCGCTGCCCAGCGCCGCCACCCAGGCGCTGCGTGAAGCTCGCGAAGCCAAGGGCGAGGCGCTTGAGCTGGGCGAGATCAAGGGCATGGACGCCGAGGAAATCCTGGGCTTCTTCTATGGCCAGGTCGTGTATTCCGCGAAAAACGGGCAATGGGCCCGGCCGTTCGAGGCCGAGTCCTTCCGCAACCAGAAGCTCATCGATGATCTGGTCGACGCCGATACCGGCGAGGTCGTGGCCAAGAGCGACGAGAAACTGACCGCGCGCGTGGTGCGCAAGATCGCCGAGAAGACCAAGAGCGTGCTGGTCGCCCGCACCGACATGCTGGGCCGTTTCGTCGCGGTCGATATGTACGACCCCGAGACCGGCGAAATTTTCGCCGAGGCCGGCGATGAGCTGACCGAGCAGAAGCTGGCGCAGCTCGAGGCCAAGGGCATCGACGAGCTGCCGACGCTGGCGATCGACCAGACCAACGGCCCGTGGCTGCGCAATACCCTGGCGGCGGACAAGAACGCCAACCGCGAGGACGCGCTGATCGACATTTACCGCGTCATGCGCCCCGGCGAGCCGCCGACCTCGGAGACCGCCGAGGCCCTGTTCAGGGGGCTGTTCTTTGACGCCGACCGCTACGATCTGTCGGCCGTGGGGCGCGTGAAGATGAACATGCGCCTGGGCGTGGACGCCCCGGACACGGTCCGCACCCTGCGCAAGGACGACATTCTGCGCACCATCAAGATCATGTGCGAGCTGAAGGACGGCCGCGGCGCGATCGACGACATCGATAATCTCGGCAACCGGCGCGTGCGTTCGGTCGGCGAGCTGATGGAGAACCAGTACCGCGTCGGCCTGCTCCGCATGGAGCGCGCGATCCGCGAGCGCATGGGCTCGGTCGATATCGACAGCGTGATGCCGCATGACCTGATCAACGCGAAGCCCGCCGCCGCCGCGGTGCGCGAGTTCTTCGGCTCCTCGCAGCTCAGCCAGTTCATGGACCAGACCAATCCGCTCTCCGAGGTCACGCATAAGCGCCGTCTCTCGGCCCTCGGGCCGGGCGGTCTGACCCGCGAGCGCGCCGGCTTCGAGGTGCGCGACGTGCACCCGACGCATTACGGCCGCATCTGCCCGATCGAAACGCCGGAAGGCCCGAACATCGGGCTGATCAACTCGCTGGCCACCTACGCCAAGGTGAACAAATACGGCTTCATCGAGACGCCGTATCAGCTGGTGAAGGATGGCGTGGTGCAGCCTTCGTGGAAGTATCTCTCCGCCATGGAGGAAGAGCGCCTCACGGTGGCTCAGGCCGACGCCAAGAAGGATACCGACGGCAAGTTTACCGACGATCTGGTCTCGGTGCGCCGCAACGGCGACTTCCTCCTGGTCAAGCCGGAAGACGTCACTGCGGTCGACGTGTCGCCGAAGCAGCTGGTCTCGGTGGCCGCGGCGCTGATTCCGTTCCTGGAGAACGACGACGCCAACCGCGCGCTGATGGGCTCGAACATGCAGCGCCAGGCGGTGCCGCTGATCCAGTCCGACGCGCCGATCGTCGGCACCGGCATGGAGGCCGCCGTGGCCCGGGATTCGGGCGCCACCATCGTCGCCAAGCGCGCCGGCATCATCGACCAGATCGACGGCGCGCGCATCGTGGTGCGGGCGACGGCCGAGGACGGCACGACCCAGGGCGTCGATATCTATCGCCTGCGTAAGTACATGCGTTCCAACCAGAGCACCTGCATCAACCAGCGGCCGCTGGTGCGTGTGGGCGACCGCGTGGCGGCCGGCGACATCATCGCCGACGGCCCGTCGACCGAACTCGGCGAATTGGCGCTGGGCCGCAACGCGCTGTGCGCGTTCATGCCCTGGAACGGCTATAATTTCGAAGACTCCATCCTGATCTCCGAACGGATCGCCCGTGACGACGTCTTCACCTCGATTCACATCGAGGAATTCGAGGTCATGGCCCGCGACACCAAGCTCGGCCAGGAAGAGATCACGCGCGACATTCCCAATGTCGGCGAGGAAGCTTTGCGCAACCTCGACGAGGCGGGCATCGTCTATATCGGCGCCGAGGTGAATCCGGGCGACATTCTGGTCGGCAAGGTGACGCCGAAGGGCGAGAGCCCGATGACGCCGGAAGAGAAGCTGCTGCGCGCGATCTTCGGTGAAAAGGCGTCCGACGTCCGTGACACCTCGCTCAAGCTGCCGCCCGGCACGGTCGGCACGGTGGTGGATGTGCGCGTGTTCAACCGCCGCGGCGTGGACAAGGACGAGCGCGCTCTGGCGATTGAGCGCGCGGAGATCGAGCGCCTGGCCAAGGACCGCGACGACGAGCGCGCGATTCAGGAGCGTTCCTTCCTGAACCGCCTGCAGGAGACCTTGCTGGGCCAGACCGCCGGGTCCGGTTTCAAGGGCATCAAGGCCGGCACCGAGCTGACCGCCGAAGTGCTGGCGGAGCATCCGCGCGGCGCCTGGCGCAACGTCGTCGTCCAGGACGACGCGGTGATGGCGAACATCGAAATCCTCAAGCGGGAATTCGATGCCGCCGTGAAGCGCCTGCAGGACCGTTTCGAGAGCAAGGTCGAGAAGCTGCAGCGCGGCGACGAGCTGCTGCCCGGCGTGATGAAGATGGTCAAAGTGTTCGTCGCGGTGAAGCGCAAGCTGCAGCCGGGCGACAAGATGGCCGGCCGCCACGGCAACAAGGGTGTGGTCTCGCGGGTTGTGCCGGTCGAGGACATGCCGTTCCTGGAAGACGGCACGCCGGTCGACCTCGTGCTCAACCCGCTCGGCGTGCCGAGCCGCATGAATGTCGGGCAGATCCTGGAAGTGCATCTGGGCTGGGCCTGCGCCAATCTCGGCAAGCAGGTTGGCGCGGCGGTCGAGGAATATCGCCGCAGCGGTGCCGCCAAGCAGGAGCTGCTGGAGCTGCTGAAGGAAGCCTACGGCGAGGAAGTCTATGCCGCGCAGATCGCCGGCATGGATGACAAGGAGCTGCTCGAGCTCGGCGGCAATCTGCGCAAGGGCGTGCCGATCGCCACCCCGGTGTTCGACGGCGCGCGCATCCCCGACATCGAGGCGATGCTGGCGAAAGCCGGGCTGGACATGTCCGGCCAGTCGACCCTGATCGACGGGCGCACCGGCGAGCCGTTCGAGCGCAAGGTCACTGTCGGCTACATGTACATGCTGAAGCTGCACCATCTGGTCGACGACAAGATCCATGCCCGTTCGATCGGCCCGTACAGCCTCGTCACCCAGCAGCCGCTGGGCGGCAAGGCGCAGTTCGGCGGCCAGCGCTTCGGCGAGATGGAGGTCTGGGCGCTCGAGGCTTACGGCGCCGCCTACACGCTGCAGGAAATGCTGACCGTGAAGTCCGACGACGTCTCCGGCCGCACCAAGGTCTACGAGGCGATCGTCCGCGAGCAGGACAATTTCGAGGCCGGCATCCCCGAAAGCTTCAACGTGCTGCTCAAGGAACTGAAATCCCTGGGCCTCAACGTCGACCTGGAACAGAGCGCGACCTGAATCATTTTGCCGGGTGCGGGCGCCCACACCGCATCCGGCAGTTTAAGGGTGATGAACGATGAACGATTTAATGAAGATCCTTGGCCAGACCGGTCAGGCGGCGACTTTCGATCAGATCAAGATCCAGATCGCCTCTCCGGAGCAGATCCGCAGCTGGTCCTACGGTGAGATCAAGAAACCCGAAACCATCAATTACCGCACCTTCAAGCCGGAGCGCGACGGCCTGTTCTGCGCCCGCATCTTCGGCCCGATCAAGGATTACGAGTGCCTGTGCGGCAAGTACAAGCGGATGAAGTTCCGCGGCATCATCTGCGAGAAATGCGGCGTGGAAGTCACGCTCGCCAAGGTGCGCCGCGAGCGCATGGGCCATATCGAGCTGGCCTCCCCGGTCGCGCATATCTGGTTTTTGAAGTCGCTGCCGAGCCGCATCGCGACGATGCTGGATATGACGCTCAAAGACGTCGAGAAGGTGCTGTATTTCGAGAGCTACATCGTGCTCGAGCCGGGCACGACCGACCTCAAGCTGCACCAGCTCATCTCCGAGGACGAGCTTTATAACAAGCAGGACGAGTTCGGCGAGGACGGGTTCCGCGCCGGCATCGGCGCCGAGGCGATCAAGCAGATCCTGATCGGCATCGACCTGGCCGAGGACCGCGCCCGCATGCGCACCGAGCTCAAGGAGACCAACAGCGAGACCAAGCGCAAGAAGCTGGTCAAGCGCCTGAAACTGGTCGAGAACTTCCTCGATTCGGGCACGCATCCGGAATGGATGGTGCTCGACGTGGTGCCGGTGATCCCGCCCGAGCTGCGCCCGCTGGTGCCGCTGGATGGCGGGCGCTTCGCCACCTCCGACCTCAACGATCTGTATCGCCGCGTGATCAACCGCAACAACCGCCTGAAGCGGCTGATGGAGCTGCGCGCGCCGGACATCATCGTGCGCAACGAAAAGCGCATGCTGCAGGAATCGGTGGACGCGCTGTTTGATAACGGCCGCCGCGGCCGTGCCATCACCGGCACCAACAAGCGCCCGCTGAAGTCGCTTTCCGACATGCTGAAGGGCAAGCAGGGCCGGTTCCGCCAGAACCTGCTCGGCAAGCGCGTCGACTATTCCGGCCGTTCGGTCATCGTCGTGGGTCCGGAGCTGAAGCTCCACCAATGCGGCCTGCCGAAGAAGATGGCGCTCGAGCTGTTCAAGCCGTTCATCTACGCCAAGCTGGAAAAATACGGCCTGGCCACGACCATCAAGGCTGCCAAGCGCATGGTCGAGAAGGAGCGTCCCGAGGTCTGGGATATTCTCGAAGAGGTGATCCGCGAGCATCCGGTGATGCTGAACCGCGCCCCGACCCTGCACCGCCTGGGCATCCAGGCGTTCGAGCCGATCCTGATCGAAGGCAAGGCGATCCAGCTGCACCCGCTGGTCTGCACCGCCTTCAACGCGGATTTCGACGGCGATCAGATGGCCGTGCACGTGCCGCTCTCGGTCGAAGCGCAGCTCGAAGCCCGCGTGCTGATGATGTCGACCAACAACATCCTCTCGCCCGCGAACGGCAAGCCGATCATCGTGCCCAGCCAGGACATCGTGCTCGGGCTCTACTACCTGTCGCTGGAGACCGCGGAATTCGTCGCCGCCAAGGATGAGGAGGCCCCGGCCTTCGGCACGGTGTCCGAGATCGAGTTCGCGCTCTCGGCCGGCGCCCTCAAGCTGCACCAGAAGATCCGCGCGCGGGTCCTGTCGGTCGGCCATGACGGCGTGAAGAAGACCAGCATCGTCGTGACCACGCCGGGCCGCATGCTGATCGGGCAGTTGCTGCCGCTGAACGCGAACGTGCCGTTCTCCGTGGTCAACCGCATGCTGACCAAGAAGAACGTCTCCGACGTGATCGATCTGGTGTACCGCCATTGCGGGCAGAAGGAGGCGGTTATTTTCTGCGACCGCATGATGGGCCTCGGTTTCCGCCACGCGGCGCGGGCCGGCATCTCCTTCGGCAAGGACGATATGCGCATCCCCGACACCAAGGCCGGCCTCGTCGCCGCGACCCAGGCGGAAGTGCGCGAGTTCGAGCAGCAATATCAGGACGGCCTGATCACCGCCGGCGAACGCTACAATAAGGTGGTGGACGCCTGGTCGCGCTGTAAGGACCTGGTCGCCAAGGCCATGATGGCGGAGATCTCCAAGCAGGAGACCGGCAAGCCGACCAATGCGGTGTGGATGATGAGCCATTCCGGCGCGCGCGGCTCGCCGGCGCAGATGTCGCAGCTCGCCGGCATGCGCGGCCTGATGGCCAAGCCTTCGGGCGAGATCATCGAGCAGCCGATCATCGCCAACTTCAAGGAAGGCCTCTCGGTTCTCGACTACTTCAACTCGACCCACGGCGCCCGCAAGGGCCTCGCGGACACTGCGTTGAAGACCGCGAACTCCGGTTACCTGACTCGCCGTCTGGTCGACGTGGCGCAGGACTGCATCATCATCGAGGATGATTGCGGCACCGAGCGCGGCCTGACCGTCAGCGCCGTCATGGATGGCGGCGAGGTGGTCTCCAGCCTGGCCGAGCGCGTGCTGGGCCGCACCACCGCGGCCGATGTGGTGGATCATGCCACCGGCCAGGTCATCGTTCCGGCGAACACGCTGATCGAGGAGCCGCAGGCCGAGCGCATCGAGAAGGCCGGGGTCGAGACGGTGAAAATCCGCTCGGTGCTGACCTGCGACACCAAGATCGGCGTTTGCGGCAAGTGCTATGGCCGCGATCTGGCCCGCGGCACGCCGGTGAATGTCGGCGAGGCGGTCGGCGTGATCGCCGCGCAGTCGATCGGCGAGCCCGGCACGCAGCTGACCATGCGCACCTTCCATATCGGCGGCGCGGCGCAGCGTGGCGCCGAGCAGTCGAATGTGGAAGCCAGCCATGACGGCACGATCACCATCCGCAACCGCAACGTGGTGAAGAACAGCCAGGGCGTCCCCGTGGTGATGAGCCGCAACTGCGAGGTCATCATCACCGACGCGGCGAAGCGCGAACGCGCCCGCTTCCGCGTGCCCTACGGCGCGCGCCTGCTGGTCGATGACGGCGCCGAGGTCACGCGGACCCAGAAGCTGGCCGAGTGGGACCCGTACACCCTGCCGATCATCACCGAGCGCGCGGGTATGGTGGAATATGCCGACCTCATCGAAGGCATCACCCTGGTCGAGCGCACCGACGAAGTCACCGGCCTCACCTCAAAGGTGGTGGTGGACTACAAGCAGTCGGCGCGCGGCGCGGATCTGCGTCCCCGCCTGCTGCTGAAGGACGCCAATGGCGAGATCGTGCGCCTGGCCAACGGCGCCGAGGCCCGCTACTTCCTCACGCCGGACTCGATCCTCTCGGTCGAGCCGGGCGCGATGGTGGCCGACGGCGACGTGCTGGCGCGTATCCCCCGCGAGGGCTCCAAGACCCGCGACATCACCGGCGGTCTGCCGCGCGTGGCGGAGCTGTTCGAGGCGCGCCGTCCGAAGGATCACGCGATCATCGCGGAAATCGACGGGCGGGTGGAATTCGGCAAGGATTACAAGGCCAAGCGCCGGGTCATCGTCAAGAACGACGAAACCCAGGAAGAGACCGAGTATCTGATTCCGAAGGGCAAGCACGTCTCGGTGCAGGAGGGCGACTATGTCCGCAAGGGCGACCCGCTGGTCGACGGCCCGCGCGTGCCGCACGACATTCTCCGCGTCCTCGGCGTGGAGGCGCTGTCCGACTACCTGGTGAACGAAATCCAGGACGTCTACCGGCTGCAGGGCGTGAAGATCAACGATAAGCATATCGAAGTGATCGTGCGCCAGATGCTGCAGAAGGTGGAGATCACGGAAGCCGGCGACACCACCTTCCTGGTGGGCGAGCTGGTCGACCGGGTGGAGTTCGACATCGAGAACGAGAAGCTCGGCGAGGACGAGCGCCGCGCGGTCGCGCTGCCGGTGCTGCTCGGCATCACCAAGGCGAGCCTGCAGACGCAGAGCTTCATCTCCGCGGCCTCCTTCCAGGAGACGACTCGGGTGCTCACCGAGGCGGCGACCGCCGGCAAGATGGATCTGCTCTCCGGTCTCAAGGAGAACGTCATCGTCGGCCGTCTCATCCCCGCCGGTACCGGCTCGGTGATGAACCGGCTGCGCTCGGTGGCGGCGGGCCGCGACCGGCAGGCTCTGGGCGGCCAGCGGCCGGCCATCGCCAAGCCGGAGTTCGCGGCGGAGTAGAAAAGCAAGGGAAGGGCTACTTTTTGTGAACAAAAAGTAGCAAAAAAACTTTATTAACCTTGGGCCGTGCTGGTTTCACCGCCACCGGCCCAGTTTCAAAAAAGTTTTTGCGGCGCTTTTTTCAAAAAAGCGCCCACTTCCTTACTTATTTCGTCAAACGGCGCCCCTCCGTGGGCGCCGTTTGACGTTTGGAACGCAGCCCTCGGCAAACAGCCATGATCTTTTGTCCGGGCTGGGTTTTTTCAAGCGATGGGGTCCGTGAAGTGCTTGACTTGGGGGTAGCCCGCTCTTAAGGAAGGCGCTCTCGCAGTGCCGATATTTGCGGCGGCGGGTTGTTCGTAAATTCTGGCGCGTGCGGCGCCGTTCCGGTGATCCGGAACCAAGGCCGCGTGCTGGAGGAATTTCCGTAAGGTGGAGTAATCCGCCTTGCGGCCGTTTTTTATGGATGACTCCGCTGCAGGCCGATGCCGGCGCTGGGCGAAACACACGAAGCAGGATGTTCTATGCCGACCATTAATCAGTTGATCGCAAAAGGCCGCGAGCCCGCGCCGAAGCGGAATAAGGTGCCGGCCCTCGAGGGGTGCCCCCAGAAGCGCGGCGTCTGCACGCGTGTCTATACGACGACTCCGAAGAAGCCGAACTCGGCGCTTCGTAAGGTCGCCAAAGTGCGCCTGACCAATGGTTTCGAGGTGGTGAGCTACATTCCTGGCGAAGGCCACAACCTGCAGGAGCACTCGGTGGTGCTGATCCGCGGCGGCCGCGTCAAGGACTTGCCGGGTGTGCGGTATCACATTCTGCGCGGCGTGCTCGATACGCAGGGCCTGCCGAAGCGTCGCAAGCGCCGTTCGCTCTATGGCGCGAAGCGGCCGAAGTAAGAGGATAGAGAGAGATGAGCAGACGCCGCCGCGCCGTTAAGCGCGAAGTTCTCCCGGACGCGAAGTTCGGGGATGTCGTGATCAGCCGCTTCATGAATGTGCTGATGCATGACGGCAAGAAATCCGCCGCCGAAGGCATCGTCTACGGCGCGCTGGACGTGCTGAAGAAGCGTGGCGGGGCGAATGCCGACCCGGTGCGTTTGTTCCATGAGGCGCTGGACAATGTGAAGCCGGCGATTGAGGTGCGGTCCCGCCGCGTCGGTGGTGCGACCTATCAGGTGCCTGTGGAGGTGCGCGCTGAGCGCCGTCAGGCTCTGGCGATCCGCTGGATCATCGACTCCGCCCGCAAGCGCGGCGAGCACACGATGGAAGAGCGGCTTTCGAACGAGTTGCAGGATGCGGTGAACAATCGCGGTTCTGCGGTCAAGAAGCGTGAGGACACCCATCGTATGGCCGAGGCGAACAAGGCCTTCAGCCATTATCGTTGGTAAGTTAGTTATTTCTAGTTTTTAGCCCGCACGGAGCAAACAAATGGCCAAAGCGAAGTTTGAGCGGACCAAGCCGCACCTGAATATCGGCACGATCGGCCACGTCGATCATGGCAAGACGTCCTTGACCGCCGCGATCACCAAGGTGCTGGCGAAGGTTGGCGGCGCCACCTTCACCGCCTACGACCAGATCGACAAGGCGCCGGAAGAGCGCGCCCGCGGTATTACGATCTCCACCGCTCACGTCGAGTACGAGACCGCGAACCGCCACTATGCCCACGTGGACTGCCCCGGCCACGCCGACTACGTGAAGAACATGATCACCGGCGCCGCGCAGATGGACGGCGCGATCCTGGTCGTGTCCGCCGCGGACGGCCCGATGCCGCAGACCCGTGAGCACATCCTGCTGGCCCGTCAGGTCGGCGTGCCGGCGCTGGTCGTGTTCCTGAACAAGATGGACCTCGCCGACCCCGATCTGGTCGAGCTGGTGGAGATGGAAGTCCGCGAGCTGCTCTCCAAGTACGGCTTCGACGGCGACAATATCCCCATCATCAAGGGTTCCGCCGTGTGCGCCCTGGAAGACAAGCAGCCGGAGATCGGCGAGCAGGCCGTCCTGAAGCTGATGGAGGCGGTCGACGCCTACATTCCGCAGCCGGAGCGCGCGGTTGACAAGCCGTTCCTGATGCCGGTTGAAGACGTGTTCTCGATTTCCGGCCGTGGCACCGTCGCCACCGGTCGCGTCGAGCGCGGCATCATCAAGGTTGGCGACGAAGTCGAGGTTGTCGGTCTGCGTGCGACCACCAAGACCACCGTCACCGGCGTGGAAATGTTCCGTAAGCTGCTCGATCAGGGCGAAGCCGGCGACAACATCGGCGCGCTGCTGCGTGGCACCAAGCGCGAGGACATCGAGCGCGGCCAGGTTCTCTCGGCTCCGGGCTCGATCACCCCGCACACCAAGTTCCATGGCCAGGCTTACATTCTGACCAAGGAAGAAGGCGGCCGTCACACCCCGTTCTTCACCAACTACCGTCCGCAGTTCTACTTCCGCACCACCGACGTCACGGGCGTCGTGAGCCTGCAGGAAGGCACTGAGATGGTCATGCCGGGTGACAACGTGGCGATTGACGTCGAGCTGATCGCGCCGATCGCCATGGATGAGGGTCTGCGTTTCGCCATCCGTGAGGGTGGTCGCACCGTGGGTTCGGGCGTCGTCGCCAAGATCACGAAGTAAGTTCGGTCCCCCGTATCTGTGAAAAGAGTTTGAGTTAAGATGGACAACCAAAATATCCGTATTCGCTTGAAGGCGTATGATCACCGCGTGCTGGACAACAGCACGAAGGACATCGTCAACACGGCGAAGCGCACGGGTGCGCAGGTGCGGGGGCCGATTCCGTTGCCGACCCATATCGAGCGGTTCACGGTGAACCGTTCGCCGCACATCGATAAGAAGAGCCGCGAACAGTTCGAAATCCGGACCCATCGCCGCTTGCTGGATATCGTTGACCCGACCCCGCAGACCGTGGACGCGCTGATGAAGCTCGACCTCGCCGCTGGCGTCGAAGTCGAAATCAAGATCTAGGTGAAATTATGCGTACCGGTGTAATTGCAAAAAAGCTGGGGATGACCCGGCTGTTTAAAGATGACGGCACGCACGTGCCGGTCACGGTGCTGCATCTCGACGAGGTGCGGGTCGTGGCGGCGCGCACGGCTGAAACCGATGGATATTCCGCGGTGCAGCTGGGCATCGGCAAGGCCAAGGCGAAGAACGTGACCAAGCCGCAGAAGGGCCATTTCGCGAAGGCGAAAGTGGAGCCTGCACAGAAGCTGGTCGAGTTCCGCGTGGCCAACGATGCCGTGCTGGAAACCGGTGCGGTTATTTCCGCGACGCATTTCCAGGTCGGCCAGTTCGTCGACGTGGCTGGCATTACCAAGGGTAAGGGCTTTGCCGGCGGCATGAAGCGCTGGAACTTCCGCGGTCTTGAAGCGACCCACGGCGTGTCGGTCAGCCACCGTTCGCACGGTTCGACCGGTAACCGCCAGGACCCCGGCAAGACCTTCAAGAACAAGAAGATGGCCGGCCATCTCGGCCAGGAGCGCGTGACCACGCTGAACCTCACGGTCGCCGGCATCGACGAGGCGCGCAACCTCATCCTCGTGCGCGGGGCGGTTCCCGGCGCCAAGGGCGGCTATGTAATGTTGCGCGATGCTGTGAAGAAAACCCGGCCGGCTGACGCCGCCTATCCTGCCGCGGTGAAGGGCTGAGCCGATGAAACTGGATGTTTATGATTTTGACGCGAAGGCCGCTGGCAGCGCTGAGCTGCCGGACGAGATTTTCGGCGTCACCCCGCGCGCCGACATCATGGCGCGCGTGATTCACTGGCAGCTGGCCAAGCGCCGCGCCGGTACGCACAAGGTCAAGGGCATGGGTGAGGTCTCCGGCACCACCCGCAAGCCCTATGCTCAGAAGGGCACGGGCCGGGCCCGCCAGGGTTCGCTGCGTTCGCCGCAGTTCCGCACCGGTGGCGTCGTGCATGGCCCGGTCGTGCGCGACCACGGCTATGCGCTGAACAAGAAGGTTCGCCGCCTCGGCCTGGTTTCCGCGCTGTCACAGAAGGCCGCCGCGGGCAAGCTGGTGATCCTGGATGCCGTCGGCGCCCTGGAAAAGACCAAGGACGTCGCCGCCAAGGTGAAGAAGTTCGGCTGGAGCTCGGCGCTGATCGTCGACACCGCCGTCGCGGAGAAATTCCTGCTTGCCAGCCGCAACGTGCATGGCCTGGATATTCTGCCGGTGATCGGCGCGAATGTGTACGACATCGTGCAGCATGACGTGCTGGTGATCACCAAGGCCGCCATCGAAGGTTTGAAGGAGCGCCTGGCATGAGCAGCACCGTGAAGATTTCCCCGGAGCGCATGTACGAAGTCGTGCGCGCCCCGCACATCACCGAGAAGGGCACGTTGCTCTCCGAAAAGAACCAGTTCGTGTTCAAGGTGGCGATCGACGCCACCAAGCTGGAGATCAAGGCGGCCGTCGAGGGGTTGTTCAACGTGAAGGTTACCGGCGTGAACACGCTGATCACCAAGGGCAAGACCAAGCGGTTCAAAGGCCGCCCCGGTGTGCGCTCCGACGTGAAGAAGGCGTTCGTGACTCTGGCGGAAGGCCAGAGCATCGATTTCACCACCGGTCTGGCATAAGGCATCGGTTCGATGGCACTGAAACATTTCAATCCCGTCACGGCCAGCCTTCGCGGCACCGTGCTGATCGACCGCAGCGAGCTGTGGAAGGGCAAGCCCGTCAAGGGCCTCACCGAGGGTAAGAGCTCATCCGGCGGCCGCAACAATCACGGCCGCATCACCAGCCGGTTCCGCGGCGGTGGACACAAGCAGGCGTACCGTCTGGTCGACTTCAAGCGCCGCAAATACGATGTTGCCGCGACCGTCGAGCGTCTGGAATACGACCCGAACCGCACGGCCTTCATCGCGCTGATCAAGTATGCCGATGGCGAGCTGTCCTACATTCTGGCGCCGCAGCGCCTGAAGGTCGGCGATCCGGTGGTGTCGGGCGCGCGCGTCGACATCAAGCCGGGCAACGCGATGCCGCTTTCGGCCATTCCCGTGGGCACGATCATCCATAACATCGAGCTCAAGGTCGGCGCCGGCGGCAAGCTGGCCCGTTCGGCCGGCACCTTCGCGCAGCTGGTCGGCAAGGACCGCGGCTATGCGCAGATCAAGCTGATGTCCGGCGAGCTGCGCGTGGTGCGCGCCGAGTGCATGGCGACGATCGGTGCGGTGTCCAACGCCGACCACCAGAATGAGCAGATCGGCAAGGCCGGTCGCAATCGCTGGCTGGGCCGCAAGCCGCATAACCGCGGCACGTCGATGAACCCGGTCGACCACCCGCATGGCGGTGGCGAGGGCCGGACTTCCGCGGGCCGTCATCCGGTCACGCCGTGGGGTCAGCCGACCAAGGGTTATAAGACACGTAGCAACAAACGTACGGATGATCTCATCATCCGCCGCGCGAAGAGCCGGAAGGACTGATCGATGTCGCGTTCTGTTTGGAAAGGCCCGTTCGTCGACGGGTATCTGTTGGGCAAGGCGGAAGCCTCCCGGGCCTCCGGCCGCAACGAGATCATCAAGATCTGGTCGCGCCGCTCGACCATCCTGCCGCAATTCGTCGGCCTGACCTTCGGTGTCTACAACGGCAAGAAGTTTCTGCCGGTGCAGGTGAGCGAGAACATGGTTGGCCACAAGTTTGGTGAATTCTCCCCGACCCGGACCTTCCATGGTCACTCGGCGGACAAGAAAGCGAAGCGGGGCTAACCATGAGCAAACCGAAAACCGCCCGTGGTCTGGAAGACTTCCAGGCTCAGGCGATCACCCGCAATATGCGTGTCAGCCCGCGCAAGCTGAACCTGGTCGCGGAAACCATCCGCAACCTGCCGGCTGAGCGCGCGCTCGCCGACCTCACTTTCAGCAAGCGCCGCATCGCCAAGCAGGTCAAGAAAACACTGGAAAGCGCGATCGCCAATGCCGAGAACAACCACCAGCTCGACGTCGACAAGCTCGTCGTCAAGCTCGCCGAGGTTGGCCGCAGCATGTACATGAAGCGGTTCCATGCCCGTGGCCGCGGCCGTTCCGCGACCGTGGAGAAGTGGTTCAGCCACCTCAAGATCGTGGTCGAGGAGCGCGAGCCGGCGGCCAAGCCGATGCGCGATGTTCGCCCGGGTCATAAGAAGTCTGAAACTGCGAAATCCGCTGGGGAGGCCGCGTAATATGGGTCACAAGATCAATCCGATCGGCTTGCGCCTCGGCATCACCCGCACCTGGGACAGCCGCTGGTACGCCGGCAAGGACTACGCCAAGCTGCTGCATGACGATCTGAAGCTGCGCAGCCATCTGCGCACCAAGCTGGCGCAGGCCGGCGTGTCTAAGGTGGTCATCGAGCGCCCGGCGAAGAAGCCGCGCGTGACGATTTATGCCGCCCGTCCGGGCGTGGTGATCGGCAAGAAGGGCCAGGACATCGACACGCTGCGCAAGGAGCTGTCGGGCATGGCCAAGGCCGATGTCTCGCTCAACATCATGGAGATCCGCAAGCCGGAGATCGACGCGACGCTGGTGGCCGAGAACATCGCGCAACAGCTGGAGCGCCGCGTGGCCTTCCGCCGGGCGATGAAGCGCGCCGTGCAGTCGGCGATGCGCCTGGGCGCGCAGGGCATCAAGATCACCTGCGGCGGCCGTCTCGGCGGCGCCGAGATTGCCCGCGTCGAATGGTACCGTGAAGGCCGCGTGCCGCTGCATACGCTGCGCGCCGACCTCGATTACGGCACCGCCACCGCGAAGACGACTTATGGCACGTGCGGCGTGAAAGTTTGGGTCTTCAAGGGCGAAATCATGGTGCAGGATCCGCTGGCGCAGGATAAGCGCGCGGCCGAGCAAGCACCGCAGCGCTAAGGATTAACCGACCATGATGTCCCCCAAGCGTACCAAGTTTCGTAAAGCTCACAAGGGCCGTATCCACGGCAATGCCAAGGGCAATACGCAGCTTAATTTCGGCGCCTTCGGCCTGAAGGCGCTGGAGCCGGAGCGGGTGACCGCGCGGCAGATAGAGTCCGCCCGTCGCGCCATCACCCGCGCGATGAAGCGCGCCGGCCGCGTGTGGATCCGCATTTTCCCGGACCTGCCGGTTTCCACCAAGCCCGCCGAAGTGCGCATGGGCTCCGGCAAGGGCAGCCCGGAATTCTGGGTGGCCCGCGTGCACCCCGGCCGCATCGTGTTCGAGATCGACGGCGTTGCCGAGCCGCTGGCCCGCGAGGCGCTGGCGCTGGGTGCTGCCAAGCTCCCGATCAAGACCAAGTTCATCACCCGGATTGGAGATGCCTGAGATGACCAACGCGAGCGACATCCGGGCGAAAACTCCGGACGAACTGAGCACCATGCTCCTCGATCTGCGCAAGGAGCAGTTCAACCTGCGCTTCCAGCGTGCCACGGGGCAGCAGGAAAATACCAGCCGCGTTCGTGCGGTGCGGCGCGACATTGCGCGGGTGAAGACGATTCTGGCCGAGCGGACCCGTTCGGCTGTGAAGGGTTAAGAGGGTACCATGCCGAAACGTGTTCTGACCGGCCGGGTGGTGAGCGACAAGATGGACAAGACGATCACCGTCCTTGTCGAGCGTCGCATCATGCATCCGGTGTACAAGAAGTTCATTCGCCGCTCGAAGAAATATGCGGCGCATGACGAGATGAATGTTTGCGTGGAGGGGGATCTGGTGCGCATCGAGGAATGCGCGCCGATCAGCCGCCGCAAGACCTGGGTGGTGACCGAACGCAACGGTTCCGCTCTCACAGACGGCCAGGCCGGCTGAGGGAAGGGGCAGAAGAATGATTATCGTAGAGTCCAATCTGGACGTCGCCGACAACTCGGGTGCCCGCCGCGTGCAGTGCATCAAGGTGCTCGGCGGCTCCAAGCGCAAGACCGCTTCGGTCGGCGACGTGATCGTGGTGTCCGTGAAGGATGCGATTCCGCGTGGCAAGGTGAAGAAGGGCGACGTGCACCAGGCTGTGGTGGTTCGCACCGCGTTCTCCGTGCGCCGTCCCGATGGCAGCGCCATCCGCTTCGACCGCAACGCCGCGGTGCTGATCAACAAGCAGATGGAGCCGATCGGCACGCGTATCTTCGGGCCCGTGGGGCGCGAGCTGCGCGCCAAGAAGTTCATGAAGATCGTCAGCCTGGCGCCGGAGGTGCTGTAACATGGCCGCTCGTATCAAGAAGGGCGACAAGGTCCTGGTGATTTCCGGCGCTTCCAAGGGCGTGCGCGGCGAAGTGCTGCGCGTGCTGCCGACGGAGCAGCGCGCGGTCGTGCAAGGTGCGGCGGTGGCCAAGCGCCACACCAAGCCGCGCGGTATGGGTCAGCCCGGCGGCATCGTCGAGCAGGAAGCCGCTCTGCATATGTCCAAACTGGCGCTGATCGATCCGAGCACGGACAAGCCGACCAAGGTCGGTTTCCGCGTTCTCGATGGTGGCCGTAAAGTTCGCGTCGCTCGCAAGAGCGGTACGGCGATTGATGGCTGAGGAGGCCGCAATGAGTGAAGCGAAAGCCCTGCCGCGCTTGCAGGCCTACTACCGGGATGTGGTGCGCGAGCAGCTGCTGAAGGAATTCAGCTATAAGAATCCGCTCGAGGTGCCGAGCCTCGAAAAGATCGTCATCAACATGGGCGTCGGCGAAGCCGCGGCCGACCAGAAGAAGCTCGACGCCGCCGTGGCGGAGCTGACGCTGATCTCCGGGCAGAAGCCGATCAAGACGATCGCGAAGAAGGCGATCGCCGGTTTCAAGATCCGCGCCGGCCTGCCGATCGGCTGCAAGGTGACGCTGCGCAAGGCGCGGATGTACGAATTCCTCGACCGCCTGGTGACGATCGCCCTGCCGCGCGTGCGCGACTTCCGTGGCATTCCCAATAATAAGGGGTTCGACGGGCGCGGCAACTTTGCTATGGGCCTCAAGGAACAGATCATTTTCCCTGAGATCGTCTATGACAAGGTCGACGCGATCCGCGGCATGGACATCATCTTCGTGACCAGTGCGAAGACCGATGCCGAAGCCAAGGCGCTGCTCAAAGGGTTTAATCTGCCGTTCGCCAAGTAAGCGGGCGGTTTGTGAAGGTTTGGAAAACGGCTGGGATGTTCCAGCAGGTTCCGGAGGGGTTTCAAAAGTATGGCTAAGACATCGCAGGTCAACAGAAACGGCAAGCGGGAACGCATGGCGGCGCGCGACAAGGACAAGCGCGCGACGCTGAAGGCGACGATCATGGATCGCACGCTGCCGGTGGAAGACCGTTTTGAGGCGAGCCTGAAGCTGGCGCAGCTGCCGCGCAACGGCGCCAAGGTGCGCGTGCGCCTGCGTTGCGAGCTGACCGGCCGCGCCCGCGGCAATTATCGCAAGTTCAAGCTGTGCCGTATCGCGTTCCGCGATCTGGCGAGCACCGGGCAGATCCCCGGTGTCGTCAAGGCCAGCTGGTAAGGAGTTAGGACGAAACCATGTCGATGTCCGATCCGCTGGGCGATATGCTCACCCGCATCCGAAATGCCCAGCACGCACGCCTGAGCGTGTGCGTGGCTCCGGCCTCCAATCTGCGCGCCAATGTGCTGGACGTGCTCAAGCGTGAAGGCTTCATCCGCGGCTTCAGCCGCGAGGAACTCCGCGCCGGCGTCAGCCAGCTGCGCATCGAGCTGAAATACAGTGAAGGCCAGCCGGTGATCAAAGAGATCAGCCGCGTGTCCCGTCCGGGCCGCCGCGTCTACTCCAAGATCAAGGAACTGCCGCGCGTCTATTCCGGTTTGGGTATCTCCATCCTCTCCACGCCGCGCGGCGTGATGAGCGATGTTGAAGCCCGCGCCGCCAATGTCGGCGGCGAAGTTCTCTGCCGCGTCTTCTAAGGGAGAGAAAGCAATGTCACGCGTTGGCAAATACCCCGTTGAAGTGCCGGCCGGCGTCACCCTGGCGCTGGCGGGCGATGTCCTCACCGCCAAGGGCAAGCTCGGCGAACTCACGCTCAAACTGACCGACAAGGTCGAGACCAAGATCGAAGGCAACAAGGTCATGGTCACGCCGATCTCCCAGGAAGCCGCTGCGCGCATGATGTGGGGCACCACCCGTGCCAACATCGCGAACATGGTGAAGGGCGTGTCCGTCGGCTATTCGAAGACGCTGGAGATCACCGGCACCGGTTACCGCGCTGCGGTGCAGGGCAAGAACCTGGTGGTCAATCTCGGCTTCTCGCACGATATCGTTTACGAGATTCCGACGGGGATCAAGATCACCTGCGAGCGCCCGACCGCGATCAAGGTCGAAGGTGTGGACAAGAGCCGCGTGGGTCAGGTCTGCGCCGAGCTGCGCGGCTACCGTCCGCCGGAGCCCTATAAGGGCAAGGGCGTGAAATTCGAGGGCGAGGCGATCCGCCGCAAAGAGGGTAAGAAGAAGTAATGTCGACAAATCTGTCTCTGCAGACGCGCCGCAAGCTGCGTCTCCGCTATCAGTTGCGGCAGAAGGCCAATGGCCGCCCGCGTTTGTCGGTGTTCCGCTCCGGCAAGCATATTTACGCGCAGATCATCGACGATGCGGCAGGCCGGACGCTCGCGGCCGCCTCGACGCTCGACAAGGATCTCAAGACCACGCTGCGCACCGGCGCCGACAAGGAAGCCGCGGGCGCTGTGGGCAAGCTGATCGCCGAGCGCTGCAAGGCCGCTGGTGTCACCGCCGTGGTGTTCGACCGCGGGTCTTATCTCTATCATGGCCGGGTGAAAGCCTTGGCAGAGGCGGCCCGCGAGGGCGGCCTGGACTTCTAGGAGCAGAATTATGGCACGCGAAGCACGTGAAGGCGGCGGTGGCGGCAGGGGCCGGGAGCGCGAGCGCGACCGCGATCGGGAGGCCGATGACGGTCTCGTCGACAAGCTGGTGACCATCAACCGCGTGGCGAAAGTGGTGAAGGGCGGCCGTCGGTTCGCGTTTGCCGCGCTCGTGGTGGTGGGTGACCAGAAGGGTCGCGTCGGCTACGGCGCCGGCAAGGCGCGCGAAGTTCCCGAAGCGATCCGCAAGGCGACCGAACGCGCCAAGAAGACCATGATCCGCGTCCCGATGAAGGAAGGCCGCACGCTGCACCATGACATCACGGGCCAGTTCGGCGCCGGTCATGTGGTGATCCGCTCGGCTTCCGCCGGTACCGGCATCATCGCCGGCGGCCCGCTGCGCGCGGTGTTCGAGACGCTGGGCATCGGTGATGTCGTGGCGAAATCACTCGGCAGCCGCAACCCGCACAACGTGGTGAAGGCGACCTTCGCGGCGCTGAGCGGCGTGACCAGCCCGCGCCTCGTGGCTTCGCGCCGCGGCAAGAAGGTCGCGGATCTGTTCGGCGCGGCGCACAAGGACGCGGCGGTGGAGGCGAGCGATGTCTGAGACGAAAATCCGCATCACCCAGGTGAAGTCCGGCAACGGACAGAAGCCGGGCCAGCAGGCGACCCTGATCGGGCTCGGGCTGAACAAGATCGGCAAGAGCCGCGAAGCGGTGGCGACGCCGGAAGTGCGCGGCATGGTGAACAAGGTGGCTCACCTGCTCAAGGTAGAGGAGCTGGCGTAAGCCGGTTCAGGTAAGGTTCTGTCATGAAACTCAATGAAATTCGCGACAACCCCGGCGCGCGGCTGAAGTCCAAGCGGCTCGGCCGCGGCATCGGCTCCGGCAAGGGCAAGACCTCCGGTAAGGGTGTGAAGGGTCAGAAGGCGCGTGAAGGCGTGGCGCTGAACGGCTTCGAGGGCGGTCAGATGCCGCTCTACCGCCGTCTGCCCAAGCGCGGCTTCAACAACATCCACCGCAAGGAATACGCGCCGCTGAATCTCAGCACGCTGGAAGCGGCGTGCGAGTCCGGCAAGCTGGATGCGAAGCAGCCGATCACCGAGGCGGTTCTGGCGCAGGCCGGCGTGGTGCGTCTGGGCAAGGTGGACGGTGTTCGCCTGCTCGCCAAGGGCACCATCACCCGCGCGCTCACCATCGAAGTGTCCGGCGCCTCGGCGGCGGCGGTTGCCGCGGTCGAGCAGGCCGGCGGTTCGGTGAAGACGCTGGTCGTGAAGGAAGCAGCGCCGGCGGCCTGAGCCCTATTGCCTGGACCGTATAAAATCCTGCACAATGGGCGCTGAATAAGCGGCGCTTGCCAGTCGCGCGAAGTCGACCGGCAAGCGCCGTTTTTCATGAAACTGAAGAAATAGAGACAGAGCATGGCATCGGCCGCAGAACAGATGGCAGCGAGCTTGAACCTAGGTGCGTTCGGCAAAGCCACGGAGTTGAAGAAGCGGATCTGGTTCACCTTGGGCGCGCTGATCGTCTTTCGCCTGGGCACCTATATCCCCGTGCCGGGTATCGACGCTGCGGTGATGGCGCAGCAGATGTCGCAGAGCGGCGGCGGCATCCTTGGCATGTTCAACACGTTCAGCGGCGGCGCGCTCGGCCGCATGACGATTTTCGCGCTGAATGTGATGCCCTATATCAGCGCCAGCATCATCATCCAGCTCATGACGGCGGCGGTGCCGGCGCTCGAGGCGCTCAAGAAAGAGGGCGATTCGGGGCGCCAGAAAATCACCCAATATACCCGCTACCTCACGGTGCTGATCGCGGCGGTGCAGGCCTATGGCATTTCCGTCGGGCTCTCCGCGTTGAAGACGACGCTCGGTTCGGCGGTAATCGACCCCGGGGCGATGTTCACCTTCACCTGCGTCGTGTCCCTGGTCGGCGGCACCGTGTTCCTGATGTGGCTCGGCGAGCAGATCACCGCCCGAGGTATCGGCAACGGCATGAGCCTGATCATTTTCGCCGGCATCGTCGCCAACCTGCCGGTCGCGATCGCCAACCTGCTTGAACTTGGGCGCACCGGCGCGCTGTCCACGCTGTTCATCATTGCCTTCCTGCTCATCGGCCTGGCGGTGATCGCCTTCGTCGTGTTCATGGAGCGCGCCCAGCGCCGCATCCTGGTGCAATATCCGAAACGCCAGGTCGGCCAGAAAATGTTCGGCGGCGATTCCACCCATATGCCGCTTAAAGTGAACACCTCAGGCGTGATTCCGCCGATTTTCGCCAGCTCCCTGCTGCTGATTCCGGCCACCATCGTCGGTTTCTCGCATGGCGGGCCGGGCTGGCTGCAATTCGTTGCGCACCAGCTCAATCACGGCCAGGTGGGCTATATGCTCCTGTTCGCCGCCCTGATCATCTTCTTCTCCTATTTCTACACCGCGGTGGTGTTCAACCCGGAGGAGACGGCGGAGAATCTCAAGAAATATGGCGGGTTCATTCCCGGCATCCGCCCCGGCGCCAACACCGCGAAATATTTCGACACGGTGCTGACGCGGCTCACCACGATCGGCGCGGCCTATCTCTGCGTCGTCTGCCTGCTGCCGGAATTCGTGCTCAGCAATTATACCCTGCCGTTCTATCTGGGCGGGACGTCGCTGCTGATCATCGTCTCGGTGACGATGGACACCGTGGCGCAGATCCAATCGCATCTGCTGGCGCACCAGTATGAAGGGCTGATCCGCAAAAACCGCGGCAAAAGCCGCAAATAAGGGAGCAAAAAGTGCAGCTCATTCTGCTGGGCCCGCCCGGTGCCGGAAAAGGCACTCAATCGAAATTGCTGGAAACGCGCTATGGCGTGGCGCAAATTTCCACGGGCGACATGCTGCGGGCCGAAGTGAAGGCGGGTACGCCGATCGGGTTGGAGGCGAAAAGCGTCATGGATGCCGGCAGGCTGGTTTCCGATGAGCTGATCATCCGCATGATCGGCGAGCGGATCAGCCGGCCGGATTGCGCCAAAGGGTTCATCCTCGACGGGTTCCCGCGCACCGTGCCGCAGGCGGAGGCGCTGGACCTGCTGCTGCACAAGGCCGCGGTGGATCTCGACGCGGTGATCGAGCTGAAGGTGGACGAGGCGGCGCTGGTCGAACGCATCAGCGGCCGCTTCACCTGCGCCAAATGCGGTGCCGGCTATCATGACAAATTCAAGCAGCCGCGCGTGGCCGGCGTTTGCGACGTGTGCGGCAGCACGGAGTTCACCCGCCGGGCGGACGACAATGCCGAGACCGTGCACCAGCGCCTGCTCGCTTATAACGCGCAGACCGCGCCGATCCTGCCTTATTACCAGGCCAAGGGCCGGCTCCACACCGTCGACGGCATGGCCGCGATGGAAGACGTGGCGCAACAGATCGAAGCCGTGCTGCGCCGGGTCGGCGTCGTGGCGGCCTCGTAAGGTGGGGACGAATGCGTCATCCTCACGAAAATTTGATAGATTGTCATTGACTCTGTTTGACCGACCGCTATAACCCGCTTTCGCGGCGCTCCCGATCGGGGCGCCGCAACTTGTTATGACCTCAGGAGAGACCTCGTGGCGCGTATTGCCGGCGTAAACATTCCCACGAACAAGCGTGTTCTGATCAGCCTTCGTTACATCTACGGCATCGGCCCGGTGAAGGCTCGTGACATTTGCACGGCACTCGCCATTCCGGAGGAGCGCCGGGTCAACGAGCTGTCCGAGGATGAGATCCTGCGCCTGCGCGAACTCATCGACCGTGACTATCGCGTCGAGGGCGATTTGCGCCGCGAGACCGCGATGAACATCAAGCGCCTGATCGATCTCGGCTGCTATCGCGGCCTGCGTCATCGCAAAGGCCTGCCGGTTCGCGGCCAGCGCACCCACACCAACGCCCGCACCCGCAAGGGTAAGGCCGTCGCCATCGCCGGCAAGAAAAAAGTCACGAAGTAATCCTTCGCTCCTCACGTCAGCAGTTACAGGAATATCGATATGGCGAAGCCCGCCTCACGCCCCCGTAAGAAAGAACGCAAGAACATCATCTCTGGTGTTGCGCACGTTCTCGCCAGCTTCAACAACACGTTTGTCAACATCACGGACGCGCAGGGCAACACCATCGCCTGGTCGACCGCCGGCACCCAGGGGTTCAAGGGCAGCCGCAAATCCACGCCGTATGCCGCGCAGGTCGCCGCTGAAGACGCCGGCCGCAAGGCCCGCGAGCACGGCATGGAAATGCTCGAGATCGAGGTGAGCGGCCCGGGCTCGGGACGCGAGAGCGCGCTGCGTGCTCTGCAGGCCGTGGGCTTCCAGATTTCCGCGATTCGCGACCTGACACCGATTCCGCATAACGGCTGCCGTCCGCGCAAGCGTCGCCGCGTCTGAGCCGGAACAGATTTTAGATGTGAGGCCCGCCGCGAGCGCTCATCGCCGGGCCGGAGGTGTGAATGTTGAAAGAATCGAATTTGTCGCTGCAACGCAATTGGCAAATGCTGATTAAGCCGGAGCAACTCGACATCGAGTTCGGCGCCGATGCGGGACGGGTGGCCACCATCGTCGCCGAGCCGCTGGAACGCGGTTTCGGCATGACGCTCGGCAATTCGCTGCGCCGTGTGCTGCTCTCGTCCCTGCAAGGGGCGGCCGTGACCGCGGTGCGGATCGACGGCGTGCTGCATGAATTCTCGACCCTCTCCGGCGTGCGCGAGGACGTGACCGACATCGTCCTGAACATCAAGCAACTGGCCGTGCGCATGCATGGCGAGGGGCCGAAGCGCATGGTGCTGACCGCGACCGGGCCCTGCGAGGTCAAGGCCGGCCAGATCCAGGCCGGTCATGACATCGAGATCATGAATCCCGACCTCGTGCTGTGCACCCTCGATGACGGCGCCACGCTCGGCATGGAGTTCACGGTGAACGCCGGCCGCGGCTATGAGCCGGCTTCCGCCAACCGCCCGGAAGATGCGCCGATCGGGCTGATCCCCATCGATGCGATCTATTCGCCGGTGCGCCGCGTCTCCTACCGCGTCGAGCAGACCCGCGTGGGTCAGGTCACCGACTATGACAAGCTGATCCTCCAGGTCGAGACCAACGGCGCGATCACGCCGGAAGACGCCGTGGCCCTGGCCGCGCGCATCCTGCAGGACCAGCTCGGCATGTTCGTGAATTTCGAGGAGCCGCAGCGCCTGCGCCCCGAGGAGCCGCGCGTCGAGCTGCCGTTCAACCCCAATCTGCTCCGCAAGGTGGACGAGCTCGAGCTGTCCGTGCGCAGCGCCAACTGCCTGAAGAACGACAACATCGTTTACATCGGCGACCTGGTGCAGAAGAGCGAGCAGGAAATGTTGCGGACGCCGAATTTCGGCCGCAAATCCTTGAACGAAATCAAGGAAGTGTTGACCGCCATGGGGCTTTCCCTTGGCATGACCGTCGCCGATTGGCCGCCCGAGAATATCGAGGAACTGGCCAAGCGCTCGGACCAACCCTTCTAAAGAGTCAACAGGAAAACTACCATGCGTCACGGTCTCAGCGGTCGTAAACTCAACGTCACCTCCTCCCATCGCGCTGCCATGTTCCGCAACATGGCGGTCGCGCTCATCAAGCATGAGCAGATCACCACCACCCTGCCGAAGGCCAAGGAATTGCGCCCGGTGGCGGAGAAGCTGATCACGCTCGGCAAGCGCGGCGGGCTGCACGCCCGGCGCCAAGCGTATAACCAGCTCCGCGACGACACCATCGTCGCCAAGCTGTTCGACGCCCTGGCCACCCGTTACAAGACCCGCAATGGCGGCTACACCCGCGTGCTGAAGGCCGGCATGCGCTATGGCGATGCGGCCGACATGGCGGTGATCGAGCTGATCGACCGCGACGTTTCCGCCAAGGGCCAGGATAGCGGGCCGAAGCCGGAAGTCGCCGCCGAGAGCGAGACGGAAGAATAAGTTTGGCGACAAGCCAAGGGAAAAAGGGGCAAACGCAGGTTTGCCCCTTTTTGTTTGTGCGGTTGGAAGGATAATTCGATGAATAAAGCGCCCGATCCGATCACCCATGTCGAGGTCAAGGCCTGGCGCGGCCGGTTTCTGGAGATGGACCGCAAACTGCCGGAGGAATCCGCGGTGGCGCTGTCCTATGACCGCGTGACCTTCGCGGTGATGA
>NZ_DATLPB010000089.1:0-18561 GCF_035535915.1 Acidocella sp.
CGCGAGCTGGGGCTGATCCTGCTCACCTGCGGCATGTTCGGCAACACCATCCGCCTGCTGGCACCGCTCACCGTCTCCGACGCGGTGCTGGCCGAGGGGCTGGACCTTCTGGAACGGGCGCTGACACGTAAGTAAGAAAGCAGGCGCTTTTTGAAAAAAGCGCCGCAAAAACTTTTTTACGCTGGGCCATGGGCTTTGTCGGGGACAATGCCCATGGCCCAGCATAACAAAGTTTTTTTGCTACTTTTTGTTCACAAAAAGTAGCGCTTACTTCACTTCTCTCCAGCCTTCTCTAAAAAAACACCAGGCTCATCAGCGCGTAAATCGGCACCAGCACCACGGCCATGATTCCGGCATAGGCGAAAAAGCCCGGCATTCTCACGCCGCGCCGGGAGGCAATTTCGCGGATCATCAGGTTCGGCGCGTTGCCGAGATAGGTGAGCGGCCCGAAAAACACCGCCCCGGCGGCGATGGCCGTGAGCAATGGCGCCGCCCCCTGGGCCAGCGCCGCCGCATGGCCGCCGCCGGCCTCGAAGAAAATGAGATAGGTGGGGGCCGAGTCCAGCACCGCCGAAGCCACCCCCGAGGCCCAGAACCAGGCGACCGGCACCGGCGGGATTTGCGCGGCCTGCAGCAGGGCGAAAGCCGGGCCGATCGTCGCGAAGATCGCGAAGAACAGGATGGTGATCTCGCGCATCGCCCGCCAGGCGAAGCGGTTCTGGCTGCGGATCGCATTCGGCGTGAACATCTCCGAAACCAGGATGCACCCGATCTCGACCAGCATGACCGCCAGATGCTCCAGCGGGATGGTGGCCGACAGCACGGTCACGTTGCCCGGATGCCAGATCCCCTCCACGGGAAGCACCGCGATCAACAGCAGGAGCAGCGCCATGTTCAGCCAACCGCGGACACGCAGTTTTTGCGGCTGCGGGCGCGGCTCCTTGCGGGCCAGCCAGACATCGAGCCCAAAGGTCAGCGCCAGCACCGGCGCCGCCAGCAGCAGCAGCGGCAGCAGCAGGTGCATCAGCGGCCAGAAGAACGGCACGCCCCGCAGGAACCCAACCAGCAGCGGGGGGTCGCCGAGCGGGCTGAGGGCGCCGCCGGCATTGGCCACCAGAATGATGAAAGCGACGACCAGATGCCGCTTCTCATGGCGGTAGCCGTTCGCGGCCAGCAGCGGATGGATCAGCACCAGCGCTGCGCCGATCGTGCCCATGATCGACGCGAGGAGGGTGCCGGCGATCAGCAGCAGCAAGTTTCCCCCCGGCCGCCCGAGCGGGCCGCCGCGAATCGAAATGCCGCCGCCCAGGGCATAAAGCGCCAGAAGCAAGGCGATGAACGGCAGAAAATCCGCGAGCACCGCCTGCCACAGCGCCAGCGCGGCAGAAGGCGCGCCATGCGCCAGAGCTTGCAGCAGAAATCCTAACGCCACCCAAAAGCCGATGAGTGCGGCCATGCGACGATGCCACAGACGTGGCAACAGGCCGGGCAGGATGGCAAAACTGAGGAGAACGCCAGCGAAGGGAACGACTTGCGCGAGTTGCCCCATCAGCCCAACGCCGATACGTTACGTTCCAGCATACACGGAGTCCGTTCTTACATGGATATGTCAGGTGAAAGACTGATCGAGGCTTCCCGCGACACCGTCTGGGAAGCACTGAACAATCCGGATATTCTGAAGGCCTGCATCCCAGGATGCGAGACCATCGAAAAACTGTCCGAAACGGAGATGAAAGCCACGGCAGCCGTTAAACTGGGGCCCATCGCGGCACGTTTCGCGGGCAAAGTGCGTCTCTCCGATCTCGATCCACCGAACGGATACACGATTTCCGGCGAGGGCCAAGGTGGTGTCGCCGGATTTGCGAAAGGCGACGCAAAAGTCACACTCTGGGACGAGGCCGGCGCGACCAAGCTCATCTACGAGGTGCAGGCGCAGGTCGGCGGCAAAATGGCGCAACTCGGCGCGCGGCTGATCGATTCCACGGCCAAGCAATATGCCGATACCTTCTTCACCAAATTCTCCGCCCTCGTCGCGCCGCCCCCGGCGCCCGTCGCAGGGCCAGAAGCGGAGCCGGCCTATCATCTGGCGCATGAGGACCATGACCACGACCCTAGCAACCCGCATTATTTCGGCCTGCCGCTGGGTGTGATCCTCGCCGCCGTCGTCGCCGTGATCGCCGTCGGGATCACGCTGGCGAAACTGCTGCATTAGAGCCCCGCGCCAATGATCCCCGCCTCCATCGCCGAGACCTCCGCGCTGCTGGCGGCTCAGGGCTATCTCGCCGACCGGCAGCTTGCCACCGCGGTGCATCTGGCGCTCGCCATGCCGCGCCCGCTTTTCCTCGAAGGCGAGCCCGGCACCGGCAAGACCGAGATCGCCAAGGTTCTGGCCGCCGGGCTCGGCCGGCGGCTGGTGCGGCTGCAATGCTATGACGGGCTGGACCTCGCCGCTTCCGCCTATGAATGGGACCATGCCGGCCAGTTGATGGCGATTCGCCTGGGCGAGGCGTCCGGACGGCGGGAAGGACTTGCCGCCAACATCTACAGCAGCGAGTTCCTGCTCCGCCGCCCGCTGCTCTCCGCCATCGACCCGGACCTGCCGCCCGCCGTGCTGCTGATCGACGAGCTGGACCGCGCCGACGAGCCGTTCGAGGCGTTCCTGCTCGAGCTGCTGGGCGACTTCCAGCTCAGCATCCCGCAATTCGGCGTGGTGCGGGCGCGGGAAAAGCCGGTGGTGGTGCTCACCTCCAACCGCACCCGCGAGGTGCATGACGCAATCCGCCGGCGCTGCCTGTATCACTGGGTGGACTACCCGGACGCCGCGCGCGAGGCGGCGATCCTCCGCATCAAGGCCCCCGGCCTGGAGGCGAAGCTCTCTGCCGAGGTGGTCGCCTTCGTGCAGCGCGTTCGCGGCGCGGAAATCTTCAAGCCCCCCGGCGTCGCCGAGACGATCGACTGGGCACTCGCTCTGGCGGCTTTGGACCAGCGCGAGCTGGACGCTGAAATGGTTGAAGACACGCTCGGCGTGCTGCTCAAATACCAGGACGACATCACCGCGCTGCAGGCCGCCGGGCTCGCCGCGCGGGTGGCGCAGGCGAAAAGCGAAGCGCGCCTGGCGTTATGAGGCTCGCGCAAAATGTGCTGCATTTTGCGCGCCTGCTGCGGCGGACCGGCCTGCGCATCGGCACCGCGGAGAGCCTGGCCGCCATCGAGGCCCTCACCCTTGTCGATATTTCCGACCGCGACAGCGTGCATGACGCCCTACGCGCGGTGATGATCCACGCGCGTGAGGAGCTGCCGCTCTTCGATCAGGCGTTCGCCTTGTTCTGGCGTGCCCCGCAAGCTTCCGCGCCACCCCCCGGCGCCGCCGGTTTGGACAAAATGGCCCCCGGCGAACGCCGCCTGGCCGAGGCGCTTGCGCAAGGCGCGACCGGCACCGCGCCAGCGCTTGAGGCGGCGCAAGCCGATGCCGCCTCCGCCAGCGCGCGCGAGCGGCTGAGCCGGATGGATTTCGAAGCCATGGGCGCGGCGGAAATCGCCGCCGCGAAGGCCGCGATCGGCAAGCTGCGGCTGCCGCTGGACGAGCGGCGCACCCGCCGCTGGCGCCAAGCCGCCACCGGCCGCGTCGATCTCCCCGCCACGATCCGCGCGTCCTTGCGCACCGGCGGCGAGATCCTGGCACTCGAGACACGCCGGAACCGCACGCGCCCGCCGCCTTTGGTCGTGCTCTGCGATATTTCCGGCTCAATGAGCCGCTATGCGCAGATCCTGCTGCACTTCCTGCACAGCGTCGCCAATGACCGGGAGCGGGTGAGCATCTTCCTGTTCGGCACGCGGCTCTCCAACGTCACACGGCAGCTCAGGCACCGCGACCCGGAACTCGCCTTCCAGATGGTGTCGGCCTTGGTGCCGGACTGGTCCGGCGGCACGCGCATCGGCGCGGCGTTGCAGGAGTTCAACCGCCTCTGGGCGCGGCGCGTGCTCGGCCAGGGGGCGGTGGTGCTGCTGGTGACCGACGGGCTGGATCGCGGCGGCGCCGCCGGGCTGGATGAGGCGATGGCGCGGCTGCATCGCTCCTGCCGCCGGCTGATCTGGCTGAACCCGCTGCTGCGCTGGGACGGATTTTCTCCCCAGGCGCAAGGCATAAGGGCAATCCTGCCGCATGTTGATGAATTCCGTCCGGTGCATAATTTAGAGAGCCTTGAGGGGCTGATCGCCGGCCTCGCGGCGCCGCCCGGGGCGCGCAACGCCGCCTACACGGCATGGAGGAAACATCTATGAGCGATACCGAGACTGCCGAGACGGTTCTGAAAACCGCCGCCAAATGGCGCCGCACGGGCGAGGCCGTGGCGCTCGCCACAGTCATCGAGACCTGGGGCAGTTCCCCCCGCCCCGCTGGCAGCCGCCTGGCGGTCACCGAATCCGGCAAGATGGCGGGGTCGGTCAGCGGCGGCTGTATCGAAAGCGCGGTCGCTGAGGCCGCCCTGGCCACCCTGCAATCCGGCCAGCCCGCTTTGCTCGCCTTCGGCGTGACCGACGAAATGGCCTGGGAGGTCGGCCTTGCCTGCGGCGGCAAGGTGCACGTGCTCGTGGAGCCGTTATCATGAAACTCGCCGCCATCGACGCGCTGGCCGCCGCCGCCGAGGCCCGCCGCCCGGTCGCATTCGCCAAGCGCCTCAGCGACGCCGCGGAATTCGTCCTCCCTGATGCCGCCGCGCCCGCCGCCCTGACCGAAGCGGGGGCCACTGCCCTGGCCACGAACAAGACGGGCACCGTCACGATCGGCGATGAAACCTGGTTCATCGAGGCGCGCAACCCGCCACCCCAACTCATCCTCATCGGCGGCGTGCATATCGCCCAGTCGCTCGTACCGCTCGCCACCATGGCTGGCTTCGCCGTCGTGCTGGTCGACCCGCGCCGCGGCTTCGGCAACCAGGAGCGTTTTCCCGGTGCGGCGATCAGCAACGACTGGCCGGACGATGCCGTGCGGGCGCTGCGCCCGGACAGCCACACCGCCCTCGTCACCCTCACCCACGACCCGAAGCTCGACGACCCGGCGCTGGATGAAGTGCTGCGTTCGGCGGCGTTCTATATCGGCGCGCTCGGCTCGCGAAAAACCCATGCCGCCCGGCTGGAGCGGCTGGCGTCCCTGGGCCATGGCGAAGCCGCGCTGGCGCGCATCCACGGCCCGGTGGGGCTGAATATCGGCGCGGTCAGCGCGCCGGAAATCGCCCTCTCGGTGATGGCGGAAATCGTCGCGGCCCGGCGCCAAGGCGGCCTGGTGCCGCGCAAGTGATCTTCGGGCGCATTCCGCTGGCGCAGGCGCTGGGGAGCATACTCGCGCACAACACGCAGACCGCCGACCGTGTGCTGCGCAAAGGCACGCGGCTCGATGGCGACGCCATCGTCCGGCTGCGAGACGCCGGTCTGGCGGAAATCACCGTTGCCCGGCTGGAACCCGGCGACGTGCCGGAAGGCGAAGCTGCCCGCCATCTCGGCGACCTGCTGCCCGGCCCGTTCCTGCGCCGCTCGGAGGATATCCACGGCCGGGTCAACCTGGCCGCGACGCTGCCCGGCCTGCTGCGGCTGGATACGGCAAAACTCCAAGCCTTCAACAGCATCGACGAATCGGTGACGCTGGCGACCCTGCCCGATTACGCGGCGGTGGCGCCGGGCGCGCTCGTCGCCACGCTGAAAATCATCCCCTTCGCGGTCTCGGCCGCCACCATGAAAGCCGCCGAAACCCTGCTGGCCGGCGCCGCGCCCGCCATTTCCCTCGCGCCCTTCCGGCCTCTTAACGTCGGGCTGGTCCTCACCACCCTGCCGCAGCTCAAAGACGCGGTGATCAGTCAGACCATCGAGGTGACCCGTGCCCGCGTCGCCGCCCGGGGCGGTGTCCTGCTTCCCCCCATGCAAAGCCCGCACGATTCGCCCCCCCTGGCCGAGGCCATCACCGGGCTGGTAACGGCTGGCGCGGAACTCATCCTCATTTCCGGCGCCTCGGCGGTGACCGACCGGCTGGACGTCGCCCCCGCCGCCATCGTCGCCGCGGGCGGACGGGTCACGCATTTCGGCATGCCGGTCGATCCCGGCAACCTGATCTGCTTCGGCCAGATCGGCGACCGCCCCGTCATCATCCTGCCCGGCTGCGCCCGCAGCCCGGCGCTGAACGGCATCGACTGGGTGCTGGACCGGATTTTCGCCGGCGCGCCTCTTGGACGGGACGAAATCGCCCGCATGGGCGTCGGCGGATTGCTGAAGGAGATGGAAGCCCGCCCCGCCCCGCGCGCGAATGCCTCAGGCAACAAGGCGCCCCCCCACCCCCTGCCGCGAATCGCCGCCCTGGTGCTGGCTGCGGGACGCTCCACCCGCATGGGCCACAACAAGCTGCTCGCGCGCCTGGCCGACGGGCGGACGATGATCGAGCACACGGTCGACCAGGTGCTGGCGGCCGCCAACCGGCCGGTGCTGGTCGTCACCGGCCATGACGGCGCCGAAATCCGCGCCGCGCTGGCGGGCAAGCCGGTCGGCTTCGTCGCGGCGCCGGATTATGCTTCGGGCCTCGCCCACAGCCTGCGCGCCGGCATTGCCGCCCTCCCGGCCGAGACCGATGCGGCGCTGATCTGCCTCGGCGACATGCCGCTGGTCCCGCCCCACGTGCTGAACCAGCTTCGGGCCGCCTATGCACCTGAAGAGGGGCGCGACATCGTGTTGCCGAAATTTAACGGCCAGCTTGGTAACCCGGTGCTGTGGGGGCGGCGCTTCTTCGGCGAATTGCTGGCTTTGACCGGCGATGCCGGGGCGCGGCAGATCCTGCACCGGCACATGGCGTCCGTCATCGAACTGCCGGTTCCCTCCGACGCGGTGCTGCGCGATTTCGACACGCCGGAGGCATTGGCCGCGCTTTTGCCGTGAAAGGAAGCGCTTCTTTTTGTGAACAAAAAGAAGCAAAAAAACTTTGTTACGCTGGGCCATGGGCTGTGTCGGCGACAACGCCCTTGCCCAGCATAACAAAAAGTTTTTGCGCCGCTTTTTTCAAAAAGCGGCTGCTTGCTTTCCTACATGAGCGACAAACCGCGCCGCCACCGCCACCAGCTCGTCAGCGACCGCCTGCCCCAACGCCGCGGACGCGCCTGGCCACGCCGCCGCCACCGCCGGGCGTGGCACGGCGTCGAACTCCGCCGGCGCGTCGATCTCCACGCCCTCGAAATCGAGCGTGCCGAAATTGCTCACCTTTAATCCCAACAAGCTTTGCGGCGGGGGTGCGGTATCGTCCGCGCGCACCGTTTCGCCCCGCAGCGCCATGGTCAGCGACAGTAGCGGCTCCGCCCCATGGCCGAAATGCCCGGCGGCGACGTGCTTTTCCATCAATTTGCGGGCGATCTTCCACAAATAGAACGAGGGGATCACCACGCCCCGTTCATGGCGCACATTCAGGGTCACTTCATGAATAATCGGCAAATTTCCGCCATGGCCGTTGAGAATCACGATCCTGTCCAGCCCGTGCCGCAGCAGCCCTTCCAGCAGGTCGGTCAGCGTGGCGCGGAAGGCGGCGGGGGAAAGTGCCAGCCCGCCCGTACTGCAACCGAAATAATCCGCCACGCCGAACGGCAGGCAGGGAGCCACGAAACTTCGGCTTCCCAGCGAAGTGGCGGCCTCGGCGATGCGCCCGGCCAGCCTGTCCGCCAGCAGATAATCTCCCATCGGCAAATGCGGCCCATGATCCTCATGGCTACCGAGAGGGAGTAGAATCACGGGCTTCGACACAGCCGCTTGCGCAAAATCGGGCGCTGTCATATCCGCAAGGTGCGAGGATCGTCCGGGTGTATCCATGGGGCCATTCTGCAGGTTTTACGGGACAGGCGTAAAGTCCGACCATTTATCAGCAAATTTATCTGCAACCGAAATAAGGGTTTCCATGACATTCGCTGACCTTGGCAGTAAAATTGTTCCGGTTATTCTCTCTGGCGGTTCCGGCACGCGGCTCTGGCCGGTCTCCCGCAAAAGCTTTCCCAAGCAATTCTGGCCGCTGATTTCCGAAAAATCGCTGTTGGCGGAAACCGCGCTCAGGGCGCACTCCCCCGCCTTCACCGCGCCGATCGTGGTGGCGAACCAGGAGCACCGCTTCGTGGTCGCCGAACAGCTGCGCAACGCCGGGATCAAGGGCGCACAGATCCTGCTCGAACCGGTCGGCCGCAACAGCGCCCCGGCGATCGCCGCCGCCGCGCTGCTGGCGGCGGAGACGAATCCCGACGCGGTGCTGTGGATCATGGCCGCCGACGCCTCGATCACCGACCAGGCGGCCCTCCAGGGCGCGCTGAGATCCGCCGCCGCCGCCGCCCGCGCCGGCCATCTCGTGACCTTCGGCATGCATCCCACAGCGCCGGAAACCGGCTACGGCTACATCACCGAGGGCACGGCGATCGAGAACCTGCCGGGCGTGTTCTCCGTGTATCATTTCATCGAGAAGCCGGACACGGCTCATGCCGAAGCATTGCTGAAGGAAGGCAACAATCTCTGGAACTCGGGGATGTTCATGTTCCAGGCCAGCACGCTGCTTGCCGAGATGGAAAGGCTGGCGCCCGACGTGCTGAGCGCGGTGCAGGCGGCGATGCAGACCCGCACCAGCGATCTCGACTTCCTCCGCCTCGGCGCCGCCGCGTTCGAGACCGCCCCGGATATCAGCATCGACTATGCGATCGTGGAGAAGACCGACAAGGTGGTGGTGGTGCCGGCCGCCCTCGGCTGGTCCGATGTCGGCTCCTGGGCGGCGCTGGCCGACATCGCCCCCCATGACGATCGCGGCAACGCCGCGTTCGGCGATGTGCTGCTGGAGGGGGTCACGAACAGTTACGCACGCAGCGACGGCGCGATGACCGCCCTGCTCGGCGTGCAGGACCTCGTGGTCGTCACCACCAAGGATGCGGTGCTGGTGGCGCACAAGAACGAATCGCAGAACGTGAAAAAAATCGTCGACCGGCTGAAGAAGATGAAGCGGCCGGAAGCGGACACGCATAACCGCACCTACCGCCCCTGGGGGTTCTATGAGAGCCTGATCCAGGGCGACCGCTTCCAGGTGAAGCGGATCGTCGTCTGGCCGGGGCAGAAACTCTCGCTGCAGAAGCATTTCCACCGCGCCGAACACTGGGTGGTCGTGGCCGGCTGCGCCGCCGTCACCTGCGACGCCGAGGTGCGCATGGTGCACGAAAACGAGAGCATCTATCTGCCGCTCGGCTGCGTCCACCGCATGGAGAATCCGGGCAAGATCCCGCTCACCGTGATCGAGGTGCAGTCCGGCCCGTATCTGGGCGAGGATGACATCGTCCGCATCGAGGACACATACGGGCGGAATTAAAGGAAGGAAGCAGGCGTTTTTTGAAAAAAGCGCCGCAAAAACTTTTGTTGACGCTGGGCCCGTGCCGTCGCGGCGCCACGGGCCCAAAGTCAATAAAGTTTTTTGCTTCCTTCTTAGCTGGCCTCGTCCGGCGTCTGCAGCTTCAGCGACAGCGCGTGCAGCCCGGTCTTGAATTCCCCGTCCAACGCCTCGTGCACGGCGCGCGAGCGGGCGACGCGGGACTGTCCTTGCAGCGCGGCGGCGACCATCCGTACCTGGTAATGGGTTTCACCGGCAGGCAGGCCGTTCCGCCCGGCATGATTGGCATGCTTCGCACTTTCATCGACGATCTCGAGCAGCGCGGGCTTGAAGGCGGTTTCGAGGATTTCCTGAATCCTCTCATATCTGTTCTTCATAATCAGCAGCATCCTAGGCCAGGGTCAGTGTTGCTTATTCGTGTCAAGCGCGCACATTAGGGGCATGATCGCCACTTCACGCAAGCCGCGCGCCTTTGCGCCAGACCCGGACGCTCCGGGCCGGGGCTGCGACATACCGAACTGCCCCCACCAGGGCGAGTTCCGCGCGCCCAAATCGCGTTCGACGCTGCGCGAGTTCTACTGGTTCTGTCTGGACCATGTGCGCGCCTACAACGCCTCCTGGGATTTCTACAAGGACATGTCACCGGACGAGATCGAGGCCGAGCTGCGCGCTGACTCCGCCTGGCAGCGCCCCACCTGGCCGCTTGGCCGGCTTGGCGCCCATGCGCGCATGGACGAGGCGCTGGAGGCCGAACTGAACGCGTTCGCCTTCGGCCAGCACGCCAAACCGGCCCCGCAGGCCGGCGCCCCGCAGGAATTGCGCGAGGCGCTCGGCACCCTGGAGCTGGGCTGGCCGGTGACGCTCGACGAAGTGAAGACCCGCTACAAGGAGCTGGCCAAGCGCCACCACCCCGACGCCAACCATGGCGACAAGGGCTCCGAGGAGCGATTGAAGCGCATCAACCTTGCCTATGCGACGCTTCGTGGCAAACTGGCCGCGAACCAGGCGCGTACCGCCGAGACGGTGGCGGATTAGGGCTGGTTGAACCAACCGTCGGAAGCCGCTCATGTTTACGTCCGAAGCAACAGGATTGAAGATTCAATGAACAATGTCGCCGCATTCGCTGAAACCCGGAACACGCCGACCTCGGCGGTGAACCTGCCCGACACCAAGGTGAAGGCGCGCGACGTGTTCGGTATCGACATCGACATGGAGGTGCCGGCCTTCTCGGTCCGCACCGAGCATGTGCCGGAGATCGACCCGGCCTATCAGTTCGACCGCGAGACCACCCTGGCCATCCTCGCCGGATTCGCCTTCAACCGCCGCGTCATGGTGCAGGGCTATCACGGCACCGGCAAATCCACCCATATCGAGCAGGTCGCGGCGCGGCTGAACTGGCCCTGCATCCGCGTCAACCTGGACAGCCATATCAGCCGCATCGACCTCGTCGGCAAGGACGCGATCGTTCTGAAGGACGGCAAGCAGGTCACCGAGTTCCGCGAGGGCATCCTCCCCTGGGCGCTGCAGCATCCCTGCGCCCTGGTGTTCGACGAATATGACGCCGGCCGCCCGGACGTGATGTTCGTGATCCAGCGCGTGCTCGAGGTCGAGGGCAAGCTCACGCTGCTCGACCAGAACCGCGTGATCCGCCCGCACCCCGCCTTCCGGCTCTTCGCCACCGCCAACACCGTGGGGCTGGGCGACACCACCGGCTTGTATCACGGCACGCAGCAGATCAATCAGGGCCAGATGGACCGCTGGAACATCGTCGCCACCCTCAACTATCTGCCGCACGCGCAGGAAGTGGCGATCGTCATGGCCAAGCTCGGCATCTCCGCCTCCGACAAGGAAGCCAAGAAGCGCACCGAGAGCATGGTGGCGCTGGCCGACCTCACCCGTGCCGGCTTCATCGCCGGGGACATCTCCACGGTCATGTCGCCGCGCACCGTCATCACCTGGGCGGAAAACACCCGCATCATGGGCGATGTCGGCTTCGCCTTCCGCCTGACCTTCCTCAACAAATGCGACGAGGCCGAGCGCAACACGGTGGCGGAATACTACCAGCGCTGCTTCAACGAGGAGATCGCGACCGGCCTGCGCGCCGCGGGATGACGCGCCATGGCTGCTAACGACCAGGGAAAAGCCGAGGATTTCAAGCGCGCCACGGCGGGCGCGCTGCGCGCCATCGCCCGCACCGCCGACGTGGACGTGGCCTACCAGCCCGGTCCTTCGGGCCTGGCCGGCAAGCGCGCCCGCCTGCCGGCGCCGTCGCGGGCTTTGCCCGCCGCGGAGATGGCGAAACTGCGCGGCATGGCCGACGCGCTGGCGCTGCGCCTGCGCCACCACGACAATGCGCTGCATACCTCCCGCGCCCCGGCCTCGCGCGAGGCCAAGGACATTTACGATGCGCTGGAGCAGGCGCGGGTGGAAATTATCGGCGCCGCCCATATGGAGGGCGTCTCGGCCAATCTGCGCCGCCGGCTGAATGAGGAATGCGAGACCGAGGGGCTCGACCGCATGACGCGGCGCGACCAGCTGCCGCTGTCCACCGCCCTCTCGCTGCTGGCGCGCGACCGCATGGACCCGGCCTCGGTGCCGGACTCGGCGCAATCCATCCTCTCGCTCTGGCGCCATACGCTGAGCCCGGCGGCCGAGGCGGCGCTGACCGAGCTCGCCGCCGCGCGCGGCGACCAGTCGGCCTACACCAAAGCCTCGCGCAAGCTTCTGGCGGCCCTGGACCTCGCGGAAGCCGAAACCGACACCGAGGAAGACAGCGACTCCGACGACCAGGATGAGACCGGCGAGGATAGCGGGCAACAGGACGATTCACAGCAGGGCGAAGGCCAGACCGAGAGCGAGGAGCAGGCCATGCTGTCCGCTCAGCCGGAACCCTCCGAGGCCGAAGGTGCCGAGCAGGAGGCCGATGCGGACAGCGACCTCGACGATGTCAGCGCCGAGGCCGAGGAGGCGCCCGCCGGGCCGCAGCAACGCCGCGCCGCGCCGCCGGAGGACGAACGCACCGCCTACCACGCCTTCACCCGCGCCAATGACGAAGAGATCGACGCCGAGGAGCTGTGCGACCCGGAAGAGCTGAGCCGGCTGCGCCAGCAGCTCGACCAGCAGCTGCAGCATCTGCACGCCGTGGTCTCGAAACTCGCCAACCGGCTGCAACGCCGCCTGCTGGCGCAGCAAACCCGCGCCTGGGAGTTCGACCTGGAAGAAGGCATGCTGGATTCCGCCCGGCTGTCGCGCATCATCGTCGACCCGCTGCTCGCCCTCACCTACAAGCGCGAGCGCGACACCGAATTCCGCGACACGGTGGTGACGCTGCTGATCGACAATTCCGGCTCCATGCGCGGCCGCCCGATCACCGTGGCGGCGATGTGCGGCGACATCCTGGCCCGCACGCTGGAACGCTGCTCCGTCAAGGTCGAGGTGCTGGGCTTCACCACCCGCGCCTGGAAAGGCGGGCAGAGCCGCGAGCAATGGGTGGCGGCGGGCAAGCCGCCCAACCCCGGCCGGCTCAACGATCTGCGCCACATCATCTACAAGGCTGCCGACACGCCCTGGCGGCGGGCGCGGAAAAATCTCGGTCTGATGCTGCGCGAGGGGCTGCTCAAGGAGAATATCGACGGCGAGGCGCTGCTCTGGGCCTATCGCCGCCTGCTCTCACGGCCGGAACACCGGCGGATCCTGATGGTGATCAGCGATGGCGCGCCGGTCGACGATTCCACCCTCTCGGTCAATACCGGCAACTACCTGGAACGGCATCTGCGCGACGTGATCCACGACATCGAGTCACGCGACCTGGTGGAGCTGATCGCCATCGGCATTGGCCATGACGTGACGCGCTATTACCGCCGCGCCGTGACCATCGTCGACGCCGAAGAGCTGGGCGGCACGATGATGCGCAAGCTGACCGAACTGTTCGACGAGGACGAGGCCGCGGCCTGGTCACGTGTGGCCGGGCAGCGCGCGGCGTTGGTGGGGTAAAGCAAGGGAAGCAAGCAGCCGCTTTTTGAAAAAAGCGGCGCAAAAACTTTTATCAACTTGGGCCGGCGGCGGTGAAACCCGCACGGCCCAGATTAACAAAGTTTTTTTGCTTCTTTTTGTTCACAAAAAGAAGCCTTCCTTTCTTGCTTGGGCAGTCAGCCGCGACCCGTTCGATCGCGGCGCCGGGCGGCACGACAGGGCGACGCAGCAGCCCGGCCAGCCCTTCCGCCACCGCGATCGAATGCCGGTACTGGCAGGGCCGGGCCAGATGGTCCTCGCCATTGAAGAAATCCTCCGGCGGGTAGAGGCTGCGGTTGGGCAGGACCAGGAATGCCCCGCCCTGCGCAGTGTAGAGGCCGGCGATGGCCCGGACCGCATCGTCGTTGAGCGCCTGGGTGGAGAAATCCGTCGGCAGCCCGCCGATCACGATGACCCCGCGCGCCGCCTCCGCCGCGACGAAACGGGCGATGAGCGCCGCCCCATACCCTTGGCTGATGTCCTGCACGGGCGGCACGGCGCGGGCCGGGTGGCGCAGCAGGTCCGGCGCGGCATCGGCGAGGCGGTTGTCGATCCGGTCGCCTTGCGCATCATATTCCCGCGCCAGCAACGCCTCGGGCGAAACGCCGTGCCGCGCCAGCGCCATCTCCGCGAGCGCATCCAGCGCGTCGGCCAGCGTGCAGCAGAACAGCGCGCCGAAAATCCGGTCCGGCGGCAGGTGCGCCAGCAGCGCCCGGTCATGGCGCCAGAGCAAGAACCCGTCCGCGGCAGCATCGTATTGGCGGCGGGTGGCGGTGTATTGCGCCAGCTCCATCGGCAGATAGACCACATCGCCACGGCGCAGAAACGGGGCGTCGCGGCGGAAAATTTCGTCGAGCCCGATGCCGACCGCCGTGCCGCCATTCTCGCAGGGCAGTGCCAGCATCGCGCCGATCACCACGCAGGAATGTGAGTAGGAGGCGTTGGACCCCGCCAGGATGAGGATTTTCGGCGATGGCAGGGCGGCGAGGCGCTGGGCCTTCTGCACCATTTCCGTGCGCAGCAAATCGAGCGACAGCGGCCGATCGAGCCAAAAGCCGAAGGCCAGGACGTAAAGCAGGACCGAGAGCGCGCAGCAGGCAGGCAGGCGCAGGCCAGGGTTAGCAAAGAAAGTGGCCGCTTTTTGAAAAAAGCGGCGCAAAAACTTTTTGTTTACGCTGGGCCGGTGGCGGTGACACCACCACGGCCCAAAGTTTACAAAGTTTTTTTGCTTCTTTTTGTTCACAAAAAGAAGCCTTCCTTTCTCAAAACTGAAAATACAAAAACGGCACGGCCGCGGGCGCGAAGAACAGCGCCTGCATGCAGAAGCCGAAGCCTGCCACCAGCGCGGCACTCCGCCCCCAGCCCGCCCGCCCCGGCGCGGCCTCCGGCACGGCCAGCGCCACGAACCAGGCAAGCCCCAGCAGCAGGCCGGCCTGCGCCAGGCTGACGGTGCGCGCATCACCGAGCCAGGGCAGCACCGGCACGATGTGAACAAGCTTGGCCAAGCCCGGCACCAAAGCGGCATAGAAGGAAGGCAGCGCGACTCCATGCGCGCCGCACAGCCCGGCATAGAAATCCATCGTCGCCGCCCATCCCGGCGCGCGGAACGGCACCCAGGCCAGCAGCACGCAGAGCAGCGTCAGCCCCCAGGCCAGAGGTTGGGGCAGTCGCCAGCCCCATTTCGCCCAGAAACCCTGGATCACCAGGAACAGCCCGTGCAGCCCGCCCCAGAGCAGGAACCGCCAGGCCGCACCATGCCAGAGCCCGCCCAGCAGCATGGTGATCATGAGATTGGCCACCCGCCGCGCCGCGCCCCGCCGGTTGCCGCCGAGCGGGATATACAGGTAGTCGCGCAGGAAGAGACTGAGCGTGATGTTCCAGCGCCGCCAGAAATCGCTCACGCTCGTCGCCCGATAGGGGCGGTTGAAATTCTGCGGGAAAATGATGCCGAACATCCGGGCGAGGCCGACCGCCATGTCGCAATAGCCGGAAAAATCGAAATAGATCTGCGCCCCATAGGCCAGCAGGGCGACCCAGGCCTCGATGAGCGTGAGCGGGTCGTGCCGGCCGGCGGCGGCGAAGCCGGGATCGGCGAAGCGCGCGAGGCTGTCCGCCAGCAGCAATTTCTTGCTCAGCCCCAGCAGGAAAATTTCCGCGCCCTCGGCCAGCCTTGCGGCCATGTCCCGGCTTGGCGCCAGGGCAGCCAGTTGCGGCAGAATATGGCCCGGCCGCACGATCGGCCCGGAGATCAGGTGCGGAAAGAAGGCAATGAAGCAGGCGTAATCGAGCAAACCCGGCAGCGCGATGTCGCGGCGGTAAAGATCCACCAGAAACATGATTTGCTGAAACGTGAAAAAACTGATCCCAAGCGGGACCGGCCAGCCGCCGAACGGCGATCCGAACCAGGGCGCGGCCAATCTTGCATATTTGCCGACGCCGAGGAGCAAAAGATTGCCCGCTAGCCCCACCGCCAGCCAGCCGCGCCCGCCCCCCCGCGCGAGACGCCGCGCCAACAGGTAATTGCCGCCGATCGACCCCAGCAGCAGGAGCACCGAGGCCGGATTGCCCCAGGCGTAGAACACCAGGCTGCAGGCCAGAAGCCAGAGCACCACCGCCCGCCTGCCGCATCTTCCCAGGGCGAAAAACCCGCCCAAGGCCAATGGCAGGAACGCCAGCACGAACAGCCTGCTGTTGAACAGCACTGGCGCCGAGCCCCCCTTCAGGTTGCATACCGGCCGTTTAGTACGAATACGAAACAGGTGCAATTGGACCTGAGACGTAGCAATGCTATAGCGCCGCGCCACAGAGATTGGGTCACATGAACGAAACACCGCTCACCCACCCTGCCCTTCTGCCCGCCGGCCTGCGCGACGTGCTGCCGCCCGAGGCCGAGTTGGAAGCCCGTTCCGTCGGAGCGATCATGGATTGCTTCGCCGCGCACGGCTATCAGCGCGTCGCCGCGCCGCTGCTCGAGTTCGAGGACAGCCTGTTTTCCGGCTCCGGCGCCGCCACCGCCGAGCAGACCTTCCGGCTCATGGACCCGGACAGCCAGCTCATGATGGGGCTGCGCGCCGACATCACGCCGCAGATCGCGCGCCTGGCCACCACCCGCCTGGCCGCCGCGCCACGGCCGCTGCGGCTGACCTATTCCGGCCAGTGCCTGCGCGTGCGCGGCAGCCACCTGCAGCCCGAGCGGCAAATTTCCCAGGCCGGCATCGAGCTGATCGGCCCCGATACCGTCGAAGCCGATGCCGAGATCATTCTCACCGCCGTGGCGGCGCTGGCGGAGATCGGCATTTCCGGCATCAGCGTCGACCTCACCGCGCCGCGCCTGGTCACGCATCTGTTGGATAACGTGCCGGACTCCGACCGCCGGGCCCTGGCACGCGCTCTGGACCGCAAGGATGCCGTGGCGGTCACCGAGGTCGCCAGCCCGCTCACGCGCCAGCTCCTGGAGTTGTTGGATGCCACGGGAGCCTGCGCGCGCGCGATCCCCGCTTTGCTGGCGATCGACCTGCCGGAGGCGGCCAAAATTCAGGCGCGGCGGCTCGCCGACACCGTTGCGCTGCTGCGCCTGCGCCAGCCGGAGCTGCAGATCACCGTCGATCCGGTGGAATTCCGAGGCTATCAATATCACACGGGGCTGTGCATGACGCTGTTCGCCCTGGGCGAGCAGGCCGAGCTTGGCCGCGGCGGGCGGTATCTGTGCGGCGACACCGAGCCCGCGACCGGCATCACTTTGTATCCGGACACGATCGTCAGAGTCGCCCCGCCGCAAAAGCTGCGCCCCCGTCTATATCTCCCCTATGGCACGCCGGCGGCCGCCGCCGCCGACTGCCGGGCGCAACACTACGCCACGGTGGCCGGGCTGGGGCCGCACCCGGCGCCGCGCGACGAGGCGGCGCGGCTCGGCTGCTCGCACATCTTTGAAAACGAGGCGATCCGCCCGCTGCATGAGACATAAGAAAGACTACTTTTTGTGAATAAAAAGTAGCAAAAAAACTTTGTTATTCTGGGCCCGTGTAGTTTCAGCGCCTCAGGCCCGGCGAAAACAAAAGTTTTTGCGCCGCTTTTTTCAAAAAGCGGCCGCTTTCTTCCTCTCTGTACCTACCTGACGTAATCACGCTCTGAACCAAGGACAAAAAATGACCAACGTTACCATCATCGGCGCGCAATGGGGCGACGAGGGCAAAGGCAAAGTGGTGGACTGGCTTGCCAGCCGCGCCGACATCGTGGTGCGCTTCCAGGGCGGGCATAATGCAGGCCACACGCTGGTGGTCGGCAACCAGACCTACAAACTCTCTTTGCTGCCCTCCGGCGTGGTGCGCGGCAAGCTCGGCGTGATCGGCAATGGCGTGGTCATCGACCCCTTCGCTTTGCTCACCGAGATCGAGCGCGTCACCGCCCAGGGCCTGCCGGTCACGCCCGCCTCCCTGCGCATCGCCGACAACGCGCCGCTGATCCTGCCGCTCCACGTGGCGCTCGATTCCGCGCGCGAGGCGGCGCGGGGAAGCCGCAAGATCGGCACCACCGGGCGCGGCATCGGCCCCGCTTACGAAGACAAGGTGGCGCGCCGCGCCATCCGCGTCTGCGACCTGAGTGAACCGGAAACGCTCTCGGCCAAGCTCGACGAGTTGCTGCTGCACCACAACACTTTGCTGGCGGGGCTCGGCGCGCCGACCTTCGACAAGGCCGACCTGTTGAAAAGCCTGCTGGAGCTGGCGCCGAAAATCCTCCCCTACGCCGAGCCGGTGTGGGAACGCCTGGCGGCGGCGCGGCTGAAGGGCGAGCGCATCCTGTTCGAGGGCGCGCAGGCGGTGATGCTGGACGTCGATCACGGCACCTACCCGTTCGTCACCTCCTCCAACACCGTGGCCGGCACCGCCGCCTCGGGCTCCGGCATGGGGCCGGATGCGGTGGGCCGCGTGCTCGGCATCGCCAAGGCCTATTGCACCCGCGTCGGCTCCGGCCCGTTCCCGACCGAACTGGCCGACGCGACCGGTGCCCTGCTCGGCGAGCGTGGCCATGAATTCGGCACTGTGACCGGCCGGCCACGCCGGTGTGGCTGGTTCGACGCGGCGCTGGTGCGGCAGGCGGTCAAGGTCGGCGGCGTGCAGGGCCTCGTGCTGACCAAGCTCGACGTGCTGGACGGATTTGCCGAGCTCCGGATCGGCACC
>NZ_DATLPB010000090.1:0-5277 GCF_035535915.1 Acidocella sp.
ACGGCATCCCAAAAGCCAATTTCCACCTCTTCCTCAAGGAATGCGAGTGGAGGTTCAACGACGGCTCTCCCGCCCAGCTCTTGAAGCAGCTCAAGCGCTGGGTCAGAAAGAATTCAACCTAACATCTGGGACAGCCCCAAAACTTTTGTTTACGCTGGGCCATGGGCTGTGTCGGCGCCAACGCCCACGGCCCGGCATAATAAAGTTTTTTTGCTACTTTTTGTTCACAAAAAGTAGCGCTTCCTTCCTTGCCTCGCCGGCGCTCAACCGTTTGGCATGGCCGGAAAGTCGCACCATTGCGCGATCGCAATCATGGCGATCATGAAGGCGATTCCGGCGATCCAGAGAGAGAGTTTGAATCCAGACATGGTTTCCTCCAGTGCCGGCGGCTTTATTGCCGCCCGGCGGAATCCCCGCCCACATCCACGCGGCGGAACGCCCTAGCGTTGCGCAAATCGCAGCGCGATCAACCTCATCGCCAGGGGCTTGGGCGCCGCCAGAGTCAACAGCGCCCAGCCTCCGATGATCAGCCTCCTGTAGATCGAGGCGATGGGAAACGACCACACGACTTGCACAGTGTCGCACATCGCGCGCAGGCGGCTGTCATCGACGAGCGGGTGCAAGGTCGGATCCACCCGCAACGACGCCACGCGCAATTGCAGCAGATGGAGGCTTTTGAACAAGCTTGTTTCCGACAGCGACAGGCCGGAATCCTGCGCGGTTTTGCAGGCAAATTTCCAGCGTGCCTGAGCCCGCGCGACCTCCCGGCTGAAACGGGCATGATTCGTGAGTAGATTGCTGTCATTCAGCCCATGCGACCGATATTGCACGAGCGGCTTGCGGATCGTGACGACATCGCCCAGAAAAGGCGCGACCGACAGGCACGCGGAATCGGCCGCCGGGCCGCACAACTCATCCAGCGGGAAGATTTTTTCCAGGAATTTTCGGGAATAGACGTTGCCGGACCCCGGCGGGGTCGGATACGCCGATGTCTCCGTGACCCAGGCACGGATCAAATCCGGCGTCGGCATCGGCATATAGAGGGGAAACACCCGCCCCGTGGGCTGCCCCTCGCGATCGATCCGCATCATCTGAAACTGGACTTTGCTCACCCTGTCCGACCACACGGCGGCGACCTCGCGCGCCACCGAGGGCATCAGCACATCGTCGGAATCAAGAAAAATAACCGCATCGCCGGCCGACCGTGCGAAACCGGTATTGCATGCGACACGCTGCGTGCCGTTCGGCTGAAAAATCGCGGTCACCTTGGCGCCGAAGCTCTCGATCACCTCTCGCGAATTGTCCGTCGACCCATCATCGACAACGATCACCTCAAGGTCCGGCCACTCCACGGCGAGCGCGCTTGCGATCGCCTTGCCGATAAATCGCCCGTAATTATAATTCGGGATGACGATACTGAATTTCATTTCAGATATTCCATCAACCTTTGCCCTCCCAACGCACGATACGGCGCCAGCCATGAAGGATTTCTAAATGGAATCACAAAGCGCGCGCCGACGTTGCGCCGAATTTTGGGGCCGATTCGACGCCCCTTGTGCTCCCTGGCGTGGAGTCGAATATTTTATACCTTACGATACCGTATCTTATAGTTAATGCGCCACCGATATTTAATCATTCCTTAACACCCTTTCCGGAAGGAATGGCGCCGTCGGTCCCGCCTGGCATGCGGGCCGCGCATCCGGGCGGGGCATCCCCTTGACCAAGCAAGGAAAGGCCCCGAAATGCTGGATTGAAAAATGCCGATCTCTCGCGAGGCGCTGTCTAAATTGCGACAGCCTCCCTGGGACAGCCCCAACTTTTATGCATTCGGGCCTGTGGCATCGACATAAAATGGCCCGATTGCATGAATTTTTTGGCTAATTTCCGCTCCCAACGGCGGGCAGCCGCACGGAACCATCCTCATGCCGCGCCAATTTGCCGTGCGCGACCACCGCGTCGAGCGGCAGCGTGCCGTAGAGATGGGGGAAAAGCGCGCCGCCCCGCGACGGCTCCCAGCGGATCAAGGGACCAAGCGCCGCGACATCGACGGCGGCGATATACAGCGCCTCGATGCCGGCGAAATGCTTGCGCAGCGTCTCCTCGAGTTGCGCGGCCGTGGACATATGGATGAAGCCGTCGGCGACATCCACGGGGGCGCCTGCGAAACTGCCCTCGCGCCGCAGCGCGGCCCATTCGCCCGGCAATAGGATTTTATAAGCAAGCGCGTCCTGCATGATTGGCTCCATCCTGGCCGGCCGCCCCATCGCCCCTCGACCATGGCATTCTCCCGGCTCGCCCGATCTTGTATGGCAGGACGCAACGGGCAGCCATGCCCACCAACCGGAGATTTTCATGGCACCGATCAAGCTTGGTATCCTCGGCGCGGGCATCATGGGCGAACGCCTGCTGCGCGCCGCCCTTGAGCACGCCGCCGACAGCGTGGCCATCAGCGGCATCTGGGACCCGGCGGAAGCCGCGATGGCCCGCCTCGCCGCCCTGCCCGCCGTGCCGCGGGCGGAAAGTGCTGCGCAAGTGATCGCCGGGTGCGATTGTGTCTATATCGCCTCGCCGCCCGCCACCCATCTGGCCCATATGCAGGCGGCCCTGGCGGCGGGAAAGGCGATTTTCTGCGAGAAGCCGCTGGCTGTGGATGTCGCCGAGGCCCGGCAATTCCTGGCCGCGGCCGCGGGCCAGCGCGCCGCCGTGAATTTCCCGATGGCCTCCTCCTTCGCCGTGGACGCCTTGAAAGGCTGGCTCGCCGAAGGCGCCGTGGGCACGCCGCGCACGCTGGACATCGAGGTGGCCTTTAAAACCTGGCCGCGCGCCTGGCAGCACGATGCCGCCGCCTGGCTCGACCGGCCGGAGCAGGGCGGCTTTACCCGTGAGGTCGTCTCGCATTTCCTGTTCCTCACACTGCGCCTCGCCGGCCCCTTCACGCTCGGTGCGCGTTTCGCGGCGTTTCCCGAGGCCGGGCGCAGCGAGCGCGCGATCCGCGCACAGCTCACGGCCGGAAATGTGCCGGTCACCCTCACCGGGTCCATCGGCACCACCGCGCAGGACGATTTGAATCGCTGGACGCTGCACGGCAGCGCCGGGGCGATCCGGCTGCGCGACTGGTCCAATGCCGAGCGCCTCGGCCCCGATGGCAGCTGGCAGCCGGTGCCGAACGCATTGCCGCATGAAACGACGCGCCCCCTGGTGCTGCGCCGCCAGCTCGAAGGCGTCGCCGCCATGACGCGCGGCGCCGCGCACCCGCTCGCCACGCTCGCGGAAGCCTTCGCCGTGCAGGAAACGGTCGAAGCCATTCTCGCGGCGCGTTAAAGAAGCAAGGAAGCGCTACTTTTTGTGAACAAAAAGTAGCAAAAAAACTTTGTTATGCCGGGCCATGGGCGTTGGCGCCGACACAGCCTCCGGCCCAGCGTAAAGAAAGTTTTTGCGCCGCTTTTTTCAAAAAGCGGCTCCTTCCTTCCGGTTGAACCGCACCGGCCCGCTTCCCAGCTTTGGACCAACGTCCCGCAACGGAGGAACGTCCATGTTCAAAAGCATCAATCCCGCCACCGGGCAGACCATCGCCACCTATCCTGAGCTTTCGTCTGCGGAAATCGAGCGGAAACTCGACACCGCGGCGGCTGGTTTTCAAGAGTGGCGGCGTACGTCGCCCGCCGCGCGCGCCCAGCTTCTGAGCCGCATCGCCGATAATTTCGAACGGAATAAGGACCGGCTGGCCGCCATGGCCACGGCGGAAATGGGCAAGACGCTCAAATCGTCCCTGGCCGAGGTCGAAAAATGCATTCACGCTTTTCGCTATTATGCGAAGGTCGGGCCGGAAATGCTCGCCCCCACCCGCACGAATTTCGCCCAGGGAATCGCGGAAACATACTGGCTGCCGCATGGCGTCGTTCTCGCCATCATGCCGTGGAATTTTCCTTATTGGCAGGTGGTGCGCTTTATGGCCCCCACCCTCATGGCCGGGAATGTCGGGCTGTTGAAACATGCCAGCCTGGTCCAGGGGACGGCAAATCTCCTGGAAGAAATGGTCCGTGACGCGGGCGGGCCGGCCGGATTGTTCCAGAATCTCGCCGTCAAATCGAACGCCGTGGCGGATCTCATCGCCGATCCACGGATCGTGGCGGTCACGCTGACAGGCAGCGAAGGTGCGGGCATGGCGGTCGCCGAACAGGCGGGGCGCCATCTCAAGAAAATCGTCCTGGAGCTGGGCGGGTCCGATCCGTTCATCGTCATGCCGTCGGCCGATCTCGACCAGGCGGTGCGCGCTGCCGTCACGGCGCGGATCCAGAACACGGGGCAATCCTGCATTTGCGGCAAGAGAATGATCGTCCACGCCGCGATTTACGACAATTTCCTGGAACGCTTCGCCGCCGCCATGCGCGCCGTGAAAGCCGGCGACCCGCTCGACCAGAAGACGGATATGGGGCCTCTTTCCAGTGTGGGCCAACGCGACACGGTTCTGCAGCAACTGGCGGAGGCCCGGGATATCGGCGCCAAACTGCTCTGTGGCGGCGAGCAGCCTGACGGGCCCGGCGCCTATCTGACGGCGGGCATTTTAACCGATATTCCGGTTGGCAATGCGTTTACGGCTCAGGAGATTTTCGGCCCGATCGCCATGATGTTCCGCGCCGCCGATCTCGATGACGCCATCCGCATCGCCAATGACGTCCCCTTCGGTCTCGGTTCCTCGGTATGGACGCAAGAGGTGCAGGAGCAGGCACGCTTCGTCACGGACCTGCAAACCGGCATGACGGCGGTCAATCAAATCCTCGCCTCGACACCGGAAGCCCCGTTTGGCGGTGTCAAGCGTTCCGGTCATGGACGGGAGCTGGGCCATTATGGAATGCAGGAATTCGTGAATGTGAAATCGGTTCTTTACGCGAGGTGATCTTTCATGGGTGCCGCGCCGGCGAGGCAGGAGACAATCTTGGTCCTGAGCCTGACCGGAGGCGGCGCCAACCAGCTCGACCACGCCCGCGAATTTCAGCCGCCCGACGCTTCTCCTCCCGCGACACGGCATTTCCTGAGCCGCTATTACGACACCGTCTCCTCTGACCTGGCGCAGGCTGGTTTCAGCCTGCGCGTGACTCGCAGCGGGCAGAATATCCTGCAGACCTTGGAAACAACCCGGGCCTCCGGACTGTCGCTGCAAAAATGCGAATGGGAATGGCCTTTGCTGAACGACCAGCCCGACCTTTCATTGTTGCCCGTTTTGACGCCGAAGCCGCTCCCGCCGTCCGGATTGCGGGAAATTTTCGTCGCCGATCT